>NZ_CP016808.1:4271000-4959500 GCF_002741035.1 Paenibacillus sp. BIHB 4019 | reverse complement strand
CGGAACAAGGCCTACTGTAAAATAAAGAGTATTCCCTAACACTTTCCAAAATAAATGATCTGTCGCAATATTCCGATAATTATGAAGCCCGATAAAATGGCGTTCACCAAGCAGCGGCCAATCCATCAAACTCATAAAGAGTGCTTGCCCCATCGGAAACAGCAGCAGCAAAGTAAAACCGAGTACCATTGGGGAAACAAACAGCCAGCCTGCAATTTGCGCCTCCCGGACAAGCGGCCCTCTTCTTCGATTTTTGCCCACATCCTTCATTAAGGTAACACCGCCTTCTAGCTCAATCTATCCATTGCATTGCGGAACTCGCTGATCGTTCTCCGCAGCTGATCCTCCGTCTTCCCGACTACAATTGCCCCCAGCATAATCGCACTAACACCAGCATTGCGCAGCACCGCTACATCGCCCGGTACAAGCCGCCGCTGTGATGGAATAACAACCGGAAGTCCCGAATGCTCTACTAAATAGCGATATTTCATCACATCTGCAAAGCTGAGCGGCGTCCCATACTCGCTTCCCGGCACAATTGAAGCTTCCAGAGCGGTAAAGCCGAACTGCCCTGCGCTCTGTACAAGTGTGAGATCATAATGTTCATTGATTGCAAACGTTCGGTCAAGGCCCAGCTCCTCCAACAGAAGCGAGGGAAGATGATGGGCATAAATCGAATAGAAATCAAAGCCCAGCGGAGCCAATCTTTCCATGTCCGGTCTGGTCACGCCTTCAAGGCTACCAGCTGGCACAACACCGAATGGCCCGTCAAACTTTTCCCGAATGCTGTGAAATACCGCTTCATATTCGTCGAGTGAACCAAAGTGCGTGCCGCTAGCTCGATGACCCACATTGACATGCACCTTCAGTGCGTCAGCGCCCTCATCGAGCGCAGCTTGTGCCAGCGCCGCATCATTGCCGGGCAGGCTGATGAATAAAGATAGCTTATGCTTGTTGAACTGCTCCTTTAATTTTCCCAATTCACTCCACTCCCTTGAACTTTTTTGGCGAGGCGAGGTGGCCCGTCAGACGGACCGTCCCCCTTATACGGCTGCTTATTTCAAAATAGCGTCAACTTCCGTTTGCATTTTTGCCAAGTTTTCCTGCGTGCTGCCCGATCTGCCGAACAGGCGGTCGAACCCCTGCAGAACGGCGTTGTCGATGTCCTGCCAGCGAATATGCCCCGGAAGCATGCGGGCCTTCGGCATTTCGTCGATAACCGCCTGAGTAATATGCTCTGCTGGCGGGTTGTTCGGCTGATGCAGGAACGCATCCGATTGAAGCACTGAGGTGCGAGGCGGGACAAAATAAGTCGCTGTCGCCTCTATACCGGCCTGGCTAGCGAAATATTTCAGAAGCTTCTTCGCTTCCTCAGGGTGCTTGCTGTCCTTGAACAGCGTGTAGCCCGCCTGTCCAAGCATCGGCACACTGCCCTGCGAGCCGGACGGCATCGGCGCTATGCTCCACTCGAAGCTCGTAATCTCTCTTGCTTTCGATACATAGCTGTAGTTGTCGAAGAACATCCCAACGTTGCCCGCATCAAAGCTGACCTGCTCGCCAGCCTTCGGATGAGACTGGTCGGTGAACATCATGCGGCTCAGCATATCGAACGTTTCCAAGCCGTACTGGTCATTCCAGGTGAAAGCAGTTAAATCTGCGTTGAACGGTCCGCTGCCATTGGACCAGGAATAGGAGGATAAAATCGCCCATGTTTTCCAGTCGCGGAAAAAGTTCGCGCCGTAGATGCGGCTTTTCGCATCGCTGCTTGAGATCGCCTTGGCGGATTGCACGAATTGTTCCCATGTCCATTTGCCTTCTGATGCGAGCGTGTTTGGGTCTAATAATTTCGCTTGATCAAAAAGTGTCTTGTTATAAAACATAACAACTGGCGGCGTCGAGAAAGGCAAGCCGAGCAGCTGCTCGCCGTCGCGGAATAGGTCAAGGGTGCTTGGAATGTAATCGCCCAGCTTAAAGTCCGCGTCATTTTTAAATTCGGATACATCCGCCAATATGCCATTTGCCTTGAACTGGGGGATCATCCGCTCGGATACCCATGCGATGTCCGGCAGCGTCCTGCCGGCTGCCAGCACTGAAATTTTCTGCTGGTAATCAGCGAACGGCACGGATTCCATCACCACCTGAATACCCGGGTTCTCCTGTTTGAAGCCAGCAATGAGCTTGCTGTACACATCCATATGCCCCTGATTGCCCCACATTAAAAACGTTAATTCGATGTCCTCCTTCTGCTCCGTACCATTGTTTACAACGTTGCCAGAGTTCGTACTGCTGCAGCCGACAGCTATTGCAATCGGTAAAATGGATAGGAGTGCCCGACTCGATTTTTTCATAAAATCCCCCTTAGCAGCCATTAATTTGTATTTCCTACTTAAGTATAGCGGTGGCTATTGCCTTCCTTAAACCATGCAAATTGCAGAAATGGTGCGTTTTATTCCTCTATTTCCTTATCGTGTCTCCCCTAAAAGTTGGCGTCGGTAAATTGATCGCGATACTCGCCTGCTGTCTGACCTGTCTGCTGCTTGAATACAAGCATGAAATGCTTCGGGCTTTGATGTCCGGACAGCCGTGCCACATCATAGATTTTCAGCTGCGTATGCACCAGCAGCCACTTCGCCCTTTCCATGCGCACCTCCAATACATATTCCGAATAATTGACCCCCGTCTCGTTCTTGAACAGCTGGCTCAAATACGTCGCATTCAGGCTCACCTGGGATGCGACGGTTTGCAAGCGCAAATCCCCGTCGATATGCCGTTTTACATACTCCCTGATGTCGCGGATAATTTTGCGAGTATCACCGCCACTTCCCGTCTGTTCCAGATTTGCGGCTGTGGGCAGCGAAGTCGAAACGCCATACTTGCGATCCAGAAGCAGTTGGGCCTTTTGCATTGCAGCTACAAGCTCGTGCCGCTCAATCGGCTTCAGCAAATATTTGAACACGCCATATTCTATCGCCTTTTGCGCATAGACAAACTCCCCGTAGCCACTCAAAATAATAACGATCAGCTCCGGATACATTTGCTTCACCTTTCCCATCATCACCAGTCCGTCCATCTCTCTCATCCTGATGTCGGTGATCATGACATCAGGCATGTCAGCCTTTAAATAAGCGATTGCCTCGCTGCCGTTCGCAGCCTCTCCCGTTACCTCAAACGAATGGACCGACTGATGGATCAGTTCCCGCAAGCCCTGGCGTATAACCGTTTCATCCTCTACGAGTAAAACCTTATACATGCTTCCCAGCCCCTGTCTCTTAGAGTGGAATCGTAATCGTAACCGCGAAGCCCTGTCCCGGGCTCCCATCCACTGTAAGGCTGCCGCCCTTGTCATACATAAGCACGATGCGTTGGAATATGTTGCTTAGCCCCAACTCATCGCGACCACTGAGCTGCAGCGGCTGATTGGCCGGATGCTTGCCTATCGTCTCATTTAGCTTTTCAATTTCCATTTCACTCATTCCTTTGCCATTGTCACGAACCGTAATAAGCAGCTCATCCTCGAAACGCAGGGCAGAAATCCAGATTGTGCCCCCCTCTTCTCGATCATCTATGCCATGATAGACTGCGTTCTCAACCAACGGCTGCAAAATAAGCTTCGGTATAAGGCAGTCCTTCACCTCATCTTCCATTTCGTACAGTACCTGCAGCTTGCCACCATATCGGACCTGTTGAATGCGCACATAGGAATCTACAAACTGGATTTCCTCCCAAAGTTGAATCCGTCTGTCCACCTTATCAATGGTGTATCGAAGCAGCTTGCCGAGGGCGGTCACCATATCAGACACCTCAGCATGCTTGCACTGAATGGCCATCATATTAATTGACTCCAGCGTATTATAAATAAAATGCGGATTGATTTGGCTTTGAAGAGCAGACAGCTCCGCTTCCTTCTCCCGCATGCCAAGTACAAATACCTCATGAAAGAGACGATTGATTTCCTCCATCATATTGTTGAAGCCTCGTCCAAGCAGACCAAACTCATCATTGCTTAGCATCGTTACCCGTTTATTGAAATTCCCCTGCTCAGCTCGGGCCATCGCCTTCTTCAGCTCAATAAGCGGCTTTGTTATACGATAGGAGAGCAGCACCGCCAGCCCTGTAACCATTCCGACGCAAACGGCTGCAAACCATAGCGTAAAAGTCATCATTTCATGCGACTCCTTCTGGATAACGGCGATCGGCGTCAAGCTGATTACGGACAAGCCTGTATAGGAGGAATGATGCTGCACGAATAAATACTCGCGGCTGCCGAGCTTTTTCTTTTGCCTATTCCTCATTTCCTGCAGCTGACCATCTTCTAACAGCTCGCCATAGGCGGAAACGCCACCCTCCTCCACTCGCTCGAATATGAATCGCTGCCTTTCATCGACGATCAAAAGGCTTGCCTCCCGCTCAAAATTCAGGTTCGATAAAATATGGCCGAACGCCTCCACCTTGACGTCAATAATCATGTAACCTAATCGCACTAGCGTTTTAGGCTCTCTAATCACTCTTGCGACTGATATGTAGGACTCCGAGCTTGGGCTGCTGTAATAGGACGGTTCATGAGGCGGGATGATTGTCCATTCCCCATCGGATTGATTCAGCTCTGAAAACCATGAATCCCGCCTGCTATCCCATACCGCATCGGCCGACATCGCATCTACATTCGAAAATAAAATGCCGCTGTTGCTGATTAGATGAATGCCGCGAATTTCAGGTCGGTTATATGCTTGCCCAGATGTATACAGCTTCATTTTCAAATAATCGTCGGATAGCGCCCAAGTCCCCGAGCCCATCGGCCCGTTGTATTTCGCCAGAATGGACAACACCATCTGATCATACAACGGCATAAGCGATAATCGTTCCAGGTCTTTCAGCATCCGATCAAGATTGGTGTTGATCTGCTGAACAATGTCGATTGTAAATTGCTCCGTCTTGTGATTAACCGTTGCTAAGAAATGACGGTACGTCACCATACCTTGCAGGCTTAAAGGCAGCAAAATAAGCACGGTGAATAGGAGCAGCAGCTTGGTGCGCAAATTGCTTTCATTCAGATGACCCTTGAACCACTGATGCAAGAATGTCAAGCTTATCAAGCTTGTGTGCCCCCTGTCGTGAATGAATAGGTCCTCCATTTCTTATTTGAAGTTTATATTATAATGGGAGGCAAATGAATCCTACCCCGTACCATTCGGAAAAGGTATGGAATGTTTAGCAATAAAAAAAACCATGCCTGTTGGACATGGTTTAGTCACTTCCCCTTTCTATAAAATAATGGCTTATGGCCCGTCGTTAACTTGAACACTCGGCCAAAATGCGTCACGCTTCCGAAGCCTACCTTCCTTGCAATCAGGTTGACCTTCATCGACGATTGCTCCAACAGCTTCTTCGCCTCCTTGATCCTGACGCTGTTCAAATACTCTACAAATGTAAAACCCGTCGCTTCTTTAAAAAAACGGCTTAAATAATAGGGGCTGACATAAAATTTCTCTGCTAGCAGATGAAGCGAAAGATCCTGCATATAATGGCTGTTAATATAGCGAACAACCTCCGAAATTCTTTCATGCATCGGGCTTGGCGATTCTATCGGCTCTATGCTGTTTTGTTTGACATGCCGGCAGCAAACGAGGAGCAGCTGCAGAACCAACGTCTGCGCATACATCTCGAAGCCCGCCTTCTTATCCTGAATTTCCTCGATAATACGGCCTGATAGGGACTCGATGGATAGCCTGTCCTGCAAAGAGCATTTAATGATCATGTACTCCTGCTCAAACAGCGGCTGCAAAGTGTTCATATAGGAACCATTAGCCGCGGCCATCTCTTGCTCATGAATATTAATAATGAGCCGCTCATGCTGGGGCGTTTCCGTATTGGTAGTCCGGTGCAAAATATTAGGAGAGATAATAATAACATCCCCTTCATTGATCACCATCGTCCTGTCCTTAATGAAAAATTCCCGTTTGCCAGACATTAAATAAAAGATTTCATACGTACCGTGAAAATGGCTGGCAGGCATATTGTGGCTTAACGCCCTCCGGTGGGACACCAAAAAAGTACCGTCCCTATTTTCAAATTGAAAATCTCCCATCCAAAGCTCCGCCTCTCTTCTCAGTCTGTCATTTTATTATACGCTTCTGCTTATTTCCTGCAAGATATAAGAAGAATGAAGGCATTTTCGCAAAAAATGTACATTTTCCTCTGCTAAAATAGGCTTAATACGAGAAGGAGGAATGAACCCCATGCAAGAAACCCTTTCCCCCATTCAATGGGCAGAGAAGGCCTGCGAGGCGTTAATGGCCAAATTTGAGCCGGAATTGCTTCCGCCGGACCGTTTTCATTATCATCAGGGCGTATTTCTGTCGGGCATGGAGAAATGCTGGCAGCAAACGAAAAAGGACAAATACAGCGAATATATTAAGCGGTGGGTAGACAGCCAAATTCTCACCGATGGCAGCATAAAGAAGCACAAGCCAGATGAACTGGATGACATTCAGCCCGGTGTCCTTCTCTTTAGATTGTATGAGCAAACGGGCGACGAACGGTATAAAAAAGCTTTACACAACCTCGTTCCCCTATTAAAATCTTGGAAAACAAATCCGTCGGGCGGCTTCTGGCACAAGGAGCATTACCCGAATCAAATGTGGCTGGACGGATTATATATGGCGGGCCCGATTGCCGTGCAGTTTGGCCAAACATTCGGCGAAAGCGACTATTTTGATCAAATGACCTTCCAAGCGCTATTGATGGCAAAGCATACCAAGGACCCGAAAACCGGTTTGCTGTATCACGGATGGGATGAAACGAAGGAAGCGGCTTGGGCCGATCCGGTTACAGGGCTAGCGCCAGAGTTCTGGGGCCGGGCAATCGGCTGGTACCCTGTCGCTCTGCTGGAAATGTTCGAATACTTGCCTGAAGACCATAAGGATAAAGCAGCGCTAGTCAGTATCCTACAGGACCTGCTCATCGCGCTGACTAACTTCCAAGATGCCGCGACTGGTTTATGGTATCAGGTTGTCGACAAACCCGACGAGCCGGATAATTGGCTGGAAAATTCCTGCACGGCCCTGTTCGTTCATGCCATTGCCAAAGCGGTGCGATTCGGCTATCTCGATGCCAAGTATTTGCAATATGCTTGGAAGGGCTATCAGGGCGTAATTGATACGCTCAAGCTCGATGAGAATGGCAACGTCATCATCGGCCACATTTGCATCGGGACAGGAATTGGCAACTACGCCCACTATATCGCCCGCCCTACTAGTGAAAACGATCTGCATGGCGCAGGCGCTTTTATCCTCATGTGTGTGGAAATGAGCCTTGCCGAAAAGAAAGCGTAATTATGCGAAAAGCTGGAGCCCTGCTATGGGCTCCAGCTTTTTGTTGGAAGAAGTTATTCGGAATTAGGTGAAGTTTAATGAATTCGGAGTAATAGGGTGAAATCCATTATTCGCCTGAGGCAGCGGGGACGGCCGCTTGGTTCTTCCCACCTTGCGAATGGCGATACAGCTCTTCGTAGAATCCTTTGTTTTCCAGCAGCTCCAAATGCGATCCCGCTTCAACAATGGCTCCATGCCGCAGCACGATAATTCGATCAGCCTGCATAATTGTCGATAAACGATGCGCGATGACGATTGTCGTGCGACCGGCGGACACGACTTGCAGCGCCTGTTGAATGAGCTGCTCCGTGTGGGAATCCAGATTCGCGGTCGCTTCGTCCAAAATAAGAATTTTCGGCTGGAAGACGAGGATTCGCGCGAAGGACAGCAGCTGCCGCTCGCCCGCTGACAGCCCACTGCCGCGTTCGGACAATCTCGTGTCGTAGCCGTCCTTCATCCGTTTGACGAGTTGGTCGGCACCTACGAATTCGCATGCGCGAACGACAGCTTCACGGGAGATGGCCTCATCGAACATCCGGACATTATCGATGATGGTGCCCGCATAAAGATAAGGTTCTTGTTGAACTAGACCGACGATCCGGTGCAGGTCGGCCTGCTTTAAATCTCGAATATCGTTGCCGTCGATGAGAATGCTGCCCTCCTGCACGTCATAGAACCGGCAAAGCAAACTCATCAGCGAGCTTTTGCCTGCGCCCGTCGTCCCGACGAAGCCAATCATCTCTCCCGGACGTATATGAAGGTCGAGTCCGCTGAATATCGGTGAAACGCCCTCATAACCAAACGTAATCTGATTAAAATCGAGGCGTCCCTCTACCGACTCCCTATCGATTTGAAGCGGATTAGGACGATCTACGATTTCCGGCTCGGTATCGAGCACGCCCCAAATCCGGTTCACGGCGACCGTAGCTGACTGGAGCGTGTTCCACTGCTGGGTGATCGCATTAATCGGCTGGAAAAATTGGCGAATATACGTAATGAACGCATATAGAACGCCGAATTCAAGTGCTTGGCCTAGTACCGCTTTGCCGCCGATCCAGATAATGAAAGCAATTGTAAGATTGCTGAGCAAATCAAACGACCGATTAAATAAAACCATCGTGCGTATTTCACGAATATTAGCTTTAAAATAGGCCTCATTCCGTACATTGAATTGCTCGGCCTGCGCTTTTTGCTGATGGAAAACTTGAATGAGGTTCATGCCCGATAAATTCTCGGTTACGAACGCCACGAGACGGGACAAGCGGGTCCGCGCCAGCTGATACGTTTTTCGCATGTAAGAGCGGAATGCGATCGCAATAAAAGCGGTAATCGGGAGCAGCACCAGACAATAAACGCCGAGTGTTGCATCAAGCTGAAACAACATGATCAGGATGAAGAGCAGTGTGAGGCCGTCGCGCAGCAGCGTAAGCAGCACTTGATTGAAAAATTGGTTTACAGCTTCCGTATCGCTGGAAATATGCGTAATGAGATTGCCGCTGGGCATCTTGTCAAAATAGGACAAGGACAGCTTCGTCATATGTTCGAATAGCTGCTTTCGTATTCGGGCCACGATGCTTTGCCCGGCATGTTGGAGCAAATTGTTTTGAAGATAACTAAACAACAATTCTGATGCCGCCAGTCCAAAATAGATCAAGCAGATGACCAGAATGCTGCTGTATTCCTTGTTCCCGGCCATTAGATTGTCGTCAATCGCAACCTTGATCAAGTATGGCTGGAACAGCTCCGACATAATGGCAATTATCGTGCATAATACGACCAGCGCAAAGGTGAACCGATGCGGTCCCACATAGGATTTAATAATGCCAAAGGCTGATCGATATTGGGGTTTCGGTTTCTTAGCTAGGTCCATCTTCTGATCCGTCTGCTTATGGTTATTGCCCTGCGGCATGCCGGCTTCCCTCCTCTTGGATGGCATGAAGCTCGGCGTACTGCCCCGGCTGCGCGAGCAGTTCCTCGTGCTTGCCACGCTGAACAATCCTGCCCTCGTCCATGACGATGATTAGATCAGCATGCTTCAAGGCGCTGATTCGATGGGCTATAATAATAGTCGTCTTATTACGGCGCACTTCCTGGATCGTCTTCACAATCTCGGTTTCGGTTACCGCATCGACGGCACTGACGCTGTCATCGAGAATCATAAGCGGAGCCTGCTTCATCAGGCTTCGTGCGAGACTCGTTCGCTGGCGCTGTCCCCCAGACAAAGTGATTCCCTTCTCCCCAAGCTTCGTCTCGAAGCCATCGGGGAACTCGATGATATTGTCGTAAATACGCGCCTGCTTGGCTGCCGTTTCAATCTCGTCCTGCCCGGCTTCGCGTTTGGCAAAGGCGATATTCTCGCCAATCGTCGTGCTGAACAAAAATCCGTCCTGCGGCACATAAGCGATCTGGCCGCGCAAGCTTTCCAGCTTAATGCCGCGGATACTCGTACCGCCGATCTCAATCGCCCCTTGCGGCGCTTCATATGTCCGCAGCAGCAGCTTGACAAGCGTTGTCTTGCCGCTGCCTGTTCGCCCTACAATGCCGAGCGTCGTACCGGGTTCGATGACTAGATCGATATGCCGTAAAGCAGGCGTTGACGCATCAGGATACGTGAAGGACAAACCTTGCAAATGTATGGCACTTTGTTCGAGCTCAATCGGCACCGCATTTTCTGCCTCGACGATGTCTGGCTGTACGGCGACTAATTCATTTAGACGCTGCAAGGATGCGCGTGAGCGCTGCAGCGTATTAATCACGTTGCCGATCTGCTGCAACGGATTCATCAACATTCGGATGTACATAGTAAGCGCGACGAAATCGCCTAAAGTGATTTTATCCGTAAGGGTCAGGTAACCGCCAAGCGCGAGCGCCATAATCAAGGACATAGATCCGAGGAATGGCACAAGCGCCTGAAAAAGCGAGGATATCCTTACGAGCGACAGCTGATTATCGCGGATGCGGTCGACATCCGAACCAAACCGATCAATCATGATCTGCTCGACTGCAAACTTCTTCGTCACGCGTATACCGCTGATCTGCTCCTCAGCTGATTCCGTCATCGTGCCGAGCGCCTCCTGCACATGCAGAGAACGCTTGCGAATGACCGGGCCAAAACGCATCACGATCCAAGGAATCAAAAACAATGGCCCGACAGAAGCAGCGATGAGGTAAAACGGAATATCGCTCAGTATCATTGCGCCAATACAGGACAATAATAGCATCGAAGCCATCGCGAGCTGGTTAATCCCCATGGAAAGCGATTCCCTTACGCCGGTAACATCATTCATAAAGTAATTCAGCATCTTGCCTACGCCATTTTTAGAATAATAGTGCTCGCTTAGCTCTGAGAAGTGCTTATACAGCCGGCGACGAGTGATATAGTCGAACAATCGGCCAACATACATGACAAGATATTGACCATACCCTCCGAGAAGCGCATAACCCATGCCGATCACCAGCAGGAGCAGGCTGTAACGCACGATATCGTGCTGGACCAAATCTCCTGTCTGCAGCCGGTCTGTAAAGTCGCCTAGCAATTTCGGAAAGTAGGCATAGATGATGCTGGCGATTGCATGCAGCGCAATCGAAGAAATATACATGCACCATGTTGCAGCGAAGTAGGGTTTTAATATGCCGTTCGGTTTCAAGTCGAAACATCACCTCCATTTTTATAGCGGCTCCATGGCCCCAAAATTAACTGTTTTCGATTGGAGGATTAGCTTCATCGTCCCCATCGTTATTGTCGCCGCTTGATTTCTCTTCAGTAATGGGAGAATCATGGGTTAGGTCATAAAGCTGAAACACATGGATAAATTCTTGGATGATCGTGTCTGTCGCTTTTAACTCGCCGCTAATAACCTGCTTAATCGACTCAAACTCCGGCTCGTCTAATTGCCGCTGCAACGTCGACCGCTTCACATTAAGCGATTCCAGAAAAGCGAGAGCCCTGCCACGGCGAAACGTCTGCGCTTGCACCCCGTGCTTATGATGATGCCCATGCCCCCGGTGTTCCCCATGTTCTCCATGACCACGTTTGTCTTTATGTCTATGTCCATCACGCATTTCAATTTCCCCTTTCGGATCCATGTATACATTCGTATACAATGTTGTTGTGTATACAAATGTATACGATGCCTGATTGTCTGTCAAGGGTTGCTTTGGTCCAAAAGATTTATGTTCAATCTTCCCTTCCTTTGCACAAAGCTGCCCTTCTCAAATTCAAATTCGTTGATTGTAGCGTTGTCCCGGCTCCTGCTGCTGAATTCGTACAACAAATTGCCACTCAGCCTTGATCATGCGATCATTTGGCTTATTTCGTTAAAATAAAAAAAGCCGCAAAATGCGGCTTTTCAAGCAGATCTATGATCGTCCCAACAGCTGTTTAGCGTACTCTAACCCTTTGGCAATATCAAGTGAAGGTACGTATTCCAGCCCCATATAGCTTGAATAACCTGCAAGGCTCAGGTCTTGAAACACGTTGGCATATTGAATTTCGCCAAGCTGCATCTCATGCCGTCCTGGACAGCTCGCAGCGTGAATATGTCCGATTTGGGGAGATTGTCCTTCATTGCATTAATCAAGTTTCCTTCCGTTATCTGTTGGTGGTATCTATTTTATTCAATATGTTCTTTTGATGATCAACTGAAAACGATTGTATAGCCAATTTCCGTACTCCTGCTTCATTTGACATCGTTCCATCTCTTCGTTTCGCTCCCCTTAAAAATCAAATCGAGCATGCCCCAAAACCGTGTAATCAAAATAACCTTCTAATCGAAGCAGCTTTTCTTTCGCCTGCAAGCCTCCACTGTACCCCGTCAATGTGCCGTTCTTCCCGATAACACGGTGACAGGGAATGACAATAGGAATCGGATTAGCCCCGTTGGCGCTTCCCACTGCGCGTGTGGCTTGGGGATTATTTATCATCTTCGCAATATCAAAATAACTGCGGATTTGCCCATATGGAATTTTCATCAATGCTGTCCAAACAGAAATCTGAAAAGTAGTCCCCTGTAAATCAAGAGGAATCTCAAATGACGTGCTTTCCCCCTCACAATAGGACTGCAGCTGCTCCAGATAGGGAGAAAGCCTGCTCTGATGTTCAATCAGCTTCGCATTAGGAAACTTCTTGCCCATCCACTGCTTCAGGTTCATATGGGTGTCATCTGGCAACGCGATGAAACATAACCCTAGCTCGGTCGCCGCTACCTGCAGCGGCATACCATTAAACAAGGGATGGGTAAATGTTGTCCAGTAAATTTCCGTTTGAGCCCCCTTCATCCTCTACCACCCGGTAAACAGCGGCTTCGGCCCAGCATGCGTAGGGAAAAGCGGCAATACTTCCTCTGCCAGCTCCTGAATGACTTCGGCAGGCGGCCGGCTCGAAAATTGGATGCCGAGCGCAGCATGATTGACCCCAATTGCCTGCCATTCCTCCAAAAGCTGGATCAGGCCTGCCCGCCCTGTACGCAATATGTATCCGCCACGAAGCGGCGTTCGAGGATAATTAACATCTTCCACAAGATCAATCCATTCGTTGGTCATATGCGGCTTGAAAATCCCGCCAGGGATTTTTTCCCGCCAAGCATTGATCTTTCGTCCTAGCATTCGGGGACCTGTCTCATTTGCAGTAGCCTCGGGATAAGTGAGCCAGCCGTCACTGTGCTCTGCAATCCAATCTGAAGACTGCCTGCTTGAACCCGTCACGATAAGCGGAATACTGCCAGCTGCAGGCTTAGGCAGCAATTCAAGCCCTCCCATTCTACCAAGCGAAGATTGAATTTCAGGACTACTCTGATGAATCAATTCACGAAAAAACGCCACCGTCTCCCGAAAACGCACATCACGATGATCCGCATCTAGTCCATAAGCTGGAAACTCCGCGGGGCGATCACCGGAAGCAATCCCTAGCACAAGCCGTCCGCCAGAAAGCACATCTATGGATGCAGCAGCCTTGGCCAAATCAATCGGATGGCGAAGCGTGAAGATCGCGCTTCCTGTTACCAAGGATATGTTTTTTGTCTTTGCCGCTAGATAGGCCATATAAACGAATGGGTCGAATACTTGCCCAGCATCCCGGAAACCGGGATCAAATAGCGGAACATCCCGCACCCAGACGGCTGCAAAATTATTTTGGTCAATCTTTTCAACTAGATCAGCTTGGCCCTGTAAAACATCCATCCGACCTGTATAAAATTTTAGCGGCAAAAATAATCCGATTGTCAATTTGTCAGGGGCAAACATCCGGCGGAAGCCCGGGTGATCATGAAAGGCCTCCATCACCAACGTTGACTGGTGGCCTGTATCTATTTTTTCATTAGATCTTATTGGTTTGTTCAATTCATTCTCCTCCTCAAGCGATCGTGTTCCTGTCATCTGGCATTCATCCAAATTCGACTGACTGGAAGTGATATAATTGTATTAAGCAATTGACCCCATAATAAGTGACAAAACTAAACTAGATTTTAGGGTCAGTTAACATTGCAAGGAGGATATGAATGATCGATTTGACAGTATTGTTGAACAGAGAGTCTGGAGAGGCGTTATACTCCCAGCTTTATCAATATATTAAGCAAGAAATTTTGGGCGGAAAGCTGGCCGCTGAGACACGGCTGCCTTCTATTCGGTCGCTGGCTGCCCACCTCCATATTAGCCGCAATACGGTGGATTTGGCCTATCAACAGCTGTTAGCCGAAGGATATGTTCAAAGCAGGCCAAGGAGCGGCTTATATGTTATTGATTTGGAGCTGGAGTCGCTGCCTTTGTCGCATCAAATGAATAAGAAAGGGTTGAAAAATAAAGCACAGGCGAGCTCGGCGATCCGATATGATTTTCGCTATGGCGATGTTGATGCTGCGCATTTTCCGTTTGCCGCTTGGCGAAAGCTAGCCAATTTAAGCCTGCATCAGGATCAACTGGACTTGTGTTCATATGGCGATCCGCTCGGAGAACCTGGACTTCGAGAAGAAATCGCCAAATATTTGCACGGCTCCAGGGGAGTAAATTGTACACCTGAACAAATGATGATTGGCGCTGGTGTACAGTATCTGCTCGGCGTGTTATCCCGCTTATTAAGTGGCGCGAACAATGGCAGCGAAATGGCAATGGAAGAGCCGGGATATGACGGGGTACGGACGATTTTTGCGCATCATGGTTTTCATATCCACCCTATTCCGCTGGAAACGGATGGGCTCAATATACAGAAGCTTTATGAAAGCAAATCCCGCATCGTGTACATGACTCCGTCACACCAGTTCCCCTATGGAATGGTCATGCCGCTCCCCAAAAGAATGCAATTGCTGAAATGGGCAGCCGATCAGATAGGGATCATTATTGAGGACGATTACGATAGTGAGTTCAGGTATGTCGGCAAACCGATACCGTCCCTGCAGAGCCTCGATACCCATGATCGCACGGTTTATTTAGGGACATTTTCTAAATGCCTGCTCCCTTCCCTGCGCATCGCCTATATGGTTCTGCCTCAGAAGCTAATCGAGCTGCACGCTGAGCAGGACTATCGATTATACGACCAGACCGTATCACGTTTTCACCAGAAAACGTTGGAGCTGTTTATGAAAAATGGGCATTGGGAAGCCCACATTCGCCGGATGCGCAATGTATATCGAGAGAAGCAATTCACGCTGATTTCCATGCTTCAGCAGCTGATGGGCGCTCAAGTAACCATAATCGGCCAGGATGCCGGACTTCATATTTTATTGCGTGTGCATAATGGTATGGATGAACAACAATTGATTGCCACTGCGGAGGAAGAAAGCGTCAGAGTCTACCCTGTATCTCTTTTTTGGGCACAGCGGGCTGATGCAGAGAAATCCATGGTTCAGATCGGTTTCGGCGGTTTGAGCAAGGAGGATATAACAGAGGGGGTTCGTGCGCTATACCGCGCTTGGTTTGAAAAACGCCGCGACGAATGAATGAATGACAACTGAAAATGAAAAGCCATAACCGGAAAATTCACCGGCTATGGCCCCTCCAAATGGTTTTGCCCTTATTGTATTACGCTTCGGCTTCTCCGAGATGAATGCTATTGTGAGTTCAGTTCTCCATAATTAGCTTAATGAGAATGGTTTATCCGCAGCTTTGATTGAATCGGTCGGACAGCCATCCTGCGCATCCTGAAAATCATTCATGAGCTCGTCATCTTCGATTGCAGTAACACCGCGATTTCCGTCTCCACCGTAGAACACTTCAGCAAGCCCATCCCCGTCATAATCAAAAATATCTGGGGCCGCAGCCCCGCAAGCGCCACAAGCTATGCATGTCTCTTTATCCACCCATGTGTATATGGCCATGCCCAGTCCTCCTTTCTTAATTGGCTAATTTAAAACACGAGCGGAATTTCTTTCAAGCCGCGAATAATGATGCCATGACGCCAATTCAGTGACTCGCGATTTGTTTTCAATCTCAGTTCAGGCATACGCCGAAGCAATGTGCTAATGGCAATTTCCCCTTCTAATCTTGCCAAAGGAGCACCCATGCAGAAATGAATCCCTTTGCCAAAAGCAAGATGGTCGTTCACTTTTCGAGTAATGTCGAACGTATTGGGATCCGTAAAATGATTGTCATCTCGATTCGCCGAAGCTAGCGCAACAAACACCATTTCCCCCTTGCGGATCTGCTTGCCTTGAAGCTCGACGTCTTCCGTTGCCAATCTCATATTGTTGACCTCAACGGGCCCGTCATAGCGCAAAATTTCTTCTATCGCCGCATGGATCAGCTCAGGCTCGTTTTTCAGCATCTCCAGCTGCTCAGGATGCTCCAATAAGGACAGCATGCCATTGCCGATTAAATTCACCGTCGTTTCATGGCCCGCAATGATAAGCACGAATATCATCGCATACAGCTCATGCTCGCTAAGCATATCCCCATCCTCCTCGACACGAATGAGGTCGCTGATTAAATCCTGCTTGAGATCGCTTCGTCTTCTAGCAATTAAGTGCTGCAAATAATCGATGAATGCAATCAACGCTTGCTCGCTGCGTTCGGCATGCTTCGGATTATTAAATCCTTCCATGATGGCACTCGACCAATCACTGAACTTATCCTGATCTTCAATCGGAACTCCTAGCATTTCGCAAATCACTTTGATGGGCAAAGGGAATGCAAAATCCTCAATCAAATTCATTTCTCCCTTTGCCTGAGCTTGATCAAGAAGATCATTGGTCAGCTCTTCAATACGCCCCCTAAGCTGATCCACCATTTTTGGCGTAAAGGCTTTTTGCACCAAACGCCTGAGCCTGCGGTGATCGGTTGCATCCACATTGCTTAGATTTCGGGAAATAATCTCCACATGGGACGGAAGCTCTGCTCCTTCCTCTACCGGATGGTTGGTCACAAAGCGCGAGTCGCTTAATACCGCTGCAACGTCCTCATAAGCCGTAACAAGCCACGCGTAGTGACCACTGGGCAAAAGAAAACGGGATACTGATTCTTGCTCGCGTACCTCTGCATAAATGGGATGCGGATTCCGAATAAACGCTTCGTTCAAATAATCGATTTTTGACTGGGCGGGTTCCTTATGCTGGTTTGTTGTCATGGGGAGTCTCCTTAGGCAATTAGAATTTATTTACAATTCAATTTTATACTATACGTTCATTTTATTTCAATGATTCTTTGGCACTAATGCAATTACTCCTTTAAATAAGGATAATTAAACTATACTATTAGTTCATTTTTTCAAGGAGCTTAAAAAATGATAATGGGGACTAAAAAAGATGACCCCCTGTTCAGAAGTTCAAACTAGGAATCACCTTTTATTAGCTGCCTACTATTTTAAAACCTATATCCGCAAAATTATTGACGGGGCAATAGCTTTAAATGGTCAGATTTTGGACGGGCCGAACTTTCCTTCATTTTCAATTCCTCCATTACGGACTCGCCTTCAATGTCCAGGTTCGGAAGCATACGGTCAAGCCATTTAGGCAGATACCAAGCGGATTTCCCCAATATAGTCATGACTGCTGGCACAAGCAGCATCCGAACAACAAATGCATCGAACAAAATTCCGAAGGCCAGAGCGAAACCCATAGACTTGACGATGGCTTCCTCAGATAGCATAAATCCCATAAATACAGAGATCATGATCAGGCCGGCAGCCGTAACAACTGCACCGCTGTGTTTAATGCCAGCTAGAACTGCACTGCGGGCATTCCCCGTATGCTTGTACTCCTCACGCATTCGACTAAGCAGGAATACTTCATAGTCCATAGCTAGTCCAAACAAGATGCCCACTACAATAATAGGCAGAAAGTTCAGGATCGGACCCGCAGCATGGAAGCCGAAAAACTGGCCCATATGTCCATCTTGGACGACATACACAACGAAACCAAGAGTTGCAAGCAGAGAAAGAACAAAACCTAAAACCGCTTTAATCGGAACAAGCAGGGATCGGAACACGACCATAAGCAGAAGGAAGGCTAGTCCAACAACGACAATGCCGAATTTGGGCAATGCATCATTCAGCTTTTGTGAGATATCAATGTTAACCGCTGTACTGCCTGTCACCAAAACCTCAACGTTGTATTTTTTCTGAATGTCCGGAGCTTGGTTGCGAATCTGTTGAACCAGCTCCTGCGTTTCAATATCATGTGCTCCGGTAGAAGGAACGACGCTAATCAATGCTACTTTTCCAGATGGGCCTGTTAGGGCAGGGCCAATGGTAGCGATATTCGGGAATTTTTTCAACAGCTCCGACACTTGCGCCAATTTTTCTGATGCTTGTTTCTGGTCATCCGTCTTCACCAAAATGACAAGCGGACTGTGATACCCTGCGCCGTACCCCTCAGAAAGCAAGTCATAAGCGCGGCGTTCCGTCTTTTCGGTCGATTTCTGTGCGTCATCCGGCAAACCGAGATTTAAGTGAGCGAATGGCATGGCGAGCACGCCCAGCAGAGCAACACCAGCAATGACAATAATCCATGGGCGCCCCGTTACAAATTTGCCCCAGCGGCTTTCATTGTTTGCAGATTCGGATTCGGGTTCGGATTTGGATTTGGACTTGCCGCCAAACACCTTGAACAAACGATTTTGTCTTTTGGGTCCCACCCGTTCTCCTAGTAGTCCAAGCAATGCCGGCATGATTACAATTGCAGTCAGAACAGCCGTGAGAACACATAACGCGCCAGCTATTCCCATCGCAGTGAGGAACGGCACCTGTGCTACTGCGAGTCCTGCAAGTCCGATAATAACGGTTACTCCAGCGAATACAACAGAGCTTCCGGCTGTCGCATTCGCGATGGCAACCGACTCATTAACTCCGTACCCCTCAGCAAGCTGTTGGCGATATCTAGAGACAATAAAGAGCGCATAATCAATCCCTACTGCCAAGCCGAGCATCGCTGCCAGCGATAAGGAGCTAGATGACATATCCATAACATTGGAACCGAGTAAAACAGCCACCAAACCTATAATCAGTCCGATAATCGCTGTTACAATAGGTAAAATTCCAGTCAGAAAAGAAGCAAACGTAATGGACAAAATAATGAAAGCGACTAAAATACCGAGAGCCTCTGTTGAACCGCCAGTTTCCATCTTCACATAGCCTGAACCGGTTAGCTCGGCCTGCCAGCCTGAATCGCGCATCGATTGTGCAACATGAACGACTCGCTCCTTCGATTCCGCAGATACATCGTCGCCAGACACTTTATAAGTAATCGTTGCATACCCAATTTTATCGTCTGCACTTTGCGAGTTATTTTCATAAGGACTTACAATCGATTTTACTTGTGTGTCTTTTGCAACTTCATTCAAATGATTGTTTATGAACTGTTGTGCTGATTTCGAAGACAAGCTTTCCTCATCAGGTGCTTTGAAAACCATTTGAATTTGGCCGCCGTCTTCTTTAGGCGATGGAAATTCCTTGGCTAGAAGTTCTAATGCCTCCTGGGATTTGAGCCCCGGGATAGATGAACCTTCGCTAAAGGCGGGTCCAATTGATAATGCCATTGCCGCTGCAACGATTAGAACGAGCAAACCTCCAACCATCACTTTGATCCGGTTTCTAACCGACCATAAACCTAATCGATATAAATATTTTGCCATAAAAATCTCCACTCCCATCAGTGCGTCTGCGTTTCTGTGTCCATTGTATGATTTCGGCAATACAGCAGCATCGTCCAAACGGGAAACAAGAAAAATGCACCATCGGGCGATTATACGCATGCAAGAAAAGGCACAATGTACGAAAGTACATGTACGTTCGTACATTTCCAGATCGCGCACAAGTTCTTTATAATAGGGATAAGGAGGGTTCGCCAAGTGAAGGAAAAGAGAGAAAAACTGATTTTAACCAATGAGCTGCTTGCTTCCAGACTGCCGGTATTCATATGGATATCGACCGTTTATGCAGCCACTATAATATTGCAATTTTTCAAGGAGCCGCTGATCTTGGAAAGTTCCGTTTTCACAGGCCTTTTTACGGTTCATGCCTTGCTGCACTGGAACTCATACCGAATGACGAACAAGCACTTCTGGTTTTATTTTTCTGCGCAAGGCATTTTGATTTATTTGTGCGCCATTCTGATGCCTGACGGTTACCAAGCGGTTCTGATCGGGCTCCTTCCGATTCTGATTGCCCAAAGTCTGGGCTTCTCCTATCAGTTAAAAAGAGTCGGCTTCGTTGTCCTGATCAGTATTGTTTTGTTTTTCGATTCTGCCCTGACCTTAAGCAATACGCACGATCTTATCCTCTTCTTGCCTATATTCGTTCTCATGCTGATTATTGTTTTGGCCTATGCGCTATTGTTCTATCAGCAAGTTCATGAGCGCCTCAGAACCCAAAGTTTCTTGTTTGATCTTAAAGAAGCTCATACGAAGGTCGAGGAATTAACACTGTCCAATGAACGCCAGCGAATGGCAAGAGATTTGCATGACACTTTGGCACAGGGTGTAGCAGGATTAATTATGCGCTTGGAGGCCGCAGATGCTTATATGGTTCAGGGCAATACGGACCGTACTCATGAAATTATTAAGCAGTCTATGGTTCAGGCTCGCAGAACGTTGGCGGAGGCCCGCTTAGCTATCGACAATCTTCGGGCTAAATCTGCATCCGAAATTGATTTGAAGGAAGCGATCCACAATGAAGTACAGCATTTCAAAGACGCCACGGGCATTATGGTATTCACCCATTTCAAGCTCAACAAGCATTTGTCCAGGACGTTAATGGAGCATACCCAGCATATCGTTAAGGAATGTCTCACGAATATCGCCAAACATGCCCGGGCTGACCAAGTATGGGTAAATTTGTCCGACCAACACGGCCAGCTATTAATGGAAATCAGAGACAATGGCATTGGATTCAATCCAGAAACCATCGGCACAGAAGTCGGGCATTACGGCTTGCTGGGTATCCAGGAACGAGTACGGTTAATCGGAGGAAAGATGGAAATACACAGTAACTCAGAGGGTACGAGCCTTCAAATTGAGACGACATTTTTGGAAGGAGACGCCAGATGACCCCCTACAAAATCCTAATTGTTGATGATCATTTTGTTGTCCGGGAAGGCTTAAAGTTGATCCTTGAGACGAGCGAGCAGTTTCAAGTTGTTGGTGAAGCAAGAAACGGCGAAGAAGCGATAAGCCTCATCGACGAGGTTGTTCCTGATGTCATTCTGATGGATTTGAATATGCCCGTCATGAGTGGTTTGGAAGCTATGAAAGTACTGAAAAGCAGGAACTGCCCTGTACCGGTTATCATTTTAACAACCTATAATGAAGACGAATTGATGATTAACGGCTTGGCTTTAGGCGCAAAAGGCTATCTTCTAAAAGATACTGATCGAGACAATTTATTTCGCAATATCGAATCTGCCGTGAGGGGAGAAACCCTGCTTTCAGCCGATATTATGGCGAGGGTCCTCGCTGCCCGCGAGCATCAGGTCCCCGCTGCCGCTCCCCAAAGCGAGGAGCCGCTGCTGACCGAGAAGGAAACTTATATTCTCCAATGTGTGGCCCGGGGATACAAAAGCAAAGAAATTGCATATGACGTCGGCATTTCCGAACGTACGGTTAAAGCACATCTAACTAATATTTATAACAAATTGGGTGTTGATTCGAGATCACAGGCGGTTATGACTGCTTTGGAGCGCGGCATTTTGCAAATTTAAATGTTAGATATGCGACATAAGATAAGCCATTAATTCCTTTCAAAAATAGGAAGAGACCGCCAAGAGGCCGCCGTAATGACCGGCGGCCTCTCCTTTCGTTATTTGTTATGGTCAATCGCTTGCTTGTCCTCCAATAAGATCACCCCTTAATTCGGTACAGATTGCCTCTTTTTTTAAGCCAACCAATGACAATGGCATCCATGAATCCTACGCAGGCACAAGCCAACACACCGTATTTCGATACTCCACGCTGTCTTTCATGATGGGTTACCGACACTTCAATGACGGAGAAGCCGTTCATTTTAGCCATTGTCGGCAAAAAACGGTGCATGCCATTGTATAGATAAAAACTATCCGCAACCTCGCGGGTAAAGAGCTTCATCGGACAAGCTGTATCATAAATCGAATCCCCCGTGATCCAATTGCGCACTCCATTTCCGATACGCGAAGCCATTTTTTTAACCCTTGCATCTTTATATTTCACCCGTTTTCCGTTTACAAAATCTATCCGCTCGATGAATGGCATCAGCCTGAAAATATCCCGAGGGTCTGTCTGCAGGTCTGAATCCATTAGCGCAATCAGCTCGCCCTTGGAGTTTTTCAATCCGGCCCATATCGCAGCCGTTTGCCCGTAGTTTTTATCAAAATGGATGACCTTTACGGCTTGATCCATCTGGGCGATTTCATCCAGAAGTACCGCACTTCGATCTCTGCTTCCGTCATTCACCAATACGATTTCATAGCTATCAATCCTTCCTTTCAAAGCATCCGTAATACTTAAATAAAGATCATGTATATTTTCCTCTTCGTTATAAACAGGCGCGACCACTGAAAGCCGAGTCATAAGAACCCTCCTCTAACCTTCGTTTTTCCACTTCTTTACTTCTAGCTTTCCATCACTCTTGATCATTTGGCAACTGCAGCAGATAGCTATTAGACAGCTCAAGCAAGCGCTGCGCCGCTCTAAATTCCGTTTCAGTTGAACCGTCCTCGGTAACTTTATTGTCGCTTAATCGATAATTGCTTCCGTCGGCATATCCATTGCCTGTGACATAAATACTGTGATCGTTCACAAAAGACCCTAGCGGTAAAAAGTGTCTAACCGGGAGCAGATTGCTGCCTTGGTTAAACAAATCCTGACCGAAATGCAGCTGGTTCTGCACGGTTATGCCAAGCAAATTAGCTACAGTCGGCAAAATGTCGATCTGGCCGCCTGTGCCTGACATGACGGGAGGCAACTCGCCGCTTGGGGAATGGACAATAAACGGAACGTTAAACATGTCCGTATAGCCGTACTCATGCCCGATCAGCGATTCTATCTGGCCCTTCTCCTCCTGATCAAGGGAATACATCGTCAAACCTTGATGGTCGCCGTAAAATACGATGAGGCTGTTGTCCCAAAGCCCCTTGGACTTCAGCTCCTCCAGAAATTGGCCAATGGCATAGTCTGCATAATTCTGGGCGAGCAAATAATTGCCGAGCTTCGTTCCCTCGCAGCCTTCAGGAAGCTCCATCTTGTATTTATCCTTGGGGATATGGTAGGGATGATGGGCGCTCATGGAAATGACCATCGCATAGAACGGCTGATTTTGGGCATCGATCCTTGCAAGCTCTGGCACCGTCTTGGCGAACAGCACCTCGTCTGAAGCACCGAAGGCGATATGATCCTCGTCGCCGTAGAAGGACTGCTCATAATATTTGTCAAAGCCGACCGCTTGGTATAAATCCGAACGGTTCCAAAACTCCACACGATTCGTGTGAAACGTAGCCGTGAAATAGCCGTTGTCGCTAAGCAGACGCGGCAGGCTAGGCAGCTTCTTATTCATATATTCGGAAGCGGTAGCTGGCTCATTTTTGGGTGCATAAAAAGAGGTATTGACGACAAACTCGGCATCGGAAGTTGTGCCTTGGCCCGCATTGGTGTAAAAATGGCTAAAATACGTATTTTCCTTGACTAGCTTATTCAGATTCGGCGTGACCTCCTGCCCGTCAATGGTCAGTCCAATCAAGAAGCTCTGGAAGGATTCCATCTGGACGACGATTAGGTTTTTCCCCTTATCGACACCCCAGTATTTAGGCGATGCTGCAATTTCGCTGCCCTTCAACTCATCAACAGCTTGCTGGGTGATCTCCTTAAAATCGATGAGTTCAACTTTTTCGGTCGTGTCCGCAATCACCTTATATACTTCATAGTTGAGAATACCCATGTTTTCCGCCTTTTTGATTTCATTCATGCCGGCGTGGTTGGGCCAAATATTAAACAGGCAGAGTACAAGCGATATAGATGTTAGGGCAAACAGCACATGGCGGTCCATACGCTTTGAACCTCTTTGCATCCATCTAGCGATATACTTCGGACGAAACATAAAAAATAGAAAGATTACGATGTCCAAAAAAATAAACAGATAATAGGGAGCGATCAGGGAATAGGTGCTTTCCCCCACCTTGGTAACCTTATCCGCCTGCTGCAAGGCATGGTAAGTCGCAATGACGCCGTAATATTTGTAATACATCAGCACTGCGAAATAGATGAGCGTAATGAAGAGATTAGCTATCATATAATAAAGAATTTTTCGTTTGGTCGCGAACCACTCAATCAGGCTGAACACAAGGATAAAAAAAGGGAATTCCGTCAGCACCATACTCCAACTCGGCGTTTCGTCAAATACAACAAACCAGGCTACCGTACTCTTCAAAAGCAGAATAAAGCTAAAGATGAGATGAGAGTTGTTTCTCATTCTCCGTAACTTGTCCATGCGTAAATCTCCTTTACTTTCACCATCCATTGATCTTTCAGGTTCATGCGTTGCTGATGCAGCATTTGCGTGAAGCCATTTATTCCCCTCAAAAATCGTATGATTTTTATATATGCTTTTATCCTACAGCCCGGGAGGCGTTCGGACATCGTCCAAAAGGGCGGATACATCCGCCCTTTTGGGTAGCCCTTTAAATAAAAAAAACATGCGAAGATTCTTGTTCGCATGTCAAATCAGGAAAACCTGCTGCTCTGGAAAGTTGATTCTTTCATTGATATACTTAGTCTAAATTTGTTTATTCCTTGTGTTTTTTAGGAGGAGCTAGAACATTACAGGGGTTTGAGCCCGGAGGTAAAAACGTGGACGTTTTTGCAGAATATTTAGCGAGTATAGTTAACCCGATGCATCGGGCTAGAACCGAAGAGGTATTGGCTTGGGTAGCTGAGAAGTTTCCAAATTTATTGCCAAAAATCGCTTGGAATCAGCCAATGTTTACCGATCACGGCACCTTCATTATTGGCTTTAGCATAGCTAAGCAGCATTTGGCTGTGGCCCCTGAAAAGGCAGGCATTCATCATTTTTCTGACGCCATTGTGCAGGCTGGCTATGATCATACCAGCCAGTTGATGCGTATCAAATGGTATAGTCCGGTCGATTACTCATTACTGGAGAAAATGATTGAGTTTAATATTTTGGATAAGGCGGATTGTTCGACTTTTTGGCGGAAATGAAACACAAGGCAACCTCTGAAATCTAGTTAGTTAGGCTTTTAATGGAAGCATAACACTTGCTATCGATTAAGCGAACCTTTGTTGGTACATGACGCGTTGTTCCATCTGGAGCAACGACTATTCCAGTTGTAATTCGATTGAAATCCACGCCTGTCGGAATAGCGAAAGGCCGCTCGATATAGGCATTGAATTTAGATATTTCGACGGATTTATCACCGTATGTCGCTGTAACTTTGTAGCTTGCTTATTCTCCAGTTTTTTAACCATTTGACCGTTTAATTCTGTTATGAACGCCGTACCCGCGCTCTCTAATTTGCCGTTTACAAGAACGTCCACTCCGATTGTTGATGGACTTGTGGTTACTGGAGCACTTGGGCTAACCACAACATTATTAGTCCTAAATGTCACGCCTGCACTTGTTGCGATACTTCACGTGTAGCCATTGCTTTCACCCGCGTCTGGATCGTATAGTCCGTGTCCAACGTGAGACCGCTTAATGCTGCGCTATCCTTCCATGTTATACCATTCAGGCTGTATTCTTGTCCTGCTTGTGCTTGAAGCGTGAGGCTCGTCGTTGTTTTCAAACGCAATACCGGTGCGCTCGGCGCTGCTGGTCCATCTGCTTTGACCACTTCAGCTGTCCCTGCACTTGTCAAAGTGCCTGTTGCATGTGTTCCGATAGCCGTTAATGTTACGCTAATTACCGTTCCGATGTCGTCTTGCGTCAGCGTATAGTTTGCATTTGTGGCTGAGCTGATAGCTGCTCCATCACGCTTCCATTAGAAAGCTTTCCCGCAACTAGTAGATAACCCCTATATGAGGACATTTATCATATTCTCTTAATACCTATTTTACAATAGTCCACTGAACAGATTCTGAACCTAGCGGGATCGAACGAACGACCACTTGCATGCCATGCAGCTACACTCCCGCATTAGGGTATGACACACCCAAAACAGATCAGCAAATGGTAAATTTGACGGCTACCATAGTTGTACTATAAACGAGTTTGCTGGCCGATGTTACATAAAGATTTCATATTGACTAGCTGGAATATTTTTGATATGTTTGCGCAAGTAAACGTGTCTAAATCTATTAGGGAGTTGGATATTTTGAGAATTATGTCGAAGAAATCTAGTTCTAGAAGATTAAAATCAATTGTTATAATTTTATGTTTAATTGCACTTATTTTACCTACTACCGCATTAGGCAAATCAAACTTTGAAGGAGCGGAGAACATCGGATTAGGCGCTCAGCCTAATGCGGCTGCTGTTGGTGATTTTAATAAAGATGGACGACCTGATCTAGCAGCTGCGAACTCATATGAGAACCAGGTTTCAATTCTTCTTAATGATCCTGCTGGTCTTTATCAGGAGAAACATTATCCAGTTGGTATTAAGCCTAGTGATGTAGCTGTTGGCGATTTGAATGGGGACAACATCGTAGATATTGTAACCGCTAACAGTGGGGATGGAGCTAGTGATATTCATTCTAGTACGGTCTCTGTACTGATAGGTCAAGCAGACGGGTTGTTTAAACCCACAGTAAACTATAGTGTCTATATCGATAGCGTTGACTACAACACATTTACGCCTAGTTCAGTAACGATAGGGGATTTCAACAAAGATTCGCTTATGGATTTGGCTGTATCTAACCGTGACTCGCTTACAAATGAGCATCACATTGTATTGTTACTTGGTGAAGCTCCACAATCGGATGGGACGCTTACATTTAGTGAGCCAATCCCGATTCGAGTAGGTTATGAGCCTAATTCTATTACTGCGAGTGACATTAACGGGGATGGCAACTTGGATTTTATTATTACCCATAGCAGAGAAGGGAAAGTTTCTATTTTAACTAATAATGGGAACTTGACGTCAATGTCAACTACTGAATATCCCATTGGAAACAACCCACTAACATCTGTTATTGGAGATATGAATGGGGATGGTCATGCGGATATTGTTGCGGTTACTACTGGAGATTCGGCTGGAATCTCTATTCTTCAAGGTGACGGACAAGGTTCATTTACAGCTGCTGTTAAATTTAAGGCAAGCTGTCCAAATTCATATGTATCAACACTCGATGACCCCTACTCGCTTGCTCTCGCTGATCTAGACGGTGATGGCGATCTTGATTTGGCTGTTGGTTGTTCGGAGGCAACTCAAGTATCCATTTTATTAAATGATAGTGCAGGATCCGTGCTATCATTGCAAGCCGCAGATCGATATGCTGTACAAGGTTCTTACTCTCAGGTCGTTATTGCTGATTTCAATGCTGATAAAAAATTAGATGTAGTCGCTGCAAATTATGATGAGTTTGGTAATAATGTTAATTTTTCCTCCATTTTGCTAGGTAGAGGAGACGGAACGTTACTTGCATCCGTTAATTATGAAGTTAGTGGCCGTCAACCATCATCAGTTACAAGTTTCGACTTTGACGGAGATGGGAAGTTGGATATAGCAACGGCAAATTTTAATTCTAATAATGTGTCCATCATGCGAGGCAATGGAAAAGGCCAGTTTGCAGCCGCCATTAATTATGTAGTTGGTAGTAAGCCTGTTCAACTTTTGTCAGTTGACCTTAACCTCGATGGCAAACCAGATCTGATCGTTGCTAATTCCGGTGATAATACGATCACACGATTATTAAACGATGGGACAGGATCATTTATTAGCAAAACTTTTGTATCTAGCACCGTATCTGGTTCTAAAGCTAGAACCATTACTGTTGCGGATTTTAATGGAGACAATAATCCCGATCTAGCTGTAGCCCATACGGGATCAAACCGTCTAAGCGTGCTGCTTGGAGACGGCAATGGGGAATTTCAGATAGAAGATCATCCAGTTGATAATCGAATCTCCTCACCCAATTCCATCGTTTCAGGCCATTTTAATGATGATGACAAGATCGATCTGGCTATAGCTAACAAGGGAACGAACAAAGTATATATTTTGCATGGACAAGGAGATGGGACATTTACCGCTGGTGACGAATATGGGGGCATCAACGAACCAAGCGCGCTTGCTACAGGTGATTTTAATCGTGATGGACGGGCTGATATAGCGGTTGCTTATAATGGTCCATCAGAATATTCTCTTCATATTCTCTTTGGTGATCAAACGGGCACATTTCGAGAGGAAACGATTTCTACTTTTTCGAATCAGGTTTTTTCATTAGCAGTTGGTGATTTTAACGGTGATGGGAAGTTGGATATTGCAGTTCCTGCTTTATTACGGTCAATATCTGTATTTATGGGCGATGGCACGGGCGGGTTTAGCTTGGAAAATAGTTATAGTACCGATGTTATGCCTCGGTCGGTTGCGGCTGGCGATTTTAATCACGATGGTAAAGATGATCTAGCTACGGCAAACTATTATGCCGACAATGTGACGATTATCAAAAGCTTCCTTCCTAAAGTTCCGGAAAGCGGACCATCAGCCACACAAACAGTTAATCCAAACCCAAATCCAGATAACCCAGTTATATTGGATGGTGTAAAGCTAGATAAAATAGCGACGTTAAAAGAAGTTGTTGCAGATGGACAATCGACAACGATTGTATCCCTTGATACTGAGAAATTGATTGCTTTACTGGAAGGTAAAAATAATCAAATACTCCTTATTCCAGTAACTTCTAAATCAGATGTTATCCAGACAGAATTGAATGGTAAAGTAATTAAATCATTGGAGAAGACAAATACAGTTATTAAAATTGACACCAATGATGCCATTTATACCATCCAATCGAAACAGCTAATGATTGATCAAATCGCGTCTCAGTTTGGCAATAACGTGAAGCTGGAAGATATTAAGTTAAGCATACGTATGGGAAAACCATCTACTGAAAGTAAAAAGTTGCTTGATTCTGCCGCTGCAAACCAAAAGGTGACTTTGGCTGCTCCAGCGATTAATTTTGAAATTATAGCTAAGTATGGAGATCGTGCCATTAAGGTCGATCAATTCGATCGTTATGTGTCACGTGAGATTGTATTGCCGAATGTAATCGATCCCGCTCAAATAACAACTGGCGTTGTATTAAATGAAGATGGAACAATATCCCACATTCCAACAAATGTCTTCACAAAAGACGGCAAATTACATGCCGTAATGAATAGCTTAACGAATAGTACCTATGCAATTATATGGAATCCGAAGAAATTCGCCGATGTGCAAGGACATTGGAGCCAAAATGATGTCAATAATATGGCTTCGCGCCTCATTGTTGATGGTGTTACAGCAACAACCTTTCAACCTGATAAAGATATCACCCGTGCAGAGTTTCTCGCGATTGTCGTTAGAGCATTGGGCTTGAAGTCAGTTGAGCAAATTAACTTGCCACAGGATGTGAAGTCCTCAGATTGGTATGCATCTGTTGTACAAGCGGCTTTAGCTTTTCAACTTGTTCAAGGTTTTGAGGATAATACGTTTAGACCAAATCAGACGATTACAAGGCAAGAAGCCGCTGTGATCTTATCTAGAGCGATGGCAATTACTTCGCTTGCGTCGACCGTGACGGATGCCGAAGCGAATCATGCATTAAGTTCGTTTGAGGACAGTCAACAAGTTGCTGGTTGGGCGAAGAAAGCCATAGCACTTATGGTCATTAACAATATCATGCAAGGCCATGATCAGCATCTTACAGCAGCAAGCCACCTAACACGTGCACAAACTGCTGCAATTGTAACAAGATTCTTACAGCAAGCAATGTTAATTAATGAGTAATGACATAATGAGAGCCGCGGACTTTTCCCCGGCTTTTAATAGGACGGCGAAACGCCTTCTGAAGACATTCAACTAACAAAGAGAAACTGCCCAAACCTGGCTATAGCCGGGTCTGGGCAGTTTTTCTTTGTTAGAGTTGAAAACGGCTAATCTCATCTGCACGGGCAATCTAAAATGGAAAGCATAAGCTGCTGATCATTGATGAGATTGGTTAGCTTCCCAATGAACCAGAAGATGCCAAACTATTTTTCCAGCTCATTGATATGCGTTATGAGAAGCACAGCACCATCTTCACGACTAATGTTGACTTTCGAGCATGGGATGAAGTATTTCGTGAGCCCAAGTCCGCTAGTGCTATCTTATATCGTATTGATTCACTAGCAGCAGATTTTTCGAAAACTAGGAATTTAGAACCATTTCACAAGAAAAAATTACACTAAAAGAGGATTATTCGACATTATCTCCTATTGAACCTATGGGAAATAGAGAAAATAGAAGTTTGAACCTGATATCTTTATATTACTGTCGTTGTTTACGCTTACCTCAGGTTTGATCCAATATTTACCTTAATTTATACTGTAAATTGTTGGACTATTCAACCAGATAAAACAAAAAATAAACATATTGAATAGAAGGGAATGATAGAATTGTATTCGCATTTCATCAGAACGTAACCTATCGCACTCGTCTACTCTTTATTGCTAGCGTTCAGCTTTTTGATTACTTTTGACTGCTAAACGGTAGTGCTCGGAACTAGAAAAAGAAACGATTACAAAGGAGAGATTACGATTACACATACTTATTCCCAATTAAAAAAAACGTTGTCCGTCGCTCTAGCCTCGACCTTGCTTTTATCATTAAGTACTTTGTCAAATGGAGCATACGCTTCAGAAATTGGACAGCCCTCTCCGACGAGTACATCATTCTCAAATACTGCAGCTTCAATATTCGAAGAAAAAATTGTTGTCAAACTTAAACAACAAGCCTTCCTTCCAAGTAAAGAAGGAAAACTTCAATTGCAACAAGAAGTATCGCCGCTATCAGCTGTCCCAGAATTATCGTTTGACCCGCTAATCTCGCAGCAATTTTTACCGTCAGCTAACAAAGGCATTACTGATAGTCCGTTTGCATCCGTGTTTGATCGCTATTATTATTCCAAGATTCCTGCTGGCGCTGACGTCGAACAGTTGGTTCAAAAGTTGCGAAGCTTGTCGCTCGTTGAGGAAGCGTATTTAAGCAAAAAACCAGAATTAGCCAATACACCTTTTCCGAACACAACAACTGTCCTGCCAGAAAACGATCCACGCTTCTCATTACAAAGATATGCGCAAGCAGATCCTCTTGGTATTAACGCTCCGTATGCTTGGCAATTTGAAGGTGGCGATGGCAAAGGCACCCAGTGGGCCGATATCGAGTGGAGTTGGGCATTAAATCATGAAGATCTAGCCGCTCATAACATACAGATTTTGCCAGGCGGCATTAATGATGGAGATGGTAGTCACGGTACGGCTGTGCTCGGGGTTGTATCCGCGGTTGACAATGCTATCGGCAATATCGGACTAGCTAACAAAGCAACGCCCATTGTATCCTCTTTAGTTCGTTCAGGTGGCGCAGCAGAAGCCATTTTAGCGGCCACACAAGTATTAGCTCCGGGTGACGTTATTCTGCTCGAAATACAGATCGGTTTTGGCGGTCCTTGGTTACCTATCGAAACACAGCCAGCAGAGTTTGATGCAATCCAATATGCAACAAGCTTAGGTATTGTCGTTGTAGAAGCGGGAGCCAACGGTGGTGCTGATCTTGATCAGTACCAGCATTGGGATAATAAATACATCTACAATCGGGATCTCCCAGATTTCAAAGATTCTGGAGCAATACTTGTAGGAGCGGGATCATCAACTGCGCCTCACTACAGACTCGACTTTAGTAGCCATGGCAATCGAATCGACGTTTTCGGTATTGGTGAGAACGTTGCTACCTTAGGTGCAACAAGTACGGCTTCGACAACTGGTTATACCGACTATTTCAATGGAACATCTTCCGCTTCACCTGTCGTTGTAGGCGCGATTCTACAACTGCAAGGGATTGCTAAAGCTAATTTCGGCGAGCCGTATTCGCCAGCTGAAATTCGTAGAATACTGAGATGGTTACCGTTCAATACTCCGACTTCCGATATGGCAAATGATAGAATCGGCACCCTACCTAATTTGAAGCAAATTATATCAAATTTACCTACGCCAGGTGCCGTACCTAACGACACAGAAGCACCACTAGCACCAACCAATCTAGTTGTTAGTACGATCACTGACACAGTTAACTTGAATTGGACAGCTTCTACAGACAATGTTGGATTGATCGGTTATGACATTTATGTGAATAACGATCCATTTCCAAAAGCAAGAACGACTAGCAACTCCGCTACGATCAGTGGATTAACAAGCGGTTCATATACATTTACTGTCAAGGCTCGGGATGGCTTTAGTAATTTGTCTACGGAAAATAACTCGGTGACGGTTCAAGTTGACGCTTCCTTTACTCCATGGAGCGCTTCCTCCGTTTATGTTAAAGATGACATTGTTTCTTATGACGGAGTGAAGTATAAAGCCAAATGGTGGACGCAAAATCAACGTCCCGATCTGAATAGTAATCTCTACGATGTTTGGACTGTGCTCGGTCCTTACTAAAAAGATTAAAACTTGATTAAGTAATAGAGAGGTAGGGGCATATCCATTCCCAACCTCTCTATTATTATCTTCGATAACCCCTACTTCTGCTCTGTAAGTAAACTCCTATTTAAAAAAATCAATTGTCTTAAATAAAATATTTACATATTCACAAACTTGTCCAACGACAACGATGGTAAAGGATGATCTCTTCTTGCCAATTACGTATCTTTATTAATGTATTTTTAACCGATAGATCAGTCGGCTGCCAATACATTCAACACTATATTGTCTCCGAAAGCAGAAATTGTCTCAAAAGAAAACGGTACGTAATCGCATACCGTTTTATCGTCCCCAATTCGTCCCCAGGATCTATATTTTAATGATATTCCTTTAATGATATCCCTCTAAAAAATCAAAAAAACCCTTGATTCCTCAAGGGTTTTGACCTTTATATTATATTCATTCACGATAAACACGAATCAACTCATTAAGGCTCCACCGATTCGGCTACCTTCATGGCCTCGTCGCCCGAAATCGGACCGGACACGCCATACTGAATGCCGTCAACCTCCCAGAACAGCTCCGTGAACTCGGCTTGCTCGAAAATAAAGCCGTCCGCTCCGCCCACTTTGGTCTGTGTGAACAGGTCCGTCGGGAACGCGGCCGGCATACGGCTCGCGCTGAATGTCACCGTCTTATCACCCGAGCCGTATGTGAAGTTTAAATCTCTGAGCGGTTGGTCCTTCATTCCCACGCCGACGATCTCAGCCAGCTTGAAGCCTTCCGGGGCGACTTGAGGAACAAGCACACCGGAGCCGAAAGCTGCTTTCGCTGCCTCCGCCGTTTCTAACGGAGTTGTAATCAATTGGGACAACTCCGAACCTGTGGCTCCTCCGTTTCCGGGCAGCACGATTCCAGGCGAATGATCCGTAGGCGTCGGGACTGCGGCGGGTTCTTGCAGCATCGGCAATCCCGTCACTATGACGACTGCCGCGACCAGCGCTGCCGCTCCTGCAAGCCAGGCTTTCGGAAGAACGAAGCGGCGGCTGCTTCTTTTCTCCGTGGCGGCTTCCTTCCTGATCTTCTGTTTAACGTTATCGCTCAATTCCATTTTAGAAAACAACATATCATCCAACTCCTTTTGCAAATTTTGACGTAAATTACGCTCCATGTCCGTCATCGGCTGTCTCCTCCTTGCGCATTTCCCGAGCCAACGCCTCGCGCGCCCGGTGCAGTCTGTTTCTCACGGTACCCTCTGGCGACGACGTCGCTTTCGCAATTTCCCGTGTGTCCAAATCCAGATAATAATATAAATACAAAGCCTCTTGATACGGCAGAGGCAGACGCAGCATATGCCGCAAAATCTCGCTTTTCTGCAATCTTTTAAGCGCTTCTTCTTCCACGTTGAATATCCGTCCCCGCTCCATCAAGCTCGGATCGGTCGGCTGTTCCGTAAACATTCGCACGCCCATCTTATCCCGGCAAACGTTGATAGCGATCGTCGTCAACCAGGTTTTAACAGCGCTCTCTCCACGAAACGAGTTCCAATTGCGATAAGCGCGAAGAAATACCTCCTGACTGATATCCTCGGCGAGATGCTGATCTCCGGTATAAAAATAAGCGGTGCGCATGATCGTCGAGCCAAAGCTTTCCATCAGCTGCTCTAGAGCTTGAGAGGGATCTTTCGGGAAATTTCCCTTGTTAATCGAGCCGGCCAGCTTCACTGAATGATCACCTCCACCTATTAGACGGCCTGAGCGCATTTTTCGCTGCACTGTGCTTTATATCTGACAGTCCAATAAAGATTTCGCGAATTTGAGCTTAATTGCCCATACTCCTTCTAGCTTGAATATCAAACGATAAAAGCCACATGAACAGTATGCCTGTTGATGCGGCTTTTCGACTTCAACTTTGGTTTAGAAGAACCCCAATATCTGTTTATACTAACACTATTTTCTCTAGATGACCTCATCGCTGCCAGTGGAGAGATGGGGTTTTGTACGTTAAGGAAAGAGGGTAGGAAAGCCTTGTGAGATAAGGCTTTTTTGAGTTTTGTCTTTTTACATTCGAGTGCGCCGTCGCGCTCGTAAAAGAAAAAGTGTGACCAGAAATGTGACCAAAGTTTTTTCTTCCTCTGTAAAGATAGAATGGTCCTTACATAACTAAGAGACAAAGAATTCCCAATACGCTTTCGACATTGACGGTTCCTCAAGCCAATATGTAACTGGGATGCTCGAGTTCATAAATACAGCATGTTTTTTTATTCCAATCAATTCTATCCATTTTATCCTTAAGTGATAAAGCTTAGCTAGAGTTGACCTCACTTTTGATAAGTATATACGTTCTTTTAATAATACTGTCTCAAAACTAAAAGTGTTTATTTTCCAATAAAGATCCTTGTATTCTTCATTTGCATTCCTGTAATCTTCAATAAAATTGAAATGAGAAAGAAAATGTGAACCTAAGTGGCTATCAGATAATTCATTAAGATTCGTCATTATTTCGTGAAATAACTCCTCAATAATAAAAAACTCATCGGTTTCCTTAGCCGCGAATTTTAACATATTTTCACGAGCATCATTTAACATCAGACGATACTTGTCGATATATTGAATAATAATGGAACCTTCCCCAGGTAAATCATCCTCACTGATTAAACTTGAACTTTTAAAGCAGTCAATAAGATATTCCATGTAATTAAATGCTTTATCGCATTCTTGTGAAATCATTAGAAAGGGAATAATTATAGGAAAAACTGGTTCTGTAAAAATTGAAGTACATCTAAGGTATGCTAAATCAAAAACTTCATATTCTACTTGTTTAATAGCTTCAATATCGTCAATAATAACTCCTGCTTCAAAATTGTTTTTAGCATTTAAAGTTACATTGGAACTACCAATGTACATTAACTTACCATTACTAACTATTTTAGAATGATTGCTATTATCATAAAAAAACTGAACAAATGGATTTTTCTTCAGTGATTTTGTTAAAAGTTGATTAGTTTTCTTGTCCACATTACCATCAAAATGATAGACATTAAAAATCACCTTTAAATCATTGACATACTCAATTTTTTTGATGAGAAGTTCATCAAATTCGTCTGGCATATTGAAATTAAATGTCGATATATATAGGTGACTGTCCCTTTTCATATTCTTAATAATGGTCTGGTACGCCTGTTCATTTTTTGAAAGTATAATATCAGCGTCTTTGCATCTAATCCGCATTACATCACCCTTTCAAGAATATACAAATATCATTTTCTGGTGTTAATATGGTCACATTTTCCTTCGCCCTTGTGACTGCGACACGAAGATTTAAGCGAGCTTGATCTAGCCTTTTTTTGTCATCCTGCCTATTACCAATTTTGCCGTGAAATCGGCCTTCATATATAATAACCTCGTCAAACTCCTTTCCTTTAGATTTATGAATAGTCATAACATGAATACCTCTCCACACTTTACTTGACGAAGAAAAATGCTCCTGTAAAAGTGAAGTTTTAACAGCCTGAACCGCCCCTGTATAATTTCCATGGCTTCTCCATAGATTGCCGAGACTTGATCTTAATTCAGATCCTTTATTCATTAAACGTAAATATTTCGAATCCGAAACGAGCTGCTTTAATACATCGGAGTCATTTTCTTTCAGAATTTTTCTAACAAGCATCCAATCTTCAATAGGATTTCCTGAAAAATCGAGTTCATTACACTTCTTTGCTATATCTTCGCATTCCTTAATAACTGCTTTTCTTTTCGAACCTAAAACCTTTCCAGTATCTATATATTCCAATAGCGCATCAGTCAGAGCTAGAATATCTTTACTCGGGGGCTCATTCCCTTTTCTCCCACGAGAATGATCACAAATACTTTTTATAAGATTCGTTGCTTGCATTTGTTTTCGTGAACCTAATTCCAATAATTCAGAAAGCAAAACAGCAGCTAAAGATGGGCCTGCAGTTTCAAGTGCTACCTCATGAGCAATTCGCGAAAAAGTTTTGTTCTTTGGAAGCGATTGTGCTGAATCAAAAAAATCCGATACTTCCAACATCAATTTCTTTGATGGAACTAGAACTGCGATGGACCAATCTTTTCTACCTAAATCAACCATTTTTTTACGAGTACGAAATACAGCAAGTTTCAAATCGAAGTGAGCTCCATATCCATTCCTATAGGGATAATAAGAACTAAGTACATTTTTATAACTCTTCCCTATATTCTTTCCAGTCAACACATCATTTCCGAATTGGACAATATCTGTTCCCTTGCTGCGATTATTTTCTATACCAAAATCAAATTGCTTTGGAGCAAAGTGTGATATAAACTGGCCTATTCTTGCTGGGTCAGCTCCTCTGAACTCATAAATACGTTGTTCGGCATCAGCCAAGGCTATAAGTGTACTCCATTGCCCCAGCACTTGAATAAGCCCCCATTCATCAGAGTTCGTATCCTGAAATTCATCAAGTATGACAAGTGGGTATGAATCCGAGATTATACTCGCAAGCGAGTTACTTCTCCGAAGTAGATCACCTGTATATTTTGCAAACAAATCAAAGTGAAGTACTCCTTCTTCTTCAAATAACCTTAATTTCTCCGCGTTCCGTTCTTTGTCACCTGTTATATTTGCAAACTTTGTGGCAGCTTCAGGTGGCGTAAGCAATCTGATTGGTAAATTAGAATTAATTAAGTATCCATGACTCTTTAATATATTCCAAGTAAAGCTATGATAAGTATTTACTTCAAGATAACTACTAATTGATTTAGTAATTAGCTGACCAACTTGTTCCTCTATACGCGATACAGTGGCCCTTGCAAAACTCAAAAATAATACTTTCTGTCCTCGTTTTAAATTACCAAACTCGATCCCATCTTTAGCTTTCAACAAAGCTATTGTTGTCTTTCCAGATCCCGGTCCCCCTAGTACTAGCTGGTTTCCATCAGTTTTCAATAATTTTTTCTTTTCTTCGGAAAGATCAAACATATATGATCACCTCTTTAAGAGACGTGAAGTCCTATTCAAAAAAATCTTCAGTTGCTTCTTCATCCTCAAGCCCTTCCTCGCTATCAGAAGCAATATTCCTCTCCACAAGAGCTTGAATAGACTGCAGAGTAGTTATAATAAAATCCGGCATTTCTTCCATCGAACACTGACCCAGAAAATCAGCCGTAACACCTGAAGCCTTTGATTTTCCCAAAAATACTCGTAGTGATTTTTTTAACTCAGTCATTTCAATATCGTCAGATGGTTTTTGAACACTTAGTCCCGATGGCCACTCATCCGATTTCACAAGTAGCATAGCATATCGTCGAAGAGCACTTTCGTGGGAACCATTTAGGATTACATCTTCAAACCCATGTTCCTGCGCCTCGAATGGATGATCCACGGATTTCTCAATTGCTGCTTTACTAGTTTCGTTCTGTTTATCAAAAACTGCGAACGTGGTTTTACCTAAACCGCGAAAATACTCGCCAAGTGGAGCTACTTGTGATTCTGCCTCGGCATTAACTATTGCAAACCCTAGTTCCTCGAGACTTTTAAATTTACAAGGATAAAGCTCCTGTAACCGCCTTGCCGCTGCTGGGAAGGAGTCATATTCAGTTCTTCCTTCTGTTATTAATACCCTCCGTGTAAGTAAGGCTTCACAAAATCTTCTTCTGAACTCATCCCTATACTTTTTAGGTTTAATGGTTGGAGGATACTGAGCAGGAATACCTTCAACTTTTCCATTCACACGATTTATAACAAGAATTTCGGACGGGGCGAACTCCTCAAGAACATATGGTGAATGTGATGTAAAAATAGCCTGAGCCGACTTAGAACAGATGCTTTGAATTATCCTCTTTTGGGTAGCAGGTGGAATTGCTATTTCTGGTTCTTCCATAGCGAAAATTACATTTTGTTTTAACTCCGCAATCATAGATAATAGTGAAAGTACTAATGTGTTTATAGTACCAGTACCTTGATGTTGGAATGGAGCAGCATACTCTTCGCCATTTTGACGCAATGCCCCTGTACTCATAAAGACAGTAAGGATCTTTCTTAAATTTGAGCGCGTTAAGTCTGAAACTCGGAAGTGTGGCTTGTCGGCCCAATCAGATGGAACAAATGAACGAACAGCGCTTTGAACCGATTGCAGGATATCGGATACTCCTAGATCAGGATTTTCGGCCACAGATATAGTCCGAAGTTGCGATAATACTTCTTCCCACATAGGAAGTTGTATTTCTTTTAATTTGATTATGATATCTAAAAGCGATCCTCGCTCCAAACTCAATGCTCGTGATCCTGTTCTAAGAGTTCTTAAGTATAAGAAACCACACTGCCTCTTATCCTTGGTTCCAAATATATCAAATGAACTATCCTCTTTCAGAGGCGACATGAAAAATGTTTTCCCTAAAAAGTCATCTTCGTCACTATCATATTTCCCTCTAAAGCACACTCTTAATGCAGCCTCTACACCTTTTTCATCTGTAGCTTCTGGCGGGGGACTTTCCAGCAATGTTTTTTTATTATTGTCCCACCATTCAAGATGATTTCTAAAATGTCTCTGCTGCTCTTCACTTAAATCTATCACAACAACCTCTATAAAAATTTCGATTGCTTCATTATTTTCATTCAGATACTCACCAGCATAAAAATCATGTTCATCAATAACGGGAAACCTTGCAAGTCGTTCTGGTCCAAGGACAAGGTCTATGGCTTCAAGCAATGTTGATTTTCCAATATTGTTATCTCCTACGAGTACAGTTTTACCAATCAAAAAAATCTCACATTCTTTTATGCCTCTAAAATTCATTGCTTTTAACTTAGCAATATTCATTTAAACCACCCTTCCACAGCTAGGATGAGATGAGAATCAAGCCTTAAGACCTACATTCGACATTATCCATTCATTTCCTGTTACCTAAAGGCGTTTTTTGTACTTTGAGGAAAATATAAAAATTGATTTCTATATTATAACCCTGATACCTATACAGATAGGTAGTCCTCGCGAGAGGCAATCAATCACCCCATTCAACTATCGTTCGACGTTAGTTCAAAGAACAGTTCATCAACAAATTATCACTTCACTCTTTCGGAAATATTTTTACTTATTTCTTCAGGATTTTCAACACCAATGATCAACTTTGATATTTTGAACTTACCAACTTTAAAGCTATTCAAATCTAAATGAAGAGTTTCAAGCTCATTTTCAAAAAAGTGCAGTTGATAACCGCCAAATGATATAAATAACCCATTTCTCATTCCTCCTAATAAAGTACCATATAGTTTAAAAGCATTTGGTATCGGTCTACCTGTTGTTATTCCCTTGATTGAAAAGTATTGAATTGCAACCCTTTATCTAATTTTAAAAAGGGTGAGTTTCCAAAGTCGATATTTACGTAGGTTTCCATTAGTTGAATTTTACGTTCCATATATTGATTCCCCCATTTTCAAATAATCCATTTATTTCACAATCCATAATTACATATAATACCACAAAAATCTCTTTTCTTCATAAAAGTCTAAGCTCTGCTCTTTATTTTAATGACCACTCTCTATAATGTTTTTCACAGCCTAATTCTAAAGTGGCTCTCACCGTTAACAACTTAGCTCTATTTAATTAACACTGTGGCTCTCAATCATTAACTCGATGGTTCTTTGGCATTAACATATTCAGCAAATTAAAGCTATCAAAATGAAAGGATACCGCATTCCGAAATTATCTATCAAGGATTACGTATTGTCACAGAGCAAGATTACTATGGAGCGATACAAAGAACTAACAGAAGATTAACTGAAAGCTGCGGTTTAGTGCCGCAGCTTTCTTATTTGTTCAATTAGAGTAAGTGGGGTGAAATACATGGAAAGCTGTTTGTGGATGGTACTCGAAAATGAGATTTATCGTGAACGGCTGTTGGTTCTTGCCGGACGGCATGTAAAATTAGCGCTGGAATTTTCTCAGCGAGGAACATCTCTGGAACGCAAACAGGAAATCAAAACAGAAGTCGAATCACTTCGAGACTCATGTTAGCCCAAAATATAAACCCTAAAGTTGTTAAAGAAATTCTAGGACATTCAGACATCAGAGTAACTCTCGATACTTACTCTCATGTTTTACCTTCAGTCCATAAGCAGACCGCTTCGCAATATGGGATATGTTATTTGGACAATCGATTAATCAAGGCTGAATATTTGAACCTATATGCTATTTCCCCACACGTTTGAATCATTTTACTCAATGAAATCCCTCTACAATAGCTCAAAAATACTAGCACTGTGACCAAACGTGTGACCACGAATAGATTTTTAGTCAATAAATGACATCTAAAAAACCTTGTAACTTCGGGAAATGCCGTTGTTACAAGGTTTTTTAGTATGGAGCCTAGGGGGATCGAACCCCTGACCTCATCGCTGCCAGCGACGCGCTCTACCGGATTAGTCGGTTTCTTTTTCAAAATTAGGAGTTTAGACTCAGCTCACAACAATAAATTACATTAAAAGCTAATTATTCGACATTATCTCCTATTGAACCTATGGGAAATAGAGAAAATAGAAGTTTGAACTTGATATCTTTATATTACTGTCGTTGTTTACGCTTACCTCAGGTTTGATCCAATATTTCCCTTAATTTATACTGTAAATTGTTAGCCTATTCAACCAGATAAAACAAAAAATAAACATATTGAATAGAAGGGAATGATAGAATTGTATTCGCATTTCATCAGAACGTAACCTATCGCACTCGTCTACTCTTTATTGCTAGCGTTCAGCTTTTTGATTACTTTTGACTGCTAAACGGTAGTGCTCGGAACTAGAAAAAGAAACGATTACAAAGGAGAGATTACGATTACACATACTTATTCCCAATTAAAAAAAACGTTGTCCGTCGCTCTAGCCTCGACCTTGCTTTTATCATTAAGTACTTTGTCAAATGGAGCATACGCTTCAGAAATTGGACAGCCCTCTCCGACGAGTACATCATTCTCAAATACTGCAGCTTCAATATTCGAAGAAAAAATTGTTGTCAAACTTAAAAAACAAGCCTTCCTTCCAAGTAAAGAAGGAAAACTTCAATTGCAACAAGAAGTATCGCCGCTATCAGCTGTCCCAGAATTATCGTTTGACCCGCTAATCTCGCAGCAATTTTTACCGTCAGCTAACAAAGGCATGACTGCTAGTCCGTTTGCATCCGTGTTTGATCGCTATTATTATTCCAAAATTCCTGCTGGCGCTGACGTCGAACAGTTGGTACAAAAGTTGCGAAGCTTGTCGCTCGTTGAGGAAGCATATTTAAGCAAAAAACCAGAATTAGCCAATACACCTTTTCCGAACACAACAACTGTCCTTCCAGATAACGATCCACGCTTCTCATTTCAAAAATATGCGCAAGCAGATCCTCTAGGTATTAACGCTCCGTATGCTTGGCAATTTGAAGGTGGCGATGGCAAAGGTACCCAATGGGCCGATATCGAGTGGAGTTGGGCATTAAATCATGAAGATCTAGCTGCTCATAACATACAGCTTTTGCCAGGCGGCATTAATGATGGAGATGGTAGTCATGGTACGGCTGTACTCGGGGTTGTATCCGCGGTTGACAATGCTATCGGCAATATCGGGCTAGCTAACAAAGCAACGCCCATTGTATCCTCTTTAGTTCGTTCAGGTGGCGCAGCAGAAGCCATTTTAGCGGCCACACAAGTATTATCTCCAGGTGACGTTATTCTGCTCGAAATACAGATCGGTTTTGGCGGTCCTTGGTTACCTATCGAAACACAGCCAGCAGAGTTTGATGCAATCCAATATGCAACAAGCTTAGGTATTGTCGTTGTAGAAGCGGGAGCCAACGGTGGTGCTGATCTCGATCAGTACCAGCATTGGGATAATAAATACATCTACAATCGGGATCTCCCAGATTTCAAAGATTCTGGAGCAATACTTGTTGGAGCGGGATCATCAACTGCGCCTCACTACAGACTCGACTTTAGTAGCCATGGCAATCGAATCGACGTTTTCGGTATTGGTGAGAACGTTGCTACCTTAGGTGCAACAAGTACGGCTTCGACAACTGGTTATACCGACTATTTCAATGGAACATCTTCCGCTTCACCTGTCGTTGTAGGCGCGATTCTACAACTGCAAGGGATTGCTAAAGCTAATTTCGGCGAGCCGTATTCGCCAGCTGAAATTCGTAGAATACTGAGATGGTTACCGTTCAATACCCCGACTTCCGATATGGCAAATGATAGAATCGGCACCCTACCTAATTTGAAGCAAATTATATCAAATTTACCTACGCCAGGTGCCGTACCTAACGACACAGAGGCACCACTAGCACCAACCAATCTAGTTGTTAGTACGATCACTGAGACAGTTAACTTGAATTGGACAGCTTCTACGGACAATGTTGGATTGATCGGTTATGACATTTATGTGAATAACGATCCATTTCCAAAAGCAAGAACGACTAGCAACTCCGCTACGATCAGTGGATTAACAAGCGGTTCATATACATTTACTGTCAAGGCTCGGGATGGCTTTAGTAATTTGTCTACGGAAAATAACTCGGTGACGGTTCAAGTTGACGCTTCCTTTACTCCATGGAGCGCTTCCTCCGTTTATGTTAAAGATGACATTGTTTCTTATGACGGAGTGAAGTATAAAGCCAAATGGTGGACGCAAAATCAACGTCCCGATCTGAATAGTAATCTCTACGATGTTTGGACTGTGCTCGGTCCTTACTAAAAAGATTAAATACTTGATTAAAAAATAGAGAGGTAGGGGCATATCCATTCCCAACCTCTCTATTATTATCTTCGATAACCCCCTACTTCTGCTCTGTAAGTTAGATCCTATTTTAAAAAAACAATTGTCTTAAATAAAATATTTAAGGGTCTGACGACCTTCTACTGCAGCATTTGTCCAACGACAACGATGGTAAATGATGATCTCTTCTTGCCAATTACGCACCGTTTTTAGTGCTTTTAACCGATACGTGGTCGATTTGTTCTCCCAACTCACACCACCTGCCAAAACCTTCAATAGCAACTCTTGCGAAATATGCTAGAAGTTGTACAATCACTAAGTTATGTTGACGGAAATAATATAATCAAAGTATCAAAAACTAAGAATTAATTCCGCCAAGATTTCCGATTCACTTATACCCAAATTGAAGAATTATCAATATCAAGCGAAAAAGTCAAAAGAAAATGTCGGAGACCTTTTGGAGCAAACAAAGCGCTTCTTCGTTTTTTCCTCTTGAAACGGAGTACCGTATTATCATACTGTACCAGGTTCATGGTTTCGAAGATTCTTAAAGCGAAATCATTTAAAAAAAGTCCGTTTTCACGACTTACGTCATACATCTGCAACTTTACTTATAATCAAGGTGTTCATTCTCAAACGATTTCAAGCCGACTTGGACATGCAGATATCCATTACGGTCACGCTCTACAATCGATAGATCAGGCGACTGCCAATACATTCAACACTATATTGTCTCCGAAAGCAGAAATTGTCTCAAAAGAAAACGGTACGTAAGGGCATACAGTTTTTTCGCCCCCAAGATATATATTTTGATGATATTGCTTTAATGGTATTCCTCTAATAAATTTAAAAACCCTTGATTCCTCAAGAATTAACCCCTGACCTCTCGCATGCTATGCATACTTTACCGCCATGGAATTTCGCAAAATTATTCAAGAAAATTAAGACGCTCATTAATAAAATTGGCTAATTGTTGTGGAGTGAATTTTGTTCCATCTATGTAGCCGTCAGTGCTAAGCACGCCATCAATATGTCCAGTATCAAGTCGTATATACATAATTCTATTCATGACTTTTTCTTTTATCATCTCCCGAACTGCTCTAAACTCAAGGCCACACCACTCTTTCTCTTGATATTTCTCACATAAGAATACAACAATTAATTTTGAACGATTTCTATATATATCTTGCAATAGTGTATCTAAGGAGGGCCTTGCTAGTTGACTAATATAGTTATTATCGTAAAATATTTTGTTTATGCCTGCTATCTTTTCAAACTCATTTACAACTTGTTCAACTACATTTCTAAATTCTCCTGCAAATGTAAAAGAGACGTCAAACTGATGCTTAGTTATGTCTACAGGCGGGCCTGTTTTTATACTATTAAAGTCAATGCCTATGTGTTGCAATTCCTTATATAGATTAACTTTCTTTATTGCCCAATGTGTTCTATTTAATTCCCAACTTTTTATATCTAACTCAAATTGCAATTTGTGTAGAGTTTCTAATGAAAGTTCTTTCACTTTCTGGATCGTAATTTTAACCCCAGCTTGTCGTACTTTTATATCTGTCATATAACCAATGCTAGCATCCTTAACACAATAGTCTTCATATGCAAAAATGCATGGAAGTTTTTTAATCTCATCAATGTCTGTTTTTCCTAACTTACCGAACTTTCCAACAATATCTTTTTCAGTATACTCTCGGAGACAACGGTCTAAATCAAATATTTTTGTATTAGATTCCCAAGCATTTTCATCTCCTGATATAAAAAGATTATATAAATCTTCTGTCATTGGCCGACCTCTCCTTACAATTCATTCAAACCAAAAAATGTTCTGCTACTATTAGCTATAACCTATACTCAATTACTTTTTAGATCTTTTCAGGGAAAATAACTCTATGTCCACCTGATTAACAGTCTTCCAGATTTTTCAGAACAACTCTAGCAATCACCATTTGATTAGATTATTATGAACGTTTAATTAAAACCTGAAATATCGTTAGTGACCACCTCCGCGACTCAATCCTCTTTCAAACTTTCCAGGATCATATTTACTTTTTCTGCAATGTCCGAGTTCTGCTTCATTTTGGTATACTCTCGGAATGCTTCCTGCAGGAGAGCCCCCTTCTCTCTCTTACTTACAAATGACCATGTGTTCAGCAAATCAATAAAATCGATATCGAATCTGAAGCTACTAGTCGTCTTTGATTTTGTCATTATGTCCCTCGATTCTATTAAAGTTCTTTTTCACCTTTAAAATGAATACGACTTTTCTCTGAAAGCCTTGTATTATAAATATCACTAAGTATATCCAAGTATTGACTAATTTGATTCCGTTGTTGCAGGAAACCACTCATGTATCCAAGTTTCTTTGTCATGATATCATGGTTGTATTTCGCGCTTCCTGAAAACAGTAGGAATGCTTTAATGAACTTTGTTGACTTATATGTTTCATAGAAGTACGGCGAGAAATCTTCGAGTAGGTCCATAAACAGTTGCACTTCTTCAATGTTCTTCGCCTTATAGTGACCATTTTTAAACGCAGTCATTGCATCCAGTTCGTTTAATTCTCCTTTTGTTAAAGAAATTCCTAAAATTGGTGTAATAGCATTACTTTCGATAAAATCCTTCAGCAAAACGTAGTCAAAGAATTTTTCTTCTTTTTCGGCGAAAGTCGCGTAACCATTTAGAAAGTCAATCGGCTTCCAATTATTGCTCTTTTCATTTAATCGGTGAACTTCTGATAGACCGTATCCCGCACATACAATGTAGTATACCGGCAGCCCCAATATTGATTGTGATTTAAAGCGGTGCTGACCATCAATAATTTCATGCTTCTCATTAACGATAATTGGTGTAATTAATTGTTTCTGTTGCATGGACTCAATAAGACGTTTTACATGCAATTCGTTAATAATTCTGTTTCCATCGATGGTATTAAACCTACCATAGTCTTTTGTTACAAATACTTCAGTGTATTTATCTTGACTCTTTATTTCTTGCTCAATCATTCAGAATCTCTCCTTTGTTTTAAACGCTGTAACCGCTCTATCTCGTTATTCACTGCATAATTGCGCCTAGTTTCCTTACCGCATTGTTTGCACTCGGGACGGAACTTTTTTACAGTATAACTATAGTTAAATTCACGAAGAGTTTTCTCCATGTTGCACTTAGTGCAGTTCTTGATCTGGTTCAAGTCAATATCCTTCGGGATGACTTTCTCGATTTCAACATAACCGATTGCCTCTATTCGTTCTTTGATCTGCTTTTCACGTTTTCGATTACGATATTGAATAGACATACACGTTCTGCAAGTATTTGAAAATCCATCCTTAGAACTGAAGCTCTTTGTGAACTCCATTGCTTGTTTAGTTTCTCTACAATTTTTGCATCGTTTCTCTATAATTACGCTTTCTAAGACTTGTTCCTTAAGCTTCTCTCTTCGCTTCTTTTCTAGCACTCCCCTACATGCTTTACAATAAGTTTGTAAACCATCTAATGAGTAGCTGTGTTTGCTGAACTCACTTCTTTGTTTAACTTCCTTACAATGAGAGCACTTCTTTTCGGCTACTTGGTAAAAGTCAGGGTTTGCTTCGCGCCTTGCTTTAACGGCCAGATCGTACTCAAGCTGTAACAATTTCTCACAATCATGGCATGAGTTTCGCAATCCGTCTTTTGTATATTTATCTATAAGGAACTCAAATCTAGGTTTTATTCTCTTACAACGAGCGCACTGTTTTTCAACGACGAACTCCTTTGGTTCTAACGCACGCTTTAAGAGATTTTCTTTACTTTTTAATCTAACACATTGTTTGCAAATATTATCTTGCGAGTAAAACTCGGTGCTTGGTTTGACCTCCTTGCACGTTTTGCATTGTTTATCGCCAATCATATCCACACACCTTTCTGATTTACATATTACAACAAAACATTAAATATGTAAAACAATTTACTTAAATTGTTAGAATCTGCACTTGTATAATAGACAAAAAAGAAGCCTTTCGATTCCAATTAATTGTCTTTTTTTTAACTCGCCTTATCAGATGTCGTGCTCCTCCATAATGCCAATTCATTAATGTTTTCGCATAAACTTCTACCGTGAGGACTGAACCACTGGGCTTTCCACCAAATAAAAAAACGCAACCTGATAAGGATTGCGTTTTTTTACTTTATCCTCCTATTCTATTGACCTGTAGACTCTTTCTTAACTAAATTATTGCCTTCTATAAGCGTTGACCACGAATTATTAAAGGATTCTCTAAATGGATACAATTCATCCAGTCTTGTAATTTCAGCCATATATATGCTACAAACGTCCTTTGTATATCTGCCACTACCTCTACCATATTCATTTACTACTTTTCTCCAAGATTCAGTTCTAAAGTTTTCAATTAACAGTTCTTTATAATTCTCAGTTAAACTTGCTCTTTGTTCTAGATATCCCCTCTGAACTTTCTCTAAAAATGCTTTATAGTATATTTCTTCCAATTTAGTTATGTTTATATAGTTTAAGAACTCATTAACCTTTTTAATAACATCATTCTTTGCCTCAATATAGATACGATCATAAGCCTTTTCAACCGCCAGACTAAAATGATGATAAAGGTGTATCTAGTATATCTTGTGCAGGTGCAGCTTTTATACCATCTATAAAAAGGAATATACATTCATCTTGTTTCTTATCGATATAATACAAAATATCCTCTCGTCTAAAAGAGTCTCTTTCTTTAACCTCAGAACCATCTTTCTCTTTACTAATATTACTGTCAATTCCCCTCGTATCAATAACCGTAGAGGTAGTCTCAAGTCTATTAAAGTCAATAATATCTTATGTTGATTTACACACTTGCCTGACCCTCCCCTTCCCCCCAGTTATAACCACCTGCACCCCAATCATCACCACAATAACAGCAAGCAGCGTAAATAGCGCAGCCATAAAGCTCCCACTACGATCATAAATCGCCCCAATTAATAAGGGCCCCATTGCGCCAATGATGTAGCCCCCACACTGAGACATCGCTGACCATGCTCCTGCCTCCTCTGGTGTATCCGTTTCGACAATCGGCAGCATAAGCGCCAGTGGAAACAATCCTCCCGCTCCAATGCCAAGCAATATTACAGCTGGCAGCATCGGCAGATGGAAGAGCAGCATAACAATCCCGATTAGCTCAGACACACTGCAAAGGACCAGATAAAATCGCCGTTTCCCAGACCTAGCTACAAGAAAGGGAATCGTCAACGATACCGGAATTTGAATAATCGTAAACACGGTAAGGAGCATAGCCGCGCTTGCTGCGCTGTACCCGAAATTTAGGGCGATCGGTGAAATCCACGCCGTAACCGAATAAAACACACTGGCCATCAATCCGAAAAATAAGGTTAACATAACCGCTTTTTTATTGCGGATTGGCAGCTTCGAGCTAGATCGTACTAAGCTTTCTTGGCTCTCCTTGTTCCCCTCGTTCCCCTCGTTCCCCTTGCTCCCCCTGTTTCCAAGAAAAGCCGACCAAACAATTAAGGCCGCCACGCCGAAAATAGCCCAGCATGACAAAGTCAGCGTTAAGCTGTGATTGCTGCGATTGTATAAAGGTATGGCAAATGCAGAGGCAATGGCTGCCCCTACGGTCATCGAAGCGGAATACACACTTACAATGCCGGGCTTTGTGGGGAAATATTTTTTAATAAACCCCGACAGCAGCGGCCCTGCCAAGCTGATTCCGATTCCGCCAACTAGCGCACTTACAATCAATATAAAGACGGAGCTAACGATCCCCCGCAAAGCGGTTGCCCCTGTAATGAGAAATAATGCAATAAAAATAGTTCGCTCAAGACCTACTCGATCACGTAACGCGGTTGCCGCTGGAGCAAAAATCCCCATGCATAAGACAGGCAATGTCGTTAGCAGACTCGCGGTCAGTCCACTCATTGCCAAATCGTTTTGCATCGTACGAAGCAAAGGGGCAACCGATGTAATAATCGGTCTTAGATTTAAAGCTGCGATAAATATGGCTAACAATAAAAAATATTTTTTCATACGTGCTGCCTCTCTCTATTTAGCTTGGTAACCCTTCATCAAGTATATGGCGCCACGTTTCATCGATCAATTTTATAATTTATATTATAATGATAGTAAAATACTATCATTCAAAGGAGCTGCTGTATGGACAATCGCAATATACAGTACTTTATGGCCGTATTTGAGCTGCTTCATTTTACGAAGGCTGCCGAAAGGCTTGGCATCTCACAGCCCACATTAAGCCAGCAAATTCGCATCCTTGAAGCTGAGCTCGGCACGCCGCTTTTTGACCGCATCGGTAAAAAGGTGGTGGCAACGGAAGCCGGCAAGCTCCTGGCGCATTACGGGGTTAAGATGCTGCAAGCAGAACGGGATGCCAAAAATGCGATAAAGGAGCTTCTATCTGGAGAAGGCGGCACTGTCCGTCTGGCCGTGCTACCCTCGGATTTGGATTTTCAGCTCGTCCCGCTGTTCGTTGCATTTAAGACGAAGTATCCTCACATCCAGCTGCAGGTTTTCTCAACTATCCATGTGCAAGAAGAAGTGCTTAGCCATAAAGTCGATATCGGTATTGGCTTGCAAGGCCTGCCTGATAAAAGATTAATTCAAGTCCCGCTTGGCTCGGAGCCCTATCAGCTCTTCGTTCATGCAGCAAGCGAGCTTGCTAACCGAAAGAAAATTACGCTGCAAGAGCTGGAGCAGCATGCATTAGTTATGTATCCGAAAGGCTTTCTCGGCCGTGATTTAGTGGATGAGGTTTGCATCAAAGAAGGCTTCGAATTAGCTACTGTTATGGAAACCAGCTCGGCTCATTCCTTGCTGCAATTAGTTTCTGCTGGGGTAGGCGCTACTATTCAGCCGAAAGGCTTGCTTCGTCTATTTCCAGAACGCCTGGACATTGTAGCTATCCCTTTTACAGGGCCTACGCCTGTACGCCATATGGAGCTGATGTACTGTACGGATCGCTTTATTAGCCGCTCGCATCAACAATTAACGGAGGGGCTGATTGATTTTTTTCACGGGAAAAATAGTTAAAGCGACTATGCCTTCAGGCAGCGGCAATGATGCAAGCAAAAAGACAGCTAGGCATAGGGGTTATCCCTTGTTCTAGCTGCCTTAAATGAAACGGTTACGGTGCGGCACATCACGATTATTCCATATACGGCATCTAGCTTAAGAAAGGCAATTGGCCTTGCAAATAGGAAGATAGCATCTGCTTAATAACCGGATCTTCGCCCCCGCCCTGCTTTAAAGCCATGCAGATCAAACGAATATCATCGCTTATATACCCCGCCAAATCATGGTTTTCTGTCAAGCGAAATGCTTGCTTAAACGCTTGTTCACGCCCCGCGCGTATTTGTTCGCTCTCTTCCACATCAGAACCATCAGCATAGAGCTCCCATCGCTCTGAAGCCGTAATCCATTCGTTATCATTCGCATCACGCCTATCTAAATATTGATCAGCATCCAGTTCAAAAAATGTTGGTTCCGTAAGCAGGCTCCCCGCCTCCAAGCCTTCTAGTAAAAGGTCCAATTGTGATTGGCTCACCAAAATCCGCCTCCTCATTAAAGTTCTATCAAACGATCATCTGAGATTGCGATCGCATAAAATAACGGCTAAACGAGTATCAGCTTACCTATAATAACGCGATTAAAAATCGATTTAGAATAAACCTTCTCGCAAAACACTTTACTTACTTAATATATTAACTTAAATACTATATTCAAAGGAACACGCCTAAGGTCATGCTCAATCCCTTGGCAGGTAGCGAGCATGCGAATATCTGTATCTAAAATTTTCAATAGTTGCTTCCAAGAAAAAATCACGTTCAATTTCTCTAAGTAACGTTCACAATATCGAAAAACTTGCCCATTGTGCATCTTTGCATTTTGGGCAATAATATTTATGACAGTTGTATAAGATATGCTTTTTCGATTTATACGAGTTTACAAAGGAGGTGTAGTCATTGATCGCTAAACAAACCTTGCGTGATAGAAAAAAAGAAGCGACAGCCTCTGCCCTAGCCGAAGCCGCCTTCGAGCTCGCGCTTGAAAAAGGTTTGGATGGCTTCGTAGTCGACGACGTTGTGCAGCAAGCCGGATATTCCAGACGAACGTTTGCCAACTATTTTTCCTGCAAAGAAGACGCCGTTGCTGCCGTTGCTGTCCCAACAACGAGTGTAGAGGAATATGAGAAATTACTTGCGGGCTTGCCACCAGCAGCGACACCGCTTGATGTTTTGTACAGCCTGATGCAGATGCAGTTTACTGCTGAGTTTTTGCTTAAAATTCGCAAATTCGTCTCTCTTTCCAAGCAATACCCTACCCTTGAACCGTATATCCTGGGCGTTTTCCGCCGTTTGCAAATGGCAGCTCAGGAAGCATTGGAGCCCTTCGCCCGCGGACGTTATAAAGACGGGTATACCCATCTTCTAGTCGGAGCCGTTTATGGAGCGTTTGTGCCGATACTTGACGGCAGTCTGAACGTCCTGCTTCCGGGCGAGACAGAAGCTGAACCGACAGCTGCGATCCCATTCGAGCAATATTTAAATTCGATGTTCGAGTATTTGCGGAAGGGTTTCTAGCCACTTATGACCACTGACCACCATTCGTCATGATATAAAGGAGATTAACATCACATGTCAACATTTTTGTACAAGCTAGGGAAATCCGCTTACGATAAGCCATGGCAATTTCTCATCGGCTGGATCGCTATTCTTGGCGTCGTAATCGCTATGCTCGCAGTCAACGGCATCCATTCCAGCTCCGAAATGAAAATTGCCGGCACAGAATCGCAGAAGGTACTCGATCAACTAACGCAAGAGCTTCCCGAAGCCTCTGGCGGACAAGCCAGCATTGCCTTTACGGTACCTGTTGGTGAACGTTTGGATACGCCGGAACGTTTAGCTTTAATCCAGAAGGCTGTTAATGACGTTTATAATGTAGACTATGTCATTAATCCTGCCAAATTAGCTGCGGAAGCTGGCCTTTCGGCGGCGGCAGCGGCTGATAGCAGCCAAACGGGCGCCGCGGCTGCAGGGGCGAGCCAAGAAACACAAGCAGCCCAAGGAACACAAACGGAACAGCCAAGCGCCGCTGAAATGCCTCCTTATGGCCCTTTGATGGTAGATGGCGTTCCGGTAATAGGGGTCATGCTCTCATCTGATGGCGGTCTTGCCCTGTTCCAGTTCCAATTCACCGAGCAGCAGGCTTCCCTGCCCAAATCCGTACCAGACGCTGTAATCAACGCCGTCGCAGCCGTCGAGCAGAACAATTCCGGCATTACAGCTATACCTAGCGATTCGCTTAAGAGCACGCCAGCCATAGGCTCGACAGAAGCAATCGGGCTTCTCGTGGCAGCCGTTGTGCTTATTATTACGCTTGGCTCTGTTGTTGCTGCGGGTCTGCCGCTGCTTACCGCTCTTTTTGGCGTAGCGATTAGCATTGGAGGCGCGTATGCCCTCTCGAAATTCATTTCGGTCAATGATATTACGCCTATTTTGGCGATTATGATTGGACTCGCTGTCGGTATCGACTATTCCCTGTTTATTGTGAATCGTCAACGCCGCATGATTTTAGACCAAGGCTTAAGTGCGCGTGAAGCTGCGAGCAGAGCTGTAGGTACAGCTGGCAGCGCCGTATTTTTTGCAGGATTAACGGTTATTATTGCTTTGTTCGGCATGCTTGTTATTGGCATTGAGTTCTTGTCGACGATGGCAATGGTTGCTGGTGTGACGGTTTTCGTCACGGTGCTGCTAGCCCTGACTCTTCTGCCTGCTCTGCTTGGATTCGTAGGCGAACGGATTTGCTCGCCTAAAGTCCGCATGAAAAACAGCAGCTCTGACCATAAAGTTCAGAATGGCATCTCGGTTCGCTGGGTTAAGGGAACGGTGAAATATCGCTGGCTTATTATTATCGGAGTGATCATCGTTCTAGGCACGGCAGCGATTCCGGTTACGAAAATGGAGCTCGGGATTCCTTCTGGCGCCTCGGCAAACCTCGATACAGCTGCAAGGCAGAGCTATGACGCGATTTCCAAAGGATTCGGAGAAGGCTTCAACGGTCCCCTGCTTCTGGTGGGCGAGCCGCAAAATGCCTCCGATACATTTACTCCTGAAAAACTCGGCAATCTCGTCCAAGAGCTTCAAAAGCATGACAATGTTTCACTCGTCACACTGATGGGTGTGAATAAAACGGGCAATATGGCGATTATTAGCCTGATTCCCAAAACAGGCCCAACGGACCTGGCAACGAAGGATCTAGTAAACGATCTGCGTGCCCCAGAATCTAGCATTGCGCAAAATACGGATATTAAGCTAGGCGTTACTGGGTTCACCGCTATTAATATTGATATGTCGTCTAAGCTGTCGGAGGCTTTCCCTCTGTATGTCGGCATTATCGTCATTCTGTCTATCATTATTCTATTGCTTGTGTTTCGCTCGATCATCGTTCCCATTAAAGCGACGGTCGGATTTATTCTCAGCATACTTGCAACGTTCGGCCTTACTACAGCCGTTTACCAGTGGGGATGGATGCATTCACTCTTCGGCTTTGACACAGGCGGCCCGCTGCTAAGCTTTATGCCTATTCTTGTTACCGGCATTCTTTATGGACTGGCGATGGATTACCAGGTTTTCCTTGTCAGCTCTATGCGCGAGTCTTATGTGCATGGCCATAGAGGAACGGACAGTGTCGTCCACGGCTATGATCTAGCAAGCCGCATCGTTCTTGCCGCTGCTGTCATTATGGTATCCGTCTTTGCCGGATTCATTTTCGCACCTGATGCCATGATCAAACAGATCGGCTTCGCGCTGGCTATAGGCATCCTTATCGATGCATTCATTGTCCGTATGACGCTGGTTCCAGCCGTCATGGCTGTCTTCGGAGATAAAGCTTGGTGGCTGCCAAAATGGTTAGATCGCATTTTGCCTAACCTCGATGTCGAGGGTGACAAGCTGATAACTGCACTGAATGCTCAGGGCAGCATCGACAGCAAAAAGAAGGCGAACAAGCCCGCATAATGAGCGGCATTTTCATAGCATCCATATTTAAAGCAGCGAGGGTTGCAACCAAACAAAGGATATGTTAAAATTCACTAAACTTAACGATAGGAGCTGAAGAGGATAATGTAGACTTTCTTGCTGAACGTTTGAAGAATAAAACATCGTGTTTTGTTCTTTGCGTGCAAGAAAGTTACTTATTCTTTTCACTCAAATATATAGGCTTATTTGGCCCGCAGCGGGCTGAATTTGCTGTATTTTTTTGAGCTACAAGAAGGGTAACTTTCTTGTAGCTCTTTTTATTTTTTTTCAAAAGGGGGAATTTTTCATGTCCTTAATTAAAGTGACGAATCTTACATTTGCCTATGAAGGCAGCTACGATAACATCTTCGACCAGGTTAGCTTTCAAATCGATACCGACTGGAAACTGGGCTTTACAGGAAGAAATGGCCGGGGAAAAACGACCTTTCTTCATTTGCTGCTCGGCAGCTATGAATACAATGGCACCATTTCTGCCGATGTCAGCTTTGAATATTTTCCATTCCCTATCAAAAATAAAGACTACAATACGCTGGATATCATCGACCACATATGCCCGGACTATCAGCATTGGGAGCTGCTGCGCGAGCTTTCCCTGCTCAAGGTGTCGGAGGACGTTTTATACAGGCCCTTCGATACTTTATCGAACGGCGAACAAACGAAAGTGCAGCTAGCTGCCTTGTTTCTAAAGGAAAACAGCTTTCTGCTCATCGATGAGCCGACGAACCATCTGGACATCCATGCCAGAAAGCTGGTCAGCGATTATTTGAAAGCCAAGAACGGCTTTATTCTCGTATCCCATGACCGGGCATTTCTTGACAACTGCGTGGACCATATTCTGTCGATCAACAAAACCAGCATTGAAATTCAGAGAGGACATTTTTCCGATTGGTGGGAAAATAAACAACGCCAGGACCACTTTGAGATGGCCGAGAACGAGAAGCTGCGCAAGGACGTCAAGCGGCTGAACGAGGCGGCAAAACGAACGAGCAGCTGGTCGCATGAGGTGGAGAAAACAAAAAATGGCACCCGTAATTCTGGCTCCAAGGTCGATAAAGGATACATCGGGCACAAGGCCGCGAAGATGATGAAGCGGTCCAAGTCGCTTGAGCACAGGCAGCAATCGGCGATCGACGAAAAATCCCAGCTGCTGAAAAATGTTGAAAGCTCGGAAAGCCTCAAAATTTCGCAAGTAGCTTATCACAAGTCCCAGCTAATTGAGCTGGATCACGTCTCGATTCAGTACGGCGAGAAGCCGGTTTGCAGCGACGTCAGCTTCACAATTGAGCAAGGCGATCGCATTGCGCTTGCTGGCCCGAACGGCTCCGGAAAATCAAGTCTCCTTAAGCTGATTTATGGCGAGGAAATTCCCTTCTCCGGGGCGCTCCGCATAGGAAGCCAACTGAAAATTTCCTATGTATCGCAGGACACTGCGCATTTGCGAGGCCATTTGTCAGCTTACGCCGAAAGCCAAGGGATCGATGAAAGCTTGTTCAAAGCGATTTTAAGGAAGCTTGATTTTTCTCGTGCCCAATTTGATAAGGACATAGCCTCCTTCAGCGGCGGCCAAAAGAAGAAGGTACTGATCGCCAAAAGCCTTTGCGAGCCCGCCCACCTGTACATTTGGGATGAACCGCTCAATTTTATTGACATCATTTCCCGGATGCAGATCGAAGAACTGCTGCGGGAGCATTCGCCGACCATCCTATTTGTGGAGCATGACAGCGAGTTTTGCAAGCATGTTGCGACAAAGGTTGTGGAATTGGAAGGCTAGAAATTTAGCTTCAATAAATATAAAAAAAGGAATTTCCCTTCAAGCCATTTTACCGCCTGAGGGGAAATTCCTTTTAAATAGAGGATGAATTACTCCACGTTCACTGTTAGTAGCGGATTTATTCATTTACAGCATCAATTTTTATTAGCTTGCGCGGCTCTTGTTCTTTTTCACCATACCATAGCAGCACGTCAGCAAATAAATCTAAAATACGAATGAAGTTTTCCTTGTCCGCCTCTGACACTTTGTCCGCATACTGAAAAATATCATCAAAGCAAATTTGGCGGACAAATTCCGTGTATTTTGCATACACCTCGCGTCCTTCGGCAGAAGGTTTTACATATATATCTTTGCGGTTTCCGCTTAAATGATATTTCTCCAATAAGCCTTTTTCCTCTAAATTTTTTACGTTTTTGGAAAAAGTGCTGCGGCTAACGCCAAGACGTGCTGCCATTTCCGACATTTTCTCGTCCTTGTCCTCAGCTTCCAGAATATATTCCAGCGTCTGAATTTGCGAGGCAGAGAACATCACATCTGTTCCATAGCTTCGCTGCAGCTTATAGGTGTTCGAGTAAGCATTCCCGTACTTAATGATCTTCTCAATAAGTGCTCGATGGTTGCCCATCCATTCTAATTTCATTGGTGATCCCTTTCGTCTTAAAAATTCATCTTTTATAGAAATCAGATTCGTTGTTCAATCCAAGAAATGGCTTCTTCAATGACCTCGTCGCGACTTGGTTCGTTAAATATTTCGTGCATGAGATGAGCATAAATTTTCAACGTTTTATCAGTAGAAGCAATATCTCCGTAAAAATCACGTGAGTCTTGTTCGCTTACAAGCCCGTCATTAGCTCCATGCAGCACTAAAACCGGATCAACAAATTTCTTCGCATGTTGTTTTAGCCACTCCACTCCATCCCCTAGGCTATTGAATAGATCTACAGAAATTTGCTTTTCTACTAGCGGATCATTAGCGTAAGCGGATACAACCTCTGGATCACTGCATACTCCACTGCCAAGCTCGTTTGGAAAATACGTGCCCGAAGGAAGCGATAGCGGCAGTTCTCCGGCAACCTTCGTATGATAACGGGTAAGCGCTCCTGATAAAACAATCCCTTTTACTTTGCCTGGGTATTTGGTTCCAAAAGAAGAGGATGCAAAGCCTCCCATACTATGCCCGATCACAAAAAGAGGGGTATCGCCGCTCTCTTGCAATGCCGCCTCAACAATGCCATTTACATCGTCAATCATTTGATGAAAGTCGTTGTAGAAGGTGCGCGGACCTTCTGACCTGGCATGCCCGCGATGGTCAAAACGATATACATTAAAACCACGCCTGTTTAATTTCTCCGTCAAATAATCGTAGCGTCCAGCATGCTCGCATAAGCCATGAACGACTACAACTGCGGCCTTTGCATCACTCACCACATTTTTACTGAAATAAAGCTTTGTACCGTCAAAGGATGCGATAGTAGTTTCTATCATACTCATAATAACTCCCATTCCTTTCGCTACGCTCATGCACATACAGATTGAAATCCACCAGCCCTGAGCGTTTTTAGTATGCGTAATGGTTGGCTGCCCGAAAAATTATATTCTTTTAAAATAATATTGTTTCTTGTAGAAACAATATTATCACCATCACCCCTTTTTGTCCACGCAAAATTAAAGCGCTTTCAATATTCTGCTTCGCAATTGTAAAGCATATGGATAACATCAGCATTTTGAATGGATGATGTAAAATCGGCCGACTTTGCCATGAACCAGCTCTAGGCAATTGAGCTGTCCTCCAAAGGAACAACCACCGTCAATACCTATCTTGTCTCCGCCCAGCCAGATCTCACAGGAACCGTGAATATCCTTTGTAACCGTATGTCCAAAGACAACAACCTTTTCCATACGGGTTTTGTTCCTGTAAAACTCCTCCTTGATATAAAGCAAGTCATGGACATTCTACTCAGATAATTGGGATACTAAAGGATTTAAACCTGCATGCACATAGATGTAATCGTTATCCTCGTAATAGCAAGGAAGATTTTTCAGAAAGTCCATATGAGAAGAAAGCTCCCCCATAATCACATCTCGTACTTCCTTCAAATGATCTAAACCATTGCTTTTGGTGGCCTTGCCATAACTTTGTAAAGTTTCGCTTCCGCCATTTTCAAAAAATGTGATGATTTCTTTTTCACTCGCCTGATTCTCTATCACCCTAACAAAACGATGGTCATGGTTGCCTTGCAGCGCTATTGCCCCCTGCTCTTGGACTAAATGCTTGACTAGGTCAACAACCTCTTTGCTTTCCGGCCCTCTGCTTACATAATCCCCCAGAAGAATCAGTCTGTCTTTTACTGCACGATAATCGACTTTTTCCAAGAGCTCTATAAACTCCTGGTAACAGCCATGGATATCGCTAATTACCAATGTTCGTTCCACATTCATAAGTTTTCTCCCTTGCTTTGAAAGGTTAGCTTTTGCAAGATCTCAGCAAATCAATCCATTTTCGATCTATTATCCTGTATAGGATAACACGCAAACTCTTCCTCCAAAACATCATTAAATATAGGGTTACTTTGAAAATTGAAGAACTTGTTACGACACTGGCTGGCTCCCACAAGCTCGTCCATCCATCAAGAGCTTGTGGGAGCCAGCTGGTACACCCCTATATTTATTCTCCTTCGTTGCCTGCTTGCCTACAACGAAGGAGTTTTTAATTTTAGGAAAATCACTGGGCCAGCTAGCCGGAAAAATAGTTATTTAACCGTTGCTCGGCGAGCCGGAGTAATACTTTGGGGATTTCTAAACACATTTTTAGGGTCATATTTAGCTTTTATTCTCCGCAGTCTAGGATAGTTGGCTCCATAGTATACCGGCCCGGAATTTTTTATTCCTTGGTCAGGAACGTTTATATAGGACCCTACGATATAAGGCTGCAGCTTCCGGCGTGTCCTGCGAACGATGGCGATATTTTTGGCGGCTTCCGATTGCTTGATCCATGAACTGTTCCACTCGACATAGAACTTCGCTTTACGCCAGTAAAATGCCGTTGATCGAGGCGCTTTACGGCTTACAGCCCCGCCCCAGTTGAGGAAAAAGAATCCCGCGAACCCCCCCTCTACGTTTTCTAAAAATGTGCGCATGGACTTTATCGCTTTATCGGGAAACGGCTTCCTTCCGAAACCAGAAGAGAATTGATTACTGTACCTTTGCGTCAGCACTGGATCGGGAGGCAATAAAAACTTCACGGCTTCCGTGTACGGCAGCAACCGGATGATGCTGCTCGTTGGCGTTCCGACGCTCGTAACGGGCTTTAATAGGCGGATCGCCTCCGTTTTTGATCCGAGGAACAGCCCTTCCATGGAAACATTGCCGCCTTTTTTCGGGCCGATCGATAATTCGCTGCCTAGCTTGTTATTGACGAAAGGCGCCCATTTTTGCCAAGCTTTGAGTACCGCTTCGAATTGATCCCATGGCCAGGTGATACGATATACGGTCGCCTTAGCTGGCGCACGATGTACTTTAAATTTGTATTTGGTGTATACGCCAAAGTTGCCGCCACCACCCCCGCGGGAAGCCCATAGCAGATCAGAATTGCACTTTTTGTTGGCACGAATAATTCTGCCCTTCGCGTCAACCATTTCGAGTTCGAGAAGATTGTCGCTGATGAGGCCAATCGACCGTTGGAGCGGCCCGATTCCCCCACCAAGTGTAATTCCGCCGATGCCAACGGAAGGGCTGTCGCCAAACGGAGCTATAAAACCTTGCCGTGCAAGCGTGTTTGCGATTCTTCCCACCCGATTGCCCGTCTGGACAACAGCCGTTCCACATTTTTTATTTAATTTAATTTTCTTCATATCGCTTACATCAATGACAATTCCTCCGTTGACCTGTGAAAGATTGACTTCAAGAGAATGTCTGCCACTTCTTGGGCGAATCGGTACCTTATTCTCACGGGCCCATTTTATCGCATTGGCCACATCCCGTGTTCTTTGAGCAAAAACAAATACTTTAGGAAATTTGTCCGTATGGGGATCCCAATTTTTACGTGCCGCTTCATAACCCGTATCGCCTTTAAAAATAACGCGCCCGGTAAGCTTCGTTTTTGATCTCAATAACCACATCTCCCTTTGAGTAGATGATTAATACTGCTATCCAACATAAGGCACCGTATATCGTATGAAGGACATTCGCATAGGGAATGGGCTAATGTACTGAAATAAATTCACATCGGAAAAAGACCTGGAATCCCCCTATCTAGTCTGGAAATAAAATCGGTAACGGCATGCCAGATTCGTTAAATTTACTAGTGATAATACAGCAAGCCATATAATTACAGATGGCATGGTAGTCCATAATCCAATCCAAGGCAGCACACGCCCAGCGCCAATAAATGCAGCTAGCTGGGGCAAGGACAGAAGAATCGCGGCAGGCAGCAGCCTCCCGACCGAGGAAATAATCCATTTCCCAGCTGTCGATCCAAATCTATCGTTTCTTCTGCTTAGGTGTATCTCTTATCCAACAAGTCCTGTCCGCTCGATACTTTCGACAAAGTAGCGCTGCACAAACAAATAAAGAATAATTAGCGGCAAAATCGCGAGCAGAATTCCCGTATCCTGTACCATGCTCAAGTAAAACGGGTCAGCTTTCGAGGAGGCGCCGTCTTGAAGAAAGATCGATAAATTATAAGGCAAGGAAGCCAATTGGGTAGACATCACTTTGCTTGACGTCAAGTAGGTTGTCGTAAAGAAGCTGTCATTCCACTGCCATACGAACGAGAACAGCAACACGGTTACAATTGCCGGCAGCGCATTAGGCAGCATAATGCGCAAAAACGTCTGCCCGACACCCGCACCATCCATATAAGCGGCCTCCTCCACCTCCTTGGGCACCCCTCTGAAAAATTGGCGAAAAATAAAAATATACAGCCCTGCTCTCAAGGAATTGGCCGTTACGGAGGTTAAAATAAACGGCCAATACGTGTTCAGCAAATTGACAGATTTTCCAGTCAATAAAGGAATCAAGCCCATCAGGGTAAAGTCCTTCAAGTTTAAATACACGGGAATAAGTATAGTGGTAGGCGGAACCATGATCGTTAGAATGACGCCTCCAAAAAGCAGCTTGCTCCCTTTAAACTTAAGTCTTGCAAAAGCATAGCCCGCAAGCGCACAGGAGGCAGCCGTCAGGATGGTCGTTGTCGACGACAGCGCAAACGTGTTCAGCAGCGTCTGCCAATAATCCATAATGGCGATTGCCTGCTTTATATTATCCAGCGAATAATTTTGTGGAATCCATATCACAATCGGTGAGTACAGATCTGTCTTGGATTTGATCGCTGTAGAAATCTTTTGAAGAATGGGATAAAGAATAACGAACGATAATCCTGCGATTAAAGTTAAACGAACGAACGACCACAGCCACCGCTTCCAGCTTTCTAGCGATAATAATCGGTCCATTATCAAGGCATTCACGCTCCTTTTAGTCTTGGTAGAACACCCTTTTAGATACAAAATACGAGCTGATCAGCAAAATAATCATGATTGCCAGAAAATAGAGCCATGCCATCGCCGAGCTGAGGCCAAAGTTAAAGGTGGTGAAGCCTGTCTCCCGAATCAATTCCGTCATGTCATTCCTTGAGAACGAATCGATAATCGTATAGATCATATTGACGAGAATGAGCGGGCTGACCATCGGAAACGTAATCTTCCAAAATGCTTCATAGCCGGTAGCTCCCTCCATCTTGGACGCCTCATACAGCTGAGGAGATATCGTCTGGATGCCCGCTAGAAAGATCAAAAGCTGCACGCCCGATTGACTTACAATTTGATAAATACGGTCGACTGCCCCTGTAAGATATAAGACAATGTCTTCATTAACTCCCGCATCAAGCATTAATCCGGCCAGCTCATAAGCGCCAAAGGCATTGATGATGCTGGAGCCCGCATTTTGGTCATTGACCGCTTGAATCAAGCTTGTGCTCTCAAGCGTCACAATAACCCCCGAGGCCAAAATGACAGGCAGAAAAAAGATCGACCTTGCAACGGCTCTGCCGAAAAATTTCTGATTCAGCAATACGGCTAAAAACAAACTGAATATAACGATCAACGGTACATTTATGACCATATCCACAATCGCTTCCGTCAATATGCGATTAAAGCTCGTATTGATCGTCAAAGCCTCCACAAAGTTTGAAAATCCGATAAATTGGATGCTGAGCCCCTCCGAGTTAGCCGTTATAGTACTAAAGCTGTAGCGTAAGGAGGAGACCACCGGAATAAAAAAGAAAAAAACAAATCCCAGCAGCCAGGGCAGAACAAATATAAAACCTAAAAAAGCCTTCTGCTGCGCATAAGTCTGCTGCTTCAACCCGAGCTTCGTTATAAGCTTCAAGAGCGTTCACCACCCGTAATATAGCTCTCGGCTTCTACCGTCCTGCCTTCAACCGTTACTTGAGTGCGGTTATAGTTCACAATCACGTATATTCCATTCCCATAAACCGTCTTATATACGCCTTCATCCAGCTTTTCATGCGCGGTAATCCGCTCGTTTCGAACGCTCCTCAGAACGGCGTTCACTTCGTGATAGATCTCCGAGGCTTTATCGATCCATAGCTTGTAATTGACAGCATAGAGATGATTGTATTCAGTATCCTTCACCTTATAGTTCGGCTCGTAAATCCATTCGAAATAAACGCCCGCTCCATATTCCAAATTTTTCAGCACATATTGCTTTTCATTCGTATAAGTAGAAAGATTATACGGTGCCCCCGCGTATTCGATAAATCCGCGAATGACCATTTGATAGAATGGTATTTCTTCATCCTCAAGCTTAAATCCGCTGCTCGACAACGGTGCATGCGTAATATCGGACAAATAAGGCAGCGCATAGGCATTTCCGCCGTTAGCCATCACCTTCAACTTTTCATCCCGGATTTTGTCCAGCGCTTCGCCCGATATGGCTTCGGACACCGTTCGATCTATTTGCTTGTTTTTACGGAAATCACTATTTAATTGATCGGCCAAATCCTGCAGCGAGAGGCCTCCCGTCTGAAAATCACGAATGCCTTTGAGCATGGAATCCGTATAGCCTACGACGAGCCGTGGGGATATGACATAGGACGGCGATTTGGTTATATCACGGCGATTCAATGCCAGATCAAGCGGATAAAGCATAGCAGGCACCTCTCTTAGCGTTCTTGAAGCATCATCCGACTCATTGAACCCTTCTCCTGTAAGCGCAGTCAATATGGCAACTTCCGGAAACAGAGAAATCCCTTTGCTCTGGGCAAACGACACAAATTCCTGCATTCCCTTGCTTCCCCCGATCTCCTTATCAACCAAAACACGGTCAGGAACTTTATGATCGAGACCTTCATTGAACCAGCCCGCATACTTGAGCTTAATATCGCTTATCTTACGCTGCTGCAGACGCTCGACAATGGTTTGTGCTTGCTCGAATGTCGTAAGCGGTTCAAGTGCCTGATAGGGAATGCCCACGAAGTGCTTCTGCTTGGATATGCTTCCAACGAGCTGCAAATAGAAGGGAGTATCCGCTGTCGTATCGTCTGCTTCGTGCTTAAGCAATCCATTATTTTTCTCCAAATATTGCTGATAATAACGAGCCATTCCTTGGTAAGAAGCTTGCTTGCCACTTAGAAATGCATAACGGATAGTATAATCGCTTTTCATCGGGTTTTCTTGAAATTTTGGGAGAGAACGCTGCTGCCCATTCCCATCCAGGCTAACTGTGCCCTTATTGATCACATAGAAATTCGGATAAACATAGTTGTAGCTGTTTAACCTGCCACCAATGTCCGCATGGATGGTAGCAACAGATGCGCCCTCCTCAATGATCCCGAGAAAAGCTCCGCCCTCCCGAATAATCCCGAACACGGGGAGCCTCACCTTCTGTTCTCTAGCAGCATTCTCGGTTCTGTCTATCGTTTGATCCGCCCCATAGACAAGCTGCTGATAGGCCGGATATTTGGTTTTTCCATTGTTAAAGTGGATAAGTGCGCCTGAGCCGTCCGGAACAAACATTGAGCCGTCCTCATCCGTCCCTCCTGCGCCAAAAAAGCTGAGGAGTGAAATAGTGTTAACGGGATATTCATCCGGATAACGGATGCTGGAAACGGGAATTTTGGCGACTAGGCTATCGGCATCCAGCGTATATTCAATCGATGCTTGAAAAATGCGCGCGGCGGGCTTCTCCTGTGTAAAATGAAGCTCGGCCATGTCCTCCTGCAGCTCCGCTTCTGTATATCCTGCTTCGTCCAATGCAGCGAGCGCCCGCTCCAATTGAAGCCCATTCAATGCGCTGTCATTTCTTGCATATACCGCTTTTTCCGTATCCGCTGTATAAGCGATGAGCAATGCTCTTCTCCCCGATTTGTCCAGCTTGCCCGACAATGCCTCGAAACGGGCCTTGCTTAACATTTGGGGTAAATCCTCTGCCGTTTTTGTGGTCGTACCAAATTGATAAGACACACTGATCCCACTTGGAATTTCGGTGACATTGATCTGCTTATGGGCAACACTGTCTGTATAGGAATTGATAGAGTTGATCTGGCCAAAGCTGTTATAAAAATCAATCTTTATTTGAGAGGACAATAGATCCTTGTTTACTCCCGTAGCGAGCGAATCCGAGTCACGATCAAGCGGGTTGCTGTTCCATATTTCACCTGTTTGTTTGATAAGAACGGCTATCGCCCCAGTCTGATCATCTACGAATAGCCGCAGCTGGTCGTTTTCGGCTACTCCCTTCATACCGGCGACACGAGAGTCTGTGAAAGCAGCGCTCAAGGCCTTCCCCTGCGAAAATACCGGCGTAGCCTGCCCATCTTCCTCCCTTTGATTGCCAGATGGCGTAACAGAGCAGCCTGCAATGATAATCCCGACCAGGAAGCATGCGATCAACAGGGCATTTTTGGCTATATTCATCTCTATGCCTCCTCCCTTAACTTCTCAAAACCATTTCTTGATAAATAACCGATATAAAAGCCAGCATCTGCTGAATTAAACTAAAGAACAATAAGCTTAAGAAGGCCATGAATCCCATAGCTGCAATAGTCAAAATGATGGTCCCAATCGTCTTGGACGGCGTATATTGATGAACCGTCATATTGCCGACAAAGAGCAGAAACATGCACCATATCATGGCGATGCTGCTGGAAAAATGATAAAACGCCGTCTCCTGAAGCGAAATCAAATTACTCAACCAGATCCATGGAAAATGAATGATAACGAGCGGAATTAAAGCAAAGCATGTTGAAGTAAAGATGTCGACAAATTTCCCTTCCCCATCCATTAACGTCGTCAGCGACCAATTGGCCACGCACCAAAACAATACGGGAACAACGACATACAAAATCTCCATAAAGCTGTTCATTCCATTTGGGTTAACGAGATTGACCACAAACCCGCTGTACTGGCTCTGCATAATATTGGTCAAGGCCAGCAAAAACAAAATCACAAAAGAAATGACGATGTTCGCCTTTTGGCTACGGTCATATTTCAGCTCCCAGTAGCCATTAAAGGGATGCATAATGAGATAGAAAGGGTATTTATACAGCTCACTGTTCAATGGAGGCAACCTGACGTCCCCCTTTCTTTTTTCGATACTTTTTCATAAGCAAGGCAACTAACACAAGTCCAAGAATACCCGTCATAATCGCAGTAAAATGTTCCCGCAGCACCTGCTTGCGATAGAGCAGAAACGCCTTTGAATATCCTCGTTGATCCATGCTTTGTTTAAAATATTTCATGGCCTCGCCATAATCGCCCTGGCGAATCAGCGCTTTGCCAATTCCTGCATAAGCGAATTCCAGATTTGCATTCATGTTGATCGTCTGTTGGAACAACGTGTTGGCCTGCTCTTCATCGCCTTTATAATAACTCCTGACCGCTTCGTTCAATGTGCGGCCGTATTCGGTCGATTGAAATACCGTGATTTCACCAAGCGCCTTATCCAATATGAGGTAATCATCACCAACGCGCTCAATCGCCACTGGTGTATGGAATTCACCCAATTGATTGCCCAGCCCACCGAAAACGTACATGAAGTGTCCGTCACCATTGTAAGTGAAGATTCGGCCTCTGTTGGCATCCAAAATGGCGTACATCTCGCTGTCCGTGACATCGATATCGACCAATCGCGTAGGGCCATCAGCCGTAGTGAACCGAATGTCTCCTTCCGGTGGGAAATAACCCTCTTCCCTTAAAATGTCGCTCCCCTGCGCATTCAATTTTCTGACGTTGTTTTGCGATTGACTATTTGTCGCGTAAAGGAAGCCTTCATCGTTAATATCCAAATTCGAAAATTCCGTCGGCGTGAACATCACCATCTGGCTCCGCTGCGCTTGGGTGGACAGCATTTTCCAGAAATATTCGACTGGGCTGAAAAACACGCGGTTGGCGCCGATAAACGATGTGAATTCGCCATTCGCATTAAATTCCATAAACCCGTCAAATACGCCAGCTGCCATCACATAAATTCGCTGCGCCTTATCTGCGACAACTCTAATAGGTTCAAATTTGAAACCATCCTGCAGCAGCTCGGACTTCGGCGCTTCGATTACCTTCACCAGCTTGTCGTCCTGATCGAGATGAACTACCCTTTGATGCCCCGTATCCGCAATAAACACATGGTTCTCATCCGTTACGAATAATCCTTGAGGATGCTGGAACGTTTCCTCTTTACCCTTCTGGACGAAAGAAGCTATTATTCGCACCAGCTGAAATTGTTGATTCAAAATAACTACACGATTATTTCCCGTATCGAGCAAATAAATTTGCTTATCGGCCGTCACATGCAGATCGCTCGGTTCTTTTAACGGGCCAACTCCCAGACTCTCGCCGTTCCATAACTTGGTTGCTTGATAAGCCGCGGGAGCAGCAACCGTATTTCCCCAAAATGAATAATGATAAGATCCTGCATCCTCTGCCGCTTGGACCATCGCGCCTCCGGTAGACAAACCGATTAGGCAGCATAAGGCAAGAAGAAGAGCTGCCCTTGTCCGTAATCCGCTTTTCAACATCCTGCACGGCTCCCTTCTACTCTTTCATTCCGGAAGTGGCCATCGTCTGAATGACGCTGCTCTGGGAAATGATAAAGAGTGTAATTGGAACAACCATCAAGATCAGCGCAACTGCCGCACCAACTCCTGCTCTGGCAATTCCTCCTTGCGTAATTTGACCTAAAGCATAATGCAGCGTCTTTAAGTTCTCGCTATAGATAAAGCTGCCCCCATCGGTCCCCCACAGCATTGGAAACTGTAAAATCATGAGCGTTAACCATGCAGGCTTCACATTGGGCATTACAATGCTCCAGTAAATCCGGTATTCATTAGCGCCGTCAATTTTCGCCGCCTCCAGCAAGGCATCCGGTATTTGCTCCATAAATTGCTTCATAAGAAATAGACCCAATGGAAAAGCGAGTGACGGCACAATAATGGATGCATGTGTATTAATCCATCCCAGCCAGGACATTACCATATAGTTAGGAATGGCCGTCACATGCCCGGAAAACATCAGCGACAGCACAACGATAGAGAATAACGTTTTGGCCCCTAAAAATCGGTATTTAGCCAGCGGATATGCCGCTGCCGAGGCGAGTAAAATATGCCCGGCCGTACCGACAATTGTAATGATTACCGTATTAGCGATATATCGCGTGAGCGGCACCCACGAATTGCCCATCAACGCCACCAGATCAAAGAAATTATCCATTGTCGGGTTGTTCACAAATAGGCGTGGCGGAAAAATAAATAGTTCATCAAGCGGCTTAAACGCATTGTTCACAGCATAAATCAAGGGCAGTGCCATAAACGCACCGAATAAGGCAAGGAGCGCAAACAGCAAAAAGCTGACTGTAAAGGAACGATTGAGCTTTTTGGGCGTTCGCAGGACCGCGAGCATTTTCATCGCCAACGTCACTCACCGACCTTTCGCAGCATTTTCTGCGTCAACATATTCGTTCCAAGCATAATGGCAAAAAGAACCGTCGCAATGGCCGACGCGTAGCCCATCTCAAAGCGAATCGAGCCGTAATCCATAAGGTGCGTAACGACCGTATGCGCAGCATAGTTGACGCTCGGAAAGCCAGCCAGCGCAATGGAGATATCGGCAACTGCGAATGCCCCGGTAATTTGCAGGACAGCGCCGAATAATAGCTGGGGTCTCATGGAAGGCAGCGTAATAAACCACAATTCCTGCCAACGATTGTTTATGCCGTCAACGGCGCCCGCTTCTATCAGCGTCTGGTCAATGGTTTGCAGGCCGGCGATAAAGGCGAGAAAGCTCGTGCCTAAACTGAGCCATAGCTGGACGAGAATTACGATGGGCAAAATATATTTCTCATTCGTCAGCCATAAAATCGGTTCCAGCATAAATCCATATTTGATCAGAAATCCATTCAAATAGCCGTAGCTATCCCCGGAAAATACGATCAGCCATATAAAAAACACATTTCCGGAAATGGATGGCGCATAAAAAATCAAGGTCATAATCGCACGAATCTTCGGTGACAGCTCATTGATGATCCATGCAAATAGAAAACAAGCGATATAGCTGACCGGACCGGTAATGACTGCGAACATAAAGGTATTTTTCAAGGCAATCATGAATACATCGTCGTTAAGAAACAGCCTTGAATAGTTTTGCCAGCCAACAAACCGCGGAAATTCGAGCATATTAAAATAAAAGAAGCTTAGACCTAGAGAGAATACGACTGGAATGACCGTAAATAAGAAGAAAATGAGCATATACGGACTCATCAAAATATAGTAATGCTTGTTTCTTTTTAACTCATTCAACGTATGTGCCCATTTGGACGCCTTCGTCGGCTGGACGAGTTTAGGAACAGCTTTGCCTGTTGCTGTATCAGCTTGCACCGGCTTTCACCCCAATCTAGTACGGTAAGTTGAATTCCTTCCGTTTGATCGCAATTTCATCATTAATGTACAAAATATAATCGGATAACGCCTCGCGAGGATTCTCTTTTCCGTTGACTACTTTTCGGAACGCATTATCCAAATGTCTGCCTGTGAAGTAGCCGCCCGGAACCTGCGGAATTCCTCTTACCCACTGCCACTGGCTTTCCAGATTTTTGTAGTCTTTGGTCGGCCAAGGCAATTGCTCAAGCGCCTCCATATTAGCTGTCGGATAACGTGCCGCTTCCCCCATAAGCCCTTCCATCTCGCGTCCATAGGCCACTTGGGTTTCCTTGTCCGTCCACCATTTCATAAATTCCCATGCCGAGTCCTTGTCATTTGCATTCTCAAGCATCATCACTGCGGTTGTATGGCTGGCGACTTCATGATTGATCGAGCCGTTCTGCTGCTCCATGCCGGGCACGATTGTAAAGTCCCATAGCCCTTTTATTTCCGGTGCCATAACCGTCAGTGCATTGTAGGTCGTATAATCCGCAATGCCGACGGGCATCTCGCCTGTCCGAAAACGGTTAGGGAAATCCGCCTGCAGCGGAAACTTGTAATTCGTATAAAATTTCGACCATGTTTTGAAGGCTTCCATGGATATCTCGGAGTCCAAAGCGCTTTTTTTGTCTTCCTCTCGATAAAATGCTCCTCCGTTTTGGTACAGCAGCATCGCGAAGGTCGCATTCGGAACGAGGCTCGCGTTATTGGTCGCCGCCTCAATCGGCAAATAAAATTCCATATTATGCTTTTGCAGTACGGATATCATGTTGTATACATCCTGCCACGTTTTGGGCGGCTCCAGCTCCAGATCCTCCAAAATATCTTTGCGATAAAACAGCATCGGGAACGTCTGCTGCTCAGGAAGTGCATATACCCCGTTGCTGTACGCATAAGGCACCAATGCGCTTTCACGGAACCGGGATGCTACCTCCTTGAAATCAGCAAAGCTCGATAAGTCGGCCGAGGCGTTCCGCATCGCATAGTTGACGGGGACATCTTCACCAATCTGCATCGCAACGTCCGGCCCTTCGCCTGCTAGAGTCGCCGGCAGAAGAATGTTGCCCGGGACGAGCCTAAGCTTCACTGAAATATTCGATTCCGGTGTAAAGGAATCATCAATCAAGCTTTTCAATACCTGCGCCTGATCCCGCCCTGTCGTAATCCACACGGTCAGGTTTTCTCCCGTATTGCCAATGCTGTCATAGTCCTCGGTATATGAGGCTATATAGCCGCTAAGCTCGTGCTTGATTCGATTGAACGCTGTCGCCTCCGCCTGCGGGAGCTCGCTCTCGGGCGAGGAGACAACCAGATAATCAAGCGTAAGCGGTTGTTCACGTACGGTCAGAATCCATGTTCCAAGACCGCCGACATTGATTTTGAAGGCATTCAAGCGCCTTGCGACGGTTTCCGGTTTGTCCACCATTTCTTCCAATTGACGAACCATCGTATGCAGTACAGCTACTTTGTCGCTTCGCTCCCCCGTCGCTAACTCCAAATAATCAGCCACACGCTGAATCGTTGCCGCCTGCTCCTTGAACACCTTCGTCATTTCCGGAATCCGCTTCTCCAATTGATAATCGCGATAGGGATCCGGCGTATTGGAGGTAATGATCAATATTTTCCTGTACAGCTCATTCAGCTGCAAAACGCTAGACTCGATCGTCCGCAGCAGCGGTGCAATTTCACCGAGGGTAACCGCCATCCGAATCCGATGCGTTCCTTTCGTCAGATGGAATAAATACGGCTGCGCTCCACCGAGTACATTCATCTGCCAGTTCATATCGAATTTAAACGGGATTTGCTTCATTTCCGTAAACGGATACTGGCCGTCAATCATTAGGCTGCGTGTGCTGTAAACGCCCCGAAGCTGATCCTGCTTGCGCTTCAAAGCGATTTGATACAGCCCGTTCTCCGGCACCTCCACTTCCCACTCGATCCACTGCCCCGGCAGCTTCCAGTTAAGTCCGCCGATCGTGTTGATTCTAAGCTTGGAAGCATCGTACGGAATGACCGACGGACTCGATCTGTCAGTCAGCGGGTTTAAGGTCGGGGAAGACTTCAGCACCGCTTCTTCCGCCTGAATCGTCACGTACTGATCTTTAACAGGTGCTAAGCCTGCGGCTTCATACTCTTTCTTCAACTCTGCATAAGACTTTGTCGCTTGCTCCTGATACAACTCGATATAATCGATAGCCATAGGCTCTCGCGATGACGTCAGCGACAGCGTTTGCTTGCCTTGGTCAAAATAGAATAAGTAGGGTTCGTCATAATAACCGCTGCTATCCGTCAAAGCCTTGAGCTGCCATGCCGGCTTCTCCACCTGTCTCGGGCGCAGATCGTTTCCTCTGTCATCTCTTCTTATTTCATCATCGCGATTGCTCCACAATCGGTTGAACAACAGCATTTCCGCACCCTTGAAGGGCACCTTCTCATTAATGGCAAGCTGTCTTTCGATCGCGGAGCTTTTCCCCTCTATCGGGTAATAATGAATTCTGATATTATAAAGCCCCGCCTTAGCAATACCCACATCCCAGCTAATGCTTCCAGCCTCCGGCGTTATTACCGCTTTTCCATCCAAGCCTTCAAATCGATCTGCCCTTTCAAAGCCATCTCCAACCGTTTTCGAAAAGCTTTCCCCTTCGATTCGGATAACTTGAGCCGGACGCTCGGCAGCCGAATAACTGTTCAAATAATCGTCATAGCTGCCCTTGGCATAGGAATGCTCCCCCATCTCAAAATCACTCATGGCTTGAACCTTCCCGCTATCAGATTGAGTTGGAGAATTAAAGCCCCAAATGGACAAAAAAAATAAGACGAGAGCAAGTATGGCGATTGCGTATTTCTTCGCTTTGCTGTTCAATTCTTCTCCCCTCCTGCTGCTAGAGATAAAATATTCCGAACAGCCCCCATTAATAGAATGGCTAAATAGGGACTGTTCGATAATCGAAAGGAAGCGTTATTTTTTATACACTTCGTCAATTGCAGCTTGCACCTTCGCCTTGTACTTGCTGATAACGGTAGATACCGAGTTTCCAGAAGTAAGCTCGCCTATAATATCGTAATAAGGCAATTTCGGGAACGTATTGTGGTCGAGAACAAGCATGCCTTTTCCGGAAATTATTGCGTTCTCAATATCATCCTCATTCGTAAAGTTGCTCTCCAGCGTAGCTTGATCTGGATAATCATAAATCGAATCGACATCGTTTATTTTTTCCCAAATATACATTAGCTGCTCTGGATGCTCGACTTTTTTGGGAATAGCCAGAGACTGGAAGAGCGCTTCTCCAGAATGATAGGCGGAAGCACTCGGGCCTTTAGGAAAGGGAACGAAGCCAATGTCAAAATCCTTCATATCATTCTTGAGTCCTCCGATCTCCCAAATGGCGCCTGCATACATCAGCGTATTGCCTTGACGGAAAAATTGGCCGGGCTCTGTCCAATCTCCGCCTTCCGTAGCTCTTGCAACCTTCTCGGTTGCCACGCGGGAAATGAAATTAAAGGCTTCCACCGTTTTGGGATCTTCTAAATTTTGCTTATTTCCTTGGGTAAGACCTGCTTCATTAGAGTACAGTGCCTGTTCCATCAGCCCGCCTTGTGAAAGTCCCCATCTGTCCAGCTTCCCATCGTTATTCGTATCCTTGTTGGCCTCTTTGGCAACTTGAATGAACGTGTCCCAGTTCCAATTATCTTCCTTCACATAATCCTGAAGCGGCTTAAGTCCCAGCTGATTCAGAAGAGTGCGATTATAGAAAATGCCACCCATAAAATCAGACTGATTATCCGTAAAACCATAGCCTCTGCCTTCATACTGCATAAACTCATTTGTAACCTTCTGGTTGAATACCTTCGTATTTTTCGTATATTCATCAATCGGCCAAATTAAATCTTGTTGGACCAAGGACGGAATCATATAGGCTTTACCCAGTCTGACGATATCGCCCAGTGGCTCGCCTGCCACCAAAGATGCGACAACTTTCTGCTGATACTCACCGTAGTCAACAGCGACGTATTCCACTTTAAAATTATGCTTCTCCATTAGCTCTTCCAGATTTTTCTTGCGCTGAATGTTGTCTGGATTGTCCTCGGATATCGTCATATCCCACCACGATACGATTTTGATCACCCGTCCGCCCATGTCGAAATCCATCTCTGGCGTCGACAGCTCATCTCCGGTTTCCGTCCCAGCATCATTAGTTCCAGCAGGATCGGCTGTTTCCAAACCTTCGTTTACGCTTGCCTCTGCTTTTTCCGTATTGCCGTTACCGCCGCTGCTTCCAGTCGCATCACTGCCAGAATTTCCGCTGCATGCTGCCAATGTAAATATCAACATTAAACTTAAAAAAACGACTGCCATTTTTCTCACTTGCACATGGATCCCCCCTGAAAATGGATTACATAAAAAGTGTAGCGCTTACATTTCTGAGCAACAACCTGCCTGTATCTAGATCAATTACCCGCCAAGGTATAGATTCGAATGAAATCGCTTTCTCGCTTTGCCTTTCTCTTTTTCAAATGGTAAACAAATGGTTGAGGGATAAAGAAATGCACGTTGTGGCGAAGCCGCACGTTGAACATAATGGAAACATAATTACTTTAATCGTGCGGAAATTCACTCGCAGACTATTATCTATTATGAAAGTGAGGTTCTTACCGTGTATAAGATATTGCTTGTTGATTCAATGATTCATTCGAGGGAACGAACGCAGAACATGCTTGACTGGAGCCATTTAGGTTTTATCATACAAGCGTATGCGGACAATTCCTCAGACGCCCTGGCTTTATTGAATAGGGAGCCACTTTCCCTTGTTCTGATTAATATTAAAAACACTCAAGCTGATGGCATGCTGCTCTGCGAGCATATCCGCGAGCAAAGCCGTGTTCCCATTATCCTCTTGGAGGGCAGCGATGATTTCCAGCAGGTGAGGAAAGCTTTAGCTTATCAAGTAAGCGATTACATTGCGCAGCCCGTTCTCGCAAGCGATTTAACGGCAAGTTTACTTGCTGTAAAAAAAGAGCTCGATTCCTTTTCAGATGATCCGCCTCTTGCAGCTTCAGCGCCGCTTCCCTTCAAGAGAAAACCTCATGCTGCATCCATTATCGATGTCGTGAAAAAATACGTGGAGGAAGAACTGCACCTTAACATTACGCTGAAAAAAATCTCAGCCCTACTGCACTTCAACTGCGCTTACTTAGGTCAAAAATTCAAGGACCATGAAAACATGTCGTTTAATGAATATCTCCTTCAGCAGCGGATGGAAAAAGCAAAGCTGCTGCTCGAAAAAACGGATATGCGCATCTATGAAATTGCTAATGAGGTCGGTTATACTGAAATCGATTGGTTCTACAAGAAATTCAAAGCGTATACAGGAGCCAGTGCGAACGAATATAGAAAGCAAATCTCTTAAATTCATCGCGGTAATGGCATCATAAAAATACAGGCCAGCTCCCCTTGGATAAGGAAGCTGGCCTGCTGCATGTGTGATAACGTTAAAATCCATTACCTGTATAATTTAGGGATGCCGCTCTACTGCACTACTGCTCTGCTGCTCTACTGGCAGACAGATTGACAACCTCGTAATAGGCGCCTTTCGCCCGCTGCTCCGTATCAAACAATAGCGGCCAATTTTTGCGGCCTCTAACCGGGAAATAGTCCAGCCACGTATAGTCGTCTGCCGCTCCCCAGAAGGTAACACCGGTCAGCACATCCCGATATTCGCGGAAAAGCTCAAAAAACTGCCGGTAACGCAGTTCCTGCTGACGCAGCATTTCGGTTGTCGGTACCGCCAAATCCGTACGTCGGTCGTCAAAGGCGAAGACCGACACATCCATCTCCGTTATTTGCAGCTTCAAGCCAAGCGATGCATAACGCTCGATTGCCGCTCGAATGTCCGCCAAAGACGGATCTGTTAAATTCCAGTGCGCCTGCAAACCGATGCCGTGTACAGGAACCCCCTGCTCAAGCAGCGATTTGACGAGCCGATAAATTTTCTCTCGCTTGCCCGGGTTGCACTCGTTGTAATCGTTGTAGAACAACAACGCAGCAGGATCGGCTTTATGGGCAAATCGGAATGCTTGGGCCATATAATCGTCGCCGATGCCCTCCAGCCACCTCGAGGGCCGCAGCCATTCCTCCCCATCGTCGGTGACCGCTTCGTTGACGACATCCCAGCAGTAGATTGTATCGCGGTAACGCTGTACAACCGTCTCGATGTGAGCCTTCATCCGGGCAAGCAGCGTTTCCCGGGCTGCCAAACCGCCGTTTCCATCGTCGAATACCCAATCCGGCGTCTGATTATGCCACACCAATGTATGTCCGCGCAGCTTCATGCCATGCTCGCTGGCAAACTGGGCAATTCGGTCAGCCTCCTCGAAGGTATACGTATGTTCAGCAGGGTGAACGCTCTCGAATTTCATCTCGTTCTCCGCCGTTAAACTGTTATAGTGCCTGACCAGCAGCTCACGTTGGCTTACGATTGTGTGACTATTGACCGCAGCACCAATCAAAAAATCATTTTTGAAGCTTCCCGCCAAACTATCCGTCGCATTCATATGGTTCGTCTCTGCCATTCTTCTGCCACCTTTCGCTTCTTTATATGAAGACGCTACTTTCCGCTTGCGCCCGTCAGCTTCAAGACCCCAAAGCCGAATGTATTCTGGTACGACTGTCCGGACCGATCATTCCAGACGGCCACACTATCGCGGTCCCCGTCGCCATCCTCGTCATTGTTGACCTGGACGTCAAAGCCGATCAGCTCTCCGGCTTTTGGCGCCTTCCCGATCCATGCGATAGATGCTTCCACTACATAACCATTCGCCGTCCGCTTCACAGCTGAGATTAGATTTCCACTCAATGAAACGGGATTGACACTCTGCTCATTAACGAAGTTAATCCGGTACTGGCCGTCATCGGCTTGATAGCTGCTGCTCGCAGCATTATTCTGGTCGATGAAAATCTCTACTGAATCCTGCTCCCATACGTTGGCGCTCTGCTTCGATAGCAGCGAGTCGGTCACCTCGGCCAGCACGTACAAACGTCGTCCGTCCCATAATGTCCGCACCTTCGCCTTCGATCCGCTGGAGCCAGTGACCCAGCGGTCAGTCACGATTGATTTTGTATTCGCCCATACCGCATCAATGCTGCCATCAATGACAGGCGTGCCTTTTACAGCTTTAGCGTATTGGGGTCCTTCACTAAGCTTCAACACACCGAATTTGGACGTATCGGCATCCTGCGAATTCGTCTTGTCATTCCAGGATGTTTTCGTTACTATGCTGCCGGACTTGTCAACGATTCGCACATCAAGCCCAAGCTCTTTGCCGAGCACCGTAGCGCTTATTGGCACCGCTGCTTCTATACGGTAGCCTCCTTCCGTCTTGATCGCCTTATAGTTCGCGTTTTTAACCTTACTTGCCCCACTACGCCAGAACGTATATTTCCTGTCGTCCGCCTCGTAAGACGTCGTCTTGCCATTGTTGCCGTCGATGTAAAGCTCGACCGCATCGCTGCCGTTCGCCGTTTTATCCGACACATCAACTGTAAAATAAAGATACCTCTTATCCCATAGCGTCTTAAACTTGGCAATCGCTTCGCCTTCCTTAAGCACGGATACGAGCGGCGCTCTATTCCATGCCTCCTCCAGCTTGCCATCGATCTTCGCGCTTCCCTCTGTCGCCGTTGCTTGCAGCGTTTCGACTGGCACCTTGCTCGGATCGACGAGTGCCCAATACGCGAATTTCGCCTGAAGCCGTTCATCGAACAATAGCGGCCAATTATTGCGCGTGACAGGGAAGGTACGCAGCCATGTATTAAGATCATCCTTGCCCCAGAAGATTACTGCAGTAATCTGGTCCTTGTGTTTCTTAAACACATCGAAAATTTCCTTGTATCGGTTCGCCTGCTTAATCTGCAGCTCAAGCGCAAACGTATCATAGGATTCCGTGTCATTCGTATAGACGCTCATATCCAGCTCCGTGATCTGCTGCTCAATGCCTAGGTCCCGGAAAGCCTGAAGCATATCATCAAGAGACTGAATGGACGGGTCCGCAATGCCAATATGTGTCTGATGGCCGACACCATCCACAGGGATGCCCTTATCCTGCAGGCGCTTGATCAAATCATGCAAATATTGCCGTTTTTCAGGAATATTCGTGTTGTAGTCGTTAATGAACAGCTTGACCTCTGGATCTGCTTCATGCGCATATTCGAACGCCTTCTCGATAAATTCCTCGCCAGCTATTTGATACCATAAGCTGTTGCGCAGGCCGTTCGGCTTCTGGTCGCCAGGCTCGATAACCTCATTCACGACGTCCCATGCGTAGATTTTGCCTTTGTATCGGCCGACTACCGTATCAATATGACGCTTCATCCTTGCAAACAGCAATTCCTTGCTGGCAAGATTGCCGTTCTCATCGTAGAACACCCAATCCGGCGTTTGGGAATGCCAGATGAGCGTATGGCCGCGTACGGAAGTGTCGTTTGCCTCAGCAAAATCGACAATCTTGTCCGAGCGCGCAAAATCGAATTGTCCTTCCAGCGGCTCTGTAGCGTCCCATTTAAGCTCATTGCCAACGGTCAAGCTATTGAAATGCTTCTTTAGCAGCTGCGCATCCGGCCCTGAGGAATCTTCAATTTCACCCACTAGCAGGGAGGAGCCGAGTAAAAAATCATCGGCAAACACGTCCTTAAGGGATGGAATATCCTGTTGAATTTCAATCGGTTCAGGATCTGGAATTTGCTCAATGACAATATCGTCCACGTTAAAATCAAGGGTCGGGCTAGCGAATGATTCGAAGTATACACCCAAGGCCTCAATCGGCTGAAGCAATTTGTACGCGCCAGATAATTTTACCCAGCCGTTTTCCGTTACCGTTTTGGCGGCAACTGACTCATAAAACATATTCCCATTCGTTTTCCGCTCAATCATCATCGAGATGGATGAATCAGGCATTCCCGCAGGCAGGCGAACCCATGCCGAAAACGCGTAGGTTTTGCCAACCTCCATAAATGATGCCAAATCGAGCATGGGGCCGTTCCATCCTTCCGTTCTCCCAGTAACCTGAAGACCGTATGCTCCCGAATGGGCGGCCGATGAGGCAGCTGTCAGACTTTCGTTGCCGCCGCGTCCATGCCAGCCTTGTGTAGTACCGTCCTCGAAATCCGTCGCGAGCCGTTCCGCCTCGCTTGGCGTCTCTGCGCCAGCTTCCGCATTCGTCTGCTTTGGCAGCAAACTGAGCGACAAAGCCGTCATCATCAAAATGGCAACCAATAACAATGAAATAGAACGTTTCAATCGATTTTTCTTCATTAAAGACACCTCGCCTTTCAACTTATATTCCATAAAGTCCCCTCTCGGGGCGTGTCATGGCATCCTTTACTTTAGCGGCTCTTGGTGTTTGGCAGCGGTTCGTTTAGCTTTAATCGTGTTTCGTTTTACCATTGGCTACGACCACTTTCGTCCTAACCGCTTTAAGATCGGGGTTCAAATCCCGCTCCTCTGTAAGATCAAGCACCGGGTAACCGTCAATATCAAAATGAACACGGCGAACACCGCTGCATCTTGGTTCGTTTATGCCTGGTCTTGCATGGTAAACATTCAGTAGATTACCATCGTCATCCGACACATACGCATTATGTCCGGGACCATATTCACCTGCGACTGAGCGTGAGGTAAGCAAGGGATAATTGCCTTTCGTCCAACTTTCCGGGTTTAATAAATCTGCGCCTCTCCTCGCCGTCAATATGCCTACACAGTATGTTTCATTAACGAGTGCACTGGAAAAAGTAAGGAACACATTCTCATTCGCAACGATGGCATAGGGCCCTTCGTCCACGAACGTGCAGTTATTCGCCCAGCCATATTCCGGTTTGGAAAGGAGAACGGGATCATCTGCCAGTCTCCATGGCTGCATCGGATCGACACTTGCTATGTACAGCCAAGAACCGAGATCTACTGGGGAAAACTGCCGCTGGGCCCATAGCACATACGACTTGCCGTCTGCTTCCAGATAGGTCATATCCAGCGTAATTCCCGCTTCAAACAAATAGCTGCCATCCTTTTTCTCCACCCTAATCGGCATTTCCCAATCACCTGCATGAAGAGGGTCGCCAGCGGATTTTAATTTCATAACATGAGAGTGAATTTGTCCGAATTCGCCGCTGCTTCCAGCAAAAAACACGTATAGCTCATCCCCGACTTTATGGAATTCCGGAGCCCACCAAAAAATACCCTCCAGAAACGGATAATGGCCATTGCCCAATATTAGGCTCTCATCGGCATTTGCAAGACCTGCGATTGTCGAAGCTGATCGGACGTAAAACCCTTGGTTGATGGAGGTATTATCGTTAGTAGCGATAAAATAATAGTTATCCTTCCATTTGATGATGCAGGGATCAGCCCGATTGACAGCGATTGGAAAGGGAAAGACGTCTTGATGCACATTCCCTGTAATTTCATAAGTGCCAGGTGTCTCCCAATCGACGCTGCCTGTGTCCCAGTCCACTCTTTTTGCAGCTGTCGAGCCATCAGTATAGACAGCCTCTGCTTTTACCTTTGCCAAATCACCAGCAGCATCCGCAAAAATCGTCTCCGGCACACGAATTTCCGTATTGGCAAGTACGGCTAGCTTGGCTTTCACTTTATCGCCAATTTCAACAGGAACACGGATGATATTGCGTTCTAAGGCACCCTCGATATCAGTGTCCGAAGATTGGAAAGCAAATGCGCCAGCAGCTTTTGGCAGTGAAGCGCTGCTTAAATCGGTCATATTCAGCATCGTATTGGTATAGTAATTTCCTGCATCATCAAGCCAGTTGATTTCATAGAGCTTCTTGTCACCGTTATATTCACAAATAACATCATCTACAAAAGAATGAGCCTTCAAATCGATCAAGCCCACTTCTACGTAGCTTATTAAATCGCAGGATGTAAACAGCATAATGTGTCCTTTGCTTTCATCATCACGGCCGCCTGCATGCTCGATGCGTACCGCAACGATGCCGTAGGTGCCATCAACCATCGTAAAGAAGTAAGGATTTTTGAGGCTTTTTGCAAGCAGACTTCCATTCTCATGAACGGTCGCCTTTGCAAATAATACGCCTGAATTATGATTCAACGCGGTATAAGCTTCACCGTCTTCGCTTATGGCCAAGTGCATGCTATACGCCAGCTTTGGGGCATAAATTTCATTTTGCAAAGGTGTTCTCGTGTAGCTTAATAAAAAAGCTGTCTCTCTCTTAAATCGTTCTGTCATATCCGTTCCTTCCTCCAAATAAAAGTGTTAGACAGGCGCGCAGAGGAGAAGTGTAATGAACCAAATCCACCCTGATTCAGCTCCTCCATGAAAGTATAGCGCTTTCATATTTCAGCAACTACCCGTCGATCTTTGTGAATTTACCCGATAAATCATAGATGCTCAAGCGTACACCAGGAGAATAAAGCAAACGAGCGGCCCCTTCGCACAGGCCGCTCGTTCATTTGCTTCTTCTCATTCACTATATGCACAGACATATTTCACATCACCCGGTAAAGGCTAGCTTATACCACGCTAGATGGTCTTGCTATAGCGGAAATAATCGAAATCAACAAATCCGCCTGCTTGCTCGGTGGCGTAATTAAACAGTCCGATCCGATAGCCCATGAAATGCTCCAACTTATATTTCATAGATAACGAACGCCCTATTCGTATCCATTCCACTCCATCCGCAGAGTAGTAAAAGTGAGCAATATCCGCACTGTCCTTAAAATCAAAATCGATTCTCAAATGAATTTGGCTGCCTTCGTATGGAATTTGCTCAACCGCTTCTTCGCTGCCGTCGCTCTGATTCATACAAGTGACCACATAGCGGTCGCCGTTGTCCGCCGCCCGAATGCCAACTGTCCCAAATAAATGCTGCAAGGCAACCAAGCCTGCATAGTCACCCGGTTTCATATGGGACACATCCATCTTCGTCATCCCGCTGCAGGCCGGGCCTTCCGTCCGCTGTGTTAACGTATTGCGGGCATATGCAATGCTGCTTGCGGTATTCCCCGTTGCCAATCGCAGAAAACCTGGCCTAGCCGTTACGGACCACAGGCGATTGTCCGGGTTATGGTTCCACTGCCAGTTCAAGGCCAATTTATTTTCCGTATAATCAAACTCATCACTTATCACAAGCGGCTGAGGCTCTGAATCCGGCAATTTCACGTCAAATGTCGAGGGAACTGCACCATCTATACCGATAACCGGCCAGCCATCCTCCCAGAAAACAGGCAATAGGCAGGGAATTCTGCCGACAGCATCGTGATCTTGAAACAGCACTGAAAACCATTCGCCTGCAGGTGTGTCGACAATTCCGCCTTGCGCGATGCCATTGTTGCGATAGCCCATATCATCATCTAGCAGCAGCTTGCTCTCATAAGGGCCCAGAAGCGCTCGGGAACGGTAGCATAGCTGTCGTCTGCGCCGATTTCCGGTATTCGGCCATTCGATGAAAAACAAATAATAGTACCCATCCAGCTTGTAAGCATGACAGCCCTCGCAGCGCAGCCCAATTCCATCCCGCTCCGTCTCAAACAGCAATTGATTGATCCCGTCCGGTTTGAGAGCCTTCGCATCTGCTGTGAGCTCCGTAATACGGATATCCCCGTTCCCGTGGATGACGTAGACGCGTCCTTCGTCAAACAGCATGCTCGGGTCATGATGGTGTCCTGGAATGGCGGAGCGTTCCCAACATCCATTCTCGATATCCGTCGTCTGGTAAACATAGAACTGGTTCATGTCGAGGCTCGAGAAGCATACATAAAACCTGCCGTTATGGTGGCGCAAGCATGCGGCCCACGAACCTTTTCCATAAATGCCTTTCCCGTCAAGCAAATTATGAGCAGCATTATCCTCAAAAGTATCGAACACATAGTTTACAATTTCCCAGTGCAGCAGGTTCTCCGACTTCATGATTGGGCACCCAGGCATCGTATGCATGCTTGTGCTAACCATATAGAAGGTCGTTCCCACTCTAATGACGCTTGGATCAGGGATATCTGCCCAAATGATGGGGTTGGTTATCATCGTCTTGCCCACACGATTCACTCCTCAAGCATTATCGTATTTATATGCTATGCTTTGCTTTCCTTCGCATAAGGATCAATCATTTGAATTGTCCCGTCATCGTTGTAGTGCAATTCCGTAAATTTTACACAGCGCTTGTGATTGACGCCTTCAGAGAGGGAGCTGTCGTGATAGAACAAATACCATTTGTCCTCGAACTGCACGATAGAATGATGGGTCGTCCAGCCGATTACCGGCGAAAGGATCGTGCCCTGGAAAGTATAGGGGCCTATCGGGCTTCGGCTGATTGCGTACACCAGCTTATGAGTGGTACCCGTTGAGTACGACAAATAGTACCAGCCGTTATATTTATGCACCCAAGGTCCCTCGAAATATCGTCGATCCTCATCACCAGCTAAAATCGGGCTTCCGTTCTCGTCGAGAATCGAAATCTCCTGCAGATCTCCTTGAAAAGACAGCATATCCTCGCTAAGCAAAGCGGCCCGCGGACCGAGCGCTGCCTCCCCCGCATTCGGGCCTGCTGCGTCTGGCTCGAAGATGCCGGTCTGCCATTTTTCCAGTTGTCCTCCCCACAGGCCTCCAAAGTAAATATAGGATTTGCCGTCATCATCCACGAATACAGCCGGATCAATACTAAAGCTTCCTGCGATGTAGTCGGGCTCTGGGGTAAACTTGCCCGCTGGCGTCGTGCTTGTCGCTACGCCAATCCGAAAGATTCCTTCATGATCCCGAGCGGGAAAAAATAAATAATACTTATCGTTCTTATAGGCAGCATCCGGCGCCCATAGCTGCTTGGAAGCCCATCCTATATCTTTTAGATGCAAAACTTCGCCATGGTCAACAACAGCCGCTTCAAAATTGTCCAGGGACAGCACATGGTAATCCTCCATGGCGTACTGGTCCCCATTATCGTTATCTGGCCCATCGTGGTCGAGGTCATGAGACGGATAAATATAGATTTTGCCGTTAAATACGTGTGCAGAAGGATCTGCCGTAAAAATATGGGTGACAAGTGGTTGATTAGGCACTGGTACATTAGACATCTGAATTCTCCTCCGATTTAAGGTCATTTCAAGCTTGCGTGCTGCTTATTCGCCAAACTGCCATTCGTAAAATTTAAACGGTTTAAGGCCAGATTCTCCACAGAACACAAAGTACAAATCGTGCACGCCGTCAGCGTCCGATACTTCTGTTTGCAAGTCCATCCAGCCCTGTCCGCTCAAATTCGGAAGCGGGAGTGTCCCAATCAGCTTCCCGTCCGGGGCATCCAAGCGGAGTTCTATTCTGCTAGCCGCACCCTCGTTTAAGATGGCAGCCTTAAAAACCGCGGCTCCTTTATTCCCGAATTCAACCTTGGATAAAGCGAGCCAAGCCCCGTTATCAATGTCCGTTACAACCATTAGCTGGTTTTGCGGATCATTTTCGCTTGCGATGGCTTCCACAGCAATGCCAGCACTCCATCCCATCGTCACCGCGCCAACACGGTCATAGGGATTAAATGCCTTTACTTGCGGGACACCTTCATAATCAGCATGGATTTCTTGAATCAAACCATCCTTAAACGCAAGCTGGTTCAGGTGCGTGGAGCGATAGCCGTTCGGAACGCCAAGCTTTTTGGATAAGGTCTGGGCATGATAAGCGATATACCAAGCCTCATGGAACTGGAAAATGGCATGATGATTGTTACCGCCAATACCGAAGAAGTGCGCTGGATTTTTGAGAATCGTTCCACGATAAGTCCATGGCCCCATCGGCTTGTCGCTTGTCATATAGGCAATTTCGCCTGCGGGCGGACTTCCCTCCAGGCGAGCGCCATTATAGAAGTTCGAGCAATACGTATAGTAATAAATGCCATCCCGCTTATTGATGCCGGCATCCTCGAACATATACGGGGCAGGAATGACGACTGCCTCGCCGACAACGCTCGTCATATCATCACCCAACTGCATGACGCGCGCAGTATTGGGCATCTCATCCTTGCCCTCGGGAACGCCCCCGCCAAAATAAATATAGCCCTTTCCGTCGTCATCGACCAATACTGCAGGATCGAAAAGCCACGTCACATTCTCCACGCCAGGCGTTGATCTCGAAATTAAGGGCTGCCCAATAGGATCAACCCATGGGCCTACCGGGCTATCGCTTGACAATACGCCAATTCCGCTTGCATTGTTGGCAAAATAAAGCAAATATTTATCCTTGCCGTCGATTATTTTATGCGCTGCTGCCGGCGCCCACGACTGCGTGGCCCATTTGGCTGCGCCCTGCGGGCCTGCCACCTGAATTTCGCCATGATCCGTCCAGTTCATCAAATCATCCGAGGAAATAACCGTAATTTTATTGATGGTTGCATACGTATTTTCTTTCAGCTTTCCATCTTCGCCATACTCCAAAACATCGTTTGTCATATAGAGATAGACACGATCGTCTACTATTAAAGCATACGGATCTGCTCCAAATTTATGGGAGACGAGCGGATTGCCTTGTGGCGGCACCTTTCCGATTGCACTCGCGGGCAATATGTCATTCATTTTAAATCCTCCTTGTACGTTCGTTTTCATTTATTACCGCAGGAACGGTATCCCGATATTCTTGCGGCGTTATTCCCGTTGCCTTCTTGAAAAAACGCGTAAATGAATGTGCCGCTTCGTAACCGACGGCGGACGATACTTCTCGAATTTTAAGCTCCCCGTTTCTTAGCAGCTCTCTTGCTTTTTTCAAGCGGCAGTTATCTATGTATTCAGATAAATTCACCCCTCGCTCCTGCTTAAAAAAACGGGATAAATAGGATGGATTAAAATAATTAATTTCCGCCAGCCGCACTAAGGACAGGTCCTCGCTTAAATGCTCTTCGATGTATCGGCATATACGGTCGATTACACTCGTTGCCCGCTCAAACTCGCCGTTATGCTTAGCCTTGAATAGGCGCTCGGCAATGGCATGCAAATAGGCAATCCCCTCCTTCATAGATGAATGCTCATCCAGACGCATCAGTTTTCCATACTCACCGATCTGGTGGTAAAGTCCCCCGCGATTAATGGAAGAAAGCAGCACGAGCGCGATCGAATAATAGCACTCTATCGTTCGGTGTACATGGGCCGTTGGATGCAGCATGCTGGCCGTTATATCCTCCATCACTTCATAAAACTTATCTTTTCTGCCAGCTTCAAGATATGCTTCCATTAACTCTTTTTTTTGAGCAAGCATACCGTCTTCTTTCCTGTTTGAAGGATCGGGCTGCTCCATACGATCCATTAAAATAATTGATAACCCGTCGGCAATTGTCATTTGATGCAGCTGGCGCAGCCTTTCATATTGCTGCGTTACCGCTCCCCACTCACAAGAAGCACCGCTTATGGTGAAGGCAATCGTTAAGCCGAGCGATTCCAAGCATGTCTCTTGAATGAGCTCCAGCGTTCCTTCCAAATAGCGCAGCAAATGATTATATAACCTTTCCTCGACATGTTCTGATGGCTGAAGCAGCCACAACATATCTCCGTGCTTATCGACTATTCCAATATGCCTCGTCTGCTTTGACAAATAGGAATGCCAGATCATTCTGGTGGAATGAACAATCTCGCTTCTATCGGAATAAGTGGCCTCATCTGGATAGGAGAGATGACCAACTACCATCACAACCGGAATCAAAGGATTCAGATTTAAGTTCAGTTTGCCGAATTCCTTGACCAGCACCTCTTCATCCTGGCAAAGAAGATGGCTTTTTTGCACAAGATGCCTGATATACTCTCCTTGCGCCATAAATTCCAGCGCATCAACCTGTTCGCGGGATTGCTCGACTAACGCGCTCAATTGATTGTTTTGATGAATCTCTTGAATGACCTCCTGTACCACTTCAGTAACTTTCGCATACCCTTCTGTTTTCAACAAATAGCGAACATTGGACATTTGTATTGCCTTATATGCATATTGAAACTCGCTATAGCCCGTTAGAAAAATAATTTTGCATCTGGGCCAATACATCTGAATTTCATCCGACAATTCTAAACCGCTCATGCCCGGCATGCTAATGTCAGTAAGAACGATATCAATCCGGGTACGTTTCAACCAATTTAGCGCTTCTTTGCCAGAGTATGCTTTACAAACATCGAGCTTGTCCGGCATCCATTGCTGGAACACTTCATATAACCCATCCGTAATGATGTCTTCATCATCCACCACTAACAGTCTAAGCAATCCATTTCTCCTCCTTCACCTTGATTCGAATGACGACCTTAAGACCGTTTAGCTCGCTTCTAGATAGAAGCAATCCGCTATTTTTTCCATACGTTAAAAGAATGCGCCGATGAATGTTCATCATGCCCGTCATTTCATAAGATTCGGAAGGGCTGTCCAGGCGATGCTGTAAAGCTTCAATCTCGGTATCGCCCAGGCGATTCCCATTGTTCTCCACGATGATTCGAGCCTCAGCGTCATCCAGCTCGAAAGCAACGCGAAGCAGTCCATCTTCCGTCATTTTCTCAAGGCTATGCTCATACGCATTTTCAATAATAGGCTGAATGATGAGCCTGGGCACATGGATATTCGCCATTTCCTTTGGCAATTCATCAAATTCCACGCGAATCCGCCTTGAGAACCGGAGCTTCTGAATTTCGGTGTACATGCGGGAGTGTCTCGTTTCCTCGGCCAACAATACATTATCCTCTCCATTGCGGGTAATGAACCTGAAATATTCCCCTAGCATGTTTGTAAATTCTTCAATGCGCTCCGTATCTCCGGTTCTAGCCAAGGAATTGAGAATAAAAAAGCTGTTATAAAGAAAGTGGGGATTGATTTGAGATTGAAGCTGCTTGAGCTCCGCCCGCTGCATCATCAGCTTTTGCTTAAAATCCTGGTCAATCAGCGCCTGCAATTTATTCAGCATCTGGTTGAACCGATTATATAGATAGCCGAATTCATCCTTCTCCTCGTGCTCAATATGAATATCCAATGCACCTCCTTCCATTCTTCTAAAACTCTGAACGAGAAGAAGCAACGGTTTATGGACGAATTTATAAGTAGAATAAGAATAGATCGCAATAGCAATAAATGTCATAATAGCGAATAGCCAAGCCCAGATTACAAATTTGCCAAGCGGTTTGCGGACGGTTTCTTCGGGCAAATACGAAGCGACGGTAAGGCCCAATTTTTCCGAGTGTGCTTTGTCAATATGATATTTTCTGCCATCAATAAAAAGCTTGTTCGTGCTGGCCTCCTTTACATCATTTAAATCGCCTTGAAGCCTGCCGTTTATTTGCTCCTGGCTCATTAATACAAATCCTGTCGCATCCGAAAGGAGAAAGGAGCCGCTTTCTGGATAAATATTAACTTGGTCCAATGCATACCTCAGCTTTTCCCTGTCCAATTCAATCTGTATGACGAATAGCGGCTCCTCCCCTTTCGTACCGCTATACTTGGAGGTGCTAAGATGGAGGGTATTTCCCCACTTCATAAGCCGCTGCTCGCTCCTTCCAATGCTGAAGCGGAAGTAGTTGAACTTGGCAACATCAAGATCAGAGATCGCATTACCGACCGAGATCGTTTTGTTAACAGGACGGATATGCACATATACGTCTTTAATATAGACACTGCTATTTTTAAAAGAAGTTAAACGACGAATTAAATAATTTAAGCTTGCCCTTTTTTCAACATGGTCCATCATCTCCCAAGTAACAACGAGCTTATTCAATTCGTTATCTTCCAAAAGGTCGAATTCCTGAAGCTCCATCCATTCGATTTCCCGATTGAAGGCTTCCAAATAATTCGATAATTGCGCCTCGGAAGTTCTGGACAGGCCTTCACTCGCATTTTGATAGCTCCAATTATACAAATAGACGCCTAGCAGAATGATAGGCAGAATTACGATGAGATAAATAATGACCTGTCGCATAAATATCGTATTTCGCCATGAATGGGCGGGAAATTTAAGCAAACCAATTCCTCCGATGCTGCTTTAATAAGTGGTGAGCAAATATCTTGCCTTCTAGCAGACAAAGTCGAAGGAAAGCCTTCTTACTTTAGATCACTGCCTCTTTCCGCATACCACTGGTTGACCTCCGCTGTTATACGGCCCCCGCCCAGCTTATTCCAATTTTCTACAAACCGGTCAAACTCGTCTATGGGACTGCCAAGTATAATATTCACGAACGTTTCGATCTGTTGATTATACAAAATGGCTTGCTTCACAATCATCGTTTCCGTTGGAGGCCCTACAAAACTTTCGTACAATAGCTGTTTTTTCTCCGTGTATTGATCCAGGATGGCAAATGCCCCCGATGGCCCATAGGTCCGCTCCCATCCCCAGCCTGACTCCTTATTTACCATGCCAGAGCGATAGGCTTGAATGTTTTTATAGATGGAACTGGCTTCATCCTTTAAGACGGAATGATCGCCAGTTCTCTCGGCTTCAGCAATTTGGCGATACGCCTCCAAATTTTTCATCGCTGGAAAAGGGGTAACCGGAGAAAGCTTCCATACCGGAAATGGAGAGCTGTAATAGGTTTCATATTCAGCCGTTTCCCCCCAGTTTTTCTCCAGATGCAAATTAAAAAGCTTAACGATTGCTTCAGGATGCGGATAAGCTTTTCTAACGGCAAGAAACTGGCTCGTGTTGAACCGCAGCGGTACCTTTGGCTCTTCTCCCGACACAGAAACGATCGGAAATGCCTGCCACTCTGCATTTGGTTGAGCAGCACGGCTGGTTTGAGCTAAAAAAGACCCCCATTGCTCTCCATAAAACATGCCAATATGGCTTTCAGCAATTAGCTTTTCTTCTTTCAAACCATCCTTAAGCCCAAACTCGCTATCGATTTGGCCATCCCGATACATATTTTGAAGCACCTTTAACGCCTCTTTCACTTCGGGTTGAATCCCGCCATATAAGAGTTTTCCCGACTTGTCTTTGATCCATAGGTTAGGATAAGCCTCATAGCCTGCCATAAAGCCTGCCAAGCCCATAACGGGATCGAATAAATATTGGGTCACGGCTAGCCCAAACGTATCATGAATGCCATTATTGTCAGGGTCATTTTCTGTAAACGCTTTCGAAATAGCTAAAACGTCGTCCATCGTTTTCGGCGGTTTTAAACCGAGTTGCTCCAACCAATCTGTACGCAGCCAAATAAACATCGCCCCTTCAATAGAAGAGCTGGTCTCTGGTATTCCCATCAGCCTACCATCAACCGTTGCCGCTTCGAAAGGGCCCGTCCCTTCTTGGCTTAAAATGTTCTTCGTAAACGAAGAGGCATATTGCTCGTAAGCAGCAGATAAATCTTGAATCAGTCCAGCATTGCTGAGCATCCTCAGCTGCTGCGCATTGACTCTGACAACATCGGGTATATCTCCTGAAGCAAATGCACCACTTAGTTTCTGATGATAGAGGTCCCCCTTGGCAACCCAATCATATTTAATTTTAATGCCCAGCACCTGTTCATATAGACGATTCCATCTATTATCCTCGAACGTTTCTCCCGGCAATTGGCTAATTAAATTTTCCAAGCTATCGTCGGTTTCTCTGGCAAAGGTTAATTCAATAGCTGGATTATATTGGCTTAGCGCGGGTTCTTGATAGGCAGCATCCGCTTCAGATCCGCTAGACACTTCTTGATTGGCGCCTGTGCGATGATCGCATGACGTTAGAAGTTGAACAATCAATAATGCAGTAAGCAAAAGCTTGACCTTGTTCATTATTGGTATTTTCAACAGGTGTGACCCCATTTCACATTAGAAAATATCGACCCATTCCATGAATCTAATTATCCGAATTACGAGCTGATAACACAATACACATCTCTTTATTTTGTTACCCTTCCTTTACTTAAAAATAAATAAATCATCCGCCCCTCTCCTTTATTGGATGATGGACGGATGCGCTCAGAACCTCTTGCTTCCCTTATTTTCTAGTTTATTTTGACCAGCTGCCGCTGCTGGCTGGCCTTGCCTGTATAGCCGTTTTGTACGAGAAGCGCTGCATCCCCATCCCATTTTATACCAGAAGCAGCGTCTGCAACAGAGCTTCTTGGCCCAGTCTCTAGCAATTCGCCATTGGCACCGCATAACCGTAGTTGTTCAATGAATCTGTAATCGGATAAGCGGCAGCTAAGTCGTACAACTGGTCATAGCCTAGTCCAGCCGGACAAATTACATTGTCCGCATCCTTTCATCTCCTGAATAATCGAGATTTTTTATTAGATCAAATCCGACTTTTGCAGCAGCAGTTGTATCATTTGGGCCACCTCGGCCCTTGTCACCTGTGCCTTCGGTGCCAGAGTAGAATCGCTCCTTCCGTTTACAATGCCCGCTTGGATGCTGCGCGCTATTCCTTTTTTTGCCCAGCTTGATACGCTTGCCGTATCTGTGAAAGAGCCCAATATTCCGTCAACAGATGGATTCGTTGAGTCCATTTTTAGATCGGCAATCTCCATCGCTTTGGCGATAATCGTCATCGCCTGTTCTCTCGTCAGCTTGTCATTCGGACGGAAGGCGCCATCCTCAAAGCCGTTAATAAGCCCGTAAGCCTGCGCGGTCATAATGGCGCTGCTGTACCAAGCCGCAGCGGACACATCTGAAAATGGCGTTGTTCCGCTGTCCACTCCAAGACCCAGTCCACGAACGATAGCAGCCGCAAACTCTGCACGTGTAATCGCTGTGTTCGGCTGGAACAAACCATTGCCGGTGCCGTTTATGACCATTTTGGAAGCCAGCTCATTAACTGCCTCCTTAGCCCAGTGGTTAGCTACATCTGAAAATTCGACCTGATGTGAAACAACGGCGTATGTGCTGCTCGTTCGGCTTTTTATTACCGCGTATTTTTTGCCGTTAAGGGCTACTGCTTTCGTCGGCACATGCCGAACGCTTCCATCCAGCTCGACTACAATAGCGGTCGTAATAGTGCTTGGATCAACGCCTTCCGGAATCGCTATTGCACGCTCAACATAAATATCGAACGTCAAACCCTCGATTCGCTTATCTTCGCAAACAGCTGCTACCTTAAAATTCACAGGAGGGGCGACGAGGCTAAACGCATGCTGATTGGCTGCTTGCTCTACAGCTGCAATCCTTTCCGATGTCGGAGCGCTGATTTCAAGCTCGATCGTTATGTTTTGCCATTGGGCCGTGCTGCCGATCTGGCCGGAGATGTCCGCCATATGAATCTGCTTCACCGGCACTCTGTACGTCGCACGATCCGTTTGGAGCACCAACACGACATTTTTAGCCTGCAAGTATTTGAGCAGCTCGCCGTTCAATTGCCCTATTACGACATCTGACCCGCTCGCAATCTGAATCGTAATGACCGCGCCTTGCTCCTCTGCTGCCAGCTGTTGCTCCAGCTTCTTCTGGTCCAGCAAAATCGTCGTGACCGATTGTCCATTCCTTGTACTTGCCAAGGCAGCCCCTGCGCTTTCAACTTTGCCGTTGACCATAATTTCGACGGCCTTGCCACCGTTATCAGGGGTATTTTGCCCGCTGTTATTGCTGCTATTGCCATTGCCTGTTCCATTCCCACTGCCGTTGCCGTTGCCTGGACCGCTGCTGCTCTGCTTTTTGATGCTAACCGTATACGCCTGCTCAGCAACACCATCTTCTGCAACTATTTTGACGTCTAACGTTGTCGTTTCAGCTGTTAATGCTATTTTCCGCTCAACCGTATCATCGATCAAAATATTTCCAACATATACAAGCGCATTTGGATTTGCCGGTTTAAAGTTAACGATGGCTTCGGCCGAGTTTTGCGGAACCTCCATCGTAAAGTTCTGTTTGGTCAACGCAGCCGTTGCGCCATTTACCTTCACGCTCTGTAAATCCGAATTGTTGTCGTAATCCTTCAGAATAGAAACCGTTCCGAATATGCCGCCCACAAAACCAGAGCCTCTATTGGCAAATTTGACCGTTATCTTCGTCTTTCCCTCTACTAAACGTGCCGGAATTTCGTATCTTACATCGTAAAACTGGGTCGGATTTTTGGCCTGCACGGTTTCTTCCTTGATCAAAGTGCCATCCACATACACATTAAAGGCTCTTCCCTGATCCCCGCTGTAATATTTAGTAGAAATATAATTGGTCAGGGATGGAACAACCGCCATATCATAGCTTAGCCAACCGTCTCCCGTATTCGTGCCGAATGCATGTCGGTATTGATAATTGCCAAAGGAGCCTCCTGATGAATTGCCCTGCAGGTTATGCGCAAGCTCATGCTGGTCGTTTGTAACCTGCACCTCATCTAGCATCGCGGCCGCTTTTTTGGCTGCATTTTTTTTACTTAAAATATTTTTTTGAAAAGTATCCGAATCTAGCGCCGTTAAATAGAAGTAAATGCCGTATCTTTCCTGGTACATCAAATAATATGGCGTGAATTTCAAGTGGTCGTCCTCATCGGTATTCCGCAGGGTAAATTCTATTTTCCCTTCGGTTTTAACCAAGTTGTTTTTTATGTTGTCGATCCATTCGTCCACCGTTCCGCCCGATAGGAGAATATAATCCTTGATGTTGACCCCTTCCGGCAGGCTTGCTTTTTGCGAGGCCAAATGCGGCACGGCAACCATCTGCTCCGTTCCTAGGCCAGCGCTTAGCACGACTGGGCCGTAAGTAAACGCGACTGCTTCCTGATTATCAGGCAATCGTGATACTTGAACCTCCAGCGGAAACGTCAATTGAATCGTATCTCCGGCTTTCCATACTTGGCTGACATTCACATAACCGTTTACGGCTTGTGCATCAAAAGCTTCTCCATTAATGGATACTGCCACTTTCTCGCCCGCCGCGATCCAATCCGGAGATCTAAATTTCAAGTTTACAGCATCTGAAGGCGCATCATTAATTGTGAAGGTTGCTTTGTCGCTTTGCGGCAAATCGGCTTGCTGCGTCAGCTTAAGCCCCTTGTCAGCCCAATCCAATGTAGAGCTCAAGTACAGATTGACATACAGGTCGCTATCGGTGTGGTAGTACAGGCTGTCATCCAGCTTGGTGAAGTTTTCCATCCCAGAACCTGTATCGCACCAGAAGCTGTCATACTCGGTTGAAAACACTTTGAAATAACCGGTGCCCATCGGTTTAAAATAGGTGGTCATGCCTGTCTCTGGATTAATCGAGGACATGATTTCATTTATGAATGTTCGCTCGTAGTAATTCGCATACTTAACGTCTCCAGTAATTCTGAACAGCTCTCTGGAAAGCTTGAGCATATTATACGCGTTGCACGTCTCGTCATTAATATTGTCCCTATTGGAATCAAGCTTGCCGGGCTCTCTAAAATGCTCGTTCTCGCTATTGCCGCCTGTAACATAGGTATGGTCTCGTATGACCATGTCCCAGAAGTTTTCAGCTGTTTTCAAATAGAAGGCGGCCTCATCTTTGCCTAGTGTCCGATAGCGATTCAATGCTCCGATAATTTTAGGAATTTGGGTATTGGCATGCTTGTTTTCCAATACGTCCTGTCCATTCACAATGGGGGTGAACAGCGAATCCTCGTCAAACATATGGGCTGCTATTAAGTGGGACGGTTGATTCGTAACTTTATATAATTCGTACAAGCCGTCGTTCATGCCGCCATATTCTACATTCAATACTCTTGTATGAAGCGATTCATCCCATGTTTGGGTGCGGTTATACGACCAGTCTCCCAGCGTACTGGCAATTTGCAATGCATCCTCATTTCCTTCAAATTTATAAACGTCGACAAGTCCTGCAATTATTTTATGCATCGTATACCAAGGTACCCAGCTCGGCCCCTCTACTTTGCCTTCAATCACATCAAAATGCTCTTCCGGTGTCGCAAAAAGATAGCCATTGCCGCTGGCAGCCTGACAAGCTTTCAATTCGCTGATGATATAATCGATTTTTGCTTTTAACTGGGCGTTCAAGGCGGGATCATCCTTCGTTTGCTTGTAAGCCTGTGCAATCGCGGTCATATAGTGTCCCAAAGTATGCCCTCTTAAATAGCTCCAACCGCCTTCCCAGCCGCCATATAGCTCCGCCTTCTTCGGCAGCCCCGCTACTGTTCTAAAGCCCGAAAGCAGACGGTCCGCATCGAGATTTAAAAGATATGCCACATCTTTATTAAAAGCATTTACATAATAAGGATCGGTTACATCCACCTGCTCCATGTCAAATTGCTGTAGCAGCGCCGTATCGATGTTGGCTGTGCTCGATTTAACGGTAATCGCAAAGTCCTTCGTCAGAATCACGCCGCCAAACGTAACGGTCAGACGTAAAATGACTGGCGTATCTGCTTGTGGAACAGTGACCGCCCCTGTATGGGATATAACATCTGGATGGGACGACTCCCAGATGATAACGCTTCCATTTTTGCCTTTGACCGGCAAACTAAGACTGCCTCGTGTAGCTGATAGCAGCGAAATAGCGTCCAAGTCTGACTGGGCCATGAACTGCTCATCTACGATGCCGCCTTCCGACGTATAAATATCGCTGACCTGTTCGCCAGTTGCGGCTGCTCGATAAACTTTAAATTCATCCACATTCAGCTTCGCATAACCCCCTCCATAGCCGGGGGAGTTAAAGCCAAGGTACTTATGATCTGTATCATTAGCGGCGATGCTCCCCCCTTTTGTCGTATACAGCACTTGCTGCGCAATACCGTTGCGGTAAATCGCTACATTTTTAGAAGCGCTGTCATAGGTGACCGCAATATGCGTCCATTGTCCAACTGGGAAAAATGCACGGCGATCCCCCGCTACATACGACTCCTGCACAGCTGTGCCTGTCGATAGCTTAAGTGGTATCTCATTGCTAAGCAGGCTTAAATACCATCCCTCCCCATTCCAAGCCCCGCTCGGCTTATTCCACATGATCATATGCTCGCCGCTTAATTCAGCATCCGGCTTTACCCAGAAGGAAACGGTCAAATGATCTGGCTGAAGCGCTGATGAAGGGCCGAGATCAATGTAATTATTTGTTCCGTTGAGCTGCAAAGCTTTCCCTACCTGGCCTTCAACATACGTTGCGGGGCCGTTTAACGTTCCTGCAATGCCATTCGGGGAGGTATCGGCAATCGAATCCTCGAACTTTAGCTCCAATTGTTTGGCAGCATCCAAATCGGCTGCGTTTGCAGATGAACCTAATGGCGAAAAACCTGTCGCCAAATTCGCTGCAAGTGCTAATGACAGCATGTAAGACAGCTTCTTCCGCTTCAGCTCTTTTTGCTTTCTGCCGCTCATCGAATCCGCTCCTTTTAGAAGATATCCTGCCTTCATAACCAAGCTGCAACAATGGTATAAAGGCAGAATCCGTCATCCTATTTATCAATAAAATCTAAACTGTATTAGATTAAATCCGACTTCTGCAGCAGCAGCTGCACCATCTTGGCAACCTCGGCCCTTGTCACCTGCGCTTTCGGAGCAAGTATAGCTTCACTTCTACCAGTTACGATGCCCGCTTGTATGCTGTCCGCTATTCCGCTTTTCGCCCAGTCAGCCACCTTAGATGCATCGGTGTAAGGCTTTAATAGCTCGCTCGCAGCTTGGCTGGAAAGCTTCGCCTTCATACCGGTAATGACCATCGCCTTCGCTAAAATCGCCATCGCCTGCTCGCGGGTAATGTTCTCTTTCGGCCGGAATGTGCCATCCTCGAATCCATGGATAAGTCCGTAGGCTTGGGCGGTCATGACCGCGCTGCTGTACCAATCTCCCGCCAAAATATCCGAGTATGAAGGAGAGCCGCTTTCCAACTCCAATCCCAGTCCCCTTACGATGATTGCCGCGAATTCCGCCCGTGTGATGGCTGCACTTGGGTTAAACAAATTTTGGCCGATGCCATTAATGACCATTCTTGAGCCCATATCGTTGACGGCATCCTTTGCCCAATGATTGGCGACATCCTTGAACATGACCGGATGATAGATAATCGAGTAGGTGCTGTTTGACAAGCTGCTCAGCAACGCATAATACTTGCCGTCCACCTGAACGATTTTAGTTGGCACATGACGTATCGTTCCATCCGGCTCTATTACAACGCCTGTTGTTATTTGGTCCGGATGGATACCCTCTGGAAGAGTAATTGTCCGCTGGACATAAGCATTGAACTTCGTCAGATGAATGACAGAATTTTTATTAAATAGACTAATTTTAAAATCGATTGGCGGTACGGCCAAGGAAAACCCCTCTCGAGCAGCCGCATTCTCTGCCACTTTTGCCATGTCCTCGGACGCTCCTGCAACTTCAAATTGCATCTCCAAATGTTGCAGATCGACCATTGCTCCGAGTTGACCGATGATCGCGTTTATATCAATTTGCTGCACAGGCACGGTATAGGCTGCCCGATCGGTTTTGATCTCAATTACAGCCTTCTTCTCTCCTAAGCCTTTTAGCATTTGCGCATTCATCTGCCCGATGACGATGTCGGAGCCGTTATTAACGGGAATGGTAATGATCGCATGATCCCCCAGCGAAGCAAGCAGCTGCCCTAGCTTCTGTTCGTCAAACACAACCGTTGTAATGATTTTCCCATTTTTATTTGTCACTACGGCAGTTCCAGCACTCACAACCTTGCCGTTGATTAGGATGTCGATACTGCTGCTTCCTGTCCCTGGTGTAGTTGCTGGTGCACCGCCACCGCTGTTTCCTCCGTTGTTTCCACCATTGCTGCCACCATTGCTGCCTCCGTTATTTTCGCCCGTTACCGTAATTTGCGTTACCGCTTTTTTCTCTTTGCCTCCGGCAACAGCAGTTAATGTCAGCGTCCCTAATCCAGCCGACAAGCCTTTAATGGTTACGGCAGCTTTGTTGCTGCCGCCTACGATGCTAATAGAACCGCTAGCCTCCCATTGATAAACGGGGTTGGTTGCATCCGTTGGATCAAGCGCCGAGTTAACAGCCAATTGCTCATTCACTTTAAGGGTTTGTGCCCCATATGAAATGCTAACCGATTGCAGGGGAATGTTGTCCTCCGTTTCAAGAGCAGTGAATTTCCAATAATCCATATTGAAAAGATTACTCTCGCCTTCTCCTTTGAACATCAAGAAAACATTGTGAACCCCTTTAACAGAGCTCACATCGGTTTTCATCAGCTTCCAGGCTTGCTCTCCGCCTGTAGAAGCGGCATCAAGCATGCCTATAACCTCGCCAATAGGACTATCTAAACGAATTTCAATTTTCCCGCCTACGACTGAAGCAATATAGGCTTCGAATGATCCGGCCCCATCATTGCCGAAATCAACATTCGCAACCGCCAGCCAATCCCCGTTATGAATATTTGTGACATTCAGATTAGGACTTGTGCTTTGGCTTTGGCTGCCTGGCGCTTCAAATATTTCTGTCAAAATGCCTGCTTGCCATGCAATCGTTTCTGCTTCCGTTCTTTGATAGGGATCGAGCGTTTTCAGTTGAGCGATACCTTCCATATCAGCTTGAACCTCTTTCATTCGTCCATTCTCGTAAAATTCAACCTTATTAATATGAGTGGAACGATAGCCTTTTCCATCACCTATAGCCGCTTTGCTGACGGTTTGAGCATGGTAAGTGACATACCACTCTTTATTAAACTCGAATATGGCATGATGGTTATTACCGCCAACCCCGAAAAACGTATACGGATTTTTCAGAATTGGGGCGACATACGTGAACGGTCCCATCGGATTGTCGCTCACCATATAAGCAATTTCACCAGGAGGCGGTGTGCCTTCCGGATGGGTACCCGCAAAATTCGAACAATAGGAATAATAATATTTTCCGTTATACTTATGAATGCCGGAATCCTCGAACATGAAAGGAGCATCGATTGTAACCGCCGACCCTTCTGTACTGATCAAATCATCGCCCAGCTGTATTACTCTGGCGGTGTTGGGGTGAGCCATTTGTTCTGCAGTCGAGTTAGGTTCACCAGGAATGCCCCCGCCAAAATATAAATAACCTTTGCCGTCGTCGTCAACCAATACTGCCGGGTCAAACAGCCAGACGACGCCGGGAACGCCTGGCGTATTTCCGGTAATCAACGCTTCTCCGAGCGGATCAATCCACGGTCCGAGCGGGCTGTCCGCAGTCAGCACGCCAATTCCTCCTGCACCGTTAGCAAAATAAAGGAAGAACTTATCCTTGCCGTTTATTTGCTTATGGGCAGCTGTCGGCGCCCAAGAAAAAGCCGCCCAGTCAGCAATGCCGCCTGATCCCGCCACTGGAATTGCGCCATGATCCGTCCAGTTCACCATATCTGCCGAGGAAATCACATGTACTTTATTCAAATTAGCGAACGAATTGTCTTTAATATTTCCGCTGCTGTCATATTCGAAGGCGTCACTCGACATATAGATGTAAACTCTTCCATCAAAAACTAACGCATACGGATCAGCTCCCAGCTTGTGGCTCATCAGCGGATTGGAGTAGCCTGGAATTTTCGCAAGCGCTTTCGTATCCAACTGCTTTAATCCAATGTTCGCTACTGCATCATGAACGTTATAAACGACATTTCCGCCTTCAACAGCAATGTAGTCTGTGCGAATGGATACGGTACGATCAGATGGTACAAATCCATCGACCGTCAGCTTGATCGTCGCAAAAAGGTCGGAGGATGCATTGGCAAACTTCACCTTGTCCCCAGATACATGCAGCTGAAGATGATGATCGTCATACGTATACGTCCCATTTCCAGCTAAATTGTCTGCATTGAACTCAACACCGGTTACCGTTAAATATTCAGGTATATTAAAGGACGCTGAAATCGACTTATACCCCTCATTAGGAAGCGCTTCCATCTTTATGGGTACGGAAAGCTCCATATTCTGAACCCCTATAACATCTGGCACATTTCCCAAATCTGCTTGCAGGACGGTTGCGGCTGAATCGGTTCCCGTCAGCTTGTCGGCTGCTCTAAAGTAATCAAAATCGACATGTCCGCCTGTTATTTTCGTAGCAAAATTAAACAAGGCGAAGCGATAGCCCATAAAATGGTCCAACTTATAGCTCAATTGAAGGGTATTTCCTATTGCTCGCCATTCAACGCCATTTAGACTATAGTAGAAATTGGCTTTATCGGTAAAATTCCTATAGTCAAATTCGACTTTCAAGTAGACTCTGTCCTGTGTGAGTGGAATACTTGCCAACTCTTCTGCTGTCCCTGAGCTTGCATTCACCATTACGATGGATTTCGCATTGCCCTCCATTTTCACGCCGACAAAGCCATAGTCCTTCTGAAAAGCGGCGAGACCCGCAAAATCTCCATTTTTCATTTGGCTTATATCCATTGCTACTTGGCCGGAGCTTTCTGGGCCAAACGTTCGTTGGGTAAGCGTATTTCTAGCATTTTCGATGCTTGTGCTCTTCCTTCCGTTCGTAAGCCGCAAATAGCCTGGACGCTGTGTCAACGACCAATGATTTTGATCTGGGTTATGATTCCACTGCCATACTAAGGAAAGATTGGAGCCATTGTAGTCATATTCTCCGTCGTTTGTTTGGTCCACACCTCCGGCTGGAGTAACGTCAATGAGTGACACGTCATCCACATAAAAATCCATCAAATCCTTAACCGGATCTTGCTCCGCTGTCCAGGAGGTTTCGATGAAAATAATCGGCTCATGAAGCTCGGCATCTGCCGGGATGGTGTAGTTGCCTTCAATCGTTCCCCATTCCCCCTTGTTTACCATAGCTGATCCCATCACCTTGATCGTTGTCCAATCTCCGTCTTGCATTGCGATATTAAATTGCCTTCTAGCAGGAAGCGAGTCGTCGCCTTCATATTTTACCTTTGCCAAAAATTTATAGGTGCCGCCAGCCTTTATTTTGCCGGCAAGCCGTTGCTGAACCCCTGCCCCTGTAGCCTGTCTGCTGCTGACGTGCATGCTGTTGGAGCCGCTGTGATATACGCTGTCTGTTACCGTAACAATGGCCTGATCATGAGCTGTCCATGGGTCTTGACCTTCTTCAAAGCTGCCGTTGAGCAGAAGCTCTTGTCCTTCCTCTGCGAAAAGCTGTGCAGCTAGGCCTGAAACTTGTTGCATAGCAGCCGCATTCGCTGCTGAACGGCCTAATGCATTAAATTGTGAAGCCCCCACTCTCTCTGCGTTCTGGTAGAACTCATCGGAAGCTGCAATATTGCTGTTCGCGCTTACTCCGCTTACAGGCATGTTAATGCTTTCCGGTATTGTACCGTTGACGCCGAACACCGGCCAATTATTTTCCCAAGCAACGGGTACCAGAAACGGTATGCGTCCTACTGCGCCGTGATCTCTAAACAACAGGCCATACCATTTGCCATCTTTCATGTCGACAATGCCGCCCTGTGCCGTTCCTTCGCTTAATGCCACTCTTCCCTCATATGTACCATCGATTGTTGAGGCGCGATGGACGATTTGAACACGAGGTGAATTTTTAGGCCATGCGATATTGAATACATAATAATAACCATTTATTTTTTGAATGTGAGAGCCCTCTGCAGGTAAACCTACGTTCTCTATTGTGCTTGCTACCAAGCTGGCGTCGGGGATAAGGATTTTGTTTAGACCGCCGGCTTTAATCGCAGTCGCATCTGCGGTAAGCTCAATGATTTTAATATCACCGCCGCCGTAAACCATGTACACACGCCCATCATCATCAAACAGCAACGACATATCATGATAAACCCCGTCAAGCTCGGATCTGGTCCAAGGCCCTTTCTCAATATCGGCCGTTTGATAGATATAAGTTTTACCGGTATTGTATGAAGAAAATGCGACATAATAGCTGCCTTTATAAAATCTTAAACTGCTGGCCCACGAGCCTTTGCTATATTCGCTTTTTCCATTCCGAAACGTCTGCTCGTCATGATCAGCCAAAATATCATACACATAGTTGACGATTTCCCAGTGTACGAGATCCGTTGATTTCATAATTGGTACGCCTGGATTCATATGCATAGTCGTACTGGACATGTAATAGACGTCGCCTACTCGAATAACATCGGGATCTGGAACGTCAGCCCATAATAATGGATTTTGAAATACAGCCTCTTCCTGCTGAGCGAATATGAAGGTGCTGGGCAATACGTTTAACCATAATGTAAACGCTACCAATAATGCGAATGACTTCCTGAACATTTTTTTCGTCTCCTCCTTCAAATGATCGTTTCTGTGCTTATCATAAAATAATTATCTGCACTAATCGATGTGTTTTTTTATTTGAAAAGTGAAAATTATTATTAATATATTTTTATTTACCATTATTTGATTTAAAAATAGAAACGAAAATAGAGAGCAGCACAGTAGCTAATCTGCTCTCTCATCTCCTACATTTTTGAATGGCCCAAGCAAGGCCGTCCCTTTTTATGTAATCGCTTTCAAATCTGCTCTTTTATTATCGAATAAGTCTCAAACTAAAAACAACGTTCATCTTTTTACATGGCCCGCATTCCTTTTCTTCTTAAGCTTCAGGCAGCGGGCAAGAAAAACTTGTTCAGCAAGGTTCAATCGTCCTATATACTTCTTCCGCTCTACTCCTGCCACCGAATATCCGCCTCATAATACTTCCGCCCCACCGGCCGTTTGCGCAGCTTCACACGCAGCTCGCCATCCTTCACGATTGCTCTGCACACACGGGGGCGCACCCCAACAGGCAGCTTAATCAATTCCTTCCTATTGCCGGGCAGCCCTTCAACGCGCAGGCGGTCTTCCTTTACCCATAAACGAAGCTCTTCTGAGCGCACATGTGCGGGAAGCGGAAATTTGACGATGATAAATTGCTCGCTCTGGGAAAAAGAGTACGGCGAAGCTTGCTCCGCTATTGCTCCGGCAGCTTCAGGCAGCGCTTTGGTCATCATTTTGCGCACAAATTGCTCCACCCAGTCCGGCTCGCGCAGCACATCAAACCCTTTAGGCAGCTTCTGCCCTTCTACCCAGCGTTCGAGCTCATCCCATTTAGAATCCATCGTTTGCCTCCCACCTCCCGGCCTATCTCCACTATATGCGCCGCCCAGTTAGGCGGATACCTCTTTAGCTGCTTCTGCGGCAAAACAAAAGTAAAGGAGATATGGCTTTTCAGTAACTGCAAATATCGCTGTTCTTTCCCATGAAGGATTCAAACAGCCACATATTAGGCGCAAGGTCTCAACATATATCCAGCAGGGAACCTCTGGGCGAATGCCGCATACGATATTACAACCATACGCTTAGCAGCAAGGAGGTCTTTGCTATGCCCGCTATAGTCGGATTCGTAAAAATCGTTAGCGTCGGCTCCAGCTCCATCGTCCAGTTTGGCGACGCCGTGCAAATGTCGCCCTCCAGCACTTCCAAAACCTATGCTGGCTCAGGCTCCTTCCTTACCGGCAGTCTGACGAATTCCAACAACGCCGTAAGCGCCACAAATACGCTTGATCCAGACGTACAGGACAGCACGCAAAATGAAGTTGCGAGCGGGGTCAATGTCGTATGAATTGGACCGTTCATCAGACGATTACGATTCATCAGCTCCGCGTGGACAGCGTTTCGAACAGCTCTGTCCTGCAAATAGGCAGCGCAGGCTCCATTCGCTCCTTGTCCCAGCTGTATAATACGGGCGGCTTCACAGGACCAGCCGCCCAACTGGGGGGCGAAAATCCGCTCTCCTTCGTTCCGCTGCCCAATCCGACCTAAGGAAAGGAGGTTTCAACGATGCAGCAGCAGCCAAATCAGCTGTCGCCATGGCAGGCCTGGTCGCTCGACGTCGCAAAGCAGCTCCAATGCCAGCAGGAAAGCATCACTGCGTTGGAGCAGCAGCTTGCGGCCATCTGCGAGCAGCTCAAAAAGCTTGAAGCGAAACCTACTTATAATGTGGAAAATTTGCAGTACCATTTTGACCAGTTAAAGGTAGAAAAGCTTGAAGGCACGCTCAATATCGGCATGACGCCGCAGGGATCGCCGGATATGAATGGCGATATTGAGCAGATGGCCATATCCAAGCCGCTCGTCTATCCCGCTCCGCCTAATGGTGCAGCTCACCCAACAGATCCCTATGCTCCGATTCAAAATGATTTGAATCAGTATATCGACAATGAAGGCGCACAGAAGCTGATGCAAATGGAAAAGCAGTTTTGCATGCCGCTTGATCCCCATCACCGCAGACTCATTTTGTCCGATATCCGCAGCCAAATGCCTGCGCGCATCCAATATTACGCAAGGTCACTGCCCCGCCAGGATGGGGTTAGCGAGGAAACCGCTGCCCAGCAAAACCGAGCCGAGGTGTTCGCCAAAACCGCTCGCGATGCCGATGCGGCAATGCTTCAATATATGCAGCAATTACAGAATGGAGGCGTAAGGGAAGCCCATGATTAAATTTGTCGTACACAATGATTGCCTAAGCGTCGGTAAAGTTGACATACTCGGTATATCCAGCGCATCGCATTTTCAGATCGGCGATAGCGACTATGTTACGCTTTATTCCATTTTTGATACACCGCCTGAATCCGTAATCGTTGGTCCGCTCGCACCTTTTCCAGAACCAGGTGGCGCCAGCAGCGCGGAAGGGGAAGGCTTGGCATGAGCTTCCCGCTCGACTACCCGATTCGTACAGCTGAGGTTGGCGGTTTGACGATTATTAGCGCCTCGGGATCGGCTATCGTCCAGCTCGGAGATCGCGGGCAATCGACGCCGAAGCTTCGCGCGCTTGCGCTGCAGCGGGAAATTGACCACACTCGGGCGGGCGATGTTTATTTTGAATCATATGATTTATTCACCCAGTCGTTTCCAAGCTTTGATGATTTTGATGGCCCGGCTAAAGACATCGTTCATGTTAAGCGCACCAATCATTGCCCGCGGATCATGGTTGGCTGCGTTTATATTATTGCGATGGGCTCATCATCGAGCGTACAAGCGGGGAATGCGATGGAAACGATCGCCGAAGCGCGGATTAAACATATTCGCCAGTTCAAGCGTCCTATTCCAGTACCCGGTATCGGCTGCCCGCTTCCTCCGGTCAAGCCTGCGCTGTATAGGTGAATGGCAGCATAGTCCATAGCTGATCTGTACGAAATACCTGCAAGGCAATATGCCCTTGCCAAGCTTCCGTTTTTTTAACTAGGCATTAGCTGAAATGCAAATGTGACGGTACAAACGTCCAATTTTTCCATACGCCTCCGGCATACATTAACCATGTGAACAAAAGCTTCACACTAACAAAACCATTCAGGAGGTTGTTAATAGTGGGATACCCTGTAGCAGGCGCTAACGTAGGTTGCGGTCCAATCGCTGGTGCCAACAGTTGTTGGACAAATACGGGCACAATTCTCGTTCTCTTTATTTTGCTAGTTATCATCTTGCGTACCTTCTGCTTCTAAGCTTATTCACGCCATTGCACGTTAGCGCATATTGATACGGCTTGCTTTAAAGCCAGCTTCATTTAAGCAGCACTAGCAATAAAGGGGCAGGCGGATACAGACACGGCAATAACCGGCGGGGGGCATGGGGCCCAGCCGGTTATTGCCCGTGCATGGATAACTATTCCTCGGAAATACGCGCCGCAATCTCCTTCGTGATCTCATCCCCGCCCTGCAGGCTCCACTGCTTGACGAATTCATCAAAGCTGTCCAAGCTTTGGTCGCCAACAATGATTTTCAAATAGGTCTCGTTTTCCAGCCGCTCCAGTGCGGCCCATTTTGTGCCCATCGCTGGTGTTGTGCCGTAGAAAACGCTGTTTACTTTAATCATGGGCGTTTTTCGTATGACACCGACGCCATATTCGTAAGCTGCTGCGGGCTTCCATGCATCCAAATTTTTCTTCGGGTTCTGATGCTCGGTTTCCGTCATTTCATACAGCTGGTAAGAGTCGGGATCAAGCGTCGACGGGTCAAGCTTGCCTTCCAGCACGCCCTGCAACTTATCATAACGGCTGTCTACCGCATCCGAATAATCAAGCAGCAGGTCGAACGGATAATAATGGCGCAGCTGCACGCCGGACTGGGATGCATATTCATCCAGCCATTGGATTTCCTGAATGTTCGGGTCCAGCCTACGCTCCAGGCGGGTAAATACATTGAGCAGCTTAACGACCGCCTCAGGATGCTCATAGCCTTTACGCACAACGAGATAACGATCCGTTACCGGTGCAGTATGGGTCACATACTCCCCGTTCGCATCAACCGGAGCCGCATAAGCGCGCCACTCTGCTTTCGTATTCTGGGCTACTGCCTCTGATAACGGCCAATAAGGCATCCACCACGGCCCAAAAAACATCCCTGCTCTGCCGTCCACAATCGGCTCCTCCGACTCCCGATACAGCACAAACTGTTTGTCGATCAGCCCTTGCTTGTACCAATCGGCCAGCTGGGCGAGCGCAGCCTTGCTCTCCGGTGTAATCGAGCCGTATACGACATTGCCATCTGTATCCCTCGTCCAATTTTTCGGAAACGCATGGAATGAATGAAAAATAGAATCAAAGCCGCTTGGATTCGGCTTCTGCCCGAATACGACAATTTTGTCGCCGGCTATACCGACGGTATTCGCCTTGCCGTCGCCATCAGGGTCGCGCTGTACGAAGGCACGGGCGATCTCTTCAATATCGCGAAGCGTCTTCGGCGGCTTCAGCCCTAGACGGTCCAGCCAATCCTGGCGCACCCATAGCAGGGTGACCGCATCCATCTCAATTGCCACATTAGGCAGGCCGTAAAGCTTGCCATCACGCGAAGCCTCCTCCAGCGCCTTGCCGCCCGATGAAGCATAAATATCGCGTACCAGCTTGGAGCTGTATGCCGCATACGTACCCGTTAAATCCTGAATCATGTCATTGTCGATAAGCTTCCGCAGCTGGGCGCGGTCAACGACCATTGCATCAGGCATATCATTGCTTGCAATGGCAAAGCTGATTTTTTGCTCAAAGGCATCGTCGCCCTTCGCTTCCCAAGCATGAACGACCTTTATATTCGTCAATTGATCCAAGTAGCGGGAAATGGGGTTGTTGTCATTGGTGTCGCTGCCGGATAAACGGGATTCGGGTATTTTGAACCCTACCCGGACGCTGACCCGCTCTGGCATGCTTCCATAAGCGAGTGGCTCCGCGCTGCTGTCTGCCCGTTCATCCCCTGGCAGGCCGCTCGTCTGCGCCGGGCTATTATTGCCTGTACAAGCTCCGGTCAGCAGCAGCACAGCCATTATAAGCAAAGCTAATCTCGCTTTCATTGCTCCCCCTCCATTTCCCCTTGGATTGCCGCCGGCTCAACCGCCGCTTGCCCTTTGTATGCTAATAATATCCGCCCATACGCACTCGCTCGGCACGGAACTCGCTAGGCAGGCTGCCTACCAGCTCGCGGAACAGCTTGCTGAAATATTTATCATCCTCAAAGCCTACAGCGCAAGCAATTTCGTAGACGGGCATTTCTGTCGTGAGCAGCAGTTCTTTCGCACGCTCCATTCTTATGCCGCGAAGCATAACGCCAAAGGGCATCCCGGCAAAACGGGCGAAGCAGCCGCTAAAATAGCTCCGGCTCATTTTTACATAATCCGCCACATCAACCTGATTAAGCTTGCCGGCCGCTTCACGGCGAATATAGACCGTTGCACGCAGCATGCACTGAAACACCTCTTTGGAAAGCGACAGCGCTAGCATTCTGCGCTGGGCATAATCCGAGAAGCGGCGCAGCCAGCTTTTAAAGTCCTGCCAGCAACGCGAACGCCCTAGCTCCGCGCGAAGCCCTTCCGCCTCACTTGGCTGCATGAGCAGTGCGGCCCAGCTTTGGCATAAGCTTTGCCCCCATTGCATCAGCTGCTCCTCGCTCGCCCGCAGCTGCTCCAAACGGCTTATGAACGTTTCCCATGCAGCGGGATAAAGCGCCCAGCGCAAATCAGCCATATCAGCATCAAGCAGCAGAAGCTGAACCTCCTGGTCAGTGGATGCCGCAAACTGCTGAAGCTCGCCAAAGCTCATTTGAATTCTGTCCTGCTGGCCGGACGCCTTATAAAACATTACGGCAGCAAAGCGCTCCTCCAGCAAACGCTTCACATCAGCCAGCTCCTTCTCTTGCAGCCCCGTAACGACAGCATAATGAAATCGGCCCTTTAACAGCTGGGCCAGCTCGCGCTGCCATTCGGAGTCCGGGGTAAGATGCGGCAGCGGGATCAACCATAGCCCTTTCAGCTCAAGCAGCGTAAAATTTTTCAAGACTGGCAGCCGGCACAGCTCCTCTTTCCCTGCCCCTTCCTCTAGCGGATAACACACCAGCGCCGCATCCGCCTTCATCCGCTCCGCTGCGGAGCCCAGCTCCGCCCCCGAGCGAAAGCTGTTTTCCCACTGAAAGCGCTGAACGATTCTTTGCATCACATCATCCGCTTTATCGGGCTCAAGCAGCGTCTTCACAATATAATCAATGGCTCCCAGCCGCAGCGCCTCCTGGACATAATCAAACTCATGATGGCAGGTCAGCACGACGCTGCGAATGGTGGGAAAGCGCTGCTTAATTTGCTCGATCAGCTCAAAGCCGGATAACTGCGGCATCGTAATATCGGTGAATACGAGATCAACCTCCGTTTGCTCCAATAGCTCCAGCGCTGCTTTTCCATCCCCCGCCTCGCCAACGATCGAAATGCCGAACATCGACCAGTCGAACAACGAAATAAAGCCTTTGCGCACCAAACGCTCATCATCGACTACAATCGCTTTAATCATCGAACTCCTCCTTCGCTTTACGCGGAATCACGATGGTTACTACCGTTCCTTGCCCCAGCTCGCTCTCAATGCGAAACTGCATCTGCCCATTATAAAATTGCCGCAGCATCCGGTTCACATAGGACAGCCCAATGCCAAGCCCGCGCTTCGCCTTGCTGTCGTCACCAGACAGCAGCTTTGCAATCGTCTCCGGCTCAATGCCGGAGCCATTGTCCTCTACCCGCAGCAGCATCTCTGCAAGGCCAACAGGCTCTATCGTAATAACGATGCGCCCAGTACGATCGCTCATTCCATGGTAAATGGCATTTTCGACGAGCGGCTGCAGCAGAAAACGCGGAACCGCAACCTGCAGCACCTCATCGGCAACGTTGAGCTGAAATTCAAATTCATAATCATAACGAATGCGCTGCAGCTCCATATAATTCGTCATCGCTTCAATCTCTTCATCAACGGTTACAATCAAGCTTTGCTTGCCCAAATTATAATGCAGCACCTTGACGAGCAGCGTAACCAGCTTATCAATTTCCTTCTGCCCGTTCATCCGTGCCAGCCACTGTACCGTATTAAGCGTATTATGCAAAAAATGCGGATTAATCTGGCTCAGCAGCTTTTCAATTTCGAATTGCCCTTTTTGCTTTTCCTTGTTGGCAACCTCAGCAATCAAATCATTAATTGTCGTTTTCATATTTTGAAAATTATTAAGCACGAAGTCGAACTCCTCGACATTGGTAAAAGCAACCGGGCTTGTGCGATTTTCCGCCATGCGCACAATTTCTACATTGACCTTGCGCAGCGGCCGATAAATCTGCTTCCAAATGAACAGCGCCAGCAGCAGCGCAAAGACGAGCGTGGAGCAAGCCAGCACGAGCATTTTGCCCAGCCAGGCATACATTTCGCTGTTAAAGGCCGATTTGCTGACGACCGCTATAAGCTGCCAGCCTTGGGCGCTTGGATAACGGAACAAATGATAATCCGCCACTTCCTTATGCAGCTCGGGAAAACCGGCATCTACCGCGTCCCGCACCTGCATCGGCATGCTCTCGTCCTCCATATACGTCATGCTGCCCTGCTCATTGACAAGCACATGAGTAACCTTCATGCCGTAGGTCTGCTGCTGCAAAATGCTGCGAAATAAATTGTAGTTCGTTTCTAAATAAATATACAGCTTATGCTCGCCGCCTACCCGAACGATGCGCTGCTCGGAGAACACCATATTGCTGCTGGAGCTGTACTGCGTTGGATGCGGCCCATAATAATCCGCGCCATTATAATGAATAAACAAAGGCAGCGCTTCGCTGTCAAAGTTCGGATTCATTGCCAAGTTGGAAAACAGCACCGGGTTTTCTTCGCCTGGCATAATGTAAGCGGTCAAGCCCAAATAAGGGTTTGTGAAATTAACGAGATTGATTTTCTGATCAATGGCGGTCATCATTTGGGATTTGCGTGAAATTTGCCGCTCCTGCAAAAATTCAGAAACCTCGTCTACGATTTGGCCATCGAGCGCAAATTGCTTGGAGGCAAAGTCAAGATTGTTGATAGCGTTTTCAAGATTTACCGCCTCTTGACCCAGGCTGGCGCTAATTCCGCTTTGAATTTTGTTGGAGAAGATCGCATAGATGGAGGAATACGTCAGAAAGCCGACCAGAACGAGCGGCAGCAGGCAGCCCAGCATCACATAAAAAATTAAGGTGCGCCGCAAGGAACGGGCCGCAAAGCGGTTATGAAGCACCGGCTGTTGTGCTGACATCGCGGGCTAATCCCTCTCTTTCGGACATGTCGCTGACAGAGCTATATTTTTTACGTTCATTTACTAGAGTTAGAAAATCTTGTTATTATCTTACGATTGGCTTGCCATTTATGCAAGAGGGGAATGAACGCTTTCCGCAATTTTCTTTGCTGCCAAATGCAGGCCCAGTCAATAGCGGATCGCACAGGCTCACGTCTGCCGTAGGACGTAATTAGCCCCGCCAGTTGGCGGGGCTATTAATTATTTGCTGATTGGATTCGATGCCCCTATTGCTTGCGATAGCCGAATACTTTCTTATTTTGCTCAACGTTCCACGCCAGCACGTCATCATAGCCAAGGCCTTTCGCCTTACCCTGCATTTCCTGGCGCAGCTTGTTGAATTCAGCTTCATTTTTTGCAAAAATCATTTTCCACGAAAATTGCTTGATTACCTGAGCCACTTGGCCGCGCTTCTGTTCCAGCTCATCGCTGATGACGGAAGGCGGCGTGCCAGTGAACAGCGGACGCATGATGGCAAGCTGATTATTTTTCTCCAAATAATCTTTAGCCGTCAGAGCGCCACCCATCGCAGCTCTCCAGTCTTGATCAAGCTTCGTTGGCGATTTCTCAAGCGTTGACTGCCATAGATTATAATCGTAAGGCTCGCCATTGTCGGGATTAATATTCGTATTTTTGAAGGTCGTATTGTTCAGCTGGCTCATGCCATCCTTCCACGTGCCTCCGCCAAACTCCTCCGGTACTGCTGTATCATTTGCTGGAAGAGCCTGCTCGCCGAATGCAGTCAGAACCGGCTTGCCATCCTTCAGCTCCCAGTTGAGACCCTCTGGTCCGTTGGAGGAAATCATATTGCCTTCCGGGCTGTACAGCCAATCAATAAGCTCCAGCACGCGATCCGGATACTTCGTTTTTGAGCCAATTGCCCACACGCGGCCGCCGCCATATGGATCGTAGCCGTACGAGAACGTCCGCTCATCCTTGAACGGAACGAGCGCAAAGCCTTTTCCTGCTGCCATATGCTCTGCGGTATTGTACGTATCATCGAGCCATGGGAAGAAGGTGAACAGCAGCTGGCCATCCTTCATTTTGTTCACCACATCCTCAAACTTCTGCGTCATGGAATCCGGGTCAACAAGTCCCATTTGATTGGCGTCAAAATAAAGCTTGAGTCCGCGCATATAATAGCCATCTTCATCCAGCACGCCTTGATATTCGTCCTTGTCGGCCGAAACGAGCGAGAAGCCGCCAGGATTAAAGCCGTCGCCCTCGTCAAAGCCGTGAATGCCTGCCCATGCTTTCGTCAGCACCATCATATTGCCATCCCAATCCGCCCACATCGAGAATGCATAAGTTGGTCGGCCGGATTCGCTTTTCGGCTCCAGCTCCTGCATTTGCTTGAGCACGGGCAAATAATCTTCCATCGAATTGATTTCCGGTCTGCCCAGCTTCTCATACAAGTCCCAGCGCAAATTCGGGTTGTAGGTCAAATCCTTCGCTTCGGACGGGCCCGTTTTGTCGTCGCCAACATCAAAGCCGATGCCGTAGACGCTGGAACCGCCGCCAAAGTTCGCTTTATTTTTCTCAATCGCCTTCGGTGCGTATTTCAAAATATTTTGGCCCTTGCTGTCCAGCAAACCATCCTTCGTCCAATCCACAAGCATGCCTGCTTTGATTGAATCCAAATACTTCTGGCCATCATCGCCGAAAATAACTAAATCGCCAAGGTTGCCTGCCGCCATCATCGTGGCGAATTTGACGTCGCCGCCGCCTTCAAGGTTCGAAGCAATAATGTTCATATTAATATTGAATTTATCTTTAATGACTTTGGCAAACCAGCCCGTCTGTTCGCCCGAGAAATTGGACAGCATCGAGAACACATCAAGCGTAATTTCTTCTTTCTGGCTGTTACCAGCCGTCTCGGTTGCTCCTCCAGCTGATGGTGCCGTGCTGGCCGTATTGCCCGGCCCATTGTTCGTGTTCGATGTACAAGCTGCTGTCGATACGATCAGCATCGTCGTCACTAACAGCAAAGAAAATGGTTTACGAAATGATTTCAATGCAATTGCCTCCCTTTTTTTTCATACTTATGTTTGACCTCCGGCTTCGGCAGGCCACCCCCTTTCAATGTAATCACTCCTAGGGTAAAAAGCATTTTCGACCCGTTCTTAGCCTTTAACAGCGCCAATCATAATGCCTTTGACAAAATACCGCTGGAAAAACGGATATACGAACAAAATCGGAAGGACGACAATCATCGAAACCGTCGTTCGAATGGACGTCGCAGTCTGCTTGTTCGTCAGGTCGATATTGCCTACTGCGCCTTGGGAATTGCGAATAATCGCAGCGAGCGAGGTCGACTCGTTCAAATATTTGTACAGTACAAATTGCAGCGTAAACAGCTTGCTGTTCGTCATCAGGAACACGGTATCGATAAAGGAGTTCCACTGGCTGACCGCTGAAAAAATCGCGATTGTCGCCGCAATCGGCGTAATGAGCGGCATAATGATTTTGGTGAAAATAATGATATAGCCCGCCCCGTCCATTTCCGCCGACTCCTCCAGCACATCCGGTATCGATTCCACGAACGTTTTGACGAGAATGACATAAAACGGCGAAACGACGGCTGGCAAAATATACGCCCAAAAGTTATTCGTCATATTCAGCTTCATCATAATGATGTACCACGGAATGATGCCCGCATTAAAATACATCGTGATGATAACAAAGCGGTACCAGAAGCTTCTGGCCCACATTTTGCGCTTCGTAAATAAATAACCGAGAAAAGCCGAAGCCGCGACGGTGAGCAGCGTGCCAATAATCGTTCTGCCGCCCGACACAAGCGCTGCCTGCGCCAAGCCCTTTAATTGCAGCACCTGAATGTAGTTGTCAAAATGAATCATTTTCGGGTACAAGGTTACAAGTCCCCTGGCGCTGAGATCGTTGCTGCTGATCGTATTAATAAACAGGTAATAAAAGGGAAACAGGCAAAGCAGCGTAAACAAGGTGAAAAATCCATAGTTGCAAATATGGAACAGCCAGTCCCCAAGCCGGCGTTGCGTGTGCATGCGCCTCCTCCTTTCCTCTCGCTTAAGTTAGATGATCGATTCCCCGCGGACGATTTTGGACAGCTGATTAGCGAAAAACAGCAATACAATGCTTATAATCGATTTGAGCATGCTGATCGCCGTTGCAAACGAGAAGTTGAAGCCGAGCATTCCCGTGTTGTACACATACAGGTCAAGCACCTCGATATGATCTTTGTTAATCGCATTTTGGAAGACGAAAAATTGCTCCATGCCGTTGTTAATGAAATTAGCGATGGAAAGCAGCAGCAGGACAAAATATGTCGGCATCAGCCCCGGAACGGTAATATGCCAGATCATCCGGAAACGGCCTGCGCCATCTACCTTTGCCGCATCATATTGCTCCTGGTCAATGGAGGAAATCGCCGCAATATACATAATGGCGCCCCAGCCGAGCCCCTTCCACAAGCCCCATAACGTCATCGCCAGCCAAGTATGGTCGTCCTGCGCCAAATAGTTGACACCCATCTCCTGAAATCCAAGGGCGATCATCCATTTATTGACGACGCCGCTATCTACCGAAAACATCATGAAGGCTATCGAATAAACAAGCACCCAGCTGATGAAATTGGGCAGCGTCGTGAGCACCTGTACCGTTTTCTTATACCAGGTCTTACGAATTTCAGTGAGCATAATCGCAAAAATCACGGGAAACACCGATGTTACAATGCCTAGCGTACTCATCGCCAGCGTATTGCGCATCACCCGCATAACCTCTTGCGTCTGGGTCGGGTTGGAGAATATGGCCTTAAACCATTGCAGGCCGACGAACGGCGTCTCCGATAGCGGAAACCCTGGCCGGTAATTATAGAAGGAATATAACCAGCCGTAGAGCGGAAAGTAGCTAAACAATAAAATCAGCACGAGGAACGGAGAAGCAAATAAAAACAAACGGAATTTGTCCGGTATCAAGCTGCCGCTTCGCCGAGATATCGAGCTTTGCGGACGGATAGCCGCCTTCATGTAATCCCTCCTGTAAAGATGTCGCAACCGCCTGCCGGGGCTCCCCGCTTAGAGTAAGCGCTTACTCAAAATGGATTCACCAGCACCCCGCGGTTGATCTTGCCTTTAGTTTAGCGTGAATAGCGCTTTAGCAGAGAGTGACAGCTGTTTCAGCTAGAGAGAATGTCGTTTGGGATATTCGAACCAAATTCTCCCTGCAGTAAACCAAATTCCTACCTTGCCTGCGGACAAAATAAAAACCACAGGGCGATTTGCACTCCCATGTGGCTTGGACATTTTAAAAACAATATTTTTGCAAGGCGTGGTATACACCATCCTCATTATTTGACAACGTAATATCGTCTGCCAGCAGCTTTAGCTCTTCCGGAGAATTATCCATCGCGATGCCAAGCCCGGCAGATTGCAGCATCGTTATATCATTATAGTAGTTGCCAATTGCTAATATTTCCTCTTTCTGTACCCCTCTCTGCTCGGCTAAGTTTTTCAAGGCATTCCCCTTATCAGCTTGAATATTCAAAACATCAATAAAGGTATCTGCCGATCTAGTAATATTCAGCTCCTGGCTCAAGAGGCTCAAATCGATTTGCAATTGATTTAATTGTTCACTTGTGCCGATACAGGTGAATTTTATTAACGGATCTGCCAGACGGTCAAATTGTGGTAGCGTTCTAGGATGAATATAAAAACTGGCGTATATATCGCCTATTTCTTTACTCATCTGCTCCACTTTATCTACATAAAGGTCAAACGGCGTATTAATATCAAAATGAATTTGGTGTTTTCGGCAATAGCTCATAAAGCTTTCAAGCTGAGGGGCGTTTATCGCATATTGATTAATAATTTGATTATTTCCAAAATCAATCGTAATCGCTCCATTAAACGTGATGCCCACACCATTTATGCCTATGATGTCCGTATAAAATTTTGTGCTTGTCGGCCCTCTGCCGGTACATAATACGACTTCTGAGCCTGACGAGGAAAGCTCCTTAATGATGTTTATACTTTTTTCAGAAATCTTATGTTGATCATTTAATAAGGTGCCGTCCATATCAATTGCGATTAACTTATACATAGCTGAAAAATTACCTCCAGTTAGTCCTTATTTCCATTATGCATATCTCTGGCTTGCCAATGCGCCCTCAAGCTTTCATTTGCGCTTGACCATTATATATAAAAATTTCATAAACTTCCACTATTATTAAATCAGCCTGCATACTTCTCCTTCACCTCGGATTTGGAGGAAATGCTGCCTGAATCCACTTGTTTTCTTAAAGCGAAAAAGCCAATCAAAGCGATCAACACGGACCATGCAGCAAACACATACATATAATTCCCGCCGTAATTTTGCTGAACCGCACCGCCTATGGACCCTCCCAAAATGCCGGATACGCCTAAAAAAATCATAGCCAGCAGCGATTGGGACGTTGTTCTAAACGCTTTAGGCACCACTAAAACCATATAATTTACGGCTGATGCCCAAAATAGGCTGTAGGTTATCGCTTGAAACAACTGCAACGCTAAAATGATATAGGATTCGGTCGTGTACACATAACAAACCCAGCGAATAATATAAAATAAAGACGCCGCAATGATCAGCTTTAAGGGATGGAACCTTTTCAATAGTTTAGCCGACATATAAAAACCTATAATCTCGCTCAAGCCAATGATGGCCCAAGCCCATGAAATCATAGAATCATTTGCGCCGATTTCTTTAAAGTATATGGAGAATAAAGCATCATTCATTCGGTGAGGCACCGCTAAAAACAATAAAAAAATTAAAAAGATAAATATTTTTTTGTTGCCTATTAACTGTACGAGGTCTTTCCAATGAAATCGGCTGCTCTCCTGTCCATCCACTTCATTTAAATTAAATAATATAAGGATAGCGGCAAGCCAAATAGGAAAATAGATTTTAATTAATGCATCTAATCCTCCGATACGTTCAAAATAAGCGCCAAGAAATACAGCGACCACACAAAAGCCGATGGAACCCCACAAGCGGATCGTACTGTATGTACTCTTGAAATTTTCAGCCATTTTCACAGTCAGCGTATCTACCAATGGAATGGCGGAAAGGAAAAACATAAATAAAGAAACGACAAAAACAACCGAAAACAGCTTGCTGCTTATATAAAACAAACCAACCGCGCTCATTCCTGTCAAGCCCCATAAAAGCAATAAAATCCGTTTTATTGCATGCCATTTATCACTAATGTAGCCTACAATGGGCTGAAGAAAAATCGCAAAAAATGGGCCTACCATAAGCAGCAGCCCAACTTGAGCGATGCTAAAGCCTCTCTCTGAAAGCAGTAACGGAAGATAGGGAAGCAAAATGGCGAAGGTCGAAAAAACTAAAAAATTTAAAGCTTTAATTTGCATCATTACTCTGCCCATTGTCAACCTCTATCCTATGCTAGATTGTCATACAGCACATGCGTAAACGGCTTTGCCGTCCTTTGGCGGCAAAGCTTTCGTTTCGAGGGTGGAATATAGAGAAAGGATAACGAAATGATATACTTTCCTATATTAAAAAAAAGAAGCCGATCTTAGGCTGAAAGGACTTCTTTTTCTTTGATTCCTTATTTCCCATACACATTTAGGTATTCCTTGATTTTTGTCACATGGTGCTCTTTATCGGCAGCATCGGACATGTAGGCTACAACATCTGTTATACGAGCTACGACGTGTATGTTTACATTATAGGCTTTGCTCGCTTCCTCCAATGCGGATAATGCCGTTTCGGAGCCTTTCTCTTCTCTATCCAACGCAACTAGAAATGCCGTTAATTGGCCTCCCTCGCTTTCGACGAGCTGCTTCGTCTCTTTAATCGTTCTGCCTGACGTAAGCACATCATCGACCGCTAAAATTTTTTTGCCAGCAAGGGATGCACCTATGATATTTCCGCCCTCGCCGTATTGCTTCTGCAGCTTGCGATTAAAGGCGAAACCAACATTAATGGCATCGTTATTATGCAGGGCCAGTGCTGTAGTTAACGCTATCGGTATCCCTTTATAGGCGGGCCCAAAAATAATATCGAATGGTATCTGTTCCTTCACAATCGTATCTGCATAGAAGCTTCCCAGCCGCGCTAGCATCGCAGAATCATTGAAGGAGCCAAAATTAAAAAAATATGGGCTTAATCTTCCCGATTTCAATGTGAATTCACCAAATTTAATGATGCCATCATCGACTATAAACTTTGCAAATTCCTTACTAATATCTCGCAGCTCGTTCACCTTCCATCTCTAAATTAACGTTTAGGATAAAACATTCGATTTCATTTGTAAGGAATCAAATGTTTTATTTTGAATCATTTGCTGCAGCTCGGAGCGATCAAGCAGCGTTATATTTTTTTCAACAAGCCATTCGTCATCGTAAAACTGGTCCAAATAATTGATGCCCGTATCCGGGATAATCGCAACAGCAGCTTGTGAATCACTATTATTCAGCCAAGCCAAAGCTGCTACTACCGTCAAGCCCCCAGATCCCCCGATTAAAATGCCATGATGCCGGGCAAGCAAGCGGCACATCGATATCGCTTCTTGATCACTGGCAATGCACACCTGATCCAGTACCGAAATATCTGTATTATCGCTTCTCCAGCTCAGTCCTACACCATTAATCAAATAAGGAGAAAACTTTTCTCGGAACACAGCCGAACCCGCTACATCGCAAGCAACAATGTTCACATCCGGCCGCTGCTCTTTCACATATTTCCCAATACCACACAGATGCCCGCCTGTGCTGACTGCGCCAATAATAGAATCTACCGGCAAATCCACGATTTCCAATGCGGTGGTTTGAGAATGATATTGCGGATTTTGCGGATTATCATATTGATTTGTCCAGTAAGCATTAGGAAATTGTTGAAGCAGCTCCTGAACCCGGTTCAGCCTCGCTCGTTGAAAGCCGCCATCCGCCGCTGGTGAAGTGACCATGCTGATTTCCGCCCCATAAGCCTGGTACCACCTCAGCAAGCTTTCGCTTACTTTTGGATCAACAACAATAATGACCCGAAACCCATACACAGCCCCTAGCATAGCCAGAGATTTCCCAAGATTGCCTGAGGTAGATTCTACTAATATACTGTCATGATTTAATTTTCCTGAAGCAAGCGCCGATTTCACTAAACCAAGAGCCGTTCGATCCTTGATGCTAAAATTGGGATTAAAATAATCCAGCTTTAAATATAGGCTTTTGCCCTTAGGAACTAAATCGTCAGCTAGAGCTAGAACCGGCGTATTTCCGATGCATTCCGTAATATTGTTGTATATCATTGCGTCACCCCACAATTTTAATTAAGCTATCGCCCGTAGTCAGTATTTTATTGCCGCTCTGCAGCACGACGATAGGATCTTCAACATGCAAGGCTCCAAGACCAAATTCATAATAAGGAGTCTCTATGGAAAGAACCATCCCTTCTTCAATAACATCCTCGCTTGCCGGGGATAAAATAGGCAGCTCGTACGGCTCTAGGCCAATTCCGTGACCAACATGATGCCTTCTATAGCCTTCAAAGCCTGCTTCATGAACAGCATTCATCGTCAGATGGAACACATCCTTGCCCTTCATCCCCGGCTGAACCCTTTTTATCGCCTCTTGCTGCCCTTTATGCAGCGCATTATATTTCAAGTATTCAGCCTTAAGCTCCTTGTAGGCGAAAACTCTGGCAATATCCGCCCAATAACCATCACATACAATGTCGCAATCGAACCATAAAATATCGCCGGGCATTAGACGGTTGTCAGCACTAGGCTTTCTTTGCCCGCCAACAGCATGTCTGCCCACTTTAATCATTGGCAATGTAGCGATAGCACCTTGCTCTGCAATCGAGCATGAAAAAATTTTGACAATTTCCTGTTCGTTAATGCCCTCATATAGCTGATCAATAACGGTTTTAATCGCGTTCTCGATACAAATAGACGAATAAGCAAGCGCCTCTATTTCAAAGCTTGTTTTAACTGCCCTAACGCTTCGGATCACCGCCGAGCTTTCAACCCATTCAACCTGCGGGAGCTTGCTTTTAATCAACGACCAGCGGCTTCCTCTCATGCCATCCTCATCAATCCCTATTCGTTCATTCGCGAGATTAAGCTTATGGATTAACGAAACAAGACCCTCTTCGGCATTTGAATTTCCATTATCATGATTTGATAAATCGTTCAAGCGCTGCTCGTCTTCGGTTAATGGGGTATCTGCTGTGTATTCCCGATAAAAGGTGCCATAGGTTATGACTTCCCCAATGGGGACTCTCGCATCTAAAATCTGGTCAATCTCACCAACGGAATGCACAATATGAACCTTATCGGGAGCACAGCTTGTAATGACTGCGAAGCATTGTCCAAAATAAGGGTTCAACGTTTTGACTACAGGCTCAAATCCTGTAAAATATTTAATATTTTCTTTGGTAGCCGCAACAATGGCCGACAGATTATGCTCTTTCATTTTTGATAATAATCGCTCCGTATTAAACAGCATCATTCACCTCATGTTTTATTCGAACTCTAATTGCTCAACCAGCATAATAACGGCAGGGGCAAGCAGGCTATGATCGCTTGAGTCCACCCAATCCACTTCACTAATTTCCGAGCACGGCACGATATGTCCAGTCCAGGTTGCTGTATAACAGATGAGCTCAACGTTAGCATCCTCTTTATAAGCAGGCCCTATTACCGTTGTCAAATGTTGGACGCTTTCCCTGTGAACCTCTATATTCAGCTCTTCTTTCAATTCCCTTACTAGAGCTTCCTGCGGGTCCTCTCCTGGCTCTATTTTCCCGCCGGGCAAATACCACCGTTCATTATCCCTAACCCTAACGAGAAGCAGCTTGTTTTTATCCTGTTTTACAAGGCAGGCACAGCTAATCATTGTCATGCAGCAGCACCCTATCTACCATGTTGATCATGTTTTGCTTGTCGTAATTTAAAAAATGTCCTGCGGCAATTCTCATCGGGTCCCCGGCATGGAAAAATTCATAGACTAACTGTCTTTGCCCAAAGCCATCACCGGATGCATCCCAAGCGAGATTTAATAATTTAGTCCGGGATAACGCATCCGTCTCGCCTGTAGTAAGCGCACTCCCCAAGTCGCTTAAATCCGAATTAAGAAAATCCTGATAGTGCGGGGTAGACAACATGGAACCAGCGGCAAGAGATTGCAAAGTTTTAACCATCGTTTCATACATTTTCGGAAAATTATAGCGAATCGCCTGAATCGCGCTTATGCTTGGCGTTATAACTCCTTCCTCGCTTATCGTTGCCTCTGCCTCACTCCATGCGATGCTCGCTTTTACAAGCTCGACATAGGAGGTTAGCTCTCCTAATTTTTCTTGAATATTAATAAACCCATCTAGCTTCAGCATCTTCGCCAGTTGTATGGAAATGCCTGTGAGGAGCTCCGCTTTAGATAAACCTCGCACAATACCTTGATGCCCCGTATGGTTTCTAGCAAAGGTTTTATCGTAGAATAAATTAGATTTCGCAACATCTCTAAACACGAACACCTTGTCCCAAGGAATAAATACTTCGTTTAAAATCAAATAAGCATCAATTTCATCAAAAGCGTTAGCTAGCGGGTGGTCAAAGGAATGATAGGCTGGATTCACCATCGGTTTTCGGCAAATAATTTTCACACCTGGGTAATCGATTGGCAAAGCAAAAGAAACCGCGTAGTCCTCGTCACCCGGCTTTAATCCTGGCATATTAAAAATGAGCAATTCATCTGCAATTGGCGCCAAGGTTACGATCATTTTTGCCCCAGTAACGACGATTCCTTTTTGATCATGGCTTACGATTCTCACAGCTGCATATTCATTGATTTGGGAGCCTAGAGGCAAAGATCGATCAATTTGCGGATTAATAGCTCCATGCCCTACAAATAAGTTATTCTCTTTCACATATTGATAGTAAGCTCTCATATTTTCTGAAAAATTAGCAAACGGATTGCTTCCCAGCTGCTCAGAATGAGCATATAACGTAGCTAAAGCGGCATTGATAAAATCTGGCGTTCTGCCCAACATGCCAAAGGAAATATCCGCTACAGCCTTATAGGATTTTCTTTTCCGCTGCAAATCCTCGATTGTTGAAGGAACTAACAGGCTAATTGCCGCATTGTGGCCGCCATCATTAAAACAATGAATATCGGATTGTTCTTCCTGCAAATCATAATACTTTTCGATACAACCAATTGCGCCTGAAAAAGCAGGGTTTGTCGCCACATCCACTTGAATCCCGTTTAAATAAACAGAATTTCTCCCTTTCATTCTCTTCAAATAAGCACTTTTAGCTGAAAATTCATAGGTTTGCACGTTGTTCAACACCTCTTACATTATTTTTTACCATAAAAATCTTGATAATTAGTTTATAAAAATTCTAAATTAAACATAAAATAAAAAATAGATAATTATAGTAAATTACATATGTAATGGTAATTTAATTTTATGAAAAAGTCTGTCGAAATTAGCTGTCGAATATAGACTTTTTTTGTCGGAATTAGCTTGAGAAATGGTTTGAAACGATAAAAAGCAGCCGCTTCCGTCATGGAAACTGCTGCTTTTTATCTATTTATCGCGAAAACTTAAGCTGTTTTATATGTTATGTAAGCGTTTTATTATTTGTAAATATACGACATTTATATTGATGGCACAGACAAACTTTCCTGTATATAACAGAAGGTCTTTCCGTCAGAGCAGGAGGCGATTTTCGCAAAAAAATAGCAGGATAAAGAACGTTTGATGCGTTCTTTATCCTGCCGGAACTGTTTATGAATGATACTTGATCATGCCTTTTTTCACTCCAAAAAATGATACATTTAGCCCTTGAGCTGCTTATACTTCTCTGCGTATTTGCTCACGCTCTGAATGAATGTCGCATGCGACCAAGTGAGCGGTGCGACCGAGAGCGGGCTGCCGTCGAACGGATTCAGCTGCTCTGCCAGCAATCCGCTGGATAAAGCATGATCCACAACCCATTGCAGCGTCTGCTTCGGCCCTTCCAGATCATCCAGCTTCTGTGCAGAAGCAATTTGGTAATTGGCGACCCATAGCGTGCAAATAATCCATGGATTGCCCGGAATTTTATCAATGTCGCCGGTTTGCTGGAAATAATAATCGTTCGTATACCGTGCATGTCCGCCGACGTCAGTCTGGATTTTCAGCCCGTCTCTGATCGCATTCATCGTCCGAACCACTTTATCATCATCGACCGGCAGCACGCCAAATTCCCAAATGCCGAATACGCTGCTCTCCAGCGTCATATCCTTCACCCAGCCATTGTCCTTCTGAATAAGCCCTCGCGCGAACCGTCCGCTTTCCTCATCCCACAGCTGTGTCAGCATGCCGTTCTTAATCGTCTGGGCTGTATTGCGGTAATGGTCGCTGCGCTCATAATCGCCGAACAGCTCGGTGAAGAAGGCTGCCGCCATTAAGCCGCCATATACAGAAGCGACGGTGTAGGTCCAGATGCCATAACGCTCTTCCCATAGGTCATAGCTCGGTTTAGGCAGCGACAGCTCAGGCTCTATATAGCTGCTAAGAAAGGTAGCTGCCTTGCGAATCAAGTTGCTGTACAAGGACTGAGGCAGCTCAATGACTTGATTGCGCAAATAATCCTGCCATAACGCGAACAGGACGAGCGCCGTCTCGTCTTCCTGAATCGGAAGCCGCTGGCTGCCCTGTACAATATACGGATGCCAGCTGGAGCCGACCGTTCCGTCCGGATTGTATTTGTGATACAAATAGCCGTCTGGCGCAAGCGCTGCTGCGCAAAAATTGAAAAATGGCGCAATAACGCTCTGGTAGCCGGCAAGCGACATCGATTCGGCGATTAATGCGCCGTCACGCGGCCACATGTAGCTGTAATGGTCACGATTGTATTGCAATATGTCCGTATCATTCGCGGCCAAAATCGCGCCGCGCTCATCTACCTGCGTGCGCACGATGAGCAGGCTGTGACGGAACATGCGGCTGATGTTCTCATTCAAATCGCCCAAATCGCTCTCCGCTCTTCTCAGCCAATGATTCCAATAGATGACGACGCGGCTAAGCAGCTTTTCAGGGCTATTATCAAGGACATATTGATTAAGCTCCTTGACCTCCTCGAGGTTTTTGCCAATCGACATCCAATAATAAAACGTTTTTTCGCCGCCCCCCGGCACATTGGCACTGAGGCCAATCGTACTGTCTACGGAGCCTTGGGCAATCGTATTGCCCATTAGGACGCCATCCTCTGCATCACGCCAGGTGCCTTCAGCAGAGTGGAACCGCTTGATTCCCGTCGAATATTGCATCAAGCCGCCTTCATCGCTGGAGCCGCTGAACATAAAATAGTTCGAGCGCTTGTAATGAAACAGCGTATTATTTTCCGGGTAATACGCAGCTGTATCGCCTACCTCCGAGCCATCAATCATCAAATCCTGATGAAAAAACAGCCTTGCCTCGCGGCCATCATTGTGCAAATTTCGTACAACGACCCGCTTAATATAAATGCATTCACGCTGATGAATGCCGTCATTCATCTGCAGTTCGACACCAAGCCCGGCATGTCTGGCTATGATGTTCGTAACGAGCGAATCGTCAATATACCCAAGCTCAATGTTCCACTCGGGTTCATCCAGCCAAGAGAAAACGCCGCCAATCCAAATGCCGAAGCGGCAATAATGGCCGCCCACATGATTGAGCTGTCCTACATAAGGATAATAAATATCGCGGATGTAACAGGTTTGATCCAAATTCACTAACAGCTTGCCATTGCCAATTACAAGGTGACGGGGCATGGTTTGTTCTCCTCTCGCTGTAACAAAAGTTGATGATATACGGCTACGTAGGCTTTGGCCGAGCGATTCCAGCTATAGTTCTCCTTGGAGACATTGTCTATAATTTGCTTCCAGGCTTCTGGATTGCGGTATACGCGCAGCGCTCTGCTAACCGTACTCCAATATTCATCGGCATCATAGCCTACAAAGCTGAAGCCATTTCCTTCACCAGTATATTCATCAAAAGACTGGACGGTATCCTTTAATCCCCCGGTTTCCCTGACGATCGGGACAGCACGGTAGCGCAGCGCAAGAAGCTGGCTGATTCCGCAAGGCTCGAAGCGTGAAGGCAGCAAATATAAATCAGCTCCTGCGTAGATGCGGCGAGCGAGCCTCTCGTTATAGCCAAGCTTTACCGCAATTTTGTCAGGATAACGCAGCGCGAACTGCTGCAGCAGCTGCTCATAATGCCACTCGCCCGAACCAAGAATGACGAGCTGGACCTCCTCCTGCAGCAGCTGCTCAAGCCTTGCCGTGATGAGGTCCAGCCCTTTCTGCTCTACAAGCCGATTGACCATGCCAATGAGCGGAATTTCCTCCGATTCCGGCAGGCTGAGCTCCTGCTGCAAATCGAGCTTGTTTTTCCGTTTTCGGCTAATTGAATTCCGGTATGGCGTATGCAGCGAGGAATCCTTCATCGGATCATAGGACTCATCATCGATCCCGTTTACAATGCCCAGGAGATCGCCTTCGCGATGCCGCAGCAGCTTCTCCAGACGCTCGCCGTATTCACTGCCCTTGATTTCTTCCGCATAAGTATGGCTGACTGTTGTCAGCTTATCTGCGTACACGAGGCCACCCTTCAAACAGCTGGCTGCGCCATGAAATTCCAGCCCATCCGGGCCAAAAGCTTCATCGCCCGCTCCCGTTAAATCCTGAAGCTGCTTGATGCCCAGTACGCCCTGATATTTGAGATTATGGATAGTGAAAACGGTGCGGATATTTGCCCATTGTGACGCATATTGCGTCTTGAGCAGAAACGGAATGAGCGCGGTCTGCCAATCATGGCAATGGATGACATCCGGAAGCTCACCCATAAAGCTTAGCGCCTCCAGCACAGCAAAGCTAAAAAACACAAAGCGCTCAGGATCGTCTCCATATCCATATAACCCTCTGCGCTTAAAATAAAACTCATTGTCGATCAAATAATAGCAAACGCCTTCGATTTCTCCACGGAATAGCCCGCAATATTGATTGCGCCAGCTAAAGGAAACGTTGAAGGAAGCAATTTGTTCGAAATATTCCAAATATTCTGCTGGAATGTCCTCATATTTTGGCAAAATAACGCTTGTGCCGATTTGACGTTTAACCAATGCTTTGGGAAGAGCGCCTGCAACGTCGCCCAAGCCGCCGGTTTTTGCGAGTGGCGCGGCCTCCGAAGTTGCAAACAAAATATTCATTTTTTTCTCCTCCTGTTTCGCTCAAAAATGGAGCTGGCAGAGGCTGCGACACGCTGCCGAAAAGTCCCAGCTTAGCACCCAGCCTCATACCTGCCTATTTCCTTTAAGTTAGATCGTCTTGCGCTTGCCTGCCAGGAAGGGCAGCTTCTCCGCTCCTCTTATATCCCGGTTGCAATCGACTCGTACGTCCTTATCCAAAATGCTATGCTGAATCAGGCTATTTTCGCCAATGATGCCATTTTGCATAATGATGCTATTGCGAATGACTGCCCCTTTGCCGATATGGACACCCCGGAACAAAATGCTGTTCTCCACAGTCCCTTCAATGCGGCAGCCATTGGCGATTAATGAATTATTAACTTTGGAAGATTCCAAATACCGCGCCGGCGGCTCATCCTTAACCTTCGTAAAGATTGTGCCCGGCTGGAAAAACAGCTCCTTCCACACTTCAGGGCAAAGCAGATTCATGCTATTGGTAAAATAGCTTTCAAGCGTATTGACTACGCCCAAATAACCATCGTATAAATGTCCATAAACCCGCAGCTTGTTCAAGCGGGAAAATATCGCATGGCGTACGAGATGATCCTGCCCTTGGGCGAGCGAGGTTTCTACGATTTCCATGAGCAAATCCTTCTTCATCACATACATTTCCATCGAGGAAATATCGCTCAGCATGCGCCCATAGTTTTCCTGAATCGATGTAATTCGGCCATCGCTGTTCATCTTGACCTTGCGCGCCTTGCCGGCCAGATCATGCTGCTTCTTGCACACGATTGTAATATCCGCCCCGCGTGCTTCATGCTCATCAATAATCGGATTGAAATCAATATTGCAAACCATATGGCTGCGCGTAATGACAACATACTCCGTCGTTGAACGGTTGAAATAATCGCGATTTTGATAAAAATGGTATAAATCGCCGCGGCTGATTTCCTGCAAATCATCCGTAGCCGGCGGCAAAATAAACAACCCGCTCTGACGATTATTCAAATCCCAATATTTACCTGATCCAAGATGATCCATAAGCGAGCGATACTTCGTATGCGCAAACACCGCTACCTTGTTAATGCCAGAGTTCACCATGCTGGACAAAATAAAATCAATGAGCCTGTAGCGTGCTCCAAACGGTACGGTCGCAAGGCAGCGGCTTTGCGTTAAATGCTCCAACTCGTCCGACTCGTGGATTAAATTGATAACGCCCATTATCCGGTTGCTCATGATGGCTCCACCTCCAGCAATACGTGATCATTCGCAACGAACTGTCCGACAGCTACGACGGTAATCGCATCATCCTCCGGATCGCCAATCTGCACGCCGTCTTCGATTACAGCGCCTTCGCCGATAATCGCCCGATAAACGCGCGCCCCTTCGCCAATTCGCACATTCGGCATAATGACGGACTCGCTCACCTCACTGTCCTTCTCCATCTGTACGCCATAGAAGAGAACGGAACGATCTACCCGCCCTTCCACAACGCAGCCTTCCGTCACCATAGATGATATCACCTCGGCGCCCGCCGCTACGTATTGTGCCGGCCGATTGGGATTGACAGAGTAGATGCGCCAATCTTGATCCGATAAATCTAGCGAAGGCTCCTCTGCGAGCAAATCCATATTGGCCTCCCATAGGCTTTCAATCGTGCCGACATCCTTCCAGTAGCCGCGGAACGAATATGCGCTGACGATGAGGCCATCCCGCATCATTGCCGGAATAACGTCTTTGCCAAAATCATTGCTGGACTGGCGGTTCGCCTCGTCATAAATCAAATACTTTTGCAATACCGACCATGTAAAAATGTAGACGCCCATCGAGGCAATATTGCTGGTCGGCTTCGCAGGCTTTTCCTCAAAAGCAGTTATACGGTCTTCATCATCGACATGCATGACACCGAAGCGGCTGGCTTCCTTCCAATCTACTTCTATACCTGCTATCGTTACATCCGCCCCGCACCGCTTATGATGCTGAAGCATCAGATCGTAGTCCATCGTATAAATATGATCGCCGGAAATGACCAAGACATAGCTTGGATTATATCGCTCAATAAACTCCATATTCTGATAGATTGCGTTGGCCGTGCCCTTGTACCAGACGCCGCCCTTCTGTTTCACATGCGGGGGAAGTATAGCCATGCCGCCATCGCTGCGATCCAGACCCCAAGGCGTTCCAATGCCCAAATAACGATTGAGCTCAAACGGCTGATACTGCGTCAATACACCTACTGTATCGATACCTGAATGCGTGCAATTGCTTAATGTAAAATCAATAATCCGATATTTCCCGCCGAAATAAACGGCAGGCTTGGCCAAATCCTTCGTCAGCACTCCAAGACGTTTTCCTTCACCCCCTGCAAGCAGCATTGCCAACATTTCTTTACGAGCCATGGACACCAACTCCTTATTCATGAGTGTCCCCCAGAACCTAGATGAGAGAGCAAGGCGATAGCGGGGGAAAATGTGATGAGATGCAACATTTGCAGCCGTGCCCAGCAATCGTATCGCTGACGAAATAAGGCTTTCCCTTATCCCCGAGTCCCGGGTTTATATGACTTGTCGTCTATGAAAGAGCGGTTGCAACCCGGCTCTGGCACTCCGATTTGATAGTTGGAGCAGCATTTTGGAGTAGTTGGCTTTAACAACAAACCCTTGCCACATCATAATTAGGATATGACAGATTGTCCGGCAATATGAATATATGCCAGAATAGAACTGGAAAAGAGCTTCCGTCCGTGAGCAGACAAACTATGGAGCTAAAGTGCATAGGAAGCAAAGAGCTGCTTAACTGTGATAAATTCGTATGCGAGAGTTCTACATTTGCGGTGGCCTTGCCATTGAGTGAAATAAAGCTGTAGTGGGGATAATCATCCTATTATTTGGAAAGCTGCGATTGACAAGGTCTGCTCCTTCCTTTTAAATTGGACAAAAGCGACGGTTGCCTGATTATTTGTGAGGTAAATGGGGCTCAGGGCCCCATCTTGCAGCTAGTTATATTATACATCTTTCATAGCCAATTGAAACCTTAAATTGCTGATTTACTGACTGATAGAAGATGAATATGTATTTATTTTATACTGTACGGGTTACGCGATGAATGTAATAATGTTTAGAGCAGTATCCCTTCGTACTCGCGCTTTTTGTACAGTTTATCCATTTACAGTTCGTTACAATTTTCGTTCTACGAGGCCGGATGGTGAGAGGGTCGCCATGACGCATAAGACGCTGATGGTGCATGGAGCATAATTCTCTGGCTTTGACGGGTTTGGTGCAGTTCTCAATGATGCATTCATTATTCATGGTGTATCTCCTCCGGAATCAAGCCTTTTAAAATATTTCCCTATTTATTGATTATTTTAACAAGGAACGCGACAAGTTATAAAGCGCGCTGAGCGCCCAATAAGCTGCAATAATCGGACAGATAACCCTCTATCCGCTAGCTATATGCCTGCTAGGCTTGCGAGTTTAATTAATTAAACACTAAATCAAGGTGAAACGGTTGTCGCCGTCCTCTGGCGGCAAAGCTACCGTTTCGCGATGAAATATAAAAATTTAATAGTGTGAAACTTATAAGTTCTTATATTTTAAAAATACCTTACATACATGCCGCACTGCTGGCTCAAAGGAGCGAAAACGATTGACGGTTTTTGAAAGAGTGTTTCAAATGATGGACAGTCCTGCTGCTATTATCCGATCTGTAAAGCATTATGGCTTCTTCATGGATGTCAATGAAGCTTTCATTCGCCTAACAGGTCTGGAATATGAATCTTTAATAGACAAGCCGGTGGGCGAGCTGGTAGAGAACTGGTCGCTCAAGCATTTTAAGACCAGCACAAAACGGGAAGGACTGCTCCACACCTGCAAGCCGGGAGGAACGCCCGTCATGGTCGAGCATAACAACCTGAATATGCTTAACGAAGAGCGCCAGGCATTATCACTCATTATACTGACTGATTTGAGCTCCCATCATTGGATTGAACGGCAATTCGAGACGAATACGGTGCTGTTTAGCGGCATTCTCGACGCCAATTATCAGGTGCAGTTTTTGAAAGACCCCTTCCCCGCCTATTTAATAGCCGACGGCCATTTGAATGGAGAATCTTTTCTGGAAATTGTGGCCGAATGCGAGCATCTGCGCCTGCTACATATTTTGGAGGAAACGCGAAAATTCAAAAAAACAAACCATATAACTGTAAAAACAACCAAAGTCAATGGCGTAGAGCTTGAAGTAAAGATCACATTCACACCTATCTTTGACGGGTTTGGACGAATTAAGGAATACGCCTTTATCGTGCTTGATTTGCAGCCTATTAACACGCATGAGTATATTGATTCCAGCATGCGGCTGAAAATTTGGATGGCAAAACGCGACATAAGCGCAGGCCAGCTCGCAGCTGCCACAGGTATTTCCATCCAGACGATCTCCAAGCTGCGAAATGGAAAAATAAAAATGCCCCAGCGGCTTACTGCTGAACTGATCGCCTCCGAGCTGAAGGTGGACTGTTTAGAGATTTGGCAAAAAATACGCAAATAAGGGATGGTCCCCTTCAGGACCATCCCTTATTTATATACTATTTGTTATTAAGCGGTTCGGCTAGCTGCGCTTTGTCCAGAAAGCTTGTCGGCTCGCCCATGTAAAACAGGTGCAGCTCATGCATCGCCCGCGTACAGGCCGTATAAAACAGCTTGCGCTCGTCTTCCCGTCCATAGACTAAGCTTGAAGCATTATACAAAATGACAGCGTCAAACTCCACGCCTTTAGCCAAATAGGAAGGAATAACGACAACCCCCTGCTCGAACGTCGACGTTTCCTTAGCAATTAAGTTTATATCTGGAACGATGGCGGACAAGGCTTCAAAAGCCTGCCTGCTTTCCTCCGCTGTTTTGCCAATAACGGCAATCGAGCTATTGCCTTGTTTCTTGAGCGCTTCGATTCGCTGGGCAATTTGCTTCGTCAGCTCTTCCTCGCCAGCGATAGCGGTAATCGTTGGCCATGGACCGCTGCGATTGAACGGAATAATTCGCTCTCCGCCCGCAATAAAGCTGCTTGTGAACTCAGAAATTTGGCGGGTGGAGCGATAGCTCCTCTCCAATACGACGCGCTCGGTTTCCTGCTCCTCATACATGCCCGATAAGGCATGAAAGCTGTCGCCGACTACAGCATGGGCGAAAATCGACTGGTTCAAATCCCCAAGCGCCGTTATTTTGCTGCTCGGGAATATTTTCTTTAAATAATGGAATTGGAACGGCGAATAATCCTGCGCTTCATCGACGAACAAATGCTTAACCGACGTATTTGTCTGGAAGCCCTCAAGCAGTTCCTTCAAATATAAATAAGGCGTGGCATCCTCATAAAATAATTCCTTACGCGCCAGCTTCTCCGCCGTGCCTTCGCAGATCGCAGCCCAAAGCTGCGGATATTCGCCCTCATGCTCGTTTGTTTCATGAAACAACTGGCGGTACACCTCCGGCATATCCAGAAACTTAAGCCGTTTTACCCGGCTGCGCAGGCGCTTAAAGCGCTCCTGTACAATGATTGCCGCCAGACGGTCGCTCTCCCGCTTATGATCATCGAAGGAATTTTGCGTAAACCCTTCCTTATCCAGCAGCTCGCTGTAAACTGTATTATACGTTTCGTTATCAAGCAGCTCCATCTCTTCTTCTACCCAGCGCTTGCCCCGCTCCTCGCGCCCGAGGCGGGTCAGCTCCTTGAGCAGCCACTCGGCAGTCATGCGCAGACGGTTCGGAATCGGATGAGAACGATTTTGGCTGTAAAAATGCTCGTGTATTGCCTCTGCTGTAATTAAGGTACGGCCGCGGAACTTCATCGCCCGAAAACGCAATCCCTTCTCGCCAAGTGAAGCGGCATACCGGTCAATCAGCCCAATAAAAGCAAGGCTTGATTTGTAGCGAATCCCTTCAATGCGTGCATCATATTCGCTGCCATGAGCGGCAGAGAGCGTATACTCCAATTGGGAGAATGGGTCCTCCAGATCAAAGGTTTGCACAAGGCGATGCTCCAAATACTGCTGATACGTCGTCTGCTGCATATTTTGCTCGCCGAGCTCCGGCAGTACGGTTGCGACATAGCTGTTAAACATCGGATTTGGCGAAAAAAGGACGATTTGATCGGCATTCAATGTACCGCGATAGCGATAGAGCAAATAAGCTACCCGCTGCAGGGCGGCTGAAGTTTTGCCGCTTCCCGCCGCTCCCTGAACGAGCAGCAGGCGAGCCCGCTCATTGCGGATAATTTGATTTTGCTCGCGTTGAATCGTCGCCACAATGCTTTTCATTTGCGAATCCGACTGCTTGCCTAGCACCGCTTGCAGGATTTCATCGCCAATCGTTACGCCCGTGTCGAACATGCCTTCAATTTCGCCCTGGCGAATAATATACTGGCGCTTCAGCGTCATTTCTCCGGAAATTTGCCCGCCTGGCGTCTCATATTTTGCAGGTCCCGGCGAATAATCGTAATAGAGGCCGGATATAGGCGCACGCCAGTCATAAATTAAGTAGTTGGCTCCGCTTTCGTCGAGCAGGGAACCTACTCCCAAATAAATCGGTTCAATCGCCTCGCGGCTCTCGCCATCCTCTACAAAGTCAATACGGCCGAAATACGGCGACTGTGCCAGCTTCTTCAGCAGCCCCAGCTGTTCCATTGCCACACGGCGCGTCCGTTCCCGTTCCGACAGCAATTCAGCCTGCTGCTTCAAGCTGGCATGCGTCTCCGCAGATTCGGCGGAATCCTCAAAGTTGACCGTTACGTCATCCCAGAAATTTTTACGAATGTCTACAATGTCCTCGCGCAGATCTCCAGCCTGATCCTGCAAGCCGTCGATTTGCTCCTTGACCCACTTCGTTACCCGATTAACTCGCAGCTGTTCCTGTTCAAGCTCATAATTCGGCATCATAGGTCACGCTCCTTTATATATAAAAGTAGTACTTCCGCAAATGTATAAATAAGAAATAAACATTGCCCGTCTTAAAACAAGCGATTATAATGGCAAAGGCAGAAATATAATCATACATGCTGCATCGCAGCAAAGCAAGCCGCGGTTCGTAAACTCCCGCGTTATCAAAACTAGGAGGTTTTTTTCACATGTTCAACTTGTGGTTCGGCGTTCTTTTTATGCTCGCCCACTTCACGCTTTTTCTCATTTCCTACCGATTATTCGGCAAAGTCGGCATCTTTGCCTGGATTGGCATGGCGACCGTTGTCGCCAATATTCAAGTCGTCAAAACCGTTGATTTGCAATTCGGTACGCTGGCCATCGTTATTACGCTCGGCAATACGATGTATGGCACCATTTATTTGGCTTCCGACCTGCTCAACGAGAAATATGGCGAAGCCGATGCTAAAAAAGCGGTCTGGTTCGGGTTCTTCACCTTAATCGCCTCAACCATTATTATGCAGATGGCGCTGCTGTTTAATCCAGCCGAGCCCGGTGTGGAGGCGCAAGCAGCGCTTCAGACCATATTCGGCATGCTGCCGCAAATTGCCCTTGGCAGCCTATGCGCCTATTTTGTCAGCCAATTTCTTGATGTCAAAATTTATTCGCTGCTCAAGCGGCTGTTTCCAGCCCGCAATCAGCTGTGGATACGCAATAACGGCAGTACGATTATTAGCCAATTCGTCGATTCGCTTATCTTTTGTACGATCGCCTTTGCAACTGAATATGAGTTTGATGTGTGGATGTCGATCTTCCTGTCCACCTATGTCATTAAGTTTCTGGTGTCCGTCTGCTCGACGCCGTTTCTATATGCAGCGCGAAGCTTCACGTTCAAGAAAGAATCGATTTAAGTTCGTAAATGCGTTAGGACATCCTTTCCTGTATTTCAAGGTGAACCGGCTGTCGCCATCCTTGGCGGCGCGGCGTACAAATAACCTCCCTTCTGCCGGGAGGTTATTTGTCTATAGCCGCATTTTATTTATAAAAGCCGATGTCATCCAGCATCACTTGGCCAGGCGCTCCGGAAAAATAAAACGTTATCCGCTTAATTTCCGTCCCGGATGGCCAGCCGCCTGCCTCGGCAAACCATGCCACCGGCAGGCTATAGGTTTGAAACACCGATTCCATGCTCGCTTTATATTTGCCCTCTTTCATTCGCTTCTCCAGCCAAGGGACAATAGTAAACTGCGTTTCGAAGGGCAGCGGAATATCATTAAAGCGGGATAATGGCAAGCGTACCGCCTCACCATGGGCAGGCACAAGCTCCAGCTCGATTTGAGGTACAGCTGCTGCATCACCCGCATTTTCCATTGAAAAGCTGAACGTATCCAGCCCTTTGGAAACGACAGCCTCGCTATACGTCGCTGCAAGGTCCAACGTATAAGTGGCAGCTGCGTTCCATTCCAGCACAGCCCCGCGCGAGCCCTTGTTGCGATTATCGCGGTCCTTCGCTTCCGACTCCTCCCAAACGTGGAAGCCTTCGGCGCTCAGCTTGCCTCCGCTCGGCAGCGTCAGCTTGTCCACATCCTCTTCATAACGCGCTGCCGCAAGGAAGGAAGCATCCTCGTATCTGCTCACATAGTCGCTGGAGGAAGGGAGCCAGTCCCGCGCCGCTTTGTTATTTTCGAACAATGGCTTATACGCCTCGTTGCCGTGCAGCGTCGCTTCCAGAAAAGCAGCGATATACACTTTAGCTGCCTGCTGCTGCTCCGCCTGCGTCATCATGTTGTGCTGATTGAGAAACAGGCCGCCAGGAACCCGCTCATCCATCATGCCCCAATCGGAATTAAAGCGGCTGTGGTTCGCCTCGGACATATACAGCGACGCTTTAAAATACGGCGAGCCCAGCGTAAAGCTGGTGCGAATATACTGCCTGTCCCCGTAAAAGCTGTTGACGTCGCCGTCCCTTGCGCCTTGCAGCGTCAAATAGCTGACATCTTTAAGCCGCGCCGATGCTTTGTCTACCTCCTTATCCGTCGGGGCCAAAGCGACAACCGAAGCAAAATCGACCTCGGCGATGCTGGCAAGCCCTTCATCCTTGGCAAACCATCGCTTGTAATCCGCTGCCATCGCTACCGCTTGGCCGCCGCGTGAATGCCCAATGAAAGAAACTTTGGAAAAATCCACTTTGCTATAAAAGGGATTATCGGTCAGCGTGCTGAACGACTGGATTTGCTGAATATGCTTGAGCATAATCCATGCCCGCATTTTCATATCCTGCTCGGGTATGCCCGACCAGACCGAATAATTAAGAAAGTTCTCATCTACCGATATCGCGATAAAGCCCCGGCTCGCAAGCAGCTCCCCCAAATAGGCATAGCCTGCATCCGAAAACTCCTCCATTAAATGGTTGCCATGCACCATAAGCACAAGCGGGAACGCTCCATCCCCTTCCGGCATCCACACTCTCGCATTTAAAGGAAGCTCGCTTTGGTCAAAGCCCCAAAACTGCTGCTTGAGCCATGCCCACTTTTTAATGTAAGCCGATGCATCTACGGAAGTCGTTAGCAGCTCCGTCTCCTTGGCGTATTCGCTGCGCTGCTTGTCACTCCCGCTCCCATAGGTGAAGGTGCGATAGCTGTAACCGCCTGGCAATGCCGGATTTTCCGCATCAATGGGTGCAACCGGCAGCGCGTCTTCCAGGCTCATATCCAAGGCACCATCCGCAGATGAATCGTATGGCCCCATATCTGCGGCAGGCGCTGCATCATCAGAAGCTCCGCGCAATTGATTCGCTGCAACGTTTATTAATAGTGCTCCTGCTACAACAATGCCTGCTATGGCGAGCCCTCTGCCGCGCAGCCTTAATATTTGCCCGAGCAGCATGCCTGCAAGCGCGCCACAAATGGCATACGCCGCTGCAAATAATGCTGACATAAGCAGGCCAAATTCAGAATAATAAAAAATGAAATAAGCTTCTAACCCCACATAGATAAAATACCCGGCAAACAAGCGGGGAACCGGTACAAAAACAAGCGTTAGCAGTACTGAGCATAGCTGCGCAGCTGCATATAAGGCCAGCGTATTAATCAACACAAAACCGCCGATATCCACAAGCGCCCCAAGACCCGTCGGCATGCCTAGCGCAACCAGCACCATCGCAACCGTTCCGAATATCACCAGCCCCGCCGAACCATGGTAGAACAGCGGCCTGTCATAGGCGAGCCGCTGCTGCATTCGCGCCTTTAACCACTGGGCCAACCGCTGCCGTCTCGGAAGCTTCGGTGGCGGCACAATGCCTAACGGCCCCAATGCTGTATTCACTTGCGATCAGCTGCCTTTATAAAAAGCCAATTGCGGTTTTCGCGCTGTTCGATTTCTACAGGCACACCAAAAAAGTCGCTCATGCGCGCCGATGAAAGCACCTTGCTCGTATCCCCAGCTTCAAAAACCCGGCCGTCCTTGATCAGCAGCGTCTGATTGAAGCAAGGCAATATTTCCTCCACATGATGCGTCACATAAATAATAGTCGGCGCATCCGGCTGCTGTGCCACCTGATTGATCATCTCCAGCAGCTGCTCTCTCGCAAACACATCAAGCCCGGTACAAGGCTCGTCCAAAATAAGCAGCTTCGGCGCGGCCATCAGCGCCCTTGCAATAAGCACCCGCTGGCGCTCGCCCTGCGAGAGCGTGCTGTACGTGCGGTTCAGCAAAACTTCACAGCCGAGATTGCGCATCAGGGAAACCGCCTGCTCTTCATCCTCCTGCAGCGCTTGATCATACAGCCCGATCGTCGCAAATTTTCCGCTTAAGACGATTTTGAAGGCGGTATCCTGACCATACAGCTTCTGCTGAAGCGATGTGCTGACCCAGCCTATGCTTTTGCGCAGCTCGCGCAAATCGTATTCGCCAAATTTATGCCCCAGTACTGCAACAGAACCTGTCGTTGGCCAAATATAGCCGTTAATCATATTTAAAAGCGTCGTCTTCCCGGAGCCGTTAAGCCCTAGCAAGCACCAATGCTGACCCGCTTCAACCTGCCAATCAATCCCCTGAAGGACGACTTTTTCTTCCCGTTCCCAAGTTACATTATGAATGTCTATGATCATTGTTCTCATCCTCCCATGTAGACTAAATTATATGTAAATTGGCTCTAACATTCAATCCTTTCACAGCACGCGCCTGCTGGGATGACCTTATGCCTCCCCCCCGAAATGAGCAATGTGGACGGGAACATGGTACAATAATAGCAGCAAGAATGATATTAGGAGTGATGGAACGCATGCAGCGAGATATGATGAAGCAATGGGCGCACTTTTTTTTAACGTATAAATTCGCCTTGGATGAAGTGGAGACGAAGCTGAATATTTTAAACGAGGAATTTCAATTTATTCATGACTACAACCCGATTGAGCATGTCAAAACGCGGATTAAAAATCCCGAAAGCGTCATGGACAAGCTCCGCCGCAAAAATATGGATATTAATTTGGAAAATGCGAAAGAGCATATTCGGGATATTGCTGGCGTCCGGGTCATCTGTTCTTTCTCTACTGATATTTATCAAATATTGGAAATGATCAGCCAGCAAACCGACGTTAAAGTCATTGAAGTGAAGGATTATGTGCTCAATCCGAAGCCAAATGGCTATAAAAGCCTGCATCTCATTGTAGAAATTCCCGTCTTCCTGACGAACCGCATTGAAAATGTGCTGGTAGAAATTCAAATCCGCACGAGCGCGATGGATTTCTGGGCCAGTCTGGAGCACAAAATTTATTACAAATATAATGAAGGCATTCCACCGGAAATTCAACAGCAGCTGAAAGAATCCGCCGACATGATCAATTTGCTCGATAAACGCATGCTCGCTCTGAATCAAGAGGTACTTAAGCACCGTGAATTTGCGATAGAATAATCGTCAACATAAAAAGCCTCCGGCACCGCTGCATAAGCGGAAAGCCGGAGGCTTTTTTTCAAGAAGATACCGGTGATGCATCGTTCGGTTGAATCAATTAAGGTCAGGTTATGGCCCGGTACAATGGAATAATAACAACAGCGAGCACAAAGGCGATTAGGCCAATTGTGACTGCCCATGATCCAAGTCCCTTCGCTCCTTGACGGTACGCGACAAAGCCGAGCACCGCTGCGGCTGCACCCATAAGCGCAGGCCATAAAAACCAGGAAGCGATCGCAAATACCAATCCGACCCAACCCAGCGCAGTGCCTCCGGTGCTGTCCCTCACCGTATCCTCGCCTTCGCTTTTGCTTTCGCTGCGCGGAACATACGATACGGGAACGGGTACTCCAGCGGCAAATTCCCCTGCCATTTCTTCATTAATATTGCGGCTTTCATGGTTTATTTCTTCATCGGATAACAATGCTCTATGATGACGCTCTTCCAACGCTGCTTCGTGGTTTTGCTCCTTCTCCCCATGACTGCTGCTTTCCGTTTCATCCCAGCGTTCCATTTGGGATCACCTCCACATTTAAGCTTTGTCTTTCGTTTCAAACCATTTTAGCCCAAGGCTTCTGCACCTGACAGCCGTCCCCAGCTGCCTTAGCGCGCTTTAAAGGTATGGCAGCATGTTGCAGACGACTGAGCCGCCTGGTCCTGATGCTGCAAGCCAAGCTCTTCAGCGGCAAATTCAGCTCCAAAATCGGCACTTGCATGCTGGTCAATATCAATGGCAATGGATTCGGCGCCACAGTTATTTCCTTCTGACCAAAACGTGCAATTCGATACGCTGCATGATACGCCCTTTGGCATAAAAAAATCACCTCCGCTATCAAGTTTCCCTGAACGGAGGTGATTCATTCTGCCTTATTTTTGCCCCTGCATCCGGCGCTGGGTCATATAGTCTGTTTCGTAATAAGCAAGCTCATCGCGCAGCTCTTCGTAAATTTTGGATAAAGACAAAACGATGTCGCGTGCTTCCCTAACAGGCTTGAACAAGAAGCGAATGGCGTCTTGGCCTGTGTAAGCGTAGCGGCCATCTTCGGAATAACATTCATTTTTAGGATAGAAGAAGGCATTCACACATTGATGGTACACTTCGTACAAGGCACGTTCTGCAAAATCGTTATCAAAATTGGGGCGTCTGAGCAATACTCCCAGCTTTTCAACCGAGACCTCAGAAAACACCAACAAATGTCTCAAATCGGATAGCAGGCCTTTGTAAAAATTTTGCGCCTCGTCACTGCTTTGCTCCGCTTTCAGCTGTACGAGCGAATAGTGATTCAAAAATGGCTCCAATTGATTCACGGCTTCTTTAAGTTTAATACGGGTTGTCTCACTAAGTGGTTTGACATTAGTCGCTGGCATAGGTAGTTCCCCTTTCTTCAATCCAAAAAAGCTTAAACGTTGCAAGATCATAAAACTCTAGGCATCAACATAGTACCACAAATTACTTGCAGATGGTACTGGAGAAACGCCGATTGTGCCGCATATTTTCTGGATTTTAAAGCGAACCTATACATCAAACAGGCTCATGCTGTTATTCCAGCTGTCATTTATAGGAGGTTTGCGCAAATGAAAAAGAAATGGATTGGCGTCTTTACCGTGCTTGTAGCGGCCACGCTGCTAATTCCAACTGCACCTTTGTTTCTACCCCAAGGCAAGAAACCCGCTGCACCGGTCAAGAGCTTGTCTGCCGATCAGGAAAAGCAGCATAAGCTGCGCACGCTCAATCGCGATATGGAGGCCACTTCTTTTCTGTGCGTCTCCGAATGCACCAAAGAATTTTATAAGCTGATGGACACGAGCCAAGCCGGCAAAGCCGGAAAAACCGTGTCGTCCAAGTCCGTCACCAGCATGATGGACATGCATAAGCATATGTCCTACATCCGCTTGATGAACGGAGAGCGCAGCGTGCAGCGCGGCGCCATTCCTTCAGATTCCGGCAAAAACGAAGTAGAAGCGGCCGCGGCCGCTGTCAAGCAGGGCAAGTCCTACGAATCCAAGCCGTTTGTCAATAAAAGCGGCAGCCGTTTCATCGTGCTCGGCGTTCCCCATAAAAAATACCGCGGCATGGGTGTCGTCGGCGTCATCAAGCAGGATATTGTCACACAGGTGGAGCGCCATCAGAAGCGCAATTTGCGGCTCGTCCCTTATCCGAACGAAGGCAATTACCGCATTGAGTCGGTTATTCCGAATACAAACCGTGATACAACGGTTCGGACCGGGGAAGACAATGGCAATGCCAGCCATTACCATGTGAAGGATGTTGTGGTCCATTTTGCCGAGAAGGTAACCGATGAGCAGCTTGAAAAAATGAAGCAATCCGTTAACGCGGTTTCCGTCAACCAAATTAATCAGATTGATAATACCTATGTGTTCCGCTCCAAAAATATGGAAGCGAAGCAAATGAAGGAATATTTCAGCCGCTCCTGGAAAACGGAATATGTGGAGCCCCACTATTTATATATGACGAATGAAACAAATAATGACGGCGACAGCGGGGATGTCATCCCTAATGATGCGCTGTATGCCAAATACCAATGGAATCTGCCTTCCATTGAAACGGAGAAAGGCTGGAAGCTGTCCCGGGGCAATGATCAAGTCATTGTAGCGGTGCTGGATACCGGTGTTCAATTGGATCATCCCGATCTGCAGGGCAAGCTGCTGGATGGCACCAACATTGTCGACAGCGAGGCTGCGCCAGATGACGATGTTGGCCACGGTACGCATGTAGCAGGCATCATCGGTGCCTCCGTCAACAATGGCGAGGGCGTTGCCGGCTTATCCTGGTACAACAAGGTGATGCCGGTCAAGGTGCTTGACAGCAGCGGTGCTGGCTCGACCTACTCTGTCGCTCAAGGGCTGATCTGGGCGACTGACCACGGCGCCAAGGTCATTAATATGAGCCTTGGCAACTATGCGCAGGCAGATTTTCTGCATGATGCGATTAAATATGCGTACGATCATGACGTTGTGCTGATTGCAGCCAGCGGCAATGACAATACCGATCGGCCGGGCTATCCGGCTGCTTACCCGGAAGTGTTCGCTGTTGCAGCAACGGATTCCGCACAGAAAAAAGCTTCTTTCTCCAACTATGGCGATTATATTGATGTGGCTGCACCTGGAGACAGCATTGCCAGCACGTATCCTGGCGGTCAATATGCGGCACTTTCCGGCACCTCGATGGCAAGTCCGCATGTTGCCGCTCTAGCCGGGCTCATTCGCTCCGTTAATCCGGATTTGACGAATGAGGAAGTGATGGAAATTATGCGCAAATCGGCCGTCGATTTAGGCGACCCAGGGAAGGATGTTTATTTCGGCTATGGGGAAATTGACATTGACCGTGCGCTTAAAGCAGCAATGAACTTTAATACTGCGCTCCAGACGTACCCGAACAAGACGAAAAACCGTCTGAATTCCATTACGCGCAAATACGAGAAATAAGCTGCTGGGAGACTGAATAGGCACGGTTATGGCAATGCAGCAATGCCGTAGGTGCATTGGCTGTTTGCCTGAGGGCCGGCATAAAGGATTAAAAGCATGGCATTGAAGCAGCTCGTCCGCTTCCAGCCATGCTTTTTTTATCGTATTCCTATTCGTAACGTTTGGTGCTAAAACAGCTTCATCTGCTCGATTAAAACAGGGTTTAGCTCCTCTGCCTTCACCCCATATGGCGCAAAAAACTCGCCGACCAGCCGGCGATGGCAATAGCGATGGTCATGGCAAAAACAGATCAGCACCACATCGCTGCCCTCCAGCAGCATGCGGTAAACTTGGCGAAGCGCCTCCAGCTTGCGATCAAATTGCAGCTCCGCTGCAAAACGCTCTTCATATTTCGGCCACCATGCGAAATCCGCAACTTCTTTTCGTCCATCCAGCGAAAATTGGAATAAATCCTGTGACGGAGCCAGCGCTTGGTACATGGCTACACCTTCAATATCTATCTCTGCTCGCGTAATCATCAGCTTTGTTGCTGGGAAATTTATTTTTTTCAAGCCATTTAAATTGCTCGTATACAACTTGCCTGAAGGCAGCATGTGAATCAACCTCCTATGAAAATGCAAAAAAGAGATGCAGGGCCGTTAGCTCCCGAAGGAACGTCCACTAACATCTCTATAATCGCAAATGACGATTTGTTCAAAATATAAGAATTTATAAGTTTCACACTTATCATTAGGCTTATATTTCTCGGATTGAAACGTGCCTTGCCGCCAAAGGACGGCGATAGCCGTTTCACCTTGAAATATAAGAATTTATAAGTTTTTCACGTATAAATTAGGCTTATATTTCTAAGGCAAAGCTCTTCGCGTCCCAGAAGGACGACGAAGCCGTTTTTGCTTGTTTATGTTCGTTGCGGAAAGTTTGCCGTAAGCCGGGTTCTGTACTTTCAGTGGTCCAAACGGTGACGACCCTCCCACTAAGAAAGCGACAATCATCTATCTACGCCGCCTATTGCTAAGCGGCTCCAGCAACCAACCCGGACGTGCCTCAGGCTAAGGCCGCAGCTCGAAGCTGCAACGTCCTCTCGGTCTTGCTCCAGATGGGGTTTACCAGGAATACAGTCACCTGTACTCCTCGTGGTCTCTTACACCACGGTTCCACCCTTGCCTGTGCTGGCACGAAGCCAGCCATCGGCGGTCCATTTCTGTGGCACTATCCTTCAGCTCGCGCTGACTGGACGTTATCCAGCATCCTGCCTTGCGGAGCCCGGACTTTCCTCTCGCGGCAACAAGGCCGCCAGCGATTGTCTGTCAAACTTTCCGGTGCATCAATCAGTATACAAGGTATTGGCGCAAAGCTCAAGCTTGAATTGCTTATTAATAAATGGAACTCTGGATATATGCTGGAGCTATGCTGCAAAAAAAGCAATTTCACTCCCTTTTATACAAATTGGAAGGGCTCGGTATCGATTACAGAGGAGATCGCCTTCGTGTCCGATTTGCGCGACTGCAGCTGAATATTAAGCCAATCGGCTGTGCGCTGCTTCATAATTTTTTCTACATTATGGCCAGGGTCAATAATAGCGATGCCCGCAGCGAGTGCATCATGAGCGGTATGATAGTCAATATCGCCTGTAATAAGCACATCGGCACCGGCAAAAATCGCATGGCGTACGTAGCGTGCGCCTGATCCGCCCAGCACAGCCACCTTGCGCACCTCACGGTCAGCATCCCCTACTACGCGAACAACGGGCACCTCGAATGCCTGTTTCACGCGCTCTGTAAGCTCTGACAGCGTTACAGGCTCGCTCAGCTTGCCTGCTCTGCCAAGCCCAACTGAACGCCCGGTTAAGTCGATTTCGTACAAATCATAAGCTACCTCATCGTATGGATGAGCTTTCAGCATCGCCTGTACAGCTTTGCGCTTCAGGCTGTCAGGGACAACGACCTCAAGACGGACCTCTGCTGTTTTTTCCAGCTTGCCAGCAGTCCCAATATAAGGCGTCGTTCCTTCTCCAGGCAGAAACGTTCCCGTCCCTTCGGATATAAAGCTGCAGCGGCTGTAATCGCCGATCTGGCCGCCTCCGGCGCTCCAGATCGCTTCCAGCACCTTTTCCTCATGTCCTTTGGGCACGAACACAACGAGCTTGTTCCATTGGTCTGTATGTACTTCCTCCAGACATACGCGCCCTTCCGGCTTGATACCAACCAAATCAGCCATCCAATCGTTAATGCCGCCATCTGTTACGTCCAGATTGGTGTGGGAAATATAGACGGCAATATCATTTTTGATCAGCTTCTCATACAGCTTTCCTGCTGGCGTAGACGTGTCAAGCTTGGAAAGCGGGCGAAAAATAATCGCATGATGGGCAATAATCAGCTCTGCCCTCGCAGCAATCGCTTCATCTATGACCTCGTCCGTTACGTCGAGAGCAACGAGAATATGGCTGATGGGCTTAGCCAGCGTTCCTAGCTGCAGCCCGATTTTATCATTTTCTACCGCATAATGCTTGGGAGCCAGCTGCTCCATTATTTGGACGACGGTGTGTCCATTGGCAAGCATGCGAGCACCTCCTTCATAATCGTCATTTCATGACGCAGCTGCGCCAGCTTTCCGGCCGCTTCCGGCTGCTCTGAAAGGGACAGGCTTTGGCAGACGCGGTCCAGCTTTTCAAGCTCTGCCTGCCATTTTTGATGAAAAACAGGAATCGGCTTGCGCAGCAAAAAAGGCCCCATCCGCACAAGCAGAGCATAACGGATCTCCTCCGGCAAGGAGTCTGGCAATAAGGAGATATCATAAACGTCAGCGTTATGCTCCTTGGTCTCCTGATCGCTTTGCTTCTGCGCATGGAGAACCTCGTAAATCTTTCCGTCTTCCTCCATAATCGTTTCGGCAAGCAGCGACCAGCCATGCTCAAGCAGCCAGCTTCTGACCCGGTCCTCGCCCACATTAGGCTGCAGCACCAGTTCTTTGACGCCTTCGAGCTTGCCGGCCTGATAGCCAGCCTCCAAAATATCGCTCATCAATGCGCCGCCCATGCCCGCAATCGTAACCGTGTCAACTTCCAGCGGCTCGATTACGGACAAGCCGTCTCCTTGGCGTACATCGAGCTTGTGAAGCAGCCCAACAGCCGCACCCTGCCTGCGAGCCGCATCAAACGGTCCTTTATTCAGCTCTCCGGCAATCGCCGAAGGCACAACTCCTGCTTGCAGCAAATATACCGGAAGCTGCGCATGATCTGATCCTATATCAGCTATGCGCGAGCCCTCTGTTACATAACCCGCAATCGTTTGTAATCGGTTAGAAAGTTTCAACATTAAGCAACCCACACTATCCATTTTTTTCTCATCGTGAACAATAATACGCCGCCTAAGGCGATTTTAATAAGCAGCTGCAATTGCAGCCAATCTGTCTCCATCGTAAACATCATCGCATACAGCTCCGGCATAAACCATACCAAAGCGCATGTTACGAACAATACAGCCGACACCGGCTTCGACCATTGATGCACAAACCAGCTGGCCCAGCCGAACAAGCCTGACAGCGGCAGCCAATAAAGCTGAATGCCATACCATGCCGGGGAGTCTGTCAAACGCGACAGCAGCCAAGCATATACGAGCAGGGAAGCAACCCAGCCGCATAAATGCAAAATATGAATGCGAGCGCTGATGCCATAGACGATCCAAAAAACAGCACAGAACCCAAGCAGGCTCGCCTGCCAGTACCAGTCCTCGATGCCATGGAATTTTAGTATGTACATTCCTGCTCCAAGCATGAGCAGCATGCCTACCCCGCCAATTACAAGGCCAGTAGCTTCATTTCGTTTGCGTACCCGCTGGGAAATAATGAGAGAAATAACGACCGCTGCAGCGACGACCCCAATTTGCAATAAAGGATGAAAAGCGTTAAAATAAAGCACAACCAAGGAAATTAAGGTAAAAAAGCCAAAAGTAAGGAGCCATTGTTTTCCCGATGCCTGCGAAGCGGCCATAACCGCCTTACCGATTCCGCGCGAAGAAGCTTGCCTTCTTTTAGGATCTTCCTCTTGATCGGGATCCACATATAAATTAAGCAGAAAATCGCAATACTGCTGCGGCAGAAGCTTGCTTCTGCTCCAATAATCGATCTCTTTAACAATGGTTTGCCGACGCTCTTCATTCATTACGGGCTTATTCCTTTCAAGGGAACTTTATACCAACTTGTATTTTGAAAAAAAAGACCTCGCTGCTCGTTCATGCAGAAAGGTCTGATCTGGTAAAACGTTATAGCCTGAATCGTGTTGTCAAACCTGCTTACCGTTCTAAGACACGATTTATTCGAGAAAATCCTTCAAGCGTTTGCTGCGGCTCGGATGACGCAATTTGCGCAGAGCCTTCGCCTCAATTTGACGTATCCGCTCACGCGTTACGCCAAACACCTTTCCTACTTCTTCAAGCGTCCTTGTACGTCCGTCATCAAGACCGAAACGCAGACGCAATACGTTCTCTTCACGCTCGGTAAGCGTATCGAGCACATCCTCCAGTTGTTCCTTCAGCAGCTCATAAGCAGCTGCATCCGCAGGAGCAAGCGCCTCCTGATCTTCAATGAAATCACCAAGATGCGAATCGTCCTCTTCACCAATCGGCGTCTCAAGCGATACAGGCTCCTGTGCGATCTTCATAATTTCCCGAACTTTTTCCGTGCTTAGCTCCATCTCGGCAGCAATTTCTTCCGGTGACGGCTCGCGGCCCAGCTCTTGCAGCAATTGACGCGATACACGGATCAGCTTGTTGATCGTTTCCACCATATGGACTGGAATCCTGATCGTCCGCGCCTGATCGGCAATCGCACGTGTAATCGCTTGGCGAATCCACCATGTCGCATACGTACTGAATTTAAAACCCTTCAAGTGGTCAAACTTCTCAACCGCTTTAATCAGGCCCATATTGCCCTCTTGAATCAAGTCAAGGAACAACATGCCGCGTCCAACATAACGCTTGGCAATACTAACCACGAGACGTAGATTCGCTTCAGCCAGTCTGCGCTTAGCTTCCTCGTCGCCATTCTCGATTCTGCGTGCGAGTTCAATTTCATCGTCAGCAGAAAGCAGCGGCACACGTCCGATTTCTTTTAAGTACATACGGACAGGGTCATTAATTTTAATGCCTGGCGGAAGCGCCAAATCATCATCAAAATTAAAGTCGTCCTGTTCTCTTTCCTGCTCTTCTCCACGATTATCAAGCGGATTATGACGCTCCTCATCATTTTCGTTGAGAACCTCAATCCCTTGATCATCCAGTTGCTCGAAAAACTCGTCTATCTGCTCCGGATCCTGGTCGAAAGGCGACAATTTCTCCATAATCTCTTTATAAGTTAGGGAGGATCTCTTCTTACCCTGTTCAATCAGCTGGTCTTTGACTTGATCCAGCTTTTGTTCAGCTTCCAATCCAGTATGCTGATCATTCGCCATATTCCGACTCCCTCCTCCCTAGAAACCCAGGCCTCTATCGTCCTTTAAGCTGTCTCTCTAGGGCATTAATCTCAGTGTGCATTTGCGCGGCTAACATATAATCCCCGGCACGTTCTGCCTGTACCGCTTCTTCCTTCTTAAGCTCAAGTTCCCTAAATGCGGGCACCTTGCTAATATCCTCGATATCAGCGGCTAATATGTCCTCGTCAAAAGGAACATCTTCCATCATTGAAATGGCTGCCGCTGCTCTCTCCAGGCGTTCATCCTGAAGCGAACCAATAAAGCGTCCGACATCTGGATCATGATCCTGCGCATAAAATGCGTACAAATAAGCAGCAAGCGCTGCATGATCCTCCACATTGAACGCTTCGCCAAGCCTGTCGTGCACCGCGAGCGCCGCTTCCCGGTCACGCATCATGACATGGAGCAGACGCCGTTCCGCCTTGATGTATGCGGGCAGCAAGGATGGAGGGCCCGAACTACGGCGATTTTCATTCCTACCATTATTCCACGAATTATCGTTATTATCCCCTTGCGGCTTCTTTTTTTGCAGCTCCAGCACTTTAGCTTGGCAGTCCTGCTTCAAAACGTCAAGTGGGAAATTAAACTCGCGGGACAACTCCTGTAAGTAAACTTCGCGTTCAATAGCGGAATCAAGATCTGCAACAATGCCAGCCGCTTCGAGCAAATAGTTTTTCCGGCCCTCTTCTGTTAGCAGTATATGGTTTTTCCTTGAATATATAAGCTTAAATTTTGTAGTGGTTGCCGCTCCGTCGATTGCTTCCCTAAGGAACGTGTCAGGCCCGTATTCCTCAATATACTCATCGGGATCCTTGCCCTTCGGCAAGATGGACACTCTGACTCTAAGCTTGGCCTTCTCGAGCATCGGAATGGATTTCAAAGCAGCTGCTTGTCCGGCATCATCGCCGTCATAGCACAGGATAATCTCCTCCGCCTGCCTTCCGAGTATGGCACAATGCTCCTCAGTCAATGCTGTACCCATCGTGGCAACACCATTATTTACGCCTGCACTCCAGGATTTAATAACATCCATATACCCTTCAAACAGAACAACCTGTTTGCTCTTGCGAATAGCTGGTCTTGCATGGTGCAGATTGTAAAAAACTCGGCTCTTCGTGAACAGCATCGTCTCCGGGGAATTCAAATACTTGGGCTGACCGTCGCCGATTACCCTTCCGCCGAAAGCGATCACCTTGCCATCACGATCCCAGATCGGGAACATGATGCGGCTCCTGAAACGGTCGACATGACCGCTGCCGTCATTTTTAGCCGATAACAAACCGCCCTTTTCCATTAAAGCCGGGTCAAAATTTCTTGCGGTTAAAAATCGGTTAAGCGTGTCCCATTGGTCCGGCGCATACCCTATCATAAAGTGGTCGATCTGCTTTTCCCTGAGACCTCTATCAAGCAAATAGTCTTTAGCGATTTTGCCATGCTGTGTGTTATTCAAAAGATAGTTATACAATTTCGCTGTCAACTGATGAGCTTCAATAATGGCTAAGCGGTCTAAGTCAACTTCTTCGCGCTGACCGCCCTCGGCGCCCGTCCAGGTTACAGGCATTCCTGCTTCCTCGGCAAGCACTCTGACCGCCTCTGGAAAAGAGTAGCCTTCGATCTCTTCCACGAATCGTATGACATGTCCGGTCTTACCGCAACCGTAACAATGGAAAATTTGCAGCTCTGGCGTGACCGTAAACGATGGGGTCTTCTCAGAGTGGAAAGGGCATAACCCTTTCATATATTTGCCGTGCTTCGTGAGATGAACATACTTCCCGACTGTCTCTACGATGTCATAATGACGGCGTACCGCATCTATGACCTCCTCCGGTATTTTATTACCGTATGTCATCGTTCATCACCTTCATCCTAAGTAACACGTAAATAATATTCGCTAAATGTCATGTTTCTCCTGCTCGCTTTGCAAAACTTTTGTCATCTTTTGTTGAAATCGATCTCGATCTTCCGTTGTCATCGCTTTCGGGCCCTTGGATTTACCGCCGCTGCGCCTGCGTTTAGCTTGTTCATGACGGCGCTCCATCAAATAATCGATGTTGTCATCCGTATATTGCTCGCCGCGCGGCGAAAGGACAAGCGCCCCCTTGCCAAGCGCAATACAAGCGAGACCGAAATCCTGTGTAACAACGACATCGCCTTTCAGCAAATGATTGACGATATACATGTCTACGGAATCTTTCCCCGCCTCCACCTGGATAACTGAAACGCCATCTTCGGCTTCAAGGTGGTGATCATAGGAGGAGACCATCAGCACAGGCAGCGAGAAGCTTCGGGCAATTTGTTTAATTTCCGCCTTGACAGGACAAGCATCGCCATCAACGATAATAGTAGGCTTTGTTATAGGAATAACGAATCACCGCTCGTTTCTTCTCTAGAATATCGCTTAGGTGAAGCGAATATGCTCCATTATCAAGCTTGCTGTTTCTTCAACCGCACGATGGGATACATCAATAATGACACAGCCCAGCTGCTTCATGATGGATTCCGCATAAAGCAGCTCCTTCTCGATGCGATCTGTCGCCGCGTACGATGCACTGTTCGGCAGCCCTAGCGCCTTGAGCCGTTCTTTGCGAATAATGTTCAAATAGGGCACGCCAATCGTCAGTCCAACAATTTTCGCCTTCGGAACATTAAACAGCTCCGCGGGCGGCTTAAGCTCCGGCACGAGCGGGATGTTCGCCACCTTGTATTTCTGATGGGCCAAATACATCGATAGCGGCGTCTTAGAAGTCCGGGATACGCCAATGAGCACAATATCGGCCTTCAGCACACCCGAAGGATCTTTCGCATCATCGTAACGCACAGCAAATTCAACAGCATCCACTTTGCGGAAATAGTTTTCATCCAGCACATGGTTCAGCCCCGGCTCTTGCCGTGATTGTTGTCCCGTCTTCACTTCAAGACTTTGGATAAGCGGGCCGAGCAGATCTATTGACACCGTGTCATACTGCTCTGCCAGCCTGCCCATCGCCTCGCGCAAATGCGGGATGACGAGTGTAAACAACACGATTGCGCCAGCTTCCTGAGCCTGACGGACTACCCGTTCAAGCCCCGCTACATCCGTAATGAAGGGCGCTCTGCGAATATCCGTCTGAATCGGATGAAACTGGGCGACGGCGGCTCTTACCACGAGTTCGCCCGTATCGCCAGCTGCATCCGATACGACATAAATAATGACATCTGTCATCGGTTTTGTCATGTTTTATCATCCTCCCCTTCTTAGTTAGAAGTTATTTCGAAGATGAACGATTCATTGATTGCTCCGGTTATTCTCTGCGTCCGCTTATGACCAGACGAGCTTCGAATAATCCGCCACAACCGCTATATCTTCTGCAATTAAAGAGAGGGTCGCCAAACGGTTAGCGCGTACCTTCTCATCTTCCGCCATAACCATAACCGCATCGAAATACGTATTAATCGGCGCTTTCAACGCAGCAAGCTTAGCTGCAGCTTCAGCGATTTCCCCTCCGGCAACTGCTTGCTGGAACGATGCATGAACCGCCTGCCACTCCTTATACAGCGCGGATTCCGCTGCTTCTGCAAACAAAGCTTCGTCTACAACTTTAGTCGTTGCTTTGGCAGCCAAATTGCTGACGCGATTGAAAGCATCCACAATCAGCTTGAATGCTGCGCGGTCCTCGCCCGAAGCCTGTTCATTCAACAGAGCTGCGCGCTCCACGGTCAAGAGCAGATTGTTAAAGCCTGCACCCATTACAGCATCTACAACGTCATAACGAATCGCTTGCTCGGACAACACATTTTTCACGCGAAGCGCAAAAAATTCCGTTAAATCCTTGCGTACTTCATCTGCACTGCGCTTCATGCCTCTAGCCTCATGAACCTCAAGCGCCGCATCAAACAAGTCGCTAAGCTGCAAATTCAAACGCTGTGCCAAAATAATTTGCACGACGCCAGCCGCTTGACGGCGAAGAGCGTATGGATCCTGGGATCCTGTAGGAATAATGCCGATGGAGAAGCAGCCAACAATCGTATCCAATTTATCCGCAAGGCTTACAACGGCGCCAGTTATCGAGGCAGGTGCACGATCTCCAGCAAAGCGCGGCTGGTAATGCTCATTAATGGCAGCTGCAACCGTCTCGTTCTCGCCTGCTTTACGAGCATAGTCTTCACCCATAATGCCCTGCAGCTCTGGAAACTCGCCGACCATTTGGGTAACGAGGTCGAACTTGCAAATATCAGCCGTCCGGCTAATATGCGCTGCGGTACCCGCATCCACCTGCAATTTCGCTGCAAGCAAATCAGCCAAAGCTCTGATACGGCCTACTTTATTAGCAACCGTTCCTAGCTCCTCGTGATATACGATGTTTTCAAGCTTGGCAAGCGCGTCGCCAATGGCCAGCTTCTGATCCTCTTCATAGAAGAACTTCGCATCAGAAAGACGGGCGCGAAGCACCTTTTCATTGCCTTTTGCTACAACGTCAATTTTGTTCCGGTCGCCGTTGCGCACCGTTACAAAATAAGGGAGCAGTTGGCCTTTGCCATCCAGCACCGGGAAATACCGCTGATGCTCACGCATCGACGTAATAAGCACATCCTGCGGAATGTTGAGGAATTCGGGATCAAATGTACCGTAAAGCACATTCGGAATTTCCACAAGGAACAGTACTTCCTCCAGCAAATCCTGATTGATGGCAATCTCCCAGTTTTGCTCTTTCGCCAGCTGCTCAATTTGAGCGACGATAATCTGTTCCCGCTCTTCTACATCGACGATGACATGCTGCTCGCGCAAACGTTCTTTGTACGCCGCTGGCTCTGCCACTGTCGTCTCTGCGCCGAGGAAACGATGTCCTCTGCTGCTGTTGCCGCTGCGCACGCCTGTAATTTCAAATGGTACAACATCTTGGCCATAAAGAGCCAATAACCATTTTATCGGCCGAATGAACTTCAAATCGTAGCTTCCCCAACGCATATTTTTCGGAAACGACATGGAGGTAATTAAATTCGTCAAGCCTTCGGACAAAACAGCCGCCGTATCGATACCGATGCTGCTTTTGTTCGCATATACATATTCTACCCCTGCCAGCTCCTGAAAATAAAGCTGCTCCGGCTCCGCGCCTTGACTGCGTGCAAATCCAAGCGCCGCTTTGCTCCAGTTGCCCTGGTCATCCTGGGCAATTTTGCGGGAAGGGCCTTTTACCTGCTCATTGACATCCGCCTGCTTCTCTTCAACACCTTGCACCAGAACAGCAAGTCTGCGCGGCGTAGCATATGCTTGTACATCTTGATGAGCGATACGCGATTCCGCAAGCCATTTCACCAGCTTCTCCTTAAGCTGATTCATAGCCCCTCTTACAAATCTTGCAGGAACTTCCTCCAAACCGATTTCCAGCAATAAATCTTTAGCCATTACGCCTCGCTCCTTTCTTTCAGCATCGGGAATCCAAGGCGCTCGCGCTCTTCCAAATAAGTCGCAGCCACTTGGCGTGCCAAATTTCTCACGCGCATAATGTAGCCTGTCCGTTCCGTCACGCTGATGGCGCCGCGCGCATCCAGCTGATTGAACGCATGCGAGCATTTCAGCACATAGTCATAGGCCGGGAACACGAGATTATGCTCCATCGTCTTCTTAGCTTCCTCTTCATACATATTAAACAATGAGAACAGCATCGCTGTATCCGAAGTCTCAAACGTGTATTTGGAATGCTCATATTCCGGCTGCTTGAACACATCGCCGTACGTTACGCCATCAACCCATTCGAGATCAAACACATTTTCTTTGTCCTGAATATAGGAAGCAAGACGCTCCATGCCGTATGTAATTTCCACGGCTACCGGACTTGCATCAAGGCCACCCACCTGCTGGAAATAAGTAAACTGCGTAATTTCCATGCCATCGAGCCATACTTCCCAGCCAAGTCCCCATGCGCCAAGCGTCGGCGCTTCCCAGTTGTCCTCAACGAAGCGGATATCATGATCCTTCGGATCAATGCCAAGGCGAGTAAGGCTCTCCAAATAAAGCTCTTGGATATTGTCTGGCGACGGCTTTAAAATAACTTGAAACTGGTGATGCTGATACAGCCTGTTCGGATTTTCACCATAACGGCCATCGTTCGGACGTCGAGAAGGCTCCACATAAGCTACATTCCAAGGCTCTGGCCCAATGGAGCGTAAAAACGTCATCGGATTCATCGTGCCTGCGCCTTTCTCTACATCGTAAGGCTGCACCAAAATACAATTTTGCTCGGCCCAGAACTGCTGCAGCGTTAATATCATGCTTTGAAAGTTCATACCTTTTCCGCTCCTTTTTTTGCTTTTGCAATTTCACCAGCGGCGGCAGTCTCAAGGGAACGCAAAAACTCTCGCCTCTACGTCTGCCGCCAGACATAGGGACGAGAGCTGATCTCCCGCGGTTCCACCCTACTTGGCTTTCTTGGATGCAGCAACAATAACCAGTTAATCGTACACTAGTTCTTCTCTACTTGCTGCGCAAGAAAACCCGCTTTCTTAAACGCGACTCCGGAGTGCCCTTTCGCTGCTGGTCCGCTCCGGGCTCCCACTATCCCCGAATCGCTAAAGCTGTAACCATCACAACTACTTTCTCCATCATTGTCCGATATTTATATCTGTTTATCATAAACAAATTGCATGCAATTGTCAAACCTGACGGCAGAAAGCCGTCTATTCCATCGCCCGTTCCCGTTGAAGCGGCGACCAGCCATCTGCGCCAGCCAAAATCCGAGTTAGAGAATAATTAGCTGCCTGATCGGCTGTAAGCTGCTGCGACCAGCTAATTCGCTTGTCGCTGGAGCCGCCCGGCCCTGTACTTGCATATTCCCCATAATGAACGGTAGGCTGGGCTTCAGGCTTGTTCCAATCATCCCATCCGGCAGGAGCAATATGCTCGCCCATCCAGCAGCGGATAAAAATCGTTTTGGCATGATTGCGCCATGGCCTGCCTAAATATACGCTTCCTGCTGGAGCATCGCCTAGCAAACGGCATTCATTGAATACATATCCGTGAGGCGCATGCTCTGGGGTAGATGCAGCAGCAATCCATCCGTTAATGGCATCCGGCTCAGCAGCGCCGCGATTTTTGGCAAAAATATCGCAGCAGTTGAACAGCACCGTAGCCGAGCCGAAAATAAAATCAACATCGCCTTCTATATAGCAGTTCTCGTAATATTGCCGGGACTGCCTTCTTGGAGCTCCTTCCCTAGGACCGCCAAAAAAACTGCGGTCAATTGGAACTTCCGGCAGCGGCCCCGTAAACAGCGTATCCTGATGGCCAATTAAACGGCAATTGCGGAAGCTGGCGCGATCGCCATCAGCGTAAAGCGCGAGCGCTTGGCCCACCTTTTCCCCAGGGCCTGCCGTATTCATAAACGTCATATTTTCTCCTATAAAATCATCCGCTCCAACGAACACGGTATACGAATAAAACGTATGATAGAGCTCGCCGTCCGGAAATGCTTTTGTGGCATGGTCGTCAAAGCTTATGATCGTATCCTTGGCACTTTCCCCTATTAAGCTGATCATTGGCTTCTCGATATGAAGCTTCTCATAATAAAACCCATTGCGAATATAAATGATGACCCGCTCCTCGTTCGTTGCTGGAACGGTATCAACAGCTGCTTGAATGGATGTAAAATCGCCGCTTCCGTCTGCGGCTACTACAATAGAGACAACCTTGTTTTCTTCTGCTTTCATTCTAGCCGCTACACCTCCAACGGAAAAGCATGATGCCTGCTCTCGTCCTTCTCCTGAAAAATCGCTTCCGCTGTCCGCAGCGCACAGGCAAGCTTCTTTGTCTGTTGCATCGCAAAATCCTCCTTCAATCTAAATTCGCTCCTTGCAAACCGCTACCGAATTCCGCAAATACAGCTGTGGCTGGATGACGACCGGAAATTTAGCATCTTCACCCCGTATCAGCGCAACGATCAGCTCAGCCGCCTGAACAGCCAGCTCGCCGAGCGGCGGGCCGATCGTCGTCAATGCGACCTCGGCATACTGCATATCCGGCAAATCATCATAACCGATCAAAGAGATATCCTGCGGCACTTGAAAGCCCGCTTCAATAAAAGCACGCAGCGCCCCTCGTGTAACCAAGTTGTTGAGGCCAATGAAGGCGGTTGGCGAGCTGCTCGTAAATGTGTAGTTGCGTACGGCAAAATATCCGTCTTCCCAAGAGGAATAAGCCGGAAGCACGCTGCCTTCGCAAAATTCCAATCCCGTCCGCTGCAGCGCTTCCTTATATCCTTCAATTTTTATGTTCTGGGAATTGCCGATAAAGCCAATGCGCTCATGGCCATGCGCTTTCAAATGCTCGACCGCTTTGAAGATGCCTTCTTTGCGGTCGATTTTAATATAAGGCGAATTGGGGTTCTCATCCGCACCGAGTACGAAGCATGGCATCGGCATCGAGGAGACGAGCTTCCAGAACGCCTCCCGATCATCCAGCATATACTCCCAGAAAATGCAGCCATCCACTCGAAGCTGGCTGAAAATGTCTACTCCATCGCCCGCTATGACCAAAATCATTTGATAACCGCGGCTTTTCAGCTCGCTATGCAAATTTTTCGATATGTTGGAAAAGAGCGGGTTGCTGAGTTCATCCAGAACAAAGCCAATAATATTGCTTTTGCCCGAAGAAAGCTGCTGCGCCATAATATTTTTTCGGTATTGATATTTTTCCGCGATTTCCAGCACTTTCTGTCTAGTAGCCGGTTTAATTAGCGGATCATTGTTCAATGCCTTGGAAACTGTGCTGTAGCTTACTCCTGCAAGCTTGGCGATGTCCTTAATTGTAACCATTTCTGAGCCCACGCCTTTCCCATCAACCGCTTGCGGTTCCTCGCACCCCATGCCCTATGCTTTAAGCTTTAAGCTATAGAAACTAGGATTTCGAGGCAGCCAAGTATCGGTCATACTGAGCCTGCCTGCCCGCAATGATTTGTTCAATATTCATATTTTTTAAGTTTGCAATATAAGCATCGAATTGATCAAGACTTTCTTTTCCTGTAATGAATTTCAAATTCATCTCATCTACATACGTTTGGATGTCCGGCATCGACATGTTTTCGACGCTTGCTTCCTCTGGCAGCGCATACACATTAGGGAATGGAGGACGGATATACTGCTCAAGCTCCTTATCCCGCTTCTCATGCCATGGCGCTACGATTGCATCCGCAGAATCCGTCGATTGCGCGCTAGGCAGGTTGACCGGGCCAATGCCATATTTTTGAATGAAGTCATTGTCCTTGCCCTTCTCGGTGAACTGCTTCTTGCCGTCCTTCTCTTCGTACGTTACGCCTTCAATGCCCCAAGTGTAGTAGGTTTGCGCTTCTTCCCCAATAGCATAGTCTAGAAACTTGAAGGCCAGCTCAGGGTTTTTGGCATTTTTGGAAATACCGAAAATTCGGCTTACCGGCGTGCGGCCCACGTAGAACTGGTCGCCATGCGGCCCTTTCAGCGGCAAAATGCCTTGGATAAGCGGCTCTTCCGGGTTGTAGTCCGCGAACAGCGGGCTGTACACCATCGACGTATACCAGCTGAAGTTGAACGTCGCGCCTGTTATATTTTGCGAAAATCTTGAGGTCACTTGATCCGCTGTTGTACTGGCAAAATCTACGCCCAGCAAACCGTCGTTATACAAGCCATTCAAGTAAGCCAAATACTCCTTGTATACCGGCTCATAGTAACCATAATGGACTTTGCCGCTGTCATCTGCGTAAAAATTACTCGATAAATCCATGCCGAACACCGGGCCAAAAGCCATCGGTATAAATTTAGGGTCCATCGACATTGGTATTTCATCCTGCTTGCCGTTGCCGTTCGGGTCGTCCGTTTTGAATTTTTTCAGCATTTCTGTAAATTCGTCGAGTGTGGTCGGCTCTTGAAGGCCTAGCTTTTTGAGCCATCTTTCATTCACCATAAACTCCGGCATGTAATTTTTCGTCAACGTCTGCTGGGGAATATAATACATTTTACCATCTGGAGTCGTCAGGCTGGCTTTAATATCGGGCGATTTTTCATAAAGTTTTTTCAAATTGACGCCATATTTCTCATACAGCTCATCAAGCGGTATAAACAGTCCGCTATTTAAATATTTCATCGTCTGATCCGTATCCGGCAAATAAACGATATCAGGCAAATCCATGCCTGCCGCGAGGCGTGGCCCTACCGCATCCGGGTAGTTTTGCGGAGGCAGCAGCTCCCAATTCACTTTCACATTAGCATTTTTCTCAATTTGCTTGACGATTTCAGCCGATGCCAAATCCACATTCGTCGTCCAGGCATTCGTTCCGAGGAAGGTCAGCTCCTGATTAGGCTGGTCGGTAATCGGCCCCGAGCCGTTGTAGGCTGGCCCCGTTTCCGCTGCTGCGCTTGCTGCTGGTGCAGCATTCCCATCTGTAGCTGCCGGTGCTCCGCTGTTGCTGCATCCTGCTACTGCCGTTGCCAAAATGATAACCGATAATGCTTTTTTTGCCCCTTTTAACTGTTGTGCCATTGAACGTTCCCTCCCATAATAAAAGCAAAAGTTTACAAGCGGTGTTAGCCTTTCACTGCGCCCAGCGTAATGCCTTTAACGAAATAACGCTGGATAAAGGGATAAATCATTATAATGGGCAAAATGCTGACGACGATGGATACATATCTGACCTGCAGTGAAGATACGGCAAGCGCTCCAGTCGACGTGGCCCCGCCCATACGCTGCATAATTTCCGGAGATGCCATAATGAGCACCCTTCGCAGAAAAATTTGCAGCGGCTGCAGCTCCTGATTGCCTAAATAAAGCAGTGCCGAGAAAAAATTGTTCCAGTGAAACACCGCGTAATACAAGGTGAGCACCGCAAGCGTCGGCTTGACGATCGGCACGGCGAGCCGGAACAGCATCGTAATATCATTCGCTCCATCGATGGAGGCGCTCTCGAAAATTTCCTTCGGAATGCCTTCAAACGCCGAGCGGCAAATCATGACGTTGAATGTAATGACCAGCACCGGAACGACCATGACCCATCTCGTATTGTAGAGGCCAAGTGTCGTCAGCAGCATGTAAAGCGGAATTAATCCGCCGGAAAAATACATCGTAAACGCAATGAAGAAATTCAGCTTGCGTCTAAGGAAAAAATGCGCTCTGGACAAAGGGAAAGCGGCGAGGCAGGTAGCGACAATGTTCAGCGCCGTTCCGACAACGGTGTACCATACCGTATTGTAAAAGGAAACCCACAGCTCCTTGTACTGAAGCACCATTTTATACCCCGAAATTGTGAAATCGACGGGATATAAAAACACCTGCTGCTTGTCAATCGCGCTGACGGAGCTGAACGATACGCTGACGACATAAAGGAAAGGATATAAGGTTACGAGAATAGCCACACAAGTGATGAAATACACCAGGCTATAATAAATCAGATCTGTCTTAGATTTTTTCATGCCAGACTCCTTTTCCAGCGACTTGTAAAGGCGCGCTCTGTTACCATAGCGACATGTTCGTTGCCCGACGGGTCAATTGGTTCGCCGCAAACACGAGAATAAAAGTAATGATGGAATTAAATACGCCAATGGCTGTCGCAAAGCTGTAGTTTTGTCCGATGATGCCCATCCGGTACACATAGGTGGAAAGAACATCTCCCGTTTCATAAGTTGCTGCGTTGTAGAGGAGGTAAACTTTCTCGAAACCTACGCTCATAATGCCGCCAAGCGACAGCAGCAGCAAAATAATAATTGTAGGCTTGATGCTTGGAAGCGTTAAATGCCATAACTCCTGAAATTTATTGACCCCATCGATTTTTCCTGAATCATACATTTCCGGATCAATGCTCATGATAGCTGCAATGTAGATAATTGAGCTGAAGCCGAAGCTTTGCCAAATGTCCGAACTGGTGAATATCGTGCGGAACCATCCGGGCTCCATCATGAAATTAATCGGTTCAAGTCCTACCTTTTCCAGCAAAATGTTGACGATGCCATCCGTCGGCGACAGGAAGTTGATCAGCATGCCGGCAATGACAACGGTTGAAATAAAATGCGGCAAATACGTAATCGTTTGGGCGAAGCGCTTGAACGCCCTATTTTTAATTTCCACTACGCAAATGGCGAATAAAATCGGAATCGGAAAGCCGAATAGCAAGGGCAGAAAAGCTAGTAAAAAAGTGTTCCGCAGCAGCCTCCAAAAGTAAATCGAGTCATAAAATTGGATGAACCATTTTAACCCGACCCATTCCCCGCTGAAGATGCCTTTACCCGGCGTAAAGTTTTTGAAAGCCATAATGACGCCCGGCATTGGAAAATACATAATGACCAAATAATAAATAAAAATAGGGGAAAACATGAGTAGTAAATATTTGTCCCGTTTGACTAGCCTAATCAGAGTCGCAGTGCGGCTATTCAATGAAATCCACTCCCTTCAGGTTTAAATTTACAACGTTTGAAAAATTGAATATGACGCTGACTCTAATCAACGATCAACAGGCCAATTTACTACCCATATTCCCCCTTCATTAAAATTTACAACGTTGTAATTAATAAATAAATGTATGCGTTTTCATAACGTTTTTATCATTCTAGCAGTTTATTTTCGTTTTGGCAATGAAAACGATTTATTATTTTTAAAAGCCGCGCCAGCACTCGGTTTCAGCATTTGATTCATCTGATTAATGGGGCCCGGCACCTGCTTGCACGATATTCGGCACATCCAGCACTGCATCAAGCGAATAGCTGTAAGGAAACGGCAGCGATGATGGGAATGCAGCTCCAGTAGCCGATGTTCCAGTCGTCTGATTATAATAGTTGTTGCGCTCATAGAACGTGTAAGCGTCTGAAGAGCTGTCAAGACCTACCTGATTGCTTTGATTCGTTTTGTAAAAATAATTGCGTTCGGAATAAATGACGCTGCCGCTGCCAATTTGGTTTGCATTGTATTGCTGCTGCGAAAACCCTGCTGAATTGTTGCCGCTCGGCGTAGTGCTGTTATCAAAATAGTTGTTGTACAGATGGACAAAACCTCTCATCAGCGGACGCCCTTTCATGTTCGGGCCGAACCAGTTGTGATGCATCGTGACATGAAGCTTGCCGCCGCCATAGGTGTAAGAATCGCTGGCATTCGAGCCAATAATGAGCGCCAGACGCTCGGAGGCGAGATCCTGATTAACCCCTACCCAATTCCACAGCGGATTCGGATTCATATTCACCCAGCTGTCAGTAAAGTAGAAATGGTTATAGGAGAGAGTAACATTATCCGACTTTTGCGAGACGAGCAGCAAATCATCGCTGATGTTGTAGAAGGTGCAATGGTCAACGAGCGCGTTGGTTACCCGGCGGAAAGATACGCCCAAATAGTTGGTGCCGCTGCCGCCTGGCTGCGTCGCTGCTCCCGAAAGGTTTTGCAAATCCTTAATGTTGCCGTAGAAGGTAATGTTCTTAATGACGATATTTTCGATATTCGTGCCTGTCGCAAGCAGCTCGCCGCTAAACTTGAGCTGGATATTTTGCAAAACCGCTTGCCCGCCCGCTGCCCCTTCAATCGTGACATTGTTCCAGCTGGTGCTGGCGAATGTCAGCGTCGTTAATTGCGAGCCTCCGTAAATGTTGCCTTTAACAATAATGTGGTGCTTTCCGTTGTTAAAAGCCGCTTGCAGCTCTGCCAAGTTGGTAACCGTAACCGCCGTTGCCGTAGAGCCGTCTGTCGTTCCGTATCCGCCTGTTGAGGCCGCCGCTGCTCGAGATACACCGAAATCGGATACGGGCGCTGATACTAAACAAGCACTAACCATTAACGTACTCAGTAAAACCATAGACCATTTTTTCAAATGCATTGTCTTACCTCCTCTTAGGGTTTGGTGAAGCGGGTGAAGCGGTGCTGGTTAACAATGGGACCCCCTTTCTATCTTGCAAGCCAACAGTTAATTAGTAAGCGCTTACAAGATGGAATTGATTATACATCTATTTGTAAATTTTGGATAGTATTTTCTTTTTTGTATGTCGGATAAAAATAAAAATCAAACCCTTTGCAAAGCTGCCGAAGGCTTTAGCGTCCTCCCACTCTAAAAGTGCCGCTACCTCCATTTTTACAATGAAAAAGGAGCAGACCCAAGGCCTGCTCACTATCCCTGTTAAACCTTATTTCCCCTTCGCCAATTTTCCTGCCTGCATCCGTTCCCGCTCAATTAGTTCTTTCATCGAGGCATTGCCCATCAATAGGACACAAGCAAGCGCCAGCACGGCCGGAACAATGGACCACATAAACGTCGTGGAAATCGAATGAGACAGCGCGCTAATAATTTTATCCATCACTTCTGCCGGAATCGACTCCCTTTTTTCAGGGGTCAGAATTTGCCGGACATTTTCAGTAGGGAGCGCCGCGCCGCCACCGCCGCCTGCAAAAGCATCGCTCATGCCATTCGTGAAGCTATTGCGCTGAATAATCCCAAACACTGTAATGCCGACCGTCATTCCAAAGGAGCGAATAAACGACATTGTAGCATTAGCAGACCCTCGCTGTCTCATATCGAAGCTGTGGATGGTAGACATCCCGAGCACCGAGAACGAGAAGCCGATGCCAAAGCCCGTAATGAACATAAAGAAAGCAAGCGTCCATTTGGTCGTTTCGGGACTGATCGTTGATAGCAGCATAATGCCTGCAATAAAAATAATGGCGGACAGCACCATAACGTTGCGATAAGGCATTTTATTAGCGAGAAAACCGCCCATTTGCGCTGCGAATACCGAGCCTAATGTCATAGGCAGCAGCATTAGGCCAGAGCTAGTAGCCGTACCGCCGTATACCCCTTGCACAAAAATCGGAATGTACAAAGCTGCCGTAATAAAGGCTGCGCCATAAAATAGGGCAGCTCCCGTACTTGCGCCATACAGGCGCACACGAAACATTTTGAACGAAATAATCGGCTCAGCCGCCTTGCGTTCAACAAATATGAAAATAATAAACAAAATGGCGAAGATCGCAAACAATCCTAAAATTTGAGCAGAATCCCAAGCGTATTCATTGCCGCCAAGCTCAAGAGCGAACATTAAGCTGACGATGGAGCCTACCAGTGTTGCGGCTCCCCACCAATCAATTTTCTGCTTGGAATGTTCCATCGATTCCTTGTAAAACAATAAAATAAACAACATAGCTACAATTCCGAACGGAATATTAATATAAAAAATCCAGCGCCAGTTAATATAATCGGTGAAATATGCCCCAACGAGCGGGCCGAACAAGCTTGACGTACCAAATACGGCTCCAAACAAGCCGCCCATTTTACCACGCTTTTCAGCGGGAAATACGTCGAAAACAATCGTGAAGGCAATCGGCATCATGGCGCCGCCACCGATACCTTGAATAGCCCGGTAAATACTTAGCTGTGTGATCGACTCTGCAGTTCCGCATAAAACCGATCCCAGCAAAAACAAGAAAATGCCTAATACAAAAAAACGTTTCCTTCCGTACATATCGGACAGCTTGCCGAAAATCGGCATTCCCGCCATCTCTGTTACCAAATAAGCGGAAGTGACCCATACAAATTTGTCCATACCGCCTAGATCGCTTACAATCGTTGCCATAGCCGTTGATACAATCGTATTATCGATCGATGCAACGAAGATAGCTAGCAGCAATCCCGCTACGACGAAGCCAAGTCTACTTTGAGCCGCAGACATAAAAAATTCCCCCTTGAAATGATGTGAAATGCTTGAAAAGCTCTAGTTGTGGCGTATTGCCTTGCGCTGCTCAGCTTTGTTATTATAAACAATCCCATCCTGGAGTCCTATTGGACGAGAGAACGAATAAACGCTCGGTCCAGGGACCGAACGCCATTTCTTATAAGTTATATTTATCAAGCTGATCCAGAAAGCCGCGCGACTTCAGCGGAATGCCAATATGCAGATCCATCAGCATACGCATTACCTTCTTAAGCTCTTGCTTCGTTTCTGGCTTGACTTGAATAGAACCAAGCCTGCGCAAATCCATTCGGACAAATAATCGCAGCAGCTTATACGCTGCTTCAGACAATACGATGCCTTGGGGGTCTTTGTGACCGCAGCGGCGGCATAATACACCGCCTGCGGCTGCACTAATTCGGAAGGGAGTCTCCTCGCCGCCGCATTCCACACAATGATCCAGTACAGGCGCATACCCTGACATATCCAGCACTCTCATCTCATAAAGATGAGACACAATCTGCGGGTCCTTCCCCTCCACCAAGCCGCTTAAATAAGCCTTCAGCTGCTCGAACAGAAAAGAACTGGTATCCTCCTCCTGCATGGCCCTATCCGTTAATTCTGCCGCATAGGAAGCGTAAGCAGTCAGCTCCAGTTGTTCGCGGAGCAGATGGTTGGACGCTAAAATTTCACCATGATTCAGCGTGCCAAGTCCGCTAGTGCGAAAAAAAGTAAATTCCGCGTATGTAAAGGGCTGCGCGAGAGAAGCATGCCTGCTCCGGGCCTTCTTCGCGCCGCGTATCAATATCCCTACCTTGCCATTCGCATTCGTCAGCACATTAATTATTTTATTATTTTCCCCATAATCCATGCTGCGAATAACGATGCCTTCCAAACGATACAGCATAATGAAACTCCCCCATGACCTGCTTAAGACAGTCAGAAGGCTTCGCGCCCACTGAACTAAGGAGAAGCTTCTTCTAGCTCGGATGCCCATTCCTGGTCATCACCGAGCATTGAGTTAGGATGATCCGCTTCTCCAAGCTGATCCATTTCCTTGTAGAGCATATAAGACTCCACATCACCGGTCAATGTAAAATACTTCCACGAAAAATTCCGCAATCGTATCAACCCTTTCCGCCTCGGAAATGCTGCTCCAGACGGTATTAGATTGCGTTGATCGCATGAATGTTATCCTTAGCAATTTACGTCAAATTAGAAGCGGCTTTAGTCGTTTCTAAAGCCTAAGTCTTTAAGCACTCTCTCCTGGTTGCGCCAGTCCTTCTTAACCTTGACCCACAGCTCGAGGAACGTACGGGAACCCAGAAGCGCTTCAATATCACGGCGTGCCAGCTTGCCAACTTCCTTGAGCAAGGCACCCTTCTTGCCAATAATGATGCCCTTCTGGGAGTCGCGCTCGACATAGATGACACAGCCAATGTAGACAACGCCATTTTCCTGCACCTTCATGTCCTCAATCGCAACCGCAATGGAATGCGGAATTTCCTCGCGCGTCATATGCAAAATTTTCTCGCGCACCAGCTCCGTTACAACGAACTGCTCCGGATGATCCGTAATTTGATCAGCAGGGTAATATTGCGGTCCTTCAGGCAAATAACGGATTAGCTGATCCATAAGGGTTTCCACGTTGTTCCCTTGAAGCGCAGAAATCGGAATAATTTCCGCAAAATCATATAAATCTTTATATTGCGTAATAATCGGCAGCAGCTGCTCTGGATCGATTTTGTCGATTTTGTTCAGCACGAGAAAAATCGGCGTCTTGACCTTTTTAAGCTGCTCGATAATAAAACGATCGCCGCCGCCAATGCCATCGGCTACATCAACAAGAAACAGGGCCGCTTCGACTTCTTGAAGCGCGCTTTGCGCGGTTTTCATCATATAGTCACCAAGCTTGGACTGCGGCTTGTGAATGCCCGGCGTGTCCAAAAATACAATTTGTGTATTGTCTTTCGTATACACGCCATGAATTTTGTTGCGTGTCGTTTGGGGCTTGTCCGACATAATGGCGATTTTTTGCCCGATCAGGTGATTCATCAGCGTGGACTTGCCCACATTAGGTCGGCCGATGATGGCTACAAAGCCGGAACGAAATTTGCCGTTTGTACGGTTGTCAGTTGTAGGTGTACTCATTAGGCTTCAGCTTGCCCCTTTTTCAATACCATTGGTGTAAATGCCCCAGGCAGCAAGTCAGAGACGGTCGAAATCGACCAGTTGCCCCGCAGATTGCCCATAATAACTGGCGTATCCGGGTAAAGCAGCTCAACGAGCACCTGGCGGCAAATTCCGCATGGCGTAATAGGTTCTTCCGTATTTCCAATGACCGCAATCGCTTGAAATTGTCCTGGCTTTTTGCCATCGGCAATCGCCCGAAACATAGCAGTGCGCTCTGCGCAGTTGCCCGGCCCATAAGCAGCATTTTCGACATTGCAGCCATAGTGGACATGCCCGTCGTTATCTAGCAGGGCAGCGCCGACATTAAACTTGGAATAAGGCGTATAGGCCCGTGTCATCGCCTCTCCTGCCTGATTAAGCAAAGCTGCATAATTTTCTTGCAAACCTTCGTAAGTAACTGTCATTTATTGTTGACTCCTTCAAATTACTGGCGTCCCGCCGTTATAGCTTGCCATAATGGCGGGCCAAGAATAATAAAACCAATGAAGACGGCAAAGCATGCTGCCAGCAATACAGCACCAGCAGCAACATCTTTTGCCGTCTTAGCGAGCGCATGGCGCTCCGGACTTGCAAGATCTACAACCTTTTCCACCGCTGTATTGACCATTTCCGCTACGATAACGATCGCCATCGTGAGCAGCAGCAGTGCCCATTCCATACGTGTAAGCGATAGAAAAGCGCCAAGCAGAATGACCGCAGCAGCGACCAGCACATGAATGCGCATATGGCGTTCATTTTGCACGCCAAATACGATACCCGCCCACGCAAATCCTAAACTGCGTATAAACTTTTTCATTAACGCGACAAGCCTGCCTTCGAAAGCACTGCTTCCTGCTTGCTCGTCATCACTGCCTCATCGCTTTCCGTCTCGTGATCATAACCGATTAGATGCAGAAAACCATGAACGAACAGAAAGCCGATCTCCCGCTCGAGCGAATGCCCATACTCCTCGCTTTGCTCAACCGCTTTCTCTACGGAAATGACAATATCGCCCAGCATGCCCGAAATAGGATCAACCTCATCTTCGCTTTCCACTTCAAAAATAATGTCCAGCTCATCCGTTCCATCATCCTGCATCGCAAATGATAAAACATCAGTAGGACGATCAATGTTGCGGTAGTCGCGATTCAACTGATGAATTTGCTCATTATCGGTAAAAGTCAGCGTTACTTCGCCCGTTGTCAAACCTTCCGCTTCGCCAGCCAATTGAAGCAATTGCTCCAAACGGGTGATCCAAGCTTCGGGAATGTCTACCTTATCCTGCTCATTGCTATAATCCAGCTGCAAACTCATGCTAATCGCTCCTTTGACTTAACATCCTCAGGGTACTCAATTCGGGAGTGAAAAATCCCGATGACGCTTTCCTTGAGCGACTGTGCGATCTTATCCAGCTCCTTGAGCGTCAAATCGCATTCGTTGTATTGATTGTCATCCAGCCTGCTTTTGATGATTTTGTTGATCATCGCTTCTACCTGCTCAACCGTAGGGCTGCGCAGGCTGCGGACAGCTGCTTCCACGCAATCGGCAATGCCGACCACAGCGGCTTCCTTCGACTGGGCTTTCGGGCCAGGATAGCGGAAATCATCCTCCGTGAAGGAAGGCTCCTCCCCTTGCTCCTCAGCCTGCTTAAGCGCCTTGTAATAAAAGAATTTCAGCGACGTCGTGCCATGATGCTGCTCGGCAATATCACGAATAGGCTTCGGTATATTATGCGCCTTAAGCATATCCACGCCGTCCCGCGCATGGGCGCAAATGATCGACCGGCTAAGCTTCGGATCAATCGAGTCATGCGGATTTTCCATATTCGTCTGATTTTCAATAAAATAATTCGGCCGCTTCGTCTTCCCAATGTCATGGTAGAACGAGCCCACACGGCAAAGCAGCCCGTCCGCCCCGATGGACTCAGCCGCAGCCTCCGACAAATTGCCGACCATGACGCTGTGATGGTACGTTCCCGGCGTCTCGGTAAGCAGCTTGCGCAGCAGCGGATGGTTCGGGTTAGACAGCTCGACAAGCTTGAGCGCCGACAAAATGCCAAAGGTAACTTCAAAAAACGGCATAAGGCCAATTACCAGCACAGCTGTCAACAATCCGCTTGCAAAAGCAAAGCAAAGCGAATACACAAGCGGACCTTGATCCAGACGCTCCGTCAGCAGCATGAGCGCAAGAACGGAAAACGTGCCGAACAGGCTGACCATAATGCCTGCCTTTAAAATGGTCGATCGCTGGCTCGCTCGATGTATCGAGAAAATAGCCGCGACAGAAACGACAATAATAACAAAGCCGTATTGGAAATCGAAAATTTGATTTTGCCCCGTGCCCGAATTCAGCACAATGCTGCCGATAATCGCAAACAAAATCGAGCTGATTAATGCCAAATGCATATCCAGCAGCAGCGTAATCAGCATCGTCCCCAGCGCCGCAGGAGCAAGGAAGCCGACATACGGGATTTCATCCGTCTGGATTAATGAAATAATGATCATCACCACGATGTTGATCAAATAGATGAGCCACAGCATTAAAATTTGCGCATTATTATATTTCGGCTTCAGGCCGGAAATGCCGCCTGACTGATGCAAATAGCTGTACATCGCCGTAATGAACAAAACGGACAAAATCAACAAGCCCAGCTGCGGCCAATAATTGCGTTTATCCTGCAGCAGCGCCGAATCCTTGAGCAGCTCGTACATTTCCGGCGTGATGACTTGCCCGCGCTTGACGAGAACATCGCCTTCCTTGATAACGACCTGAGGCGTATTTTTCTTCGCCTGGATTTTCGCTTCATCCGTCGCTTCCTTATCTAGAAAGCGGTTCGGCATAATGGAGAAACGCGCCAGCTCCTGCACAATTTCACGGCTAGTCCGGTCGGAGAGGGAGCTTGCGTTCACCAGCTCCGCCACACGGGTACGCGCAGCATCCGCACTGCGGAGCTGCTCGCTCATTAGCTTGCGTACAATCTCCTGCGCCACCTGGCGCATTTCCGTGATTGACTCTACCGACATGCGCGGCATTTTATAAAATGTTTCCTCAGAAATCGCGTATTCCTGCTCTTTAATAACGACCGCCATCTCATCGAGCAGCGTATCGCTATAAGTGCCATTGCCTTTGTTTACCTTGACGTAATTATCGACAAAATCGGGATACCTGCCGGGAATTTCATTGCGGTAAATATCGATTTTATTTTGCGTCGTAACCTGATCATCCTGATTCAACTGCTCCATGCGCGAAAATATCTCGCCCAGCAGCAGCTCGCTGCGCAGCGCGACGTTCGAATAGATCGCATCTACGCGGTTCGCCGCTTCCTCCTGCGCCTGCAGCGTCGCCTTGCTGTCCGGTATTTGATGGGGAGCGACGATATCCTTCTCGCTGGCTACGCCCTCTTGAATATCATACGTTTCCGGAACGAGATGCGGAGAGAGACTGAAATAAAACAGCAACACAAATAATAACATGAGCACGAAGCGGACAGCTACGCTCTGTTTCCACCCCGCAGCCTTGGAGCTCTGCAGGTTCCCCTGTTTACCGGAATGATTCTGGTTCTGGTTCATGGAGCGGACATTCCTCTCTATGCTTTGTTCTCAGCGTCCTGATTGTAGGCGACAATGATTTTCTGCACTAAGGAGTGACGGACAACATCCTGCTCGGAAAAAAAGATAAAGCCAAGTTCGTCTATGTTTTGCAAAATCCGCTGTGCCTCTATTAAACCCGAGTTTTTCCCTCTTGGCAAATCAATTTGTGTCACATCGCCAGTAATAACCATCTTTGAGCCGAAGCCAAGCCGTGTCAAAAACATTTTCATTTGCTCCGGCGTCGTATTCTGGGCTTCATCCAAAATAATAAAGGAATCATCAAGGGTCCGTCCCCGCATGTAAGCAAGTGGAGCAACCTCAATAGTACCGCGTTCAAAAGCCTTTACCGTCTGCTCAGGTCCCAGCACATCATGCAGGGCATCATATAGCGGACGCAAATAAGGATCGACCTTCTCCTGCAAATCGCCGGGCAGAAAGCCGAGATTTTCGCCTGCCTCGACAGCTGGCCTTGTCAGTATGATTCGCTTCACCAATCCCTGCTTCAAGGCGGCTACGGCGAGCACGACAGCCAGGTAGGTTTTTCCTGTGCCGGCTGGGCCAATTCCGAATACGACGTCATGCTTGTGAATCGTCTTTACATAATGGCGCTGGCCAATCGTTTTAACCCGAATGGGCTTGCCGCGAAACGTAGTTGTAATTTCAGCCTTGAATAAATCAAGAAGCTCTTCTGCCTGCATCGTACGGGCCAAATCAAGCGCATACATCATGTCCCGCTCTGAAGGCATGTAGCCGCCCCTTACAAGCTGCAGCATGACGCTGAACAACTGCTCAAGCGAGCGTACCTCCTGCACAGCACCGGAAATGACGATTTCTGCCTCACGAGATGTGATCGAGGACTCGCACTGTGCCTCTACCAGCCTCAGGAACTTGTCCTGCGGGCCAAATACCGCTAATCCTTCTCCCGCGTTTTCCAGCGGAATTCTGACGACTATTGTTTCATTTAGCAAACAACCTCAATCTCCTTGCATCTGGACTAGTGGCATCTCTTTCACAATCGATTGCTCTACTTCAAAAAGAACTTTCATATAAACTTTACCATTCTCCGTCTTTTCATGCAAAACAATTTCATCCCGGATGACCGCATCGCTGCCTGCTTTTGTCATTACACTTGCTTTCGCCTGCAAAATCCCACCCGCGCGCGCTTCGTCGGCTGATAGTTTCAGCTCTTCCATATGTACTTCCATTATCGTCTGCTTCATCCGTCCGAAAGGCAGGCTTATGCTTTTAAAGTTCGCCTTGTCCTCCTCCACGATCGTCTCCGACTGCTCGTACGGATTTTTGCCGTATCCGCTTACCTGAAGCGCCCTGCCGCCAATGACGACATACCACTTTTCCTTCTTTTCCCCGGTATATGCTTTGACCTGCTGCGACATTGGGGAAGCAATATTAAATTCATACCAGACAAGCCCGCGAACAGAGCCCTTTGCCACAACCGACCGCATATAAGCGCCGCCGCCCAGCGTACCTGAAATCAACGTTTGTCCTTTTCTGACCTTCGCATTTTTCTTTACGACAGCACGACCGCGTTCTGTATAAATTTCCGTAATGACCGCATCGGCGGAAGCGATGAGATGGCGGGGATTTTCCAATTCGCGATGATCAGGTTCGGTTGTTTCCGCGACTTGAATAATGATTCTTGTTCCTCTTTTCTCCACGCCAATCCATGTTGCTTTCGGCAGCTTGTTGACGAGCCTTTTTGAAATAATATCCGTATCCGCCAGACGAAACGACCATTGAAGCGGGAAAATCCCCTCCTGCCGCGCCGCCTCCACAATTTCCTCCTCCGTCAATTTCACGTTGCCCTTAACCTCAACCGACCATATCAGCGAGGAGAGCAAATAGATGCCAATAAAAAATAACGCAATGCCTGCGATGAAAAATTTTCGTTTTTCCAGCCTTGCTAACCAAAACGGCATCCCTTGCCGCTTTACGACATGCGCCCTACAGCCTGTCTCCTTTAAAAAAGGCTTCAAGCGAAAATAACCGCTCAAAGGCACATCAAACTGCAGCTTGCCATCGCCCGTCCAACCGATGGACGCAAGCTTCAGCCCCCCTTCCAATGCCCGATTTACAAGCTGCTCAGGTTGTCCGCCCCTGATAGTTACTGTTACGACGCCGATTACCCAGTCCGACCATTTCAGCTTCAAGCCGCTCCCCTCCTACTCCCGCAAGGCTATGCCCGTAATTTGACCTTCGATAAATACCTCTTCTGTCCAAATCGTCCGAATCACTAGCGAGCTGCCCGTCACTTCAAGCTCGCCCTTGCTGAGCGCGAGCCTAAGCTGCTCGCTGGAAAAATGAATGACACCGCGATGGTTCTCAATATATAACTGGCGATCGCCGATCATCGTCAGCCGGGGAAGATCATAGACGACATCCTGGGGCAAATCCAGAATATCCGCTGTCATTTTGCGAAGTTTGCGTTTTAAACGGTTCATAGGTAAAGGATCGTCCCCCTTATCACGCTCGCCAGACGTTAAATATGACACAAGGCCCATTATCGTACTATATCAAGCTATGCGCGGGGTGATGACTTTATGAAAAATAGCGCAGCCCTCAGCCATCCTTAATGGATTTCTGAAAGCCGCGCTATTCAAAAATAAAGCTTATATTATCTTACTTTGCCATAAGGACGCTTCGATTTCGGCGGGCCCAATATTTCGGACCAGATGACCGCCTTGCGAAGCTCCTCCGCGCTCAAAGGCGCTAACCGAGTGTCAGCAACAGCCTCAGCCTCGCTGCTAGCCCGATTGCTGCGCCCTGCAGCGGCTTCGCGCTGCTGCGAGGCCGTTATAGGCACTTGCTGCTTCTGCTTGCTCTCAAGCGCTCTGGCGAGCTCTGACAGGTGGCGCTGCTTCTCACGCTCAGCCTCCTCCTCCGCTTGGCGGTAGGAAATCGACCGTTCCTCATAATCATCGTTATCCTCCCATTCCGGGTAAGCCTCTCCCTGATCATATCGACCGGACTGGTGCTGCTGCACCTCTGTCCCCTGCTGCGGATAAGCAGCATCGGCAGTGCTTTGACCATTAAAGTCCGGCATCCGCGGATTGGTCCGCTTTTTCGCACTGACCCGATTGAAAATCGACAGGATAAAGCCGCCGACAATAACGACGAAATAAATATTTTTCGAAATAAACTCTATTACATGTTCCACTGGTTCAGATTCACCTCCAGGGTAAGCAGCTGCGCCCGTGCTTTATTTGCCATCTTTAATTGTCATTTTTTTCGGTTGGGGCGTCGCTCTTGCCGATGGAATTACGCATTTGCGTATCCGACTCCAGGTTTTTCAAGTTCAAATAGTCCATGACGCCGATTTTGCCGTTTTTGAGTGCTTCCGCCATTGCAACTGGCACTTGCGATTCGGATTCCACAACCTTCGCCCGCATTTCAATAACGCGCGCCTTCATCTCCTGCTCCTGCGCTACTGCCATTGCCCGGCGTTCCTCCGCTTTCGCTTGAGCAATCCGTTTGTCAGCCTCCGCTTGCTCCGTTTGGAGATGGGCGCCGATGTTTTTGCCTACATCAACGTCAGCAATATCAATTGACAAGATTTCGAATGCTGTACCAGCATCAAGCCCTTTGCCAAGCACCGTACGGGAAATCATATCCGGATTTTCAAGAACGTCTTTATGGGAATTTGCTGAACCAACCGTCGTAACGATACCTTCGCCGACACGGGCAATAATCGTCTCTTCACCCGCACCACCGACTAGACGCTCGATGTTGGCACGTACGGTAACACGCGCCTTAACTTTAACCTCAATACCATCCTTCGCTACTGCTGCAACCGTTGGTGTTTCAATGACACGTGGATTTACGCTCATTTGCACCGCTTGAAGCACATCACGTCCAGCAAGATCAATGGCAGCCGCACGCTCGAATACGAGCGGGATATTGGCGCGCTGCGCCGCAATCAGCGCATTGACGACACGGTCAACGTTACCGCCTGCTAGAAAATGGCTCTCCAGCTGATTAATATTCAGCCCCAAGCCAGCTTTCGTTGCTTTGATGAGCGGATTAACAATCCGGCTCGGAACAACCCGCCGCAAGCGCATCGCAACGAGCGTAATAATACCGATACGCACACCCGACGCCAATGCTGAAATCCAGAGCATAATTGGAAAAAAGCTCAGGAAGACGGACAGCGCAATAATAACAATAACCGCTATAATCAATATAGATACAACCGGATCCAGACCCATTTATAAATACCTCCATTGCTTTAGTAAAGCGCTGAATTGCGCTTATGTTATGCTTTCATTGTCTCTTTCACTACTACCCAAGTACCTTCTGCTTTGACGACTACAACGCTTGCTCCAGTTGAAATAAACTCGCCTGATGTTACGACATCAATCCGTTGATCGCCGATTTGTACCGTTCCGGCAGGTCTTAGCGGAGTAAGTGTAACCCCCTCAAGTCCCAGCAGGCTGTCCTTTTCATCGGCGGATACATATCCTTCTTCCTTCGTCAGCTTATCGCGAAGAATGAATTTGTTCCAAATCCCTCTATGTCTATATTTCCTGAAAATATAATACATCACAAGAACAGCCACTACGAGTGCCGTGACCAGCGAAATAAATGCTGTCATCGGATCGGATGCCGCAGTAACTACACCAGCAACAAGCGCTGCGCCGCCTAGCAGTCCCAAAATACCGAAGCTTGGAACAAATACCTCGATAATAAGCAAAGCCAAGCCTATTACGAAAAGAACAATCGATTCCATGCCTGCAAACCCGGCAACATAATGACCGAAGAAATACAAGCTGAAGGAGATAATGCCTAGTATGCCCGGTACACCAAAGCCCGGCATCAGCAGCTCAACTACGATGCCCGCAATGCCAATTATGAGCAGCACCGTCATCACATACGGATTAATGAGCCAACGTGACACTTTCTCAGCAAGCGAGGGCTCAAACGAAATGAGCTGCTTCTGATCAAGCTTCAACCATGTAATAGCTTCTCCTACAGAAGCTGCGATATGCTCAGCGTAACCGCTGGCCAGTGCCTCATCGGCGGATAGGGACAATATTTCCCCAGCCGGTTTCTCTATGCCTGCTTTCGGCAAGCTAAGCTCCACTGTCGTGTCAACCATCGCAGCTGCAATGTTCGCATCCCGGCCATTAAGCTTTGCAGCCTCCATCATCGTCTTCGTCCAATAGGAGACGATCTTCGGGTTGTCAATCAATTGCCCTCCGCCATCAACGACAGCAGCAGCGCCAATTGTGCTTCCCGGCTCCATGATAATATTTTGCGCATTAAGCGCAATGTAAGTACCTGCCGACACCGCTTTTCCTTCAATATACGCGGTTGTTGGAATGGCGCTTTTCCGGATGACCTCCCCGATCTCCTCTGCGCTCGTCACTTCTCCGCCGAACGTGTTAATAACGAGAACGACACGTTCCGCCTTTGCCTCAGCCGCGTCTTTGTAAGCGCGCTCCAAAAATGACTTAAGTCCACTCTCAATCGTCTGTTTGACTGGAACAATGTAGACCGCTCCTCCAGCTTCATCCGCTGCAAGCTGCTGTGCCTTCACAGGCTGCAATCCGGCAACCAGGCCGCTGCCTAAAGCAACAACCAATGCTGAGAAAACAGCTAATTTCGCCCAAAAAGCAGTTTGGCGCCATTTTTTTATATTCAACCTTCCACCCCTCCTTTATATCCATTATATTCGTTATTACGATGGATTACCCTGAAACGTTGCAAAATAAGCTTAAATAGCTTACATCAATTTATGGGGACATACATAATTGGGGCTATGACAGACCGCTTTCAACGAGTATCCATTTAAAATTAGCTGTATTAAAAGCAAAAAACACCCCTTGGAAGGGATGTTTTCGTCCGAACATATCGTTATTGCAGAAATTGTTGTACGAGCTGATTTACTAGTTTACCGTCAGCGCGCCCTTTCGTTTTTGGCAACAAGGCGCCCATGACTTTCCCCATCTCGGCTTTGGAAGAAGCACCGAGTTCATGGATGGTCTGCGTTACTATCGCTTTTATCTCTTCTTCGGTCAGCTGCGTGGGAAGGTATTGACTAATAATTTCAATTTCTGCGTTAAGACCTGTTACCAGGTCCTCACGGCCGGCTTTGCTAAATTCTTGGAGGGAATCTTTACGTTGTTTGATCTCACGACTTAGGATATCAAGCATTTCACTGTCGTCCAGAGGACGCTTCAAATCAATTTCCAAGTTTTTAGCTGACGCACGCATCATACGAATGGTTGTAAGCCGGAACTTGTCCTGATTCCTCATGGCCTGCTTCATATCGTCGTTCAATCTTTCGCTCAGGTTCATTATACTAGGAGCCTCCTAAAACTTTCTCTTACGAGCAGCCTCGGACTTCTTCTTACGCTTTACACTCGGCTTTTCATAATGTTTGCGTTTCTTAACCTCAGCCAACACGCCATCTTTAGCGATAGAACGTTTAAAGCGGCGAAGTGCAGAGTCAATGGTTTCGTTTTTCTTAACCTTAGTTTCAGACACAAGTTTTCCCTCCCTCCGAAACAGACCGTCCAGAGCATTAAACACGGTTTATCAAACTCCATTATAAGTCAAAACAAAATACAGTGTCAACTCACTAATTTCACTCGTAAACAATGCCAAATCCATTTTTCAAAATATCGTAGAACATCATGTAAGTATCCCCATTCGTCAGCTCTTTTACATTCAGCATCTGACCAATGATTTCCTCGCTAATCCAGCCGCGGGAAACGAGATCCTTAAGCGCTGTTTCTCTCGTCGTATCGAGTCCAGCCGTCAGTGCCAGCATATAGGCCGCCTGCTCCAATGTCAATGGCCCCGTCAATAAATCCTTCATATCCTTGACCGCACCGTCAGGAAAACCAGGGAACTGGTCGGGATGCGCTTTTTTGAGCGTTCTAAGCTTGTTCAAATAGCGCCCTATGCTCATCGTGCCATCGAGATCCCATGCCTCATTGGAATAGCTTCCCGACGTCATATACATGCTCGCTGCTGTCACAAGGCCCTTGAAGTCCTTGTGTTTCATGTAAGCCGGCTGTTCAAACTTTTCATACGTCAAGTCCATGCCCTGCTTAACGAGCTTTTTGCGCAGCTTGCTGATAAGCTTCGTCGATTGGGACAGCTCCCTTACCGTCATGTCGTTGCTAATCGCAAGGCTTGCCGCTGCTCCGGCCGCTTCTGCCGTCGCCATGCCGAGCGGAATGACCCTTGCGCTGCCGTGAGGGATCGTATCAAAGCTGGCTGTGCGCCCAACAACGAGCAGACCGTCAACTTTAAGCGGCACCAAGCTGCGGAATGGAACGCCATATTGCATCGGGCTTAGCATAATTGTGCCCACATCGCTGTAGTTGATGCTTTGAATATCGACATCGTAGGAGCCATAAGCAATCGCATCCCACTTATCCCGGTTTTCCAATACATCGGCAAGCGACAGCCTGTATTCGCCGTAAATATGCCGGGATTCCCGTATGTAAAGCTCAGTAGCCGTACCTGCATAGTTCATATTAGCAAACTCCGGGTATGTCTTCTTTAAGTAATCGACGATGAGCGGCGCTTCTTTTTTGCCAACTTCCATTCCTCGAGCCACCGAATCTGGATCAAGCGGATCGACTCCGTAAATTTGCATCGTATTAAACAGCATCGTCTCATTGTTTTCTCTGCCAATATTAAGGCTGCGGATTTTCACCTTGTTCGGATCGCTTGGCGGATATTTTCTAGCATCGCCAAATCCCCAAATGCTTGTGCTGTCTAAGCCCAAGCCCTCGAGACCTTTGAAATTCCGCCAAGCCTCGTTCGTCACATTATCCATTCTAAACACGAGCGTTGCCGCCATCTTCGCTTTGCCTTCGCCAATATCCTGGCGCCCAATGGAGAAAGGCACACCTGAAGCAGCAGCGATATCCGCATCCTGCGTAGCATCAATGACTACCTTCGCCTCTACCTTCTCGGTCGCGCCATCCGGTTTAGTAATGGTCAGCCCCATTAGCTGCATATTCTCGCCGGACTGCTGCAAAATCGGCTCCATCTTTTGCACATGCATGAGCAAATCAATATTTTGTTCTTGTTTAACCATCTTGTAAAAGACGTTGGCCGCCGTATGAGTATCAACGGAACTGCCTTCTACCTGATCAAACCATTCCTGAAACAAGCCTTCGTTCAAAAACTTCGATTTGTGCAAATAGCGATAGTACCACGGCTGATTCGGGGAATAATTCAAATCAAGCGTATTCAGCCCGCCCAGCGTCATTAAGCCGCCCAAAATATCGCGGTCTCTTCCTTCAAGCAGCAGTACTTTCAGCCCATTCCTCGCTCCAGACACAGCAGCCATTATGCCTTCCGGATCTGTGCCGACAACAATTAAATCATAGCTTGACTGTACCGTAGCAACCGATTCAACCTTCGTAAATGGCGCCTGAACACGGTCAATGGACAAACGATCGATAGAAGCTACTTTAAATTTATATAAATAATAGCAACCGATCAGCATCAAAAAAGCGAGAGCAACGATCGTCAACATCTTATATTTCGTCTTCAACAACTAAAATAACCTCCGAATTATGAATGCCGCCAAGCAGCAAAGCTTTCATTGCTAGATTAATAGATTTCATTGGTCGAAAAAAAAAGAGCAGGCCTCCACTTCTACTTAGAAGCCTGCGTATGATGTGGTTGCTGCAGCTGCTGCACTTGATTGCATCAATGCAAGCTAGCTTCTGGATGAAGCAGCGTGTGCATATCCGTCGATGAAATAACAGTCAGCCTTGGAACCTTCATAGGCGGTGTTCCCGGCTGGGCAAAACCGCTGCGAACGGAGAACGCCATCCGGTAACCATTTTCACGCAAATGATAAATAATCTGTGTATTCATCTCGCCGTAAGGGTAAGCAAAATATGGCGAGTCGATGCCCAGCTCTTTTATTTTGTGAATATCGCTTGTAATCAAGCTGGCATCAGCAAGCGATGAATAAGCAATACCGCAAAGCGCCGTCTCTTTTTTGTGCAAATCAAAGGTGTGGCTGTGATATTCAAATACGTCGCTCGACGCTTTCATTTCGTCGTTGGAAAGAAAGCTCGATTTTTTCGAATTAAATATCGCCGTCTTCTGTTGAATATGGCTGCCTACGACAAACATCGCCGCATGAAATCCATATTTTTTCAAAATTGGATAAGCATACACGATATTGTTTTGATAACCGTCATCAAAGGTAATGACGACCGATTTTTCAGGCAGGACGCCTTCGCCATTAATATATTTCTCCAACTGCTCCATCGTCGCTGTCTTATAACCGTTCGTGTGCAAATATTCCATTCCCTGCTCAAACGATTCCAAATCAATAATGGAATGATTGTCTGGCTCGCTATTGTCAGCCTTCGGCGTGATGTAGTGATACATCAGCACAGGTACCCGCTCAGCATTTCCTGCCAGTGCCAGAGGTTTTGAATCAGCTAACGGCTTAAGAGCCTGCTTATGCTTTATAATAAAAGCTTTATTTTTGGCCATTTCCCATGAGGTACAGATTTTTTTCGTAACAACCGTCCCCGGATGGGCTACTGCCGTAGCATAAGCAGCAATAAGCAGGACGAAGGAAAACAAACCGGCAGCGATATACTTTCTGTAACGAGCCATGCAAACTCCTTTCAAAAACGTTTAATACACGTTAGGCTTGCGCTATTTTGCATTCAAGGCGCCGAGCTTCTCTCCGCCGAGCAAATGGAAATGCAAATGGTATACCAACTGGCCGCCATCGCTATTCACATTGTTAATTAAACGGTAGCCAGACTCAGCGATCCCCAGCTCAATCGCAATTTGACGTGCGGCTGTGAACAGCTCTGCCATGATAGTATCGTCAACTGCAGTCACATCATTCATCGTAGCTATATGTTTTTTAGGAATGATTAAAATATGTACGGGCGCTTCCGGTTTAATATCTTGAAAAGCAACTACTGTATCCGACTCATACACTTTAGTTGATGGCAATGTGCCTTCGACAATTTTACAAAAAATGCAATCCATTCAAAACTCCCCCTAAATTATGTTATACAACCTTCTTCCATCATAACGGAATGAGCAAAGCTCGTCCAATCCCATCCGGCTTCCTGCAGAGTAAAATATAGATGGGCATAGGATTTTGGCGGCTCACTGCTATTGCAGCTTAACGTCTGTGTGGTCGTCAATCGCCTGCTCCAGCTTATCCGCAATTTCCAGCCAATTGTTGTAGCCATTGCCGATTTGAATCGACAAGCTTCTGCTTTCTAATGCATCTGCATTAAAAGCTGTTACAGCTTCCAACTGCAAATGGAATGCTTCCTGAAGCTTCGCAAGGTAATCCTGCTCGGCTGCCGTCAGGGCACCCTCGTGGCCGCCAATCTTGGCCAGCGACTGCTGCACCGCGTTAAAATAAGCTTCCAGCTTGTCCGCAGCAAACTCCGTGCCGTTATACTGATGTGCTTCTTTCAGAAAACCCAGCACATGATCCACATTTCGGAAAGCCGCACCAGCACTGAATTTTGCCTCATTCCGCCCCAAAAGCTCTGTTGATTTCCCAAGCTTCTCAAGCTCTGGCAATATCGCATTATAAAATGCTACGGCTCCGATCGCGTCCGAAGCGACTCGCTGGCCTGTCTCATATTTTTTCTCTTGAATGTTGGACAAATATTGCGAATATAAAAACATATTCCCATTAAGGCTGCATACAAGCAGCACGATTGTGATTGCCAATGCAATCGGCTTTTTCTTCGGCGGTTGTTGCTCTACTGACACGCTTTCTTCCCCCTATAATTAAATCGCCTTACTATAACTCCTGCTATAGCTACCTCTTGGCTATAAAGGTGCTGCTTCAGCTTCAACGAAGTCGCACCGACTGCCCGCCATCAAAAAAGAACACATGGCATTCTGCTACCTTGCGCAGCAAAACGGCTTCGAGCGCCTCCGCATAAAGCTCCAGCTGAAACCGATGGCGCTCGGCTGCACGCTCCCATTGCTGATTGATGATCCGGTCCGTTTTATAATCGACCAGCACCAGTCCATGTTCATCCTCGAACACGCAATCCATAACGCCTTGAATTAAAATCTGTTCGTCCTTTGCTTCTTCAGCAACGGAAGGATGTACCCGCGAGGCGGGCAGCATACAGCTGAATGGCACCTCGCGCTTGACCTCATTTGCTGCGAGCAGCCTCAAGCCGAGAGGGCTTGCGAAAAAAGCAGCAATATTCATGCTGTCGATGGCTTCCGCCTGGCGCGGTGTTAACAGCTGGCGTTCAATCATGCTCTGGGTAATCTGCAAAACGACGTGCTCATCGACAGTGTCCTTAAGCGGCAAATGCTGCATGACAAGGTGATTGACAGAGCCTTTCTCTGCTGCTGTGAGTGAAATCTGTTCCATAAACCGCGGACGGCGCAATCGGAATGAGCCTCCGGGCTGCAGCTGCAGGTCATTGCTATTAATCGCTTCACCTTGCTGCTTCATATAATCCGATTGTTCCTGGTAATCCTGCCGTTCGGACGATGAATGACTGCCGCTTGCCTCTATATCATTCGTCGCTGCCTCTCCAGCTTCAAACAAAGGAGCGGCTTCGCGATCAGTAAAAGCTTCGCCGTGAAGACGTTTAATCTCAGTAACAGACGTTTTGGCAGGCAAAAGAGTTGCAGCTTGATGAGAATAATGAAAATCCAATCGTTCGCGCAGCTCGCTATCCTGCTCCTCAGGCTGCAGCTCAAGCTGAGCCAGCGAAAGAACGCCCTGCAGCCGCAGTTCTCTCTCTTCATGGTTAGCATCTTGCTCAAGCGCTGCAGCTGCTTCACTGCTGAACATCGCAGCTGCAACGAAGCCCGATCGCCATTCCAGCCTTTTCATGCCGGATAGCTGAGCGATTTGTTCCGCTTCCTGCTGCGCAAAGCTTGATGCGGCGAGTGGACCAAGCCAATCCAAAAAAGTCGATGCCGCAGCCAGCTTAAAATCCGGTATGCGTCCGCTTGCGTCAACAGCTGCCAGCCAGCCCGGCAGCTTCTTAGCTGCATCTGATACCGTACCGACCAGAAACATTTTTTCCTTCGGGCGGGTGAGAGCCACATATAAAATCCGCATTTCCTCGGCTAGCATTTCCATGCGCAGCCTGCGGCGAATCGCTAGAAATGGCAGAGTTGGATAGCTGACCCGCTGCTGGGGATCTACAAATCGCGGGCCGAATCCGAGCTGCTTATGGCGAAGAAAGGCGCTGCGCAAATCCTGCTGGTTAAATGACTTGCCAAGACCTGCCGTGAACACGACGGGAAACTCCAGCCCTTTGCTCTTGTGGATCGACATAATGCGGACGACATTTTCCTGCTCGCCAAGCGCCCTTGCCGTGCCGAGATCCCCTCCGCTATCGCGCATTCGCTCTACGAAACGCAAAAACCGGAACAGGCCCCGAAAGGAGGTCGCTTCATAACCACGGGCACGGTCATGCAGAGCGCGCAAATTCGCTTGGCGCTGTGTGCCGCCAGGGAGACCGCCAGCAAAATCATAATAACCGGTCTCACGGTAAATACGCCAAATGAGGTCAGCTAATGCCCCTTGTCTGGCATCACTGCGCCAGCGCTCAAGCTGCGCGAGAAACTGGGTCAGCTTCTGGCGCAGCGGCTCTGGAAGCGTTAAGCTGCCTTCTGCGGCCAGCAGCGCTTCAAAATAACTGACGCCGGATTTTTCAATCCTTATAAGCGCCAGCTCCTCGGCATCCAAGCCAAAAATAGGGGAGCGCAGCGTGCCCGCGAGCGGAATATCCTGATAAGGATTGTCAATGACTCGCAGCAGCGACAATACAGTCTGCACTTCTATGGCATCAAAATAGCCGCTGCTCAGCTCTGCATAGGCGGGCACGCCAGCTGCCTGCAGCTCCTCGATAATAATTGGCGCCCATTGCGATGTCGCGCGCAGCAAAATAACGATATCCCGCCATTCCAGCGGACGGGTCCGTTTGCTTTTTCCGTCGAAAACGCGGTAGCCGCTGTCCATAAGCGACTGGATTTTCCGGGAAATTAGCCGCCCTTCCAGCTGCGCCGTCTGCAAATCCTCGGCCGACTCGGCCGCATCCAGCCCTTCTTCCTCATCCTCCGGCTGCGCTTTATCTTCCGCCATGAAGGAGCCAGCCTTATCAATGACGACCAATTCCACCTCAAATTCTCCTGCTTCCTCTGCTGCCGGGAAGGAAGCGCCGCATACCAGCTCCGCGCGCTGATCATAATCCATTTCGGCTACGGACTCCCGCATTATGCCGCGAAATACATTATTTACGCCGTCAACTACCTCCTGACGGCTGCGGAAGTTGCGTGCCAGATCAATGCGCAAGCCTGCTGAATGGCCAGCCGAAGAAGCTGCTTCAGTTATTGACTGTGCAGAGGCTGCAGCTTCATTATCTGCTTCAGCCGTGCCGGGCAGAGCAGCCTGTACGGCGTAGCTTTTATATTTATGCATGAATAGGTTTGGCTCCGCGAGCCGGAAGCGGTAAATGCTTTGCTTCACATCGCCAACCATGAAACGGTTCCCCGCTCCCGGTCTTGAGATCAGCGTTACTATCGCCTCCTGCACCATATTCATGTCCTGGTATTCATCCAGCAAAATTTCATCGAATTGGTTCTGGTATTCCAGCGCCGCAGGCGAAGGCAGCGTCCGCTTCACGGAAGAATCCTCCGTGCGCAATATCCGCAAGCAATAATGCTCCAAATCGCCAAAATCAAGCAGCCCCTTCTCCCGTTTCGCTGCTTCATACCTTTTGCCAAAATCAATAATGAGCTCGCTCAGCGCTGCCATTAATGGAGCCAGCTCCTGCAGCTCCTCCAAAAACTGCTCCGGCGTACGGCCGAACAGCTCCTCGGCTAGCGTGCCCAGCAGCTTCTTGGCGCTGTCTCGCAAATCTTTCGCCTGCTCCTGCAGCAATTTATCATACTCGTCGCCGCGCATAGCCTTCAATTTGCCAAATTCCACTGTATGAAATGGCTCAAACCATTGCTCCCAAGGTCTATCCTGTACAGCAGCTTTAAGCATGAGAACAAGTGCTAAATCATCCTCGAAATTGATGGCATAAGGTGCCGGTCCCGCAGGCTCGCGCGTCAAATCAAGCGCCTTCCGCAGCAGCGCTTCCGCCCCGGCGAGCGCCAGCTCCACATCAGCCCGCAAGCTGGCAACCCAGCTGCTGTGCTGAAGCTCGGCTGCATTTTGCAAATTAAAGCTATCGGCCGTCTCGCGAAGCCATTCTACGGGCCATGGGTGGCTTTGCGCAAAAGCATACAGGTCCTGTACGAGCTTATACAGCGGCTCATCCCCACGCTCTCCGCCCAGACGGTCAGCGAGCGCCAGAAAAGCGCCACCAGCGCCAGAATCGGCATCCGCCTCGTCATATTTTTCCTCGAAGAGCTGATCCAGCACCTCCATCCGCAGCAGCTCGCTCTCCGTTTCATTGGCGATGCGAAAGCCAGGGTCAAGCCCAATCAGCGGATAATAACGGCGAATGACATCGAGACAAAAAGAATGCAGCGTCGTGATCGACGACCTGTTCATAAGCGCAAGCTGGCGACGCAAATGCTCAGAGTCAGGCTGCCGATCCAGCTCCTTCTCCAGCGCAATGCGAATCCGCTCCTTCATTTCCGCAGCTGCCGCTTTCGTAAAAGTGGCAACGAGCAGGCGGTCCACATCGGTCGAGGATGAAATTTTGCGAATAATGCGCTCCACCAGCACAGCCGTCTTGCCCGAGCCGGCAGCAGCAGCTACTAGAATGTTGGATCCTTCCGTTACTATGGCGCTCCACTGCTCATCGGTCCAAGTGCTGCCTTCCGGTTTAATGGTGTTGACCATGTCCGTCATCGATGCTTTCTCCTTTCTCCAGCCGCTGCCATAGCTCTTCCGTTGAAGGCTTGCGAAGCCGCACATATTCATTGCCGTCAAACAGCGGATCGAACTGGCAGACCGCCTTATAATCACAATATTGGCATGGAATTTTGGTTCCCAGCTTGTAGGGCTCAATCGATACTTTGCCACAGCTGATTTCCGAGCCAATTCCGCTAATGGTCCTCCTGACAGAATCCCGCAAAATGTCCCACTGCTTGTCCGTCACGACGGAGGAGCTGCTGTAGAACGCCCCATCCTTCTTGAGCGCTACAGGCAATAGCTCGGAGTGTCCCGTTTCCAGCTGATCATCCATGAGGCGCACCGCCTCCGCTTCTGCCGTAACGAGCCCTCTCAGCTTAAACCGTTTGCGCAGCTCTGCTTTGATTTTCGCTTCGTTCATTTGATTAGAAAGCGCAAGCAGCGGATTATGCACGTGAAAATAAAGCACGCCCGCAGGCGATGCCTGCTTTCCAAGCCAGCCGGGAGAATGCGTCACCAATACGTCCAAATACGTCAGCATTTGCAGGGAAAGCCCAAAGGCCACCTCCTCCAGGCGCAGCTGGGTCACGCTAGACTTGTAATCCAGCACGCGCAACAATAGTCCCTGCTCCGTATCCGCAGCATCAACCCGGTCAATTCGCCCGATTATTTCCATAGAACGTCCGTCCTGCAAAGGAATAATAAGCGGCGGCAGTGTGCCGCCCGGCCCAAAATCAACCTCAAGCCCGACGGGCTGGAATGCGGCCCGGCGGGCATGCTCGCTCAGCATAATGGCAGCCTGCGCTACAATTTCCTTAAGCTTGCGGGCAATGTAGCGATAGCGGCCGCTGCTCAGCAAAATTTGCGATTGCAGCCTTGGTGCAAGCTCGTCCACCGTTTGAACCGCCGCCTCGCGGATCTGACGCTCGGAAGCCGAGCCGAAAGCGTGGCCAAGCCCGCCTTCTCCAGCCAAACGGCTGAGCGCAGCATGAAACAGCTGACCTACATCCGGCGCCTCCAGCCGGTGCATTTTCCGCTCGCGCAGCTTCAGTCCGTGAATCGCAAAATGCTGAAAAGGGCACGAAACGAAACGCTCCATTCTCGATACGCTCGCTCTCAAGCGAACGCCATAAAGCTGCTGTGCCGTATCAGCGGTCAACAGCTCCTCCTGATTCACATAACCAAGGGATTTTGTAAGCAGCGATAGCTTCGTCTGCCATTCCGGACGTACGGCGAACCAATTGTAAAGCTCCCACCAAAAAGGAGCGATCTCGCTTCCCTGCTTCCAAGCCCGCAGCTCCGTTATTAAATACGACAAGGCCCGTTCTGGATGCTGAACATATTCCCTTTGCTCCTTTACCGACATAGTCTGCGTTGGCTCCGCCTGCACTTGCTGTATCGGCAATCCATGAAACAGCTGCCTCACCTGCCTAATAATTTCCGATGGCAGCAGGCTTTTCCCCTCTTCATCAGCCTCCGACCAGCTCATCCACAAATGGCGGCTCGGCGTTGTAAGGGCACTATAAATCAGAAAACGCTCATCCAGCAGCCTCCGCTTGAGGCCCGGCGCCATGACCAAGCCTTCTTCAGCCAGCCGCTCCCGCTCCTGATCCGTCAGCACGCCATCCTCTTGAAAACGCATCGGCATGACGCCATCATTAGCTCCCAGAACGTAACAGATCTGTACCTGACTGGAACGCGTTCGGTCCATGCTGCCCACTAGCACCTGATCGAGAGCAGGCGGAATGGCTCCTAATTTGAGGCTTTCCAAGCCCGTCTCAAGCATGCCCACGAAAATATCAGCGGACAGCGGTTCATTGCCAACTAACTCCACTAATTGGTCTAGCAAATTCATGACCCCATCCCACAGCTGGCGATGACCGCGTGAGCGCTGTACTCGGCCAGCCTCGCTATCCTCGCGGCTCCAGCGCTCCAGACGTTCCGCAGCCCCCGTACGCTCAAGCAAGCGATATAGCGCCTCGCACATCATGGTGACATTTGAAGCCTTCTCCAGCTCTTTGCCAAACTGCTGCAAAGGCGGAACGATTACACCGCGCGCGGCCATGACCGCCTCGAACTCCGCCTTCGCACGTTGCGATGGCGCATTAGCCGCTGCATCCTGCTCTTCCTCCAGCGACTCGATGATGAATGGACGCCATCTTTTTTCATCCAGCCACTTCCAGCCATCGATGCCCGCCGCCAATACGAAGTTTTCCAGCCAATCAAATTGGTCGCGGGGAATGCTTCCATCAAGCGGAAACAGCAGCTCGGTCTTAATGCAGCGGAATACCGCCTCATAGCTCCAATTATGCAGCACCGTCTCCAGGGCGGAGCGAATAAACTCGACCAGCGGATGATGGACGGTCGTGTGCCTCTGATCAAGGAAATAAGGGATGCTGCATTCTTGAAACGCTGCTTCGATATAGTCGCTGTAATCCCCCGCATTGCGCACCATAACCGTCATATCGCGCCAGCTTAGGCCATCTTCCCTGACTCTGCGCAGCATATCGCGCGCCAGCAGCTCCACCTCGGTTCTCCGATTTGCCGCCGCATGCAGCGATAAACCGCATAAGGGACTGGCAGCATCGAGCATAGCCGGATTTGGAAGCGCCATTTGTGTCCGTCCACCGTAGTGGCGCTCCAAATGAGCCAGCATTGGGCTGCTGCTGAACCTGCCCGTTGCTTCACCTACAACATTTCCTGTACCACCGAGCATAATAGGGTCCAGAAGCTCAACGCCTAAGCCCTCCGCTAGCTCCCTCAGCTTTACATACGCGTCCGCTGTAGGATGAAACAAATCCAGCTCAACTGGCCGCTCTCCAGCCGCATAGGCACGATTCAGCTTAAGCGTAATTGTCACTTTCTTCGCCATGCTAATAAGCGAGCTAAGCGCGACATATTCTTTTGGCGTAAAGCCATTAAAGCCGTCAATCCAAATTTCGGTGTCCCGAATCGATGAAAATTGAGACAGCCCCGCTGACAGATGGGCCAAATAATCCTCCGAATCCACATACTGCCCGGCGAGCTCCTCCTCCAGCCTTTCATATACCAGCTGCAAGTCATGCAGCTTGCGTTTCAGCAGCGCCGAGTCCTGCAACGCAGAAGCGGCTTCTTCTCTGCGCTCTGCAATCATCGCCGGATTAATGCCATATCGCTTCCATTCCGTCAACAGCTCGCCCAGACGCTCAATGAAACCAGGCTTTCTAGCACCATGCTCGAATAGCTCCAATTGATCGCCCAGACGCTGCACGATTTTGTACAGCAGCATGTTTTTGCCTTCGTCGCCGATTGGAATAAGCGCGGCCCCCCCGGTTTCCTGCATAACGCGAAGAGCAAGCCGGCGAAGGCTCAGCACTTGCGCCCGAATCATCCCCTGCAATCCGCTGCCTCGAAGCAGCGTGTACTCGGATTGGAAGGTCGCCTGCTCCGGCACGAGCAAAATAAGCGGAGGCCCGTCCGGGTCAGCGCTCAGCCTGCCGCGAATCTCATCCAGGCAATATGTCGTTTTTCCCGCTCCCGAGCGGCCCAGCACTAATTGAAGCGGCATCCTGCAGCCCTTCCTTCCGTAACCTGTCTATTATCAACCATACTACCATACCCGCCGCGACTTTTCACGGGTCCTTCAAACATACGTTCTTAAATATTGGGCAAAAAAACCTCTTGAACGAGCCATAAGCACACTCGCCGTTCAAGAGGTTTCCGTTATTTGCTGCGCACCTCAAAGATGGCAAATTTCAAGTAATGTCCTTCAGTTACGCCAAGCAGCTGCGGATGATCCTTGCCCGCCGCTCGCCATTCCACGAGCCGGAGCAGCTTGCCTGCATCAGAAGCGGCCTCCTGGATCGTCTCCAGAAACAAATCAGGACGCATATGGTACGAGCAGCTCGCCGTTACCAGATAGCCGCCTTCATTTACCAGCTTCATGCCATGCAAATTAATATCTTTATAGCCGCGGACAGCACCTGCTACCGCATTTTTTGTTTTGGCAAACGCCGGAGGGTCCAAAATGACAACATCCCAAGTTTGGCCGCCGCCGCTGATCGGCTTGGACGTATCCGTGCCTGCACGGCTGCGCTCCAAACGCTCCTCCAGCCCCTTCGTTTGCTGCCTTAAGTAGTCAAAAGCATCGGTTACGACGAACTGTACGCGATCGGTAAAACCGTTGCGCTCCACGTTGCGGCGCGCCGTATCAATCGCATGCTCGGAAATATCCAGGCAGGTCACTTTCTTTGCCCCGTATTTGCAAGCATGCAGCGTAAAGCTGCCCGTATGAGCAAAGCATTCCAGCACCGTCGCACCGTCCCAATAGGGGAAGGTCACTTCTTTGCCATTTGCATTGACTGGGACGAGTTCACCTGCTGTCTCTGCATTCGCACTGCCCGCCTCAGTTGGCTTCGGCATTAGTTTAATGCCGCTGCGGTGGCCCCAGCCCTTCATCAGCGGAGCAATGGAGGCGCGATTTTCACGCTGGTCATAGAAATAGCCTGTTTTCTGGCCTTCTACTATATCAACCTCAAGCTTTAGCCCATTTTCTTCGATCTCCAATATGGCCGGGCATTCCCCGTATAGCACACCTGTACGCTTCTCTAAGCCCTCCAGCTGTCTGACACCGACATCACTGCGCTCATAAATGCCGCGCGGCTCAAACACCTCGATAAGCGCTTCAATGATCGCATCACGGTGAATGTCCATGCCAAGCGTCAGCAATTGGATAACCAGCACATCATTAAAGCGGTCAACGGTCAACCCTGGCAGGAAATCAGCTTCTCCGTATACGAGCCTGCAATCCTGATCCGGTACAAAACGGCTGCGATGCTCCTTCGCCTGCTGGAAACGCTCTTGGAAAAAAGCAGCATCCATCGCCTCCAGCGGCTTGTACGAAACAATGCGCACCGTAATTTGCGATTTTGGATTCCAATAGCCCGTCGCCAGATAACGTCCTTGGTGGCTGACTACATCAACCAAGCCGCCCGGCTCTGCGGCGCCTTCCATTTTATCAATTTCGCTTGCATATACCCAGGGGTGGCCCTGCTCCAAACGTTTTTTGCGCCCGCGCTGCAGCGCTATCCTTGCTTTCGTCATAATGGCAAAACCAACCTCTCTCATGCTTGTCATGCTTGTCTTGTTTGCTGCATATATGTATGGGTACACCTGTCACTCGTTTTTAGAAAAGGAGAATCAGCCCATGCTTCATTCTATTATTTTGCCGATTGCAATCGGCTTTACTTTGTTCTTAAGCGGCATGAAGCTGATGGAGCTGGCGCTGCATCGCCTTGCCGGAACGCAATTGAATCGTATTTTGCAGCGTTTTACCGCTACGCCCATTCACGGACTGGCGGCTGGCGCCATCTCTACTGCTTTTCTTCAAAGCAGCACAGCCGTAACCGTCATCTCTATAGGTCTCGTCAATGCCGGACTGCTCACCTTTCCGCGAACGCTCGGCATCATTCTTGGCACCAACATCGGCACCTGCCTGACGACGGAGCTGCTCGGACTTAGCCTTGAGCGTCTCACAATGCCGCTGCTCATCCTCTCCGTCTCCGCGTGGCTGCTGACCGCACTGCTCGGCGAGCTGCAGCTTATCCCCGCCTTGCGGACTGGCGGCTGGCTAAACACGCTTCGTTCCGCTTCCGTTGCCACACTCGGCTTTGGCATATTGCTCGCCGGCATGGCGATGATGCAAAGCGTTGGCCCAGACATTCAGCAAAGCGCCCTATTTGACTGGTTTATGAGCAAAACGGCGGACAGCCTCTGGTGGGGGCTGGCCGCCGGCGCGGTGCTAACTGCAGCTGTGCATAGCAGCACGGCTGTCATAGCCATTATTATGGGTTTTGCGGCAATCGGAGCGATGCCGCTAGAGGTCGGCATCGCCGTTGTGCTGGGCGCAAATATCGGCACCTGCGTCACTGCGCTGCTCGCCTCTATTGGCGGATCGCGCGCGGGTCAATTCGTTGCGCTCGCCCATGTAACGCTGAATGTCGGCGGCGCGCTGCTCTTTATGCCGTTTATCGGCTTGCTCGCTGGACTGTCAGCTTGGCTGACGGCAGCTCCAGCGGCGCAAATTGCCCATGCGCAAACGCTGTTTAATATTTTCAGCTCGCTGCTTGCCCTTCCGCTCTGCTATTTGCCAGCGCTGCGACGGATGTCCCGCCAAGATTAAACTTCCAACGCTGCACCATAAAACTATGTAAATGGTATGCCCAGCAGCTCTAATGCACCGGAGACGATCCGATTATTGTTGTCATAGCCAGATTGTTTCTGGCGTCTCCATGCATCAAGCGGCTCGAACCAATCCACTCCGCGAATTTCTTCTACTTGAGCTTGCAAATCGCCGCCGATGGCTTCAACCAGGTAATAGTGAACCTCTTTATCGACCGTACCATAGGTATCATGCTGGTACTGATATTTAATTTGGTCAATAGGTGCTATGATATTGCCCTGAAGCCCCGTTTCCTCAGCAATTTCCCGCAATGCGGTCTGCTCAACGGTTTCGCCTGCCTCCATCTTGCCTTTGGGAAGCGATACTTTGCCATAACGATCCTGAATAAGCTGAATTTGCAGCTTGCCTTCCTCCGTGCGGCGGTAGACGACGCCTCCTGCTGATATTTCCTTCACACCTGTTTCCCCCTTGCCTGATTGACATCATATCGCAATAGCGAAAATTTCGGCCGCTTCCTCCTAGCGAAGCCAGCGGCCGAAATTCAAGCCTAATGTATGGCCTTTTGTTATGCTCTCAGTGCTTCCGCTTTTGTATGAACGGCAGCTTGCTGATCTTGCTCATTATCCAGCTCCAGCACGAAGCTGTGAGTTTCGGAGCCGCGAAGCGCATGCGCTTCGCCTTCCAGCACTCGCACAAGCTGGCCTCGGCATTCATTGACGCCCGCTTCCGTAACCTTAACGCGGCACAGCTTGCCGATTAAGTCCTCGGAGCCGTTGAATACCACTTGAATGTAGTTGTCGGAATAGCCCATAACGAGTCCCGTTCCTGGAGCTCCCTTGTAGTCGCGCTCTGGAATAATATCAAGCACAGCGCCTACATACTTCTCTGCATAGGCAAGCTGCATACGCTCGGACAAGTCGATCAGCTTATGAACGCGTTCGTTCTTAAGTTCTTCATCCACTTGATCCTCCATGCGCGCTGCCGGTGTACCCGTCCGTTTGGAGTAAGGGAACACGTGCATTTCCGAGAAGCCCAGCTCCTCCATAAAGCGGAAGCCTTCCTCGAACATTTCGTCCGTTTCGCCAGGGAAACCAACGATGACGTCCGTTGTAATAGCTACGCCTGGCATAACCTCGCGGATACGCTTGATTTTCGCCGCGAATTCCTCGGTCGTATATTTGCGGCGCATCCGCTTCAGCACGGAGTTTTCGCCGGCCTGCAGCGGAATATGGAGATGGCGGCACATTTTCGTGGACCGATTCAGCACATCAATCATCGCCTCATCGATCTGGCTTGCTTCGATCGAGCTGATGCGGATACGCTCGAGCCCTTCGATATGATCCAGATCCCACAGCAGGTCGCTCAGACGGTAGTTATCCAAATCGTCGCCATAGCCGCCTGTGTGAATGCCCGTAAGCACAATTTCCTTATAGCCTGCCGTAACCAGCTGCTTCGCCTGCTCAACAACGCTATGCGCCTCCCGGCTGCGGGACAGCCCGCGCGACCATGGGATGATGCAGAAGGTGCAGAAGTTGTTGCAGCCCTCCTGAATTTTCAGAAACGCCCGCGTACGCTCGGCAAAATCCGGCACATCCAGCTCCTCAAACTCACGCGTCTTCATAATGTTGCGAACAGCGTTGACCGGCTGACGGTCTGCATGAATTTGATCGACAAATGTCATAATTTTCTCACGGTCCTGCGTACCGATAACGAGATCGACGCCAGGAATCGCCATAATTTCGGCCGGGGACGTCTGTGCGTAGCAGCCGGTTACCGCTATAACGGCATCCGGATTGCGGCGCACCGCACGGCGAATGATTTGGCGGCTCTTCTTGTCGCCTGTATTGGTCACCGTACAGGTGTTGATTAAATAAACATCAGCGGTCGCTTCAAAATCGACCTGCTCGTAGCCTTCATTTTTGAATAGTTGCCATATTGCTTCCGTGTCGTAAAAATTCACTTTGCAGCCTAATGTATAAAATGCAACCGATGGCATGTTGTTATACTCCTCCCATTTCTCCGGCTTCATACAGCAAGCATGTCAATCCGACGATACCTGCGGTTTCCGTCCGCAATATCCTTTTGCCGAGGCCGACAATGATGGCTCCTGCTGCTTCTGCCTCATCTGCTTCACGCTCTGTAAAGCCGCCCTCCGGCCCTACCATTAGCAATACGCTCGGAGCGGAAGTATCGCTGCCTCTGTTAGAGCTCCAGCTATTCAGCGCCTGTCTAATACCCACACCTTCCGCTGCATCGCCTTCGCGTTCGTAACAAAACAAAACGAAATCATAGGAAGCGATCGACTTGACCAGCTCGCGCCAGCTCCGCACCGGCTCTACAGCCGGAACGCGGCAGCGATGCGACTGCTCCGCCGCTTCCTTGGCGATTTTGCCCCAACGCTCTAGGCGCTTCGCTTCCTTCTTACCGTCATATTGCACGATCATGCGCTCCGACTGGAACGGGACAAACGAATAAGCGCCAATTTCGGTGCCCTTCTGGATGACCAGCTCCATCTTGTCGCCTTTCGGCAAGGCTTGGGCAATCGTAACCGACCAACTCGGCTCGCTATTTTGGGGAAGCTCTTCTGCAATAGCCGCGACAACCTCGGTGGACGCTGCTTCCCGCACAGAAGCAAGCACCACCCGCTGCTCGCCGTCGCTTGCGATAAACGTATCGCCCGCCTTCATCCGCATGACGCGAACAGCGTGAAATGCATCCTCGCCAAGCAAGCGGACTTCATTATTTTCAAACTGCTCTTTCGCTATAAAATACCGCTGCATATCGTCTACATAACCATCCTTCATAATAGCATGTTTTCATGTCGAAAATCCATGACCAAACCGTGCCACACTAGGTGAAACGGCCGCCCTCCGTCCACTGGCGGCAAAGCTGCTGTTTCCCGTAAAAATATAGAGAAAGGATGAAAAACCATATCCTTTCCTATATTTAAATAAACAGCCCGCCGAGCAAGCCCATAAAATAAGCTGCCAATTCCTGCGAATAATTCAGAATCGGACTAATGGTCACAGCGCGAAGCGGTGGAATGAACAATAGCAGCAGAAAAATAATAATGCCCCATTGCATGTTCTGCTCCATTTTATAGCCAACTTTAAGCGGTACGAGATTTTGAATGATCCGGTAGCCGTCAAGTGGCGGCAATGGAATCAAATTAAAAATAAACAGCAAAAAGTTAAGCGAAATGAAATACGAGAAAAACACTTGCAAAGCATCCTGTACGCCAATGGAGCCCATATGGTACAGCCCCGTCTTGATGCTGAGATAATAAAGAATAATGCCAAGCAGTCCGAGCACAAAGTTGCTAAGCGGACCTGCCGCCGTCACAATCACGCCCATTAATCGCGGATGCTTAAAACGATTTTGGTTTACCGGTACAGGCTTGGCCCAGCCGAAGCCGGCAAGCAAAATCAAAATCATGCCAAGCACATCCAAATGGACGCGCGGATTCAATGTTACCCTGCCTGCATCATAGGCCGTATTGTCACCGAACTTGTACGCCGTGTAAGCATGCGCAAACTCGTGAACGGTGAAAGCAATAATAAGCACAAGCACAGCAAAAGGCAATTCAGCGGTCGGATAAGCAAACCAACCTTCCATACTCATTGTGCTACCTGCGGCTTGCGTGCTACGAATACAACCCAGTCTTCATTGCGGCGTGTTTCTTCCACGATAAAGCCCGCTTTCACTAGCCCCTGCTCCACAAGCTCTTCCTTGTTTTTATAAATACCGGAGGAAATATACAGCCCGCCCGGCTTCAAGGCTTGATACACCTCATCAATAAACAGCAAAATAATTTCTGCTAAAATATTCGCAACGACCAGATCGACTGGCACCGATACCGTCGTGGATTCATTAGAGCCGACAGATCCGCGTGCCCCTTTGCCTCCTAATACGCCAAGCAGATCGCTGAGCTTAACTTCGACTTGCTGCTCCAGCCCATTCAGGCGCACATTTTCCGTCGCGCTCGTTACAGCAATTGGATCGAGATCAAGAGCAAGCACACGGCTTGCGCCCAGCCTGCAAGCTCCAATCGCCAAAATGCCCGAGCCTGTACCAACGTCGATGATTTCCTCGCCGCCTTTAATGACGGATTCCAGCGTCTGCAGGCAGAGGGAAGTTGTCGGATGTGTGCCTGTCCCAAAAGCCATGCCCGGGTCAAGCTCAATAATTTTCTCATTCGGCGCAGCTTCGTATTCTTCCCACGTCGGTTTGATCGTGAGTGTATCCGATACTTTAAGCGGCTTGAAATATTGCTTCCATGCCGTCGCCCAATCCTCTTCGTCTACCATTTGCGAAGTAATTTCATAATCGCCTGGATCAATGCCAAATTCGCGCAGCTGTTCAATCGGTGCTACCAGCTCTGCTTTCAAAGCGGCGATATCTGTTCCTTCCGAAAAATACCCCTTTATAACGGCTTGTCCTTCCGGAATATCATTCAGCGGCGTTTCATACCACTGGCCGAGGGACGTGTCCCGTTGTTTGTTCAGCGTGCCGGATTCTTCAATGGAAACCCCGTCCGCATCCCGTTCATGCAAAAAGTTAGAAATCATCTCAATCGCTTGCTCTGTCGTCGAGATTGTAAGTTCATGCCATTTCATTTGCTTCTACGCCTCCAGTGTGAAAAACTAACATCTATTGTACACCAATCCGCATTGATGCACAAAATATGTATTTGAAAATGTGATAATCCTGCTATTTTACAGCCTTTCCAGCCGTTAAATCATCTTTTGCGCATAGCAAAAAGAGAAGGCAGGCCCCTTGCTCCTGCCCTCTCCGCTTGCGAACGCCAGCACCGGCTCAACTTTGCCCGGTTACATCAATTGCTCCATACTTCCGCCCGCATCCTCAATCAGACGCAGTGCCCTGTCTTTGACATGCTCTTCAAGCGTCGCGGTAAGTGCCGTACTGTCTGCTTGTCCATCAACCCGAAGCGCCTGCAGCTTGCGCAGCGCTCCCTGTGCCGCCTCAGAATGTTCAAATACAGCGCGTATGTGTTGATCAGCCATAATGGGCCCAGCCTCCTTCTTCGTATAGTTGGGTGGTATTCAACCGCCCCGCTTCCTACTTCGATAGAATGGAAAGCCGGCGCCATTATTATTCGTTTTTTCGCATGCTTTCAGAAAAAAAGACGATCCGCGCTTATTCGCCGCGGAACGCCTTTTTCATCCGTTCAAAAATCGATTCGTGATTTTCTGCTGTTTCTGTCGGAACGGAGCCTGAAACGCCGCCAAACTGGCGAAGCAGCTCTTTCTGTTCATCCGTCAGCTTCTGTGGGGTAATGACTGTCACTTTAACATGCTGGTCGCCCTGCCCATATCCGCGCAGCTTAGGAACACCTTTGCCTTTCAGGCGGAAGTATGTGCCCGTCTGAGTGCCGGCTGGAATTTTCAGCTTGATTTTCTCCGTCAGCGTCGGGATTTCGATTTCATCACCGAGTGCCGCCTGTACGAAGGACAGAGGAACCTCGCAATAAATATCGTCGTTTTCACGCTCAAAAAACTCATGCGCTCTTACGCGAATAACGATGTACAAATCGCCCGCAGGACCGCCGCGTTGGCCAGCTTCACCTTCGCCAGACAAACGGATTTGCGCGCCTTCATCAACGCCAGCCGGGATTTTCACTGTAATTTTACGCTGTTTTTTCACTTTGCCTGCGCCATGGCAAGTTCCGCATTTTTCTTTGATTACGCGGCCCGTTCCGCTACAGTTGGAGCATGCACGGCGGTTGACCATACGGCCGAATGGCGTATTTTGCACAACCTCCTGCTGCCCAGTACCGCTACATACGGAGCAAGTGTCTGGCTTCGTTCCCGGCTTAGCACCAGAACCGCTGCAAGTATCACAGTTTTCCGTACGAGGAATCGTAATCTCCGTTTCCTTGCCGAATACCGCTTCCTTGAAATCAATCGTCATTGTATATTGCAAATCGCTGCCACGCTGTGGCGCATTCGGATCACGCCGGCCGCCGCCGCCACCGAAGAACATATCGAAAATATCGCCGAAGCCGCCGCCGTCGAAACCGCCTGCTCCACCGCCCATGCCTTGATTCGGGTCAACATGACCATATCGGTCATAGGTAGAGCGTTTGCCATCGTCACTCAGTACGTCGTAAGCTTCCTTGACTTCCTTAAACTGCGTCTCGGCATCAGCTGCCTTGTTGACGTCCGGATGATACTTTCGCGCGAGCTGACGGTACGATTTCTTAATGTCATCCGCTGAAGCGTCCTTGCCTACACCCAGAATTTCATAATAATCTCTTTTTGACAAACGGTATCACCTCCGCCCATAAATGTGTCGGATAAGCTGGACGAAAGAAAGTGGTATGTGCGCCGTGGTCGCCACTGCGAGAAAGACTGGACTTCCGGCCGCTGTTGCTTTCTTATTTCTTAATTCTTTTCCTCGTTGAGGATGAAATAAGAAAACAAAGGCGGACGTTAAGCTTATGCTTACGAAGCAGCTTTTCTACGAAAAGCTGCAACTCCTCCGTTGCCAATCTTTCTCTCCGTTACTCCCATGCTTCATATATTTCCTTCGTTCAACTTATCCTTTTAAAAAAAGTATAGCTTCGTAACAACTTCTCGTCGAAGCTTTTTTATATACTTCAATCATGGAACAAGGTCAAAGACAGGGGAAGCCCTGTCTTTGACCTCTTCCGCGATACAAGCTTAGTTTTTGTCGTCAACTACTTCGTAGTCAGCGTCAACCACATTGTCTTTGCCTTTTGCTTCCGGCTGTTCGCCTTCTGCGCCTGGCTGCCCAGCCGCTTGCTCATACAGCTTCACGGATAGCTGCTGTACAATTTCAGTCAGCTCATCAGAAGCTGCTTTAATTTCCTCCAGGTTGTCGGTTGCAAGCGAAGCAGTTACTTTTTCTTTCGCTACGTTTGCTTTTTCGATTTCTTCTGGAGCTACTTTGTCGCCAAGATCTTTAATCGTTTTGTCTACCGAGTATACGAGTTGGTCAGCGTTGTTTTTCGCTTCTACCAGTTCACGGCGTTTGCGGTCTTCTTCCGCATTCAGCTCGGCATCCTTCATCATTTGTTCAATTTCCGCATCGCTTAGGCCGCTGGAAGAAGTGATTGTGATTTTTTGGCTTTTGCCTGTGCCTTTATCCAGTGCTGATACGTTAACGATACCGTTCGCATCGATGTCAAAAGTAACTTCGATTTGCGGTACGCCGCGCGGTGCAAGAGGAATATCGCTGAGGGTGAAGCGGCCCAGCGTTTTGTTGCCCGCTGCCATTTCGCGCTCGCCTTGCAGAACGTGAATTTCAACGCCAGGCTGATTGTCAGCATACGTCGAATACACTTGCGATTTGCTTGTTGGAATCGTTGTGTTGCGGTCGATCATCTTCGTGAAGACGCCGCCTGCTGTTTCGATACCAAGGGAAAGCGGAGTAACGTCAAGCAATACAACGTCTTTAACGTCGCCAGTCAGTACGCCTGCTTGAACAGCCGCGCCCAATGCAACAACCTCATCCGGGTTAACGCCTTTGTGCGGATCTTTGCCGATCAGTTTTTTAACCGCTTCTTGAACGGCAGGGATACGTGTCGAACCGCCTACAAGAACGACTTTGTCGATTTGGTTTGCGGACAGGCCGGAATCGCTCAGCGCTTGACGAGTTGGTTTCAGCGTGCGCTCTACGAGGTCAGCTGCCAGCTCTTCAAATTTTGCACGAGTCAGGTTCGTTTCCATATGCTGAGGAACGCCATCTACCATTGTAATAAACGGCAGCGAAATCGTTGTCGACATAACGCCGGAAAGTTCTTTTTTCGCTTTTTCAGCAGCATCTTTCAGACGTTGTACTGCCGCTTTATCTTTGGAAAGGTCTGCGCCTTGCTCTTTTTTGAATTCAGCTACGAGGTGATCGATAATGACTTGGTCAAAATCGTCGCCGCCCAGCTTGTTGTCGCCGCTTGTTGCTTTAACTTCGAAGAAGCCATCGCCAAGCTCAAGGATCGATACGTCAAATGTACCGCCGCCAAGGTCATAAACGAGGATCGTTTGATCTTCTGTTTTCTCAAGGCCGTAAGCAAGAGCTGCTGCTGTCGGCTCGTTGACGATACGAAGAACTTCCAAGCCTGCGATTTTGCCGGCATCTTTCGTTGCTTGACGCTGGCTGTCGTTGAAGTAAGCAGGAACCGTAATAACGGCTTGCGTTACAGTTTGACCTAAGTAAGCTTCTGCATCAGACTTCAGCTTTTGCAAAATGATTGCGGAAATTTCTTGTGGCGAATAATCTTTGCCATCAATGCTTTCCTTATGGTTTGTACCAATATGGCGCTTGATCGAAATAATGGTGCGGTCTGGATTAGTGATGGCTTGGCGCTTCGCGCTTTCGCCGACGATACGCTCGCCGTCTTTTTTGAAACCAACGACCGAAGGGGTTGTACGGCTGCCTTCAGGGTTAGGAATAACGACAGCTTCGCCGCCCTCCATTACTGCAACGCAAGAGTTTGTTGTACCAAGGTCGATACCGATTACTTTACTCATCGTGAATTTCCTCCTTATAATGGTTCTTTATTCTATACATTCTATTTTCAAAAGAAATATCGGTTAGCCGCTCACTTTAACCATTGCCGGACGGAGAACCTTCTCCTTCAGCATGTAGCCTTTTTGAACTTCCTCCACAATAATTCCTTCTTCATATTCATCAGATTCCACCGTCATAATCGCCTGATGGAAGTCAGGGTTAAAAGCTTCTCCAACGACATTCATCGCCGTGAGACCTTCCTGTTCCAGCGTTTGCGTCAATTGGCGGAAAATCATGTCCACGCCTTTCGCAAGCGCCTCTACGTCACCATTAACGGAAGCAGCAGCTGTAGCCCGATCGAAGTTGTCGACAACCGGCAGCAGCTCAGTAACGAGCTTCATCGACGCATAACGCGCCAGCTCTTCTCTTTCCTTAGTGGAACGACGACGGAAATTGTCAAAGTCCGCTTGTGTGCGAAGATAGCGCTGCTGGCTCTCTTCGAGCTGCTTCTCAAGCTCTGCATAACGCGCATCAACCACTTCAGCTTCATTTTGCCCAGCTTCAGCCGTTTCTTGCGATTCGACAGTCTCGTCTGCCACTAGCTCCTCAACCACATCATTTTGTTGCTCTTTACTCACCCTATTCACCTCCTTCAAATGCCGCTTGGCATGGCTTCATCATTTATACCAGCGGGCCAAAAAAGCAGCCATATCTTTGGAAATCAAATCAACCAAACTCATTACTTTGCCATATTCCATCCGCGTGGGACCGAGAATTCCGATCGTGCCGAGCGGCTGCCCGTCAACCGAATAAGAAGCGGTAATCAAGCTGCAGCTGGCAATCGCCAGATTATCATTTTCCGTCCCAATGCGCACTTGTATGCCTGAAGGCAAGGAGGAAAACATTTTCATCACGGCTGGCGTCTCTTCCAGCAAATCCAAAATCGTTTTTACCTTGTCAACATCTTTGAATTCCGGCTGCGTCAGCATGTTCGTCGTTCCACTCAGAAACAGGCGATGATCATTATCAGGCTGCAGCGCCTGATCCAGTACGCTCAGCACTTCCTCGCAATGATCGACGTAACGCTCAAGCTCCTGACCAACCTCCAGATAAAGCTTTGATTTCAAGCGGACTAACGGAATGCCGACAAGCTTCGTATTCAAAATATGGACGACCTTCTCCAGCTCCTCCATCTTCACCTCAGACGGCAGCGTAATGGTGCGATTCTCGACGCGCCCCGTATTGGTAACAATGATGGCAACCGCAGAACGTTCATCCAGCGGCACAAGGCTGAAATGCTTCAGCGATGTATTAAACAGCTCCGGGCCCAGCAAAATCGACGTGTAGTTCGTCAGGCTGGACAATATCGATGCTGCATGCTGAATAACCTGCTCCATCTGGCTCATCTGCTCGGTGAAAAAAGAACGAACCTTCGTCATATCCGCATCGTTCAACTCTTCCATCCTCATCAGATGATCGACGTAATAGCGATAGCCTTTAGTAGAAGGAATCCGGCCTGCCGACGTATGCGGCTGCTCCAGAAATCCAAGCTCCTCCAAATCCGCCATTTCATTACGAATGGTAGCTGGGCTGAAGCCAACATCGCCGCGCTTAGAAATACTGCGTGAACCGACCGGCTCAGCCGAGCGGATATAATCATCTACGATAGCTGTTAAAATCATTCGCTGCCTATCCGTCAACATGCGCATTCCCTCCAAGTCATCGGCTCTGTCATTAGCACTCGTCTTGATTGAGTGCTAATCGTTAATACAAAAATACCAAACCCGCTTGAGCATTGTCAAGTGAGTTTGGCATTTTTAGTTAGCCTATTTTAAAATATAAGCATTTATAAGTTTCACCCTTATACTCCGGCTTATATTTCTAGGGCAAAGCTCTTCGCACGTCCCAGAAGGACGACGAAGTCGTTTTTGCTTGAAATATAAGCATTTATAAGTTTTGCACTTATAAATGGGCTTATATTTTTCGGACTGAAACGCGCCGCGCCGCCAAAGGACGGCGACAGCCGTTTCACCTTGAGAAGATTCACTATAATGGCCTGCGGAGGCTCGGAAAAACCTCTACTCCAGCACTTTCAGCACGGCGATTTCATCGCAAGCATTCTGCTTCGGACAGTTGACGCAGTCGGTCCATACCTTTTCCGGAAAAATTTCTTTATCCACGACCGTAAACCCATTCCGCAGAAAAAAAGCAACCTCATACGTCAGCGCCATGACCTTAGTAATGCCCTGTTCCCTCGCCGCAGCAAGCAAGCCATCAACGAGCTTGCTGCCTATGCCCAGGCCCTTGTAGCCATCCGACATGCCAAGTGACCGGATCTCTATCAAATTATCGCCCAGCTTCGTCAGAGAGCCGCAGCCGACAACCTGGTCGCCTACTTCCGCTACTATAAAAGAATTTATCGAATACTCAAGCATATACCGGGTACGGGGCAGCATGATCCCTTTCTCTGCATAGCCTTGAATTAAATCAAACAATACGTCAACATCATCTTTGGTTGCTTTTCTGCACACTGCCTGCAAGCTGTCCATTAGTTTCATGCTGCTCCCCCCATCCGGTGCTTGTTTCATCACCATATTCATATCATTGAATAAATATACAACATCACGCATGTTTTCTCAATAGGCAATTTCAAAAACTCTTAATATAAATTTTCATACCTGCCCAGCTCTAGCTAAACTTCCAAACCAATAAACGAACCAAACACTTCGTTGCCAAGCAAAACGCCTTTATCGGTCAGCCGATAGCCTCCGCCGCGCTCATCCTCCAGACGCTCCATCAAGCCGTCATTCAAATGCTTTTCAATAATCGGGCCAAAATAGCTTTCGAGCATCTTGCCATCAAATTGGCGGGTAAAATCAGCAGTACGAATGCCATCCAACAGACGCAGCCCGACCATCATAAAGTCCTCCATCGCCTCAAGCTCGGAAATCGTCTCCGTATCAAGCCGCGGCAGGCGGGCAAGCGTCGCGTCAATATAAGGCTGTACCCCCTTGATATTAACATGGCGCTCGCGATTTGCGTACCCATGAGCACCGGCTCCGAGTCCATAATAAGGCTCATTGCGCCAGTACGTTGAATTATGCTTGCTCTCATAGCCCGGGCGGGCAAAATTGCTTATCTCATAATGCTGGTAGCCGCCAGCCTTAAGCTGCTCAATCAGCAGCAAATACATATTTAAATCTTCATCCTCTGTCGGCAAAGGAAGTTCATTGCGCTCATACAGCTTGTGGAACAACGTATTCTCCTCCACTTTAAGGCTGTACAGCGAGTAATGCGGCAGCTCCAGCGCAAGCGCCTTCTGCACGCTGTCAGCCAGCAGTTCAACCGTCTGTCCAGGCAGGCCAAACATCAGGTCGATCGACAAATTCGTAAAGCCTGCTGCTCTTGCATTGTCCAAGCTGCGATATACGTCCTCGACATTGTGAATACGTCCAATCCGCTCCAGCAGCGTGTTATTAAACGATTGCACGCCAAAGCTGATCCGGTTCACCCCACCGGCATACATCGCCGCCAGCTTGTCAGCATCCGTCGTGCCTGGATTGGCTTCCATAGAAAACTCGACATCTGGTGAAAGTGGAAAATGCTTGCGGACGGCAGCGAGAAAACGCTCCATCTGCGGCGGTGTAAGCACCGTCGGCGTACCTCCGCCTACGAATACCGTATCGATTTGCTCAGGCGGCAGCACGCTGATCGTACGCTCCATTTCGCGCTCCAGCGCATCCAAATAATCGTCTACAGGCTGGCCTTTCAGCACATAGGACGTAAAATCGCAGTAATGGCACTTATTCGTACAAAAAGGGATATGAATATACAGCGCTCGCGGCGCATGATGAATCGTCATGCTGTACACCTGCTTTCCTGTGGCAAGCTCTCTTCAAGTGCCATTCCGTCATAGGGCGGACGACTTCTTGCCTCTCTCATGATAAAAAGGAGAGCCCCCGGCTCTCCTTCTCCCTCTAGCTTTCGTCGATCTTGAGCACAGCCATGAACGCTTCCTGCGGCACCTCAACGCTGCCGACCTGCTTCATGCGCTTCTTGCCCTCTTTTTGTTTCTCAAGCAGCTTGCGCTTCCGGCTAATGTCGCCTCCGTAACATTTGGCAAGTACGTTTTTACGCATCGCCTTAACGGTTTCACGGGCAATAACCTTGGTACCCAGCGAGGCCTGAATTGGAACCTCAAACATTTGACGAGGGATAAGCTCCTTCATCTTCTGGCAAATAATCCGGCCGCGGAAAAACGCTCTATCGCGGTGAACGATGACAGACAAGGCATCGACCTGCTCGCCATTCAGCATAATATCCATCTTCACAAGGTTGGACTTGCGGTAGCCGGACACTTCATAGTCGAACGAAGCATAACCCTTCGTGCTTGATTTCAACTGGTCGAAGAAATCATATACTATTTCCGAAAGCGGAATTTCATACGTAATGGTGACGCGGTTCGTATCCAAATATTCCATGTTAACGAACTCGCCGCGCTTGTTCTGGCACAGCTCCATAATCGCGCCAACATAATCATTCGGTACGATAATGCCAGCTTTGACATAAGGCTCCTCGATAAAATCAAGCTTGCCCTGCTCTGGCAGGTTGGACGGATTGTCGATGCTCATGACCGTTCCATCTGTCAGCGTTACTTGGTAAATAACGCTTGGCGCTGTCGTAATAAGCGGAATATTGAACTCGCGTTCAATACGCTCCTGAATAATCTCCATGTGCAGGAGGCCCAAGAAGCCGCAGCGGAAGCCAAAGCCTAGCGCTGTCGACGTTTCCGGCTCGTAGCGCAGCGAAGCATCATTAAGCTCCAGCTTCTCTAGCGCTTCGCGCAAATCATTGTAATCCTGTGTTTCAATCGGATATAATCCGCAAAAAACCATTGGATTGATCCGGCGGTAGCCCGGAAGTGCTTCCGGTGCCGGACGCTTCGCTTCTGTTACGGTATCGCCGACACGCGTGTCTTTTACATTTTTGATACCAGCAACGACGAAGCCTACATCACCGACTGCCAGCTCGTCCACAATGCCCATACGCGGCATGAACGCGCCAACCTCAATAACCTCAAACTCAGCGCCAGTCGCCATAAAACGGATTTTCTTGCCCGCCTTGATGCTGCCGTCAATAACCCGGACGTAAACGATAACGCCTTTGTACGCATCATAGTGAGAGTCGAAAATCAGCGCCTTAAGCGGCTGATCAGGATCACCTGTAGGAGCTGGAACCTTGGCAACGACCTGCTCCAAAATCTCCTTAATGCCAATGCCTGCCTTCGCCGACGCATGAACCGCCTCGCTCGCATCCAGCCCAATAACATCTTCAATTTCCTGCTTGACGCGATCTGGCTCTGCGCTTGGCAAATCGATTTTATTGATGACCGGAAGAATTTCGAGGTTGTTGTCGAGCGCCAAATAAACATTCGCAAGCGTCTGCGCCTCAATCCCTTGCGCGGCGTCTACAACGAGCAGCGCGCCTTCGCAAGCAGCAAGGCTGCGGGAAACTTCATATGTAAAATCGACGTGTCCAGGCGTATCAATCAGATTGAGCAAATATTCCACACCGTCATCCGCCTTATAGGTCAGACGAACAGCCTGCAGCTTAATTGTAATGCCGCGCTCCCGCTCCAAATCCATTTGGTCCAGCACCTGAGCTTGCATTTCTCGCGAAGAAAGCGCTCCTGTGTATTCCAAAATGCGATCCGCAAGCGTAGACTTCCCGTGGTCAATATGCGCGATAATCGAGAAGTTTCTAATTTTCTTTTGTCGGTCACGTACGTCAGCCATGCCTAACCCCCACACCATCCATTATTGCTAATCATTCTTTCCATTATATCAGCAATGGAGAGCGCCAGCAATGCGGTTGCCGAAATTCCGAAAGCGCGCCTTCGTTAATTCGTCACCTTTTCAAACAAATCCACAATAAACTCCATGCTTCCGGTCGAAAAAGATTGCAGCAAGCCCGCTGTGCCATCAGCCAGCTTATTGACCGAAGGCTCTTGATTTTCATAAGGCATGCCCGGCAGCCTGTCGCCATACAGCGCGTTTTGCTCTGCGAGCTTCCGCACCTCGGCCAGCTCCTTCTCAAGCTCGGATATTTTGCGCGAAGCGGCATCCGACATGCCGGCGATCGACTGCGTTTCTGGCACAATGGTTCCGCTGCCGCCTTCTTCTGCGCCTTGCCTAATGATCGCATCTACCGGAATGACAGAGGAAGCCCCCGTCTCCTCAATCGGCCCATAAATCCGTTCAATGCCTGAGGAGGACATTTCAATGCCATACAATATAACAAAAACGAGCACCCCGCCAATGATCGCCCATTTAAACGCATCACGCCGCTTTCTCATCCTGCACCCCGTCCTTTCCGCTCTCGATTCGCTATTCAGCTTTGTGGAGCTGTAACCTTCTCATCCTGCCAGTAAATATCCGCAATCACTTTAGCCAGCACATCCGCGGTGCGATACGACTCTACCAGCGTATTGTCTACACCGCCAACTTCGATCAGCACGCTGTCTGCGGCGAGCGATTGATTGTATTCCCCGTTGCCTGTGGCGGCTGTTTTGCCCCATATTCCTCTTGAAATGCCGGGATACTGCTTCTCCAGCGCTTCATGAATTTTAGTTGCAAACGCTTCGTTTTCCTTCCAGTTCGGATTTTTATGGCCGATGATAAAATAAACCTGCGCGTAGCTTTTGCCCTTAATCTCGGTCGTCGTATATTTGCGCTTCTGCGAATCGCGATGCAGATCGAATAAAAACTTTAAATCTTTGCTGCTTGCCAGCGCCTCTTTAACCGTCTTCATGGAATATTTATAGGACAGCTCCCATTTGTAATTTTTCATGGCGGTCGGATAATCGGTTTCTGAATGCATGGCGCCAACCCCGCGCTGCTCCAGCTGCTCCGCAAGCCGCTTGCCGACAAGCGTAATATTCGTTGTGCTGGAATTCGGGTCCTTGGCGCCATCCTTCAATTCTGGAAACCACGATTCCCGATTATGAGAATGATAGATGAATGCGACCTTGGCTTCTCCAGTTGATGGCTTCGTATTGCCGCTGCCGCTTTGCCCCGGCTTCTCCCCAGAGTCTACCGTGCTTGGCGGAAGCGATGGCTGCGGCTCTACAGTCGGCTGTTCGCCTGCTGCCCCTTCTTCGGTATGCGAAGCAATCGGCTCATTATCCTCAGGCCCGACCGCGGTATCTGTTCCGCTGCCTTTGCGAATGAGAAAGGAATCTCCGGCACTCATGCCGGGAATGCCCGCTGCAAGCAGGCTTTTCGGCTGTGTAGGATTAATGTCCGTCATCAGTCTGACTAGAAACGCGCTCACCTGCGGCACAGACAGCTCGTCCGCCTGATTGCTGCCCTCAAAGGCTGGCAGCTCCATTTCCAGCATATCCCCGAACAAACCGCTCGATACAGCCGCTGCAAAACCTTTCATCGAAGACACCGGCGCAGCCGACGCTTGGCGATGGGCAACTGCCGCAATGCCTATAATGACGAAAAAAATCATTGAACATAAAGAAAGAACAGCGAATGTTCTTCCTGTGACCAGCAATTGCCGAATTTTCCGGCTTCCATACGCCAAATCGAGCAGCATGATTTTACGTTTCATCGTTTCGCTTACCTCCCGGTTCTGTGCTAGAGCTGTCCTGCTGCTATTAATCTATGAACAAGCAGGCGTTAGTAGAACCGACCGCACCCTCATTTTTAATATAATGGGCTGCTAGATTTAGAGGGAGGGACATGATTTATAGAAAGTCTAAGTCTATGAAGGAGCTGCACAAGCGTAAACGGCTGTCGCCGTCCTCTGGCAGCAAAGCTACGGTTTCGAGGATAAAGATAAGCCGATTAGAAGGAGCCAAGCTGATATTTGTTTATGTTATAAAAAACCGCCATATAATGCCTTCTGTGTTGAAAGGCATCGTATGGCGGCTTGCTGTTAATGGGTATAGGCGGCTACATTATCAGTATCAACCGCATCATGCAGCGAAGCATTGAGCCCGCTTGCAATAATATTGGCGATGTCCTCGATGAATTGGTCAATCTCCTTTGGCGTAACGAGCAAATCATGGCCGAGCGGGTGAAGCACCTCTTTGACAAGCTGCAGCCGCTCTTGTTCCTCCAACTGGTTCATAATGCCAAACACCTGATTGCTATCTCCCTTGTTCGTTTCAATGTGCTGGCGCATCAGCTCCAGCGTATTATTTACAATTGTGGATGCGTACACGACGGTCGGGACTCCAATAGCAATGACTGGGATTCCCAAAATTTCCTTCGTCAGCCCTTTGCGCTTATTGCCGATGCCAGAGCCGGGATGAATGCCGGTATCGGCAATTTGAATCGTCGTATTCACCCGTTCTACCGCTTTGGAAGCAAGAGCATCGATGGCGATAATGACATCGGGCTTCGTCCGCTCGGCAATGCCTTGAATAATGTCGCTGGACTCAATCCCAGTAATGCCTAGCACGCCAGGGGCAATAGCGCTGACCGCGCGATAGCCAGGGGCAACCTGATCCGGCATCAGCTCAAAAAAATGGCGGGTCACCATTACGTTCTCTACAACTATCGGCCCCAGCGCATCCGGTGTTACATTCCAGTTGCCAAGCCCGACAATGAGTACACGTGCCGTCTTGCCAACACCGATGCGTTCAAGAAAGGTCTCAAAATGCTTGGCGAACATCGTCGCCACCCGGTTCTGAAGCTCCGTATCTTGCGTACGCAGTCCCGGAACCTCCAGCGTGACGTAATGGCCCTGCATTTTGCCAATCGCCGCAGCTCCTTGCTCCGTTTGGACATGAAGGCTTGTAATGACGATGCCATCCTCGTCTTGACGCTCGGAGTGGATGCCTGGAATGACGCCGCCCGACTGCTCGGCCATTTCTTTTGCTTCCAGCGCCAAATCTGTTCGAACGTTGTAAGCTTGCAAATCAAGTTGTCCCACCGCATAACCTTCTTCCTTGAAAAAATAAATGCTTTCTGCCATTAGTGTTCGCAAGCATTTGGTTTTCATGCGTGCTATTGCTTTTTGGGTATACGCGTGATAATATATTTTAAGTTGTGTTATCCAGAATTATAGCGTATGCTAAAGATTGCCTGTGCATATTTCGTAGGAGGTGAAACTCGATGCCAAACATTAAATCCGCAATTAAACGCGTCAAAACGAGCGAAAAACGCCGCGCTTTGAACGCTTCCCAAAAATCCGCGCTTCGTACGGCTGTTAAATCTGCTGACCAAGCAATCGCCGGCACTGATGTAGCTGTTGCTAAAACAGCTCTAATCGCTGCGACGAAAAAATTGGACAAGGCGGTTACTAAAGGCCTGATTCATAAAAATGCGGCTGCCCGCAAAAAATCTCGTCTTGCTAAAAAGCTTAACGCTCTTTCGGCGCAAGCTTAAACCGTCCTTGAACATACAAAGAAGCTGTCTTCCGGTTATCCGGTCGACAGCTTTTTTGTGTGCATATGATGTGGCGGATGGCCTTTACGCCATCCGCTTCGGGGCACCAAGCGATAATAAATAAAGCTCAAGGCCAAAGTTTTTATCCATTTGCCCTGTCTTCATCTTGTAATCAAGATCAGCAATAGAGGACAGCAGCGCCCCTAGCCGCGACGTTGAAAACTTTCGGCACTTCTCCGCAGCCAGCTTAACCGCATAAGGATGGAGCCCAAGCTGCCCAGCCATTTGCTGGGGCGAATACCGATGCTGCTCCAGCTCCTTAATTTGCAGCATAATACGCAGCTGCCGTGCAATCAATGCCGCGATTTTTATCGGCTCCTCACGCCTGATGAGCAATTGTCGGTACAAGCGAAGCGACCTGTCCACCTGCAATTCCGCAATCGCATCAACCAATGCGAATACATCCTCTTCCACAGTCGACTCCGTGAGCAGCTCCACTTCCTTGCGTCCAATCTGACCGCCAACACCGGCGTGCAGACAGAGCTTGTCCACTTCCAGTGCCAGCTGCTGCATATGAGCTCCGACCCGTGACAGAAGCAGCTCAGCCGCCTCCGTATCCAGTGTGCGTTTCTGTTCCGCAGCTCGGCGGATCGCCCAGCCCTTCAATTCGGATGCATCCAGCTCTTGAAAAGCAATGAGCGCATTGCGATCCTTCAGCTGCTTAACGAGCTTGCGCCGTTCATCCAGCTTCTCCGCATTTATCAGAAATAAAATGACCGTTGTTTCAGAAGGATTTTCTATATATTGCTGCAAGCGGTCGGTGCGATGGTCCAGCTTGCCTCCTTCTTTTCCGCCAGCTGCAAAGACGACGGCGTCTCTGACGATGACCAGCTTGCGCTCAACAAAGAAGGGCAGCGTCTCCGCTTCAAGCACAGCCTCATCCAGCACACTTTCCGCTGTATCGAATTTGACGATGCCCAGTTCACGCTCGTCAGCAGTAAACATCGCGTCCGCAAGCATATCGGCAAACTGCTGAATCCGGTAACGGTCCTTGCCAAATACGACGTACACAGGGCGAAATCGCTTGCCCTTGATTTCCTTCAAAGCTTCTTTCCCATCCAAAGGCTATTCCTCCCTACCTTCTCCTGTGAACGGCAACAAAGGGATGAGCCCGTTTCGGCTTCATCCCTTTGTCCCTGAACATCTATATAAACATCAGCAGAAAGATCCATGGCTTCTCCTTCTGCTGATGGTCATACGACGATCAAGGCTTTCACGTCGCATCTTCTCTCCACTCTTTACCATACGCAGTTAGAGCGGAAAGTGTGCATACACCTGTAGTCATTCAACTAAAATTAATGCGCTGCTTTGTTATCTTTGAGCGTATTCAGGTCAACCGCATATTTTTCAATGCCGCCCGACTCCAGATGAATTTCATAATTTAAAATTTTATTACCCTCCGACCAGCTCAAATTGGCGATCTGGCCGTTTTTACGCGCCGTTTCCAGCAGCAGCTTATGGTCGCTTGCCTCATAAATCTTAATGGCATAGCCAACGACCTCTGCCGAATAAACGCCGTCTGCAGAAACCAGTGCGACTGGTGCAAGAGGAGCTTTCTCTGATTCGCCTGAAAGGCTTTCCAATCGTTTGCCATCCTCCTCTGCAGGAGCTTGCGAAATGTTAGTGTCTGTACCCGCGTCAGACTTTGCATCTTTGGAATCCGGAGCAGTAAGGCCCGAAGCCGAACCAAAATCAGAGGTTCCAGATTCGCCAATGTTATTGCTGTTTGCGCTTCCGCCATCTTGATTTGATCCATCGCCACTTTGATCAGTTACATTCGTCTTAAGGCTCATGCTCGTATCAAGCGATTCCGTATTCACTTCGCCCGAAGCCTGTGGCTCAGCAGCCACAAATTGCCTGACCGCCGACGTGTCGTAATTGGCCAACGGGCTGTCAGCAGCAGTAGCGCTTGCTTCCGTCCGGCTCATGTCATGATTTGATTGCGACCCATTAAACCAGCCTGCGTTATAGGAAACGATAAATGTGCCAGCTACGAGGCACGCCGCAACGACGCCTGTGAGCTGCCGAAGCTTTGATGAAGCGCCGCGATCGGGCGTTTTCCTTCGCTTAGGCATTGCTGTCTCTTGCTCTTGCTGCGCCACAACTGAGCCAGCCGCTTCGAATGATAGCTGCTCCAATTGAGGCATAATAGCATCTACAAGGCTGTAGCTTGGCGTTACATGAGGCAGATTTTCCAATTCCGCAGACAAATTTTTCAGCCGCTCAAACATTGCTGCGCAGTCCGGACATTGCTTGAAATGTTTTGTCATGGTTGCTTTCTCGTATTCATCAAGGTCGCCGTCAAGCTCCCTTTGCATATATTCCATCACCTCTTGACAGTTCATCCCCGGACACCACCTTTCTGATAATCATGTAGTAACGTTTGAAGCTGCTGTCTGGCTCTGAATAAATAGGATTTAACTGTGTTTAGGGGCAAATCCAGAGACTCAGCTATTTCATTGTAGGAAAAATCCTGCAAGTATCGAAGCACGACAACAGCACGGTGATGATCGGGTAGCTTATCAATAGCGTTACGGATGTCTTGAGCTGCGTAAGCGGACAAAACCTCATCCTCTACATTTTGCTTCTCGTGAAACACCATATCATGCTCATCAATGGATACTGTCGGTTTGTTTCTTCTAAACTTGTCAATGCAGATATTCGTTACAATGCGTTGAATCCATGTTTTAAATTGGGCTTTTTCTTCGTAGGAGCCGATTTTGGTATAAATGCGAATGAGTGCCTCCTGTGCCGCATCCATTGCATCCTGCTCGTTGTTTACTATATAGTAGGCTGTCCGATAAACATGTGTTTCAATCTCTCGCAATAGAGTAATCAATGCATCGCGATCTCCCGACTGAGCGGCTCTAATAAGGCCAGGCTCCACCACGAAGGATCCCCCTCTCTTGCAACCTCTCTGACGAGCAGGTTACGTAAAATGTTGCAAACCTTCGTACAAATTCATTTTTTATTTTAGCCATACGGCCCATATTCCGATTTAAAGAAGCGTACTCCACACTCAAGAATATCAAAAAAAGCAAGCAGCGTATATAGCAAGTTCATGACTGCATGGAACTAGCCAGCCTTGCTCTTTTAATCAACTGCCCTCTCCAGAAACGCATAAAAGTTAATATTTATTTTGCCAAAGCGCACTTCGCAGCATTCAGCCGGGAAAAAATCCTCTCCGCCCACGCATGCCTTGAGCTTGTCCAAAATGTTTTCGATGCTGTCACTATCGAGCTTCAGCATTAATCCCGATTGGGCGTAATGGAGACTTTCTTCGTCATTAACCTGCGCAAGCCCAAGCTCTTTCACTTTTTTACTATTAATTAGCGCGGCTTCGCTTAAAACAAGTACCGTTTCCTCCCCTGCAAGCGTTAGGAGGAAAGCTTCGAAAAGCTCACTTGCACCATCTATATCAAATCGGATATCGATGGCATATTTACCGGCTCTGTTTATTTTTATCATCGGCTTCTCACTTCCTTGCAATTAATCTCCTGCCGTTACTTATGCTCATTTTACAGGATCATTTCAAAGAAGCCTACATCGCGTTCCAATCTATTCCGCTTTTCTTTAGCTAAATATATATTATGAAGGAAACGTATAGTATAGCTTGATTCATGCGATAAAGATACGCAAAAAGCCGCAAAGGCATGCTGCTATTTTTGGTTGTGCGTGCCAGCCGGTGCAGGCTCGCTTCTCCCTGCTTAGCGATTCTTCAGGGCAAACCTCACCTGTCGATTCAAGGCTGGGGAACCACTTGCTGCGATTGTTGCTGAGATCACTGTGGCTTTGATCACTGCGCTTAGATCACTATAGCTTAGATCACCGTAGCTTAGATCACCGTAGCTTAGATCACTATAGCTTAGATCACTGTAGCTTAGATCACCGTAGCTTAGATCACTATAGCTTAGATCACTGTAGCTTAGATCACATCATTGTGACTTAACACTGTAGCTTAGATTTTCTCGGCTGAAAACACAGCTGTTGAGAATCCGCGGCTTGGGGCGCACGCTCCTTTTTTGGCGGACTGAGGTTCCGCTATTTTGGGTTTTAATCCGATTTCTGACCTTAAGCGGACAGGAAATCCGTTATTGTCCTCTTTATTGCAGCAAAATGGCCATTTACAGCACATTAGCGGCTCCTGAGTCCGCCACTTGTGCCATACCCTTTATTTTGTTGAAATAGCTGCTTCTGTGTCCGCCTAGCCTAGCTTTGTACAGAAAATGAGCCAGTGGAACGCTGACCACCCAGCTGACTTTCGGTACGTAGGCCCACATTCATAAGCGGTGACATTTCCAGTAATAATGGGAATACTTGTGACTACTTGTGACATTATATTTGATCTGGATCTGGGTTCGAATGCAGCTCAATTACATATGTACACCCGCCTATACTATATGCACTTTTATTAAAAATTCTCCTTTTGTGATTGGGTTTATTATCATTGAAAATCAATTTCCCTTATTCATCGTTCTGGCCTGAAGCCTTCCCGATACCGCCCGATATTCAATTTCACCGTCCTGATCTGTTCGGCGCACCTCGGTTCCGGCTGCCTTTAAGCGTCCCAGCACATCCCCATGAGGATGGCCGTAGCTGTTTGTCGCCCCTGCGGAAATCGCCGCACTCAGCGGCTGCCAGCGTTCCAGCCAATTGGCGGCAGTCGAATAACGGCTTCCATGATGTGCTACTTTAAGCACATCAACTTTGGCGCAGCAAGCTGCATAAAAAGCTGGATTTTCGTCCATAAGGGCCAGCAACCGCTCCTCCGTCTCAAATCCGATGTCTCCTGTCAGCAGAAAAGTATAATTCTTCATCGTCAAATAAAGGACAACACTGGCTTCGTTCTGCTCCTCAAGCTCCTTGATTTCCATGTTGGAAATGCTGCTTCCTTCCGTTTGGTTAACAGCAGGAGGCCATAAAACGTTCAGACTTGTGTTTTTGCCCATTTCCCACTCCTGCCCCGCCTCTGCCCGGTACATTGGAATCTCATGGCGAACCGCATAGGCTAGCAATTCCTCCGCATCTGGTGAATGCTTCACACTGCCGTTCCATAACAGCCCTTTGACTGGGATCGAATCCATAACCGCTTTAAGCCCCCTAATATGATCGCTGTCCAAATGGCTGACTACGAGCAAATCAATCTGCTGCACTCCGCGCTTCATTAGCAGCGGGGCGATAACCTTTTTGCCTACCTCGAATGGGTCCTTGCGCGCTCTCCACTCCTCGCCGGCCTTGCGGAAAGAAACCGTTCCCCCACCGTCGATCAACAGATGCTTCCCTTCCGGCGTTCTGACATAAATAGCGTCCCCTTGTCCGATATCAAGCACATGAACGCGGCCGTCACGATCAAATAAATCCGGATGATAGGCGAATAATAACAGTGCCAGCATGATAAGCACGGCTGAAAAAAAGCTTCTAAGAAAAAGAAGCGCCTTCGCAGCTGATGCATACGAAAAACCAGCAAAGCCATCAGAAGACTTGCTAGGAACAGTAATGCCGCCCTTGCGATGTATAGCTGAAAGCTCGTAGAGCGGCTGCGTCTCCAACTCGCCGTTTTCGTGGCCTCCCGCAAGATTGCTATGCTCTGAATCTGGCCCCTGTTCACGGGCGGCTGATAACTCGCTCACTGGAAGGGAGCGGAATAGCAGCGCTAAAGCGCCATACCAAGCAGCGATCCACCATAGCGGTGGAGTCGCCCAAATCGTGCGAAATAAATCCGCCCTTGCGAGCCAGTCCACAAGCCAAAATGTCCAGTCGTTGGCGTAGACGCTCGCCCATGCGAGCAGTTTGCCGCCTGTTGGCCAAGCTATGTGAATAAAAAGTGCGGCTCCGCCTAGCGGCATAATGATAAAGCTGATAAATGGCACGAGCAGCAAATTCGCCGGGAGCGACAGCAAATGGAATTGGTTGAAATAATAAATGGAAACCGGAAACGAGACGGCCTGTGCCACGACGCTGACGGCGATCAAATCGAGCAGCGTTTCGCCCCGTTTCCAGTGAGGCATGGCTCGCCTTACTGGAGGAACGCCAAGAATAAGGCCTAGCGTTACGATAAACGAAAGCTGGAAGCTGACATTTTCCAGATAAAACGGATTTAACGCCAGCATGATGACGGCTGCGGCCGCCAATATATGCAGGCCATCCTTAAGCTTGTGCATGCGCGCTGCCAGGAGGCCAAGCATGCCCATCACTCCGGCCCGTACAACCGAAGGCGAAGCGCCGCTGAGCAGCACATAGAAGGGCACGGCAAAAACGAGCGTCAGCAGCAGGCGCTCCCGCGTCATGCGGCAAAGCCGTAAAATCAGGCCAAGCGCGTAGAGGAATACCGCGACGTGCAGGCCCGATATGGCGAGTATATGCGTTAAGCCAAGGCGAGCAAATTGCTGCATGAGGGAGGGATCAAGATCATCCGTGATCCCGAGGACGAGACCTTGCATGTAGCCGGCTTGCATGCCCGGGTACATGTTCGAAAGCCGTGCGGCGAGCCAGGCGCGCACGGTGTCGACGCGGCCGAGCAGCGCGGCCGCGGTCCATGGCGGGCCAGGCGCGACGTCGATCGCGCCTGTGCCCGTAGCTTGAAGCAGCCAGTGGATTTTCTGGCTGCTCAAGTAGCGGCGGTAGTCGAAGCCGCCGCGATTAGCCGGGCCAGCGGGCTGCGCCAGCTGGCCCTTAACGCCAACGACGTCGCCGCGACGCCAAGCAGCGGCGACCTCCTGCTGCAGCTGCTCCTCGAGCCGCAGCTGCACAAGCATCCGCTCGCCGCCGAGCTGGCGCAGCGAGCCAAAGCCCGCTACGCTGGCGGCATCGACCGCCAGCTCAAAGCTTGCCCGGTCGCCGTCGATCTCGACGACCGACGCAATCGTCCCGGACGCTTGGGCCGCTATCGCAGCGTCCGACCCCTGCGCCTCTGCGGCGCGCAGCACGTCCAGCAGTCCAGTCACATTGCGGGCATCCGCCCACATTCGTTCTCCAGCTGCAAGGACGAAGCCGACTACACATACGGCAGCCAGCTTTCGCGTCAGCCGCCCCGACAAAACCAGCGCCAGGGCGGCTACCGCCACACCGCCCGCCGCCAGCACAGCTCCTGCGCCGCTCAACTTCGCGCCGCTCGCGCAGCCTGCCACAAAACATACCGCAAACCATAGCAGCGGTCTTCTATTCATTTTCAATCACCTCTTGATTTTGATTTGAACATGGCTTTATTTTTACGAAAAATACCTAAGCCACCAAGCTTAAACGTCCGACATCACCCTCTAGCGGAATAAGCTCATTTCGCGGTGTACACCCGCCATTTATAAGCTCAAACTGATAAATTTTTAAATTTGCAAAAAAAAGCACCTCTTATCACATGCAGATTCGCATGCAATAAGAGGTGCTCCCTCACTAAATATATGATTTACTATTAACGTGCAATATTAAGAAATTACAGCCATTCCCGCCTGCGGCGGCGGCTCGTAGCCTTCCAGACAACGAAAAGCAATGCCTTTGTGCCCCATCAGCGTCACAACCTTCTCGCTGTCTTTCGGGTAGCCGCGGTGATAGACAACCTCTTTTATCCCGCTGTTCGCAAGCATATTCGCGCAAGTCCAGCAAGGCTGGTCTGTCACATATACCGTTGAGCCTTCACGGTCGGCTCGATCGGTAAACAGCAGCAAATTTTGCTCCGCATGGATTGTGCGAATGCAGCGCTGTTTTTTTGCCATTTGCTCCTCGCCATTCTCCTGCTTAATTTCCCACTCCTCCGCAATCATGCAGCCCGCTTCCGAGCAATCCTGAACGCCCATCGGCGCTCCATTATATGCGGTGCCAAGCAGCTTCTTGCCCTGCACCAAAACAGCTCCCACATGCCGCCTTGGGCAGCGTGAGCGCGTCGATACCATATAAGCGATGTCCATAAAATACGTATCCCAGTCTTTGCGTTCGGCGTCTTGCCCTACTATTGCCATTGTTTCAGCTTCCTCCTTGATGCTCGTTCAAAATAATCGTCAGCCGCAACTGCGTCAAAAATGCACGATATATTCGTTTTTTCTTAAAATCCGGCTGCTGCCTGTTATTTTCTCACACTTAAGGATTGGCGACAATGCTGTCTTTCATGCCTTCCAGCAGCTTAGGTCCAATTCCTTTCACTCGCTGCAAGTCATCGACCGATGTAAAACGCCCATTTTTCTCCCGATTTTCTACGATTGCTTTAGCTTTCGCCGGACCGATTCCCTTCAGCCCATCGAGCTCCTGAACAGTTGCCCGGTTAATATCCAGCTTGCCCGAATCCGTCGACGACGCGGCACCTTCACCTGGCTCATTCTGTGCCGCTTCAACTGCACTGCTCCCTTTAGTCGCACTAGTTTCCGGCATGTGCAGCTCCGAATTTCCAGTATTATATCCAGTCAAATTTTCATTATTATTCACATTTCCGTTCCCACGGCTGCTTCCAGCATCAGCTTCTCCTAATTCACCAGCAGCAGCGTTTGCCCCACCTTGCACCGCCTTCCCAGCACCATCCAACCGGGATGTTACAGTCCCTTCTACTGCTCCATCAGCAGTAGCTGGCATCTTCCCGCTCCCATTTTCCCCATCTTCACCGCTGTCCGAGGACGGTTTTCCACTACTGCCATTTGCCGCTGTACTCCCCTGTTGTCCTTCTCCATTCGCCTGCTTCCCTAAGCCGCTATCCTCTCCAGCCTCGCTCTTCACCCCAGCAGAAGCAGGTTCATTGCCTTGCTCTGGCTCCAACGCTGCCTCTACCGCCGCATTTAGCGTCATCCAGCCGCTCGGAGCCTGCTCCTTCGGCATAAACATGGCAGCTCCAAGCAGCCCGCAGGCAAGCAGCAAACAACCCGCCATAATCGCCCGCTTCCCATTCCGGCTTTTCCCATACTGCTTCTCCTTCACTCGTTGCCCCATCCTTAATCCACACCTTTCGCTATGAATGAATGCTCCAAAAAAGATGAAAATCGTTGACATAACTGCCAAGTTGTCAGGAATACGGTAGAAGAACAGGTAAACTGCGAATAGGCTTACTTCGCCTTAAAGCCTGTTCACTTCGGAAAATCAATTCGGATCAGAAAATGATTCAAATCTGGCCCCCACAAGGCCGCTTCCATTTCACAACCTCACAACGAAGGAGGCCATCGCATGAAAGTTGGATTTATTGGAACGGGAACGATGGGCAGTCTGCTCATTGAAGCATTAATCGCTTCGGGAGCACTGGAATCCGATCAAATTTCCGTCAGCAATCGCACTTTCTCCAAAGCGCAGGCGCTCGCTGACCGCTATGCCGGACTTCAAGCAGAAGCGAGCAATGCTCGTGCCGCATTTGGCAAGGATATTGTTTTTCTCTGCATTAAACCGCATGAATTTAAAAAGGTCATCGACGACATATCCTCTGTCATAAGGCCTGAGCAGCTGCTAGTTTCAATTACAAGCCCGGTGCTGCTCTCACATCTTGAGGAAGTCGTCCCATGCAAAGTAGCGAAAGTCATTCCCAGCATTACGAATCATGTATGGAGCGGCGCTTCCTTATGTATTTATGGCTCCCGCATCCAAAGCGAGGACAAGGAACGGCTCGAAGCGCTGCTCGCCTTTATTAGCGAACCGCTGCAAATTGATGAATCCTATACGCGTGTCGTCTCCGACCTCTCCAGCTGCGGACCGGCGTTTATTTCTTGTCTGCTGGAGCAGTTCGTCGACGCGGCAGTTGAAGAGACGGGCATTGACCGCGAGGAAGCGCTCAAGGTGGCAAGTGCCATGCTGCTCGGGACAGGGCTGCTCTTGACCGAAGGAGGCCTTACCCCAGCTGATGTGCAGGCCCGGGTAGCCGTTCCCGGAGGCATTACAGCACAGGCGCTCAAATTGCTTCGCAATGAGACCGATGATGTATTCAACCGGCTTATTCGCACAACTCATGCCAAATTCAATGACGATGTCGCCAAAGTTTCCGTATCTTTCTACGGCGAAGAGGTGAACGGTCAATAGCTGTTCTTCAGCTAACTGACCGTTCACCTCTTCATGTGGCTAACGTTTAATTGGCAACGATGTTGACGATTTTACCTTTTACAGCTACAACCTTGCGGATGGTTTTGCCTGCGATAAGCTCCTGCACCTTAGCCAGTTCCTTCGCAAGACGTTCCATTTCCGCTTCATCCGTGTCTGCCGCTATTGACAGGCGCTCAATGATTTTGCCATTAACTTGAACGACGATTTCAACCTCTTGGTCAACCGTCCAAGCCTCTTCCCATGTCGGCCAGGACTCGTAAGTAATCGTCCCTGTTCCGCCCAGCTTCTCCCACAGCTCTTCCGCAATATGCGGCGCAAGCGGGGACAGCATTTTCACAAAGTCAGCCATCGCTTCACGCGGCAGCACTTCGGTTTTGTAAGCTTCATTGACAAAAATCATCAATTGGCTGATCGCTGTGTTAAAACGCAGATGCTCAAAGTCATCGGTTACTTTTTTAATGGTGCGATGCCATGTACGCTTGAACGCTTCAGTCGTTTCACCTTCCGAAATTTTCGCACTCAAGCTGCCATCGTCACCGATGAACAAGCGCCATACACGGCTAAGGAAACGGAAGGCTCCTTCTACGCCGTTCGTGTTCCAAGGCTTCGTCGCTTCCAGCGGGCCCATGAACATTTCATACAAACGCAGCGTATCTCCGCCGAATTCCGATACAATTTCATCCGGGTTAATGACGTTGCCGCGGGATTTGGACATTTTCTCATTGTTCGTGCCCAAAATCATCCCTTGGTTCACGAGCTTATGGAAAGGCTCCTTCGTCTCAACTACGCCCAGATCATACAATACTTTATGCCAGAAGCGCGCATACAGCAAGTGAAGCACAGCATGCTCCGCTCCGCCGATATACAGGTCAACCGGCAGCCATTCGCGCTGTTTCTCCGGCGAACAAATTTCCTTGTCGTTTTTCGGATCGATAAAGCGCAGGTAGTACCAGCAGCTGCCCGCCCATTGCGGCATCGTGTTCGTCTCGCGACGCGCCTTCATGCCCGTTTCTGGATCAATCGTGTTGACCCATTCCGTAACATTCGCAAGCGGTGATTCCCCTGTACCCGAAGGCTTAATCGCATCAACATCTGGCAGCAGCAGCGGAAGCTGGTCCTCTGGTACTGGCTTCATTGTGCCATCCTCCAGATGAAGAATCGGAATCGGCTCGCCCCAATAACGCTGGCGGCTGAACAGCCAATCGCGCAGACGGTACGTCACTTTGCCATGGCCGCTGCCTTTTTCTTCAAGGAAGCTGATCATTTTCGCAATCGCTTCTTCATTATTAAGCCCGTTCAGCAAATCGGAATTTACGTGGGCACCGTCGCCAGTATAAGCTTCTTTGGAAATATCTCCGCCTTGCACGACTTCCACAATCGGCAGTCCGAACTGTGTGGCAAATTCCCAGTCGCGCGTATCATGGCCTGGAACCGCCATAATCGCACCTGTACCGTAGCCTGCAAGTACATAATCGGCAATCCAGATTGGCGTTTTCTCGCCATTGACCGGGTTAATCGCATATGCACCCGTGAAAACGCCGGATTTTTCCTTCGCCAAATCAGTACGCTCCAAATCGCTCTTGCGGGAAGCTGTCAGCTGGTATGCCTCAATAGCCGCCTTTTGATCCGCTGTCGTAATTTGGGCAACCAGCTCATGCTCAGGCGCAAGCACGCAATAAGTGGCACCGAACAAAGTATCCGGACGTGTCGTAAACACGACAAGATTCGCGTCATGACCCTCAATAGCAAACGTTACTTCGGCGCCTGTAGACTTGCCGATCCAGTTGCGCTGCATATCCTTGATGCTTTCCGTCCAGTCAAGCTCCTCCAGATCCTCCAGCAGGCGCTCCGCATATTCGGTAATTTTCAGTACCCATTGGCGCATTGGCTTGCGTACAACCGGATGATTTCCGCGTTCGCTTAGTCCGTCAATGACTTCCTCGTTGGCAAGCACAGTTCCCAGCGCTTCGCACCAGTTAACTGGAACTTCAGCAACATATGCAAGGCCTTTATTGTACAGCTGGATGAAAATCCACTGCGTCCATTTATAATAATCCGGGTCAGTCGTACTAAACTCGCGATCCCAATCGTAGGAAAAGCCGAGCGATTTGATTTGACGACGGAAGTTGTCGATATTTTTAAATGTAATTTCACGCGGATGCTGCCCTGTATCCAGTGCATGCTGCTCTGCAGGTAGGCCAAACGCATCCCAGCCCATTGGGTGCAGGACGTTAAAGCCGCGCAGACGCTTGTAACGCGACACGATATCCGTTGCCGTGTAGCCTTCCGGATGACCGACGTGCAGGCCTGAACCGGATGGATAAGGGAACATATCGAGTGCATAAAATTTCGGTTTGCCCGCTTCTTCCTTCGTAGCGAACGTCTTGTTCTCATCCCAATATTTTTGCCATTTCGGCTCTACTATCAGCGGATTATATCCTTGCGGTTGCTGATCTTGACTCATGAATGTTTCCTCCTTAAGCTTGGTAAAGCAAAATTTCAGCGGGCTTCCAAGGTGAAACGGCTGTCGCTGTCCTTTGGCGGCGCTGCGCGTTTCATTTCGAGAAATATAAGCCTATTTATAAGGGAAAACTTATAAATGCTTATATTTCATGCAAAAAAGCTCCCGCCCCTAGCGTATGATCGCTAGGGACGAGAGCTGTCTCCCGTGGTACCACCCTAGTTAGCCCCCGGACATGCTTTGCCGAGTGCTCACTTGTTGCCTTTAACGCAGGCCTTACGGTACGCTTGCGCGCACAGCTCCAAGGTGAGATTCATATCGCTGCAGGTCCGGCTTGCACCATCCGCCGGCTCTCTAAGCCATGCCCCGCGATACTACTGTTCCTCATCAACGCCATATGTGACATTTTAAGAATTAGTTCCGATTATAATGAAGCTTTGACGCGATGTCAAGGGATAAGCCTCTAAGCGACTCCCTTTTTATCCCAATACGCTCACTTCTTGCATGCTAAAATGAACGATGCTAGAACATCAGCCATTTTTTGCGAGGAACCGCCATTCTCCTTGCGAGGCAAAAAAGCTGCTCTCATTTATCCATGGCATTTGCCCCACGGAGGGGTATAATAGGAGCAGCAAGCTTTTGCAACCTATTACTATTTTCGGAGGAATCGTTATGATGCGTTTTGTAAGCAACAACCATATAACAGACCCTGCGCTTAATTTGGCGCTGGAAGAATATATTTTGCGGTCGCTGCCGCCGGAGGACGATTATTTACTGTTTTATATTAATGAGCCTTCCATTATTATTGGCAAAAACCAAAATACGCTGGAAGAAATCAACCCGCGCTACGTAGAGGAAAACAACATCCATGTCGTGCGCCGGCTGTCCGGCGGCGGAGCCGTATATCATGACGAAGGGAATTTGAATTTCAGCTTCATCATGAGCGACGACGGCCAATCCTTCCATAACTTCAAGAAGTTTACCGAGCCGGTCGTGAAAGCACTAGCCGCGCTTGGCGTTCAGGCTGAGCTTACGGGCCGAAACGATATTCAAGTCGGCGAACGAAAAATTTCCGGCAACGCACAATTTTCAGGACGCGGCAGAATGTTCAGCCATGGCACCTTGCTGTTTGATTCCGAAATTGAAAATGTCGTATCCGCTTTGAAAGCGAATCCCGAAAAATACGTGTCGAAAGCGACAAAATCAATTCGCAGCCGCGTAGCCAACATTTCCGAGTTTCTGTCAGAGCCGATTACAATTGAGGAATTCCGCCAAAGCGTGCTTGCTTCCATTTTTGAAGGCAGTGAGGAAATTCCTTACTACGAGCTTTCCGAGGCGCAATGGGCGGATGTCCGCGAGCTGGCACAAACGCGCTATCGCAGCTGGGATTGGAATTATGGCCGGTCGCCCGCATTCAATATGCGCCAGACGAAGCGGATCGAAGGAGCTGGAACGTTTGATGTACGTCTGCAAGTTGAGGAAGGCCTTATTGCAGATGCCGCTGTATATGGCGATTTCTTCGGTCGTGGCGAGAGCAGCGAATTTGCCAAGCAGCTCATCGGTCAGCGTTATGATGCTGCTGCACTCGGCAAGCTGCTCGGCGAGATCGATTTAAGCTATTATTTCGGCAAAGTAACGAAGGAAGACTTAATGGGCTTGATTTTCGAATAAAAATAAACAGCGCCCCGGCCTTCTCTTATTAAGAGAGTCCGGGGCGCTGTCTATGTCCCCTGATAGAATGGAATCATCAATAGGTTCTTTGAATGCCTTTTTTGCCAACTGCCAGCTTCCGAAACCAGAAAACAATGCCATAGCCAAGAACAACAGCGGCACTGTTCATGAGAATATCATCAATGTCGAAGCTGCCGCGCCTCGTAAGCATTTGCAGCACTTCCAGCAGCGTAATAAACAGCACAAACGACAGCAGCACCTTGCCCAGCCGCCAGCGGAAAACAATTGGAAGCGCCAAGCCAAAGGGTACAAATACGACAATATTGCCGCCCATATTAATGATCCAATCGATAAAAGGCATATGATGAAAGTTCGTTACATAAAGCTTGATAGTTGAAAAAGGAATGATATTATATCGCAGCTCCGCACTGCTTCTCGCCTGCCGGCCAAAGCCAAAAAACATTGCATAAATGAGCCACATCGTATAAACGAAAATAAGAATAGCTGTCACTTTTTGAGCAAAGGAATCGAATATTCCGCCTGCCTGCTTCAACGTAATCGCCCCTCCACTTCGCCCGGGTTAAAGGGACGCCGGTAATTTTTTCACCCGATACCAGTAGTTATATTGCAGCGTAAAGCCTAGCTTGTCATACAAGCGGTTCGCCGCATCATTGGCATGCGTCACGAGCAAATAGCTGTGCTCCGCCCCATTTTCCTTGCCCCACTGCAAAATATGCAGCAGAAGCTGCTCGCCAAATCCACGCCTGCGAAAATCTGGTGAAGTCACGACGGCATACAGCCCGATATATCCCCGCTCCATCACGCCAATACCGCAAGCCGCTGGCACTCCCTCTACATAAAGCACAGCAAAGCCCGTCTGAAACGGCGGTGATGCAAACATATTTTTCAGCGTCTCCCGCTCATCATCGGTATGCTTCGCCATCGACATATAGGCTTCCAGCCAAGCTTCACTTAAAAATGTGTCGATGCGAACATCCAGCCCGCCAGCCGGTTGTCGCATTTGAGCAAGGGCCGCCGTCTTGACATAGACAGGGTCTATTTTGTCGTAGCCTCGCAGCGCGAGCGTCTCATCCAGCTCCGGCGGCTGGGAGAATGGCGTGATTTTATAGGCTGTATCCATTCCACGCGCCGTATAAAAAGCTTCGCCATAGGTGATTTTGTGCGAAAGCATTTCCCCGCTGCAGGCTGCTGGCACGATGGAGTTTGACCGTTTGGTATAACCATTCGCCAGACGCAGCTGCCACCCCTCATACATCAGCACCTGAAGCGCAGGCCAAGCATTCATCGACAGCTCCTCCAGCTTAAGATGCAGCTGCTCCTCAGATGGCGACTTTAATGCGGCACTGTCCAAAAGCTGCTTTATCTGGCCCATATGATGCCGATCATGAGCGATAAAATCTGTCAAATATGCCTGCAGCCGGAATGGATGCCCATCGCCGTCTATGTATTCAGCCGCATAATGCTGCTCCGGCAAAGCTTCGATGATCCCAACAATCGCTTCACGGTCTTGAATCGTCTGCCTGACCAGCTTTGCAATTGAAGTATAACGACCATACAGGCGGGCATTTTCATTAAATGCATCATAATCCAAATGCTTGAGCGTCAGCTCCTGCTGCCGGCTTAATCTCTCAATTGCCGTCGTAAGAAAATAACGATCCCAGAGCGCAATATGAGCGACGGCTTCGCGAACGGACCATTTTCCCGGAGCCAAGCTGAGCTCCCACACCGCTTCCTCCTGCTGCTCCAGCCCTTCCACAAACGTAATCCATTCTTGAAAATACTTGAGCAACTGTTGTTTTCCCTGCTCCTGCTCCATGAACCGTTCTCCCTCGCTTTGCTATCCAATATTTGAACTTTTTCTACGATCAGTTTCATTAAAACTAGTAAAATAAAATCTCGCAATTTGCATGCCCTGCAATATTGCCGCCCTCTTGTCGAAGCAAAACAGCCGCCCTGACGGCGGCAATGCCATTCCAATTACCATTAAAGCAATCTAAAGCGGGTTATTTGGTCGAACTGCTGCTCCGCCATTAAGATTGGACGCTGCTTAGGCCCAAACAGATCAAAATGCGGATAGTTGTCGCGGTAGTGAATATACCGGGGATCGAGCCCATAAGACGTGCACCACTGCGCCAGCTTGTCTATATTGGAGCAGCCTACCTTCGTTACCGTCTTCATGCCGGGAAAGCGCGGGTCCAGCCAATAATGCGTCAAAAAAGCGATTTCGCCGCTCTGCACCCGTTCCTTCCAAGCATTCATTTCGGTTCTGGATATGCCAAATGCCACCCGCCCATCTCCTTATTCCATTGGTAAAATATGCTTAACGCGGCCTACTTGCCCGTCAGTCAACCGAACTTTAATGCCATGCGGATGCGTGCCGGAGTTCGTCAGCAAATCCTTGACGATGCCTCTCGTCAGCTTGCCTGTACGCTGATCCTGCTTAAGCACAATGTCGACCTGCTGGCCCGGCTTGATTGCCGCGCGATTCGTTCCGTTCATAGATTAACCTTCCTTTTCAAAAAAGCGTGATGACCAAAGTATGCTCTCCGTTACGACTTTTCTCACCATACTTCATACTTTTCTTTCAAAATAGCATAGCATATGTGCAGGAAAGATGCACATGATGGGTACAACCTGTTATACTTAACACCAAACGATGTTTTATGAAATGAGGAAATTGTCTAATGTCAACTGATTTTACTGCAATGGGCGTCATGCCGGAGCTGGCCTCGCGTCTCCATGAGAACGGAATTACCGAGCCAACCCCGGTTCAAAAGAAATCGATTCCCGTACTGCTTGCGGGACAAGACGTCATTGCCCAAGCTCAAACCGGAACAGGCAAAACGCTTGCCTTTGCCTTGCCTATATTGCAGCGCATTCAAGTGCACAAGGAACAGGTGCAGGCGCTTATATTGACTCCAACCCGTGAGCTCGCTATTCAAATTACGAGCGAGCTCACGAAGCTTGCTCCGACCGTTGGCGCTACGGTGCTAGCTGCTTACGGCGGGCAGGATGTTGTTGCACAAATTCGCAAGCTGAACAATGCTCCCCATATCGTTGTAGCAACACCTGGACGATTGCTTGACCATATTCGCCGGGAGACGATCAACCTGGGCAAGCTGAAAATGCTCGTGCTTGATGAGGCTGACCAAATGCTGCATATGGGCTTCCTGCCAGAGGTCGAGAACATTATCGCGCATATGCCTAGAGCTCGCCAGACGATGCTGTTTTCGGCTACGATGCCGGAAGCAATTAAGCGCCTTGCTGCCAATTATATGAATACACCAGTCGATATTCGTATTCAAAGCACGCATGTAACGCTGGACAACATTAAGCAATTCGTCATTGAAACGACAGATCGCGGACGTGAACGTGCCGTTATGCAGCTGATTGAGCAGCATAACCCTTATTTGGCCGTTATTTTCTGCCGGACGAAGGTGCGGGCCAAAAAACTGAATGCAGCCCTGCAGGATAAAGGCATTCCTTCGGATGAGCTGCACGGCGATTTGACACAAGCGAAGCGCGAGCAAGTTATGAAGCGTTTCCGCGATGCCAAGCTGCAAATTCTCGTCGCAACGGATGTCGCTGCGCGCGGGCTTGATGTAGAAGGCGTCACCCATGTATACAACTATGATGTGCCGCAGGATTCAGAAATTTATATTCACCGTATCGGCCGTACAGGTCGTGCAGGACAGCGCGGTACAGCGGTAACTCTCTCTTCGCCGCATGATCGCGGCGCTGTTGCTCATATTGAGCGAAGCATCGATGCTTCGCTGCAGCGCTTTACGATTGATGAAGAAGGCCAATTAACAGCCGACAGCACGAAACGCTCAGCAGCTCCAGCCAAAGCATATGGCCGCGGAGATTCCTCCTCGTCAGAGCGCGGCGGCAGAGCACGTGGCGGACGCGATTCTGGACGTTCCGGCCAGCAAGGTCGCCGAGGCGGCGAATCCTCCGGTGGACGCGGACGCCAGCAAGCTGGCGGCAGAGGCCGTGGGCAGCAGGCTGAACGGTCAGCAGCCCCAAGCAAGTCAGGCGGCGGCAGCCCATGGGAAGCAGCAAGCGGCGGCGATACTGGAAGCAAGCGTGGCGGCAATGGAGCGCGCAGCTTCGGTGGCGGTGAGCGCAGTGAACGTTCCTCAGGCCCACGCAGCTTCGGCGGCGGAGACCGCAGCGAACGTCCTACCGGTCCTCGCAGCTTCGGCGGCGGCGAGCGCAGCGAACGCCCTGCCGGTCCTCGCAGCTTCGGTGGCGGTGAGCGCAGCGAACGTCCTGCCGGACCTCGCAGCTTCGGCGGCGGTGAGCGCAGCGAACGTTCCTCCTCAGGTGCACCACGCAGCTCTGGAGGACGGAGCTCCGGTGGACGCAGCTCTGGTTCTGGCAGCGGCGGTCGCAATTCCAGCGGTTCCAGCCGTGGATCCAGCCCTTCCCGTGGCGGCGGAGCTGGAAACAGTCGCGGTCGCAAAAGATAAATTTACCTTTCAAGCAGCTTTCCGTCGATTCCTATCGGCGAAGGCTGCTTTTTTCATCCTTCCCAGGCATTCGCCTCAGTAACATCCATCATAAACCGCCGGAGTTAGCGGCCTTACTAGCGCCCAATTATAAATGACCCATGACAGGAGTCCATTCCAAACAGGGCGAAAAACATACAATACAGTATACCGAGCGGCAGGGAAGAGATCATTTAAATGAAGCAGCACCCTAAGCCGGAAATTAACTGTACAGGAGGAATTAGCATGTCTGGTGTACATGGAGGCTTCACATCGACGGGTGCCATCCTGGTCCTGTTTATTCTTCTGGTCATCATAACTAAAGGATTTTTGTACTAATCCTAACCCAACACAGAATGTAAAAAACCGCCAGGATTCGCGCTCCCGGCGGTTTTTTCTGCGACTTACTGCTCCTGCTGTGCAAGGAGCAACGCTCACTTTTTATTTTCACCCTTACGCCTGATTAGCCGCAAGCTCCGCTTAATGCTCTCGGTTCCTGCAAAGCTCAACGTTCCTGCCAATATAGCGTTATGAAGCAGCTTAAGCCCCACATTGTATGTCAGCATGCCGATTACGATTTCAATTAGGATGAAACGCCTAATATCTGCTGAAGTAATGACGTACACTTTAAAGGTTTGGACGCGCAAGCAGCAATCACCTCAGGAATGGTATTTATTAACCTACCCTATGATGCCGACAGATTGTCTCATTCATCATGCTTGAAAGGCAGCCCCTATTCCGCTTATGTTGAACCTTTACCTGCTATTTTGTATAGCACGTCATTATTGCAAATCTGTCCGTCGATAAGTGCGAAGCAGCTCCAGCTCGCCTTCTGTCAGCTCGCGGTAGCTTCCCTCTTCCAACTCAGTGTCCAGCGCCAGAGGGCCCATGGCCACTCGCTTTAAATGGACAACCTGTTTGCCTACTGCCTCAAACATCCGCTTCACCTGATGGAACTTCCCTTCCATAATCGTTAGCGTAATCATCGACATAACGCCAGCATCTGTCTGTTCCTGGCTCCGTATATTCAAACGGGCAGGCATCGTCACATACCCATCATCCAGCTCGACACCCGCAGCGAACTGATCCTGATCGGCACGGCCTACATTGCCTCGCACGACCGCCTCATACGTTTTGGGCACATGCTTGCGCGGCGACAGCAGCTCGTGGGCTAGCTGTCCGTCATTGGTCAATAGCAGCAGGCCAACCGTATCCTTGTCCAGACGTCCGACCGGAAAAGGCTGGATCGCTTGATCTTCGTTTTCGAGCAAATCGATGACCGTTTCGTCTTTGCGATCCTCCGTCGCCGATACGACTCCTGCTGGCTTGTTCATCATAAAATAAGCAAATTCCCGGTAATTGACCTGCCGTCCTTCAAATCTGACCTCATGCATTTCGGGATTAATGATCATGCCGCTATCCTTGACTACAACCCCGTCAACGGTAATGAGTCCCTGCTTGACGAATTTTTTAATTTCGCTTCTCGTGCCGTTGCCCGTATGGGCCAACAGCTTGTCCAGCCTTATTTTTGCTGCCAAAACGATCTCTCCTTCAACTATCTGCTTCCCTCTTTATGCAACAAACCCCCAAAGGCGCTCGCTTGCGCGCCACTGGAGGTTTGTTATTAGCTTTGCGTGCCTTTCTTCGCCCGCAAAACCGCCGCTTCAACGTCTAAAGCAAGCTGCTGGAGCCCAAACAAATCCTCCTGCTCCCACATTTCATTAAATTTCATCTGAAATTGGGCTGCCTCCCGGACACGGTGGTAAAAATAAAGATCCTGTATCGTGCTGAGCACTTTGCTGACAACATTCGAGCTTTCCTCGAAGCCGCGCTGCGCATCCAAAATTTCATGGCGAATGCTCGACATCTCCTCATCTAGGGATGAGGCTGCCTCCGCCGCCTTTTTGAGACGCAGTCGCACGTCCTCAGGCAGGCTTTCCTTATATTTATAGTTCAGCGAGTGCTCGATCGTCGCCCAGAAATTCATCGCCAGTGTGCGAATCTGAATTTCTGCCAATACTTTTTTCTGACCGAGCGCCGTTTGGACAGGATATTCCACGATCATATGATAGCTGCGATAACCGCTATCCTTGTAATTCGTAATATAATCCTTCTCATTCACAAGCCTCAAATCTTTGCGCGAACGAATTAATCCAGCAACCCGGTGAATATCATCGACGAACTGGCACATAATGCGAATCCCTGCAATATCCTCAATCCCTTGCTCCAGCTGGTCCGCTGGCACATGCAGCCGCCTTGCCTTCTCCAAAACGCTCGAAACCTTCTTCACTCGGCCTGTGACAAATTCAATTGGCGAATAGGATTCCCGCCTTTTCAGCTCTACGCGCAGCGTTTTAAATTTAACTTTGAGTTCTTCAACTGTTTGCTCGTAAGGCTGTAAAAATAGATTCCAGTCTCGTCCATCCATCAGGGCCGCCTCCTCATCTTATCTATGGTCTGCGCCAATAGCCTCCGTTATGCTGCGGTAGCCATCTTTGCGCAAGCGCTCTTTCAAGCCGCTGGTCAGTTCACGCAGCAAGCCTGGGCCCTTATAGATTAAGGCCGTATATACTTCAACCAACGAGGCCCCAGCGCGGATTTTATCGTATGCATCAGCGGCAGTGAAAATGCCTCCCGAGCCAATGATCGGCAGCTTGCCCTCTGTCTGACGGTAAACTGCACGAATAACCTCCGTCGATCGCTCGCGCACTGGCACGCCGCTAAGGCCGCCCATTTCCCCAGCGTTCGAATGAGTAAGCCCGGTGCGTGACACGGTCGTATTCGTCGCAATAATGCCGGAAACCCCACTGTCCTTAATGGTTGCTACCGTCAGCTTAAGCTGCTCATCCGTCATGTCCGGAGCTATTTTGACTAGCACTGGCTTCGCGCTTTTACCTGATTTCGACGCCTGCTGCCTGATTTCCTCCAAAACGGTATCAAGGAGCAGTCTCAGCTCATCCCCATGCTGCAGCGCACGCAAGTCCGGCGTATTAGGCGAGCTAATGTTGACGACAAAAAAATCGCCCTGCCCGTACAGCGCCTGAATGCATAAGCGATAATCCTCATGTGCAAGCTCATTGGGCGTTACTTTGTTTTTTCCGATATTGACAGCGAGCGGGATGCGGTGTATTTTGCGCTTATTCAGCCGCTCTGCCATCGCATCAACGCCATCATTATTGAAGCCCATCCGGTTAATCAGCGCTTCATCTGGCGGAAGACGGAATAGTCTCGGCTGCTCATTGCCTGGCTGGCTTTTCGGAGTTACCGTTCCTACTTCCATAAAGCCAAAGCCTATGCTGGAAAATCCGTCTGCCGCCTTCGCGTTCTTATCCAGCCCTGCCGCGAGTCCGATCGGATGCGGAAAATGAATGCCGAATAAATCCACGGCAAGCTCCGGCGTCTCATTTACCCCGTACATCGCATGCATGATGCTCGTCATGCCAGGTACGCGCCCAGCAGCATGCAAACCATCGATAACCAAATGGTGGGCTTTCTCTGGATCCATTCGAAAAAATATCGGCTTACCCAATGAAGAATAAAGCAATTACACTCACTCCGATCTACAATAAATGTCCTACCCAATAGTGTAGCGTTTTTGCCCAGAAAAGAAAAGGGCAATACTGCTCCTTTGTTATTGCGGCTCTTTCCGAAAACGATTACAATATGACTATATTCCTTACTTATTAGAAAGAGGTTGATTGCCATGAGTTCACCCAAACGCAAACCACCCACAGTGAAAGCAAAAGCGCCAGAGGAAGTTAATAAGAAAGCACTCGTCTGGATAGGTGCTGCTGTTGGAGTTGTCATTGTCGCCGTCACCGTCTTGTTGTTGGTTAGCGGTTAATCAGCCCAGCCAGTGATACACTTTACCGGGATTCGTCTCGTCCTGACTCGGATTCAGCTTGAAGCGCTCCTTGGATTCCGAAATTTCGGACGGCAGAGTCCCGTTTTTAATTTTTACGACCGTCCCCATCGGTACCAGATCAAACAGCTCCTCTACATCCTGCTTCCCCATCCGAATGCATCCAAGCGATTCGTCCTGACCGAGGCTATCCGGCTCATCCGTGCCATGGATGGCATAAAGCGTACTGGAAAGCGTCATCCCCCGGCTGCCGAACTGGCCATTATCGCGCCCATTTGGATTTTTCACTTTCTCGCTAATATAAAAGCTGCCTTCCGGCGTTTTATCCCCGCCAAGCCCAACCTTAAAGCTGCGGACGATAATGTCGCCACTTACAACCGCAAGCCTGTGCGTTGACTTATCAACGACGATTTCGAGCGGCTTGCGCCAGGTTTCATCCACTCCGCCGGCTAGTTGATCCGAATTGCTTTGCAAATACTTCGATTGACGTTGACTTGAATCAGTTTGCGGCCTTTCAGCCTCATCTTCATTTTGCTGCTGCGCAGGCGATTTCGTCCCTGACTGATCCGTTTTCATAGCAGCAATTAGCGGCTTAAACATCTCCTTCATGCCAGATGCGTCACCGGCCAAAACATTGTTGGGATAGGGCTTAATGAGGTCATCAAGCTTCTCCGGCCACTTCTCGTTCATCCGCTTGTACTGATAGATGGCGCTGGCAAGCGTCCAACGAACCTCCTGTTGCTCGCTCCAAGCCATGAACTTCGTTTTCACCGTAGAAGCATCAGCCGGCTTGCAGCTGCATACTCCGCCATCAAGCATCTTTACTTCCATCGGTACATAATCGGACTGCTGCTCCACCGACATCAGCAGCTTGCGATTGCCTGTCCATTTGCGCCAGCCTTCCTGCTCTTCCAGCTTGACTACAGCCGCTTCAGACGGCCGCTTGGACCAGGACAGCAGCTCTTCCCAAGCGCTCCCGATTGGATTGCGTTCCCCCTTGTCCGTCAACACAACGCCGAAGGTTGGATCAATGGGTACATCGATAATAGCATTCGCTTCTGCCGCAGCGAGATCAGCCAGCTGGTTTGCGTTTGAAGGCATAACCATTAGCAGCAGCACAAGCGAAATCGCCCCCATAATCGCGCGGCGAATCGTCCGTTTTTTACGCTGCTGGCGATTCCATTCCTCCAGCATTTCCTGCGGGCTTTCAGCCAGCGGATGTGGCTTGCGCTCAAACGCCTCGTAAATTTCCCCTGCTTGAATGAAGCAATAATTCGCTTTCGCCGTCTTATCCAACTGCAAATATTGCTTGCCCAGCAAATACCACGCCATTTTATTGTCAGGATGATTTCTAACGTATTGCTTTAGATAGAGGTTATCCTCTAATTGCTCCATCATTAACCCCCCTCAAAGTCCAATAACACTATATCGGCAACATTTACCTTTTTTTTGACTCTAGCGTAAACGGCTTTGCCATCCTTCTATTTAAAGCTCTCTTCGAACACAAAAAACTCCCCAACTACGCAGTGCAACTTCTGCATAGTTGGGGAGTTTAAGTTTAAGCTGGGTTTAGTTGAAAGGCGCGTCCGCGATTTTAATCGAATCCGTCGGGCAGCCGTCTACTGCATCTTGCATATCGTCATAAAGATCTTCCGAGATTGCAACACAGCCTTTATTGCCGTCGTTGCCGAAAATCACCTCTGCCAGACCTTCATCATCGTAATCATAAATGTCAGGAGCCGTTGCGCCGCATGCGCCGCATGCAATACAAGTATCCTTTTCTACCCAAGTGTACTTAGCCATTCAAAATACCTCCCATAAAGTGACGGAATAATGCCGCTATATAGCTTGTCTTCCGTTAATGACATCATAAAAATAAAGCTTCATTCATCAATATATACCATCATTCAGCCTTTGGCAACCTGACACTGCGATTAAAAATCTTCCTTTTGCAGCGAAGTGCCCCGCAGCCGCTTATTGCGAATAAGTGCGGAAGGATCATCGCTGAGCATCCCCGCCGTTAGCACCGCATCCTCGCCAAACTTGTCCCGCAGCAAGTCCATCGCCTTTGTCAGCGCTTCCTTACGCGGCTGCTCCTCATAATTGAACAAATCCAGCTGGACCGCTGTATCCACCTCAGGCGACAAATTTTGCAGCGTCACTCCCAGCAGCCTCACTGGCTCTCCCTCCAGCCAATGCTTGTCGAACAAGCGGCACGCTTCCTGAAAAATATCTTCCATCGCATGCGTTGGCGAGCGAAACGTATTCGAACGGGTGATGGTCGTCATATCCGGCCTGCGAACCGTAATTTGCACCGTAAGCGCCATCAGTTTTTGCCTTCTGAGCCGCCGTGCTGTCTGATCCGATAAATTAAGCAGAACACGGTGAATATCTTCCCTTGCGATAAAATCCTTCGGCAGCGTCGTCGTATGGCCAATCGACTTGTTCACCTCACGCTCTCCATTCACAGGAGAGTGGTCAATGCCATTGGCTGCCCCTTTCATCCAAGCTCCAACGACGCCAAACTGCTTAATGAGCAGCCGTTCATCCGTCTGGGCAAGCTGTCCAATTGTGCGAATATTGAGCCGAGCCAGCTTGTCTGCCGTCTTTTTCCCAATGCCGAACAGATCGCCGCACGGCTTGTCCCATAGCAGCTCGGGCACATCACGCAGCCGAAGCACCGTCATCCCATTTGGTTTTTTCATATCCGAGGCCATCTTCGCCAGCAGCTTATTCGGGGCAATGCCAATGGAGCTGGGCAACTGCCATTCCGTACGGATACGCTCCTGCAAAACGCTGGCAATTTCCAGCGGCGTTCCGAATATTTTTGATCCGGTTATGTCCATATAACATTCATCTATAGAAACAGCTTCCACCAAATCTGTATAGCTTCTGGCAAGCGTCATGAAGCCTCGTGAATATTTGCGGTATAAATGGAAGTCCGGCTGAATAAGGATGAGTTCAGGACAACGTCTAAGCCCCTCACGCACCGTCATGCCCGTCTTGACCCCAAGCTTTCTGGCAGTGTATGAGCAGGTGACGATAATGCCCTTGCGCAGCTCCACGCTGCCAGCAACAGCTGTTGGTTTATTTTTATATTTATCCGGCTCCTCCGCCTCATGGACAGAGCAGTAGAAGGCATTCATATCCAGATGCAAAATGACGCGGCCCTTCGCCGGATAATGCTCATTCGTATTCGTCATTGTAAGGTTCCACCACCTGCGAGGAGATCCGCCTGAACGCAATATCTCCACCGTTGTTTATTTGTATTTATCAGCATACCGCTGCCGATGTAGCAAGTCAATTGAACAGCTGAGAACCGCAAAAGCCGCAAGCGTAAACGGCTTTCCCCATCCTCTGGCGGCAAAGCTACCGTTTCGAGGGTGAAATATTAAGAATACATCACGGGTGAAACTAATACTTTCTTATATTTAAAAAAAGTAAGGGCTGCTCTCTACATTCCAGTCAACTAGTGTTATAATAATTCATTATAATTGTAAAGGCTATCAGTGAAGAAGGAGGCCTTCTGGCCATGACAATGAATTTAACTATTTTTGACACAACGCTGCGTGATGGTACGCAAGGAGAAGGCATAAGCCTATCAGCGGAGGACAAGCTGAAGATCGCTTTGAAGCTTGATGCACTAGGTGTTCATTATATTGAGGGCGGCAACCCGGGAAGCAACAGCAAAGATATTGAGTTTTTTGAGCGCATTAAGGCCTATAATTTGCAAGCGAAGATTACGGCATTCGGCAGCACTAGACGCAAGTTCAGTCTGGCACACCAAGATGCTAATTTGCTCAGAATTAAAGAATCCGGCGTTCCTGCAGCAACGCTTGTCGGAAAGTCATGGGATTTTCACGTACACACCGCCCTGCAAACGACACTCGAAGAAAACATAGCCATGGTCTACGACTCGCTTGCTTTCCTCAAGCATAATGGCATTGAAGCGATGTTTGATGCGGAGCATTTTTTTGACGGCTACAAGCATAACCCGGAATACGCACTGGCGGTGCTGCGCAAGGCACAGGAAGCAGGAACGGATTGGCTCGTGCTTTGTGATACGAACGGCGGCACGCTGCCGGGCGAAATTCACGAAATCGTGTCGCGCGTTCGCGCCGAGCTGAATGCTCCTATCGGCATTCATACGCACAATGACTGTGAGCTGGCGGTTGCCAACTCGCTTGCTGCCGTGCAAGCCGGAGCCCGTCAAATCCAAGGCACGATTAATGGATATGGCGAACGCTGCGGCAATGCCAATCTTTGTTCGATTATTCCAAATTTGCAGCTTAAAATGGGATATAACTGTTTGCCGGATGACAAGCTGAGCTTGCTGACAGGAACCGCACGTTTTGTCAGTGAGATTGCCAACGTGCATATGCCTGTTGGCCAGCCTTATGTCGGCAATGCGGCTTTCGCCCATAAGGGCGGCATCCACGTGTCGGCGATCATGAAAGATTCCAAAACCTATGAGCATATCGCGCCAGAACTCGTTGGCAACAAACAGCGCATTCTCGTCTCCGAGCTGGCAGGCCAAAGCAACATCATCTCCAAAGCTCAGGAGCTTGGCCTCGATGTGAACGCCAACAACGAGAAAACAAAGCAAATTATGGAGCGGATTAAAGATTTGGAGCATCAAGGCTATCAATTTGAAGGTGCTGATGCCTCTCTTGAACTGCTGCTTAGAGAAGCTTTTGGCGAGGCTGAGGAAATTTTCACGGTCGAGTCCTTTAAAATGCTGGTGGAAAACTCTCAAGGCTCGCTCCGCAGTGAGGCAATCGTGAAGCTCAACGTTGGCGGCGAGCAAGTATACACCGCGGCAGAGGGCAACGGCCCGCTCAATGCGCTCGATAACGCCCTGAGAAAGGCGCTTGTGCAGTTTTATCCAAAAATCAAGCAAATTCATTTGTCCGACTACAAAGTTCGCGTAATCGACGAGAAGGACGCTACAGCTGCTAAAGTGCGCGTGCTTGTAGAGTCTACCAGCATCGACAACACATGGAGCACCGTAGGCGTCTCCAGCAATGTCATTGAAGCAAGCTGGGAGGCATTAGTTGACGGCATTCGTTACGCCCTGCTCAACATGGGCAAACCTGATGCCATTGATACTCCTGCAATAGAGCAGCATGGACTAGTAAACCACTAATTCCGCGCATAATTGGCAATTGGACAATAACAAAGGGCATTCCTCAAGCCATAAGTAACAACTGGCTTGCAGGAATGCCCTTTATTTGTATTGTTTTTAAATGGTCGAATGCTATTTTTTTTGCAAACTGCTCCGGTATGGCTCTACTTATGCGCCTAGCTCGGCGCGAACTGCGGTTTGCCGGGCTTTCAGCCGGAAAAACACGCCCATGCTGGCAATCGTCAAAAAGCTGCCAATCAACTGCGCGGTGCCTAAATATTCATTAAGCAGAAAATAAGCTAATATCATTGCTAACACCGGCTCGCCGATAATCGCCATCGAAACGTTCGTTGCCCCAATATGCTTCAACAGCATATTAAACACCAAATGTCCGAATATAGTCGGAATAATCGCCAGCAAGACGAAATACATCCATTCCTGCGCAGCATACCCCGTCAAAGCAATTTGATTGACGAGATTGTAAATGAACATGACTATTCCTGCAATCAAAAATACGATTAAGCTGTACAAATTCGAAGGCAGCCTGCCGCTGATCTTTTGCCCAGCTATCATATACACAGCAACCGCCATCGTTCCGAGCAAGGACAATAAATCGCCGAATAACGCCTCACGCGACACCCCGATATCGCCCCAGGCGATAATGATGGAACCTAGTACTGCTACAGCCATACAAAGGCTGCCCGCTATCGCCTGTCGCTCTTTAAATAGAAGAAACGAACCGAGCATCACAAAGATGGGCTGCAGCGTTATAAATACCATGGAGCTCGCAACAGACGTAAATTTCAGCGATTCCATCCAAAGCAAAAAATGCAGGCCGAGAAAAAAGCCCGCACAGCTTAAAATCATCCACTCCTTGCGGGTTAAACGAATCGTCCGGAACACCTTCCACGGTATAAGCGGCAGCATAATAACGACGGTAATAAACAGCCGGTACATACCTGCCACCGAGGAAGGAGCACTCGAGAACTTAATAATAATCGACGATATCGCTACAGCCAAAACAGCAATAAGCAGCCATACGTAAGGGTGGAGCCATAATTTCTTCTGTTCGGTATTCATGATCGTGCCGGCTCCCTTAATAGCTTATGAATATTTTTCAATGAGACGATCCCACTCCGAAAGCGGAATGACGCCATTGATCCTTTCCCGAATAACGCCTTTAGAATCAATTAGAAACGTCGTTGGAAAAGTATTCACCTTATATTCCTTCGTGACATCTCCCTCGCGATCCATCAGAATGGTAAATGTGAATTCATGATCCAGGGCGAATTGCCTTGCTGCGCGCTCTTTATCAAACTTGGTAGAATTCACGCCATACATTGCGATTTTATCCCCATACTTCTCATGAAGCTCCTGCAAATCCGGCGCCTCCAGCTCACAGGGACCACACCATGACGCCCAAAAATTCACAAAGCTGAGCTTGCCCTGCTCTCCCCCGACTTTGTACATCTGCTCATCCAGCGCCTGAAGCTCGAATTGCTGGGCAGCATATCCCGCTTTCGGCTTAAAATCCCCGGAAGCAGAAATAATTGCGCTGTCTTTCTCCATATATTGCGAAATAGCTAAACCAGCCAGCACAAAAGCGACTATGAACCATGCGGACGCCTTCTTCATTTTCCAAAATCCTCCTGCCAATTTCATGCTTTTACCTGCTTCCATCGTAACACGGCCGGCAAGATAAGCTCAACAAAAACGCCTCTTCCTTCATTAAACCGTCATATCTGCCGTGTTTTCCCCTTTTATTTTGGGTTAAAATAAATCAAATCATACCTATACGATATCGGATATAGGATTGACGGGAGGGCATTTGCGTGAAGCCGCAACTACTACATATAACAACCCAGGCTTATGATCGGCTCATTGCCTCATGCCTTGAAGCACTTCCTAGGGAAGCCTGCGGCATTTTGACAGGCGAACCAAACATCGGCAAAATAATCGACGTGACTGCTATTGCGAACGTCCATCCTTCCCCTTCGGCTGCCTTTGCTTTCGCTCCAGACGATTGGGTAAAGGCTTATTACCGCATGCAAAAAAGCCGGCAATCGCTGCTCGGCTTCTTCCACTCTCATCCGACGTCGCCGCCCCACCCTTCAACTGCGGATGAGCTGGGCATCCATACGGATGATTTATTGTTGTCTCATTGGATAATTTCTTTGCAGCAGCCTTTGCAGCCTGAAATACAGGCTTATTGCTACCTGAACGGATGCTTCCAGCCAGCGCAATGGGCTATCGCTGACTGAGATAAGCATACAGGTCGCCGAGCGTATTTATATTCCGCTCAAAAATACGCCGCAAATACGACTGCCACAATTCTGCCGTCATTAAAGAATCCTCCAGCGCATGATGCCGCTGTGTAATCGTAATGCCGCTGTCTTCCAGCAAATCATCCAGCGCATAGCTATCACGCTTCGGCTCCAGCCACTTGGCAACCATCATCGTATCCAATACGCGATGGTTCAAGTTCACTTTCGACGTTCGCCACAACGCAGCGTTGAGAAATTGCTTGTCATGCCCGGAAGCATGGGCAACGAGCGGCCGCTTGCCGACAAACTCCATGAAATCATGCAGCACCTGCATCAAATCGGGGGCATCCTCTACCATTTCATTCGTAATGCCTGTCAGCTCCACAATAGCCCGGGGAATACGGCGCTTCGGATTAACGAGGCTGTAGAACGTCTCCGACGAATAAATTTCGCTCCCACGCATTAATACGGCGCCAAAGGAAATAATTTCATCGCCATTTGACGGGTAAAATCCCGTTGTCTCCAAGTCAAACACGATAAATTCCATTTCCCTAAGCAGCATGTCAAGCGGGGATTGCTTGCGCTGCTCTTTGTTGACAGAGCGAATAAAAGCCATTTGCTGGGCATTTTGCGATCCCAGCATAGAGGCTATGGCCGGCGTAAAGCCGCCCATTTTATATAAGCTCCACATCCGTCCCACGCCTTTAGGTTCCTTCATAGTCTCCATCCACCGCCTTACACAAGCCTTCCCATCGTGGTTTTATACACTTTGCGCTGCAGCTTCTTTCCGAACCGCAAGCTTTTCTTTAATTCATCTTTCATCTCTTTAGTAAGCTTGCGAGAAGCCACTTTGCCATTGTTGCCATACCAGCCATTTTCCGAGCTTTCAATCGATAACAGCCGGAGCCTGAGAAAAAAGAGAAAAGCCTGCTCACATTGCTTGGCTTCCTGCTCCGAGAGCTCCTTTTCTTCCAATAGCCTCCGCATGCGATCCATCGTAGAAGACTCGCGAATGCCTCGCTGGATCGACAACAGCCGAATGGCATTCACCATCGGAATGTAGGCGCCATATTTAATATCCAGACTGCCTGCATCCTCTCCATACTGCTCCTTCAGCAAATGGCCGAATACGCCGAGCAGCATTTTGTGGCGCATCGTATTTTCAAGCATGCGTCTGATAATAATCGGCGTGGCCAGCATGTCGGTGAAAAAAATATCCTTGAATCGCCGCATAAGCAGCTCACTTCCAAAAATGCAGCGTCCATCTGCTATGATTAGCAAATAACGGACAGCCTCCCAGCTTGGCTCCTTAAACCACGAGTTAATTTGCTCCTCCCATGCTGACAGCGATTTGCACCACTGGGGATTGCTGCTGAGCACTTCTCCCTCGCATGGAGGATATCCCGCCGTTTGAAGATAACTGACAATGAGTGCGGACAATTCATAAAAATAGCGCTGCACAGCCGACTCATCATCAGCTGCAAACTCATAAACAATGCCGCTGTCCTGATCGCTGGACAAGGTTTGCTCTTCCCTGCCTCCGCTGCCGAATAATAAATAGGCGTAAGGCACGGGAGGAGAACCCTTCCCCATCCGTGCCATTTCCGCTTCTGCGAGTGCAATTGCCCGGCTGATCACCGTATCATGCATCTCATTCAATTGTTCATTAAACTGTTCGACAGGGCTTGCAAGGAGAGCTTCCTTCATCCGATCATGTACCTGATCCCGCAAGCTGCGCAGCGTGCCGGCCTCCTCGGCCAAGCTTATCTGCTCCAGCAGCTTTACATGCACAGGGTCCGTCATCCGAGTCTCTCCCCTTTGAATCGCCCTTATAATATTAACCTTGCAGGTTTTGACCTGCTTTTTTCATTTGCTCAGGATAACCATAAGCGCCATGCTCACTAAGGTCAAGACCTACAATTTCTTGCTCTTCTGTTACACGGAAGCCCATTACCAGCTTCATAATGCCAAGTACCAGGAACGATGCTGCCAGAACGAATGCGCCACATACAACAACGCTCTCGAATTGTACCCATAATTGCTTCCAGCTGCCTGTATCAAGCAAGCCGCCTTGGCCTACGCCCACTTTGTCAGCCAATGCTTGTGTTGCAAAAATACCGTTAGCCAGCGTACCCCAAATACCAGCTGCACCGTGAACCGACATTGCATAAATCGGATCGTCGATTTTCATTTTTTCGAAAAACTTCGCGCTGTAGAATACAAGCACACCTGCTACTAGACCAATTACGACCGCTGCCCATGGATCAACGAATGCACAGGAAGCTGTAATTGCAACCAGACCCGCGAGGGTGCCGTTAAGTGTAGTTGTAATATCTGCCTTGCCTGTAACAGCCCACGAAATCAGCAGCGAGGAAACCGCACCTGCACCTGCTCCTAGCATTGTTGTAAAAGCTACATAACCGAAGAAGCCGTCACCAATGCTCACCGTGCTGCCTGCGTTAAAGCCGAACCAGCCGACCCACAGAAGCAGTACCGATAGTGCTGTATACACTTGGTTATGTCCCGCAATTTCATTTGCAGAGCCATCTTTGTTGAACTTGCCAATACGAGGTTTAAGCAGAATGGTTGCTGCCAATGCTGCCAATGCGCCGGATAAATGCACGACCGTCGAACCGGCAAAGTCTTGTGCGCCATCTGCTGCAAGCCAGCCGCCGCCCCAGATCCAGTGAGCAACTACCGGGTAAATCGCAGCAATGTAGATAACGGTGAAAATAAGGTAGGAGGACAATTTAGCACGTTCCGCAAAGCCGCCCCATGCGATGGAAAGCGACACCGCTGCGAAAGCTAGTTGGAACAGGAAGAAAATAGTTGTTGGAAGCTCATCATTTACACTTGAAATAGCTGGATTAAAGAAGAAATCGCCCCAGCCGATAAAGCTGCTTGATCCGCCATCGGCATTAGCCGTTCCGAACGCAATACCATAACCGATCGCCCAATAAACCAAACCTGCTAGACCAGCTGTGAAAATGGTTTTGCCTGCAACATGGCCGGCATTTTTCATTCTGGTCGAACCTGTTTCCAAAAGAATAAATCCGCCTTGCATGAGCAAAACTAACACGAATGCTACCATGACCCATAAGGAGTCGATACCCATATTCAATGTTGCATTGGATGGGTCATTCGCAAAAGCCATTGCCGGGAATACTAAGCACATTGCCCCTAGTGTGAATAACATCTTTCTAATCATTACGACCACTCCCCATACGTTATGTTTCCTAACATTTCAGGAAAGACTTAATGTCATTATAGTCAGTAGAGTCGCATTTGACAATACGTTTTATTCTATTTTCGAAAAAAATCTAACATTCGACCTCAAGAAAGCGGTTAATGTTAAGTTTTTTCACAGTACTTGCCTGGTCATAGCAGCTTTTGCCGTAATGGGGTTTAACCTTTGTACTTTTCATCTTCTATTTAGGACACAGCTTCCTAGGCATAATTCCCCTTCATTTACCTATCTATGTAACACGTTTGACTGTATGGTTACTTTACGATTATCATTAAACATAGACATATATAGATAGAGGAAAGAAGGTGAACGGATTGGAATCTGCTGAACGTTATAAAATTGGAGAACTCGCTAAACTAGCCAACATCAGTCCGCGAACAATTGACTATTATACTTCAATGGGACTTATTGAACCGGCGGAACGCTCTTCGACAAACTACCGCTTGTATAATTCTGAAACGTTAATTCGCTTGAAACGTATTGAACAAATGAAACAAAACAAGCATACGCTTGAAGAAATTAAACAATCATTAGCAGCATGGGACAGTGTAACTGCTGAAGAGCAGGTATCGCGCAAGCTGACCGATCTACAGCTTCGTCTAAGCGAGCTGGAACGAGAGGTTAAAGACTTGGAGCCAGTAATCAAGCAAATGAAGCCTCGCCAAGCCAACAGGCTCTACACTCGTATCATGCCGCAAACGGCAGCTTGTATTGAAGCGCTTATGCTGCTGCTAAACAAGGGGAATTTTATGTAGTGATATACAATAAAAGCTTCGCCCCTTGATCGGAAAGTCAAATTTATCATTTGGAGGAATGACGTTATGTTTTTTCACAAAATGGACATCCTCATCCTGATCGCTTTCGCTTTATCGATTTGGGCGCAGTTTCGGGTTAAAGGAACGTTCAAAACTTGGTCTACCGTTCGCTCCATGAGCGGACTAACCGGCTATCAGGCCGCACGCAAAATGCTGGATGCCCATGGGCTGCAGCATGTACAAATTGAACCCGTACGGGGCACGCTAAGCGATCATTATGATCCTATATCACGCAAAGTACGACTTTCAGAGCATGTTTATTATGAAAACTCCATATCCGCTTTGTCCGTTGCCTGTCATGAGGTTGGCCACGCCATTCAGCATCAGGCGAAATATCCAATGCTGGTGCTGCGCCATCGCATTTTCCCGGTCGTTAACATTGCATCAGGCATCGCTCCATTCATGCTGATCGCCGGATTTTTATTTCAACAGGCAAATCTGATTGGTCTTGGCATTATCTTCTTCTCCGTAGCAGTAGCCTTTCAGGTCATTACACTGCCCGTTGAATTTAATGCAAGCAATCGAGCGCGCCACATTATGATTGCCGAAGGCTTTATTACGAACGAGGAAGAACGCGGTGTTGCCAAAGTTCTGAACGCGGCCGCCCTAACTTACGTAGCAGCCGCGCTTATCTCCCTGCTGGAGCTCTTAAAATATATTATGATCTTCACATCATCGAACCGGGAATAACCAGCTTGCAGAGCAATACACGAACAACACAGATGAGTGGGCCAGCCTAAGCATTCGGCTGGCCCACTTTTCTTTTACACAAAAAGAACCGCTGCAACGACCAGAATAAAACTGGTACTTGCAGCGGTTCTTTTTCATTCTGCATATAGCGGTTCTTACTTTAATTCCTCTTGCTTCATCTCATTGAAGTAATGAAGCAGAAAGCCATGGAACACCTTCGCAACGAGCGACAACTTCTCATTAGAACGATGAATGATGCCGATATTGCGAGTCACATGCGGGTGCTCCACGCGCACCTTCGCCGGCTGTAAAATGCCCGTATGATGAAGCGCCATCTCTGGCAGCAGGCTGACACCCATACCTGCGGCGACAAGTCCGCGGATCGTCTCCGTCTCCTCGCCCTCGAATCCGATTTTCGGTGTAAATCCTGCCTCCTGGCACGCTTCCCATACAATGGGCCTTAACGAATAACCTTCGCTGAACAATACAAACGTCTCATCCTTGAGCTGACTCAATCGAATCGAGTTCTCCCCAGCGAGAGCATGTGCTGGCGGCAATATCGCATAAAGCTCCTCTGTCAGCAGTACTTGCCCGCATACATGCTCGTGCTCATCCGGAAAAGGAGAAATGAAAGCAAGATCAATCTCACCCTTTACCATATCTCGTATAAGCGACGGATACATCCCCTGCCTAAAGCGAAACTTCACATTCGGATGATGCTTGCGAAAAGCAGCTACAACCTGCGGAATTAAGGATACACCGAGGCTATGCGGAAAGCCAAGCCGAATTTCCCCTTTTTCCGGGTCAAGAAATTCATGTATTTCAACCACAGCCCGGTCCAAATCAGCCAATATGACCTCAGCCCGCTTCAAAAACAAATGACCTACAGGCGTCAATTGCAAATTTCTGCCCTTTTGTAAAAAAAGCTTTACGCCAAGCTCTTCCTCCAATTGATGAATTTGACGGCTCACAGCTGACTGAGCAACATGCAATTCTTCCGCCGCCTGTGTCACATGCTCTTTTCTCGCTACTTTGACGAAATAATAAAGCTGACGAAGTTCCATGATCTCTCCTTATCTTATCCAAACATTATCTCCGGACGATCCGCTGCCTGCGAACCATTGCCCGATCGAATAAACCGTACATGAGGAAGCCGGCAAGGCCGCCACCTACATGCGCCCATAAATCTATTGTCGGCAAAATAATGGAATAAATGATACCTGCTCCCAAAATCATATATACGGTTTTGCGTGATCCATCATCCAGCCAAGCTTTACGGAACAGCGACAAGTATAGATACGCCCCGTAAACGCCATAAATCGCACCGGATGCTCCCACTGACAAATGGACAAACTCCCCATTGCCACCTTCTGTCATAACCGTAATAACCGCACTGAACAAATTGCCTAGCAGCCCGCAAAGCAAATAAAAAACACCATACTTCACAGAGCGCAGCAGACGCTCCAAGGGCGGTGCAAACACAAGCAGGGCAAACATATTAAAAAGCAGGTGCTGAAAGCCTCCATGCATAAAGACGGACGTTAAATAGCGCCATGGCTCCAACAGCCCGTATGGATCTCCATGAAAAGTTAAAAAGGCGCCCCAGCGGTACAAGTTTTCTCCGCCTGTCGTTCCGCCATTTAAAGCAACAAATATAAAATAGAGCGTATTTAACGCGATTATCGCAGAAGTTACCGGGTAAGATCTTAAATAAACGCGAAAGCTTTCGTATCTTAAAAAAATCATTAGGAATTCCCCCGCTCTAAAATTGGACAATATTGCCGAACTCCGATTATAATAAATGGGTATTGACCATTTAACTTTGAGGAGGACGTTATTCATGTCTCAAGAACGTGCTGGAGCTGCCGCATTTAAAGGCAATCCACTTACACTAGTAGGACCAGAATTGAAAGCTGGCGATAAAGCTCCTGATTTTCAAGTGAACAAAACACTCGTTGATAGCGTATCCTTGAAAGATTATGCTGGCAAAATCAAATTAATCAGCGTTGTTCCTTCTATTGATACCGGCGTCTGCGACGCTCAAACTCGCCGCTTCAATGAAGCTGCTGCTACGCTTGGCGACAACGTTGCCGTACTTACAATCAGCGCAGACCTGCCATTCGCCCAAGCTCGCTGGTGCGGTGCTGCAGGCATTGATAAAGTCGAGCTGCTGTCAGACTACAAATTAAAAAGCTTTGGCGAAGCCTATGGCGTTTACATTAAGGAATTCGGCCTGGACATGCGCTCCATCTTCGTAATCGATGCCAATGATACGATTCAATATGTGGAGTACCTGGCAGAAATGACCGAGCACCCTAACTACGAAGCAGCGATTAACGCAACTAAAGCGCTCGTATAACCCAGTATACAATCTTTTATCTGCACAAACAAAGCGAGTGAAGGGATACCTTCCTCGCTTTTTGTACGTTTTATGAGTTTCCGGTCGTCTTAAAAGCAGAGAGCTTCTTGTCCAGCGTTCGATAAAGCTCAAGAATAACCCGGTAGTTCGAGCCAAGGTCGCCAAACGAGCCTCTGGAAGCCGAATAAATATCAACGGCTGCATTTACCGGATTAACGCTAATGACCGACACCGTAATATCCATTGTTCGGCCGAATGCCGTGCGCTTCTCCAGCACAATCTCTCCAACCGATTGCACTTCATGCAGCACCTTGTAGCCCTGCATTTTCTTCAGCGTAGATACGACTTCTTCCCAAGCCTTTTCCTTGGACAACTTGTAAAAATGGGATTTGAGCATCGGGTCTTTGGCTTTATCGCCTGTTTGTTCATGACTGCGCAGCAGCCCGATTACGGTCCGCTTCAACAAAAACGATCTCCCCCTCCAGCATCTTTGTATGTAATATCTATATTAACATGTTTTGTTACACAAAAAAAGAACCCTGAGCGTGTTAGCGCAGCAGAGTCTCTTGAGTGTAGATAAAAACCCGCCTATGCCGTCCGACTTACATGTTTCTGAACCTCGCTTTCGCAAGGTGGGTGTCCGCAGAAACGAATTTGAAGTCCCCTTTAGAGGGCATGTCAGCATCGTAACAATTTAGGTCTCCCGAGAAACAGCCATTGGTTCAAAACAACGTAAAGCCGAAACGAACATCGCAGGATGTATTGTTATTATAAACGTTACCTTTACAATTGTAAATGTCTAAACGCTTATTTATTGGACGAGCTCGAATCGCCGTCTGTAAGCTCTGCGAATTCGACCTCTTGAGCCTCTTGAGCTAGTCTTGCCTTTTCCGCCTGCTCCTGCAGCTTCTGGTAAATCATGTAGAAATTCCAGAACGACAGATAAGCGATAATGCTGCCCATAAAAAACGGAATCAAAAAGGTGAAGCGCGTGCTGATGTAGATGACCGCACCGCTCATTACCGCAGAGGAGAACGAGCGTATTGGACGGCCAATCGTAATCAGAATGGCATTTTTCAACAATTGAAACGTTTTCATGTGATAATGGACAAGCATCGAGAAGAAGTTGAACAAGGAAATCACCAGCAGAAGCAGCAAAGCAATAAAGATATAAGAAATTAGGCTATACTGGTCGCGATACACAATAAAATCGACAATCATAATGGCAAACAGAATAGCGTAGAAAAACCCGCCGATCATACTTTGAAGATAATTTTCCTTATATCCTCTAAAGTAAGTTTTGAATAGCGGGACATCCGTTTCACCCATCACCCATTTGCGAGCTACTGCAAACATCGCAGCTGTAGCTGGAAATAAGGTGAAAGGAGCAACAATCGCCATGAAAATCAATGTTGTTTTAACATGGTCCAGATATGCCGCCTCATCAAGTGATGCAGCATTCCCTGGAAATACGCCCACAAACGCCAATAATACGAAAGGAATTGAACATATTAGCCATAATACATTGATTACCGATAATCGCATAATCCATTCGGAGATGCGGTAAAAACCTCCCATTAAACCCCTTGGCTCCATGTGATCTGCCCCCACTATTCCGTCTTGTTCCTTACTATTTTGGTTGTGACATGCACCAAAGCATATTATTCAATCAAGCAGGCTGGCTTAATCAAATGAACAATAAAAAAGGGAAAGTCAGGACGCCCGTAAGGCATCACGGACTTCCCCGGTTTCTTAAGCTTGGTTATTCGGGCTTATTTCTTCATCCTGTATAAGAACAGGAAGAAATGACCCTAGTTGTTGTTATTGTTAAAGCCTTCGGACGATGGTTTTGGACGGCGGTTCTCGCTAGTGCGAGGTCTGCTGCTGCCGCCATCACGGTTACGGTCATAGCTGCTGCTGCGCGAGCTGGAGCTCGAACCGCTTCCGCCGCCACGTCTGTCATCACGGCCACGATAGCCGCCACCGCCACTGGAGCTGCGGCCGCTGCCGCCGCCAAAGGACGAGGAACCAGAATAACGACGGCCATTCGAACGAATGTCCGGCTTGCGTTTTTTCGCGCGAAGCGGCTCTTCCGGCGTCAATTCAATATTGACTTCCTTCTTCTCGCCTGTCAGCAATTTAACGGCTGCTGCAAGCAAGTTAACGGAATCATATTGCTCAAGCAACTGAATCGCAATTGCTTTGTATTCCGTGAACTCTTCTTCTTGAACAACTTCGAGCAAACGCTCAGCTGTCAAGCGCTGTTTGCCTTCAATCGCTTCTGCGATGCTAGGCAATGGTTTTTTGTTGATTTTTTGACGTGTAACTTTCTCGATGAAATGCAGGTGATCAAGTTCACGAGGCGTTACGAACGACCATGCAGTACCTTCTTTGCCTGCGCGGCCAGTACGGCCGATACGGTGAACATAGCTCTCCGGATCTTGCGGAAGGTCAAAGTTGATAACATGCGTTACGCCCGATACGTCGAGGCCACGAGCAGCTACATCCGTTGCAACCAGCACATCAATGCTGCCGTCGCGGAATTTGCGCATTACGCTGTCGCGTTGGTTTTGGGACAAGTCGCCGTGAAGGCCGTCTGCCGTGTAACCGCGTTTTTGCAAAGCTTCGCTAAGCTCATCAACCCGGCGCTTCGTACGGCCGAAGATGATCGCAAGCTCTGGGGATTCCATATCAAGCAAACGGCTAAGAGCTTCAAACTTCTGACGCTCATGAACCTCAATATACGCTTGATCGATAAGCGGTGCCGTTACTTGCTTAGGAATAACCGACACATGCTCAGGGTTTTTCAGAAATTGCTGTGCAAGCTTCTGAATGTTCGGCGGCATTGTAGCCGAGAACAACATAGTGTGACGCTCGTCCGGTACTTGCTTCAGGATCGACTGGATGTCTTCCATGAAGCCCATATCCAGCATTTCATCCGCTTCATCAAGAATGACCGTCTGTACATCTTCAAGACGGATCGTCTTACGGTTGATGTGGTCAAGCAAACGTCCTGGCGTACCAATAATAATTTGCGGCTTCTTCTTCAAAGCGCGAATTTGACGTCCAATTTCTTGTCCGCCGTAAATTGGCAATGAGCGTAAACCTTTGTATCGAGTCAACTTCCCGATTTCATCAGCTACCTGAATAGCGAGTTCACGGGTAGGCGTCATAATTAAGGCGACAATGCGCTCCTCGCTTGTCGGAATTTTATTAATGAGCGGAATTCCGAATGCCGCTGTTTTTCCTGTTCCTGTTTGTGCCTGACCAATTAGATCTTGACCAGCCATTGCGATTGGAATAGCTTTGGACTGGATCGGAGTTGACTCCTCAAATCCCAGCTCCGTGATTGCTTGCAACACTTTAGGTTCCAAGCCAAATTCAGCAAATGTTTTCAAACTTTCTCATACTCCTTTTATCTGCAGCCTACTTGAAAAATATCCAAGCTATTATAGCATACAATCGTACACGTTTACCAGCGAAGCTTAAAAACAGATCAAAAGACGCACCAGTAAGCGTTTGCTTTATTTAATATTCCTTGCCCGCTGCGCGCATGGCAGTTAACCCTGTTTTTTTAAAGTTGATCCTGCTATAATGTGGTTATCCCGCTGTTTTAACGTTTTCATGCCATATGTTTTGCCCTGAACCTATGATGAAAGGGTGATGCCAGGTGGATATCGAAACCGTAACACTGTCACAAATTGTAGAGAAGCTAGCACCAGAGCTCAGTCCTTTTCTTACGGATCGGGAACTCTCGATCAATATCGTATTGAGGGACGGACTGGCTGTACTTGAACCGGCGGATGCAATGGAGATTGTTCAGCACAGCATTTGCGAGCACCAAAGAGAAGCCTTACTGCAATGACAAGGGGATATACCGATTGATAGTAAACCTGCTGACGCATGCGTCAGCAGGTTTTTTGCATGCTTTTTCCAGCCGAGATTCCCGCCCAAAAATGGTGCTTTAAGCAACATTTCTCTGTGTAAAATTACGCTTTTTGAAAAAAATAAGTGTCACGCAGCCTAATTCTGCTTTATAATTTGGTAAGAAGAGCTAGCGGGGAGAGAAGGAAATGGACATCATCTTTTCAACTGTCATGCTGTTATACAGCCTATTGACGGGAAGCGGAGAGGATCATGCAGCCGCCCGGGAGCTCGCAGCCTCCGTACTAAACGCTTCACTCGGAACAACGATCGTGCAGGCGAGCCCCTCTGATGGAGAAGGCCAGGGAACGTCTGAGGCGGGCGCTAAGCATGATCCGCAGAAAGATGCTCCGATTGTGAAGGGCATCTACGTGACGGCTCACAGTGCAGGTGGAGCGCGTATGGATAGCTTGCTGAAGCTCATGGATGATACGAAGCTGAACAGCATGGTCATTGATGTAAAAGACGACAACGGCTATATCACCTATCCAACCGAGACGCCGGAGCTGCTTGAGCTGGGAACTACTCAGAAGTACATTCGCGACATTGGCGACTTGATGAAGAAATTGAAGCAGCATGAGGTTTACCCCATTGCCAGAATTGTCGTCTTTAAGGACACTGTGCTGGCACGCCAGCATCCGGAGCTGTCCTTCCGCCATTCCGACGGAACGATTTGGAAAAACGGCCGCGGTGAAAGCTTTGTTAATCCTTATATGAAAGAAGTCTGGAGTTATAATGTAGCCGTTGCCAAGGAAGCAGCCAAGCTGGGCTTTAAGGAAATCCAGTTTGATTATGTCCGTTTTCCTGAAGGCTTTGATAAGAAAGCCGATTCGCTGAAGTATGAGAAAACCGAGCAGAGCCGGGTCGATGCCGTTGCAGGATTCGTGAAATATGCCCGCGAGCAGCTTGAGCCGCTTGGCGTGCGGGTATCGGTCGATATTTTCGGCTACGCCGCATCAGTGCCTGCCGCCGAAGGAATTGGGCAGGACTTTGTGAAAATTTCCAATGATGTGCACGTCATATCCCCTATGGTTTATCCGAGCCATTACAGCACAGGCTGGTTTAAGCAGAAGGTTCCGGATAAAAATCCCTATGAAACCATTGTAGGCGCTATGGAGGACACCCATGCCAAGCTTGACCCGATTGGCGACGCCAAACCAATTATCCGTCCTTGGATTCAGGATTTTACAGCCAGCTGGCTTGGACAGGGCAATTATATGAAATATGGCAAGAAAGAAGTCGAGGCACAGATTAAGGCGCTCGCCGACACCGATATTCATGAATTTCTTTTATGGAATGCAGGCAATAAATATTCAGAAGGCGTTAATTACGAATAACCATTCAAGTAAGGATAGCGTTAGGACATCTTTTCCTTTATTTCAAACAAATAACCTCCGGTACGCTGCCTTAAAGCGTTGCCGGAGGTTATTTGTTTGTTTAGCCAGAAGGTATTATTGCGACAGGCGCAGCGCGAGCTCATACAACTCCAGGTTGAATGGCTTTTTCGTGTTGACAACCGTGTCAATATCCGTAGAAAGAAACTCTCCGCGCACGATACCGCAAGCTTTGCCTGAATCGCCAGCCATCAGCTGATGTACAGCATAATCGCCGAGACGGCTTGCAAGAATACGGTCAACAGCAGTCGGCGTTCCGCCGCGTTGAATATGTCCAAGCACGGTTACTCGCGGCTCAAGTCCACAACCACGCGTAATTTCGCTGGATACATCATGTCCATTGCCTGCTCCTTCAGCAACAACAATGATACTGTGACGCTTGCCTTTGGCAAAGTTGGCTTCCATCCGCTGCGAAACTTCCGTTAGGTTGAACGGAACTTCCGGTACAAGAATCGTCTCGGCGCCGCTTGCAAGTCCAGCATAAAGCGCAATATCTCCGCAATGACGGCCCATAACCTCAACGACAGACGAACGCTCATGAGAAGACATCGTGTCGCGGATTTTATTAATAGCATCCACCACGATGCCAACCGCTGTATCAAAACCGATTGTATAGTCCGTGAAAGGAATATCGTTATCGATCGTTCCTGGCAATGCCATCGTCTTAATTCCAAGCTTGCTCAGCTTGTTAGCACCTTGATAGGAGCCGTCTCCGCCGATAACGACCAAACCGTCGATGCCGCGTTGACGCAAAATTTCAGCGCCTTTCTCCTGGCCTTCAGCTGTCATAAACTCTTTGCAGCGCGCCGTCTGCAAAATGGTGCCCCCGCGCTGAATAATATCGCCTACGCTGCGAAGATCCATTTGACGCAAATCGTCATTCAGAAGACCCTGATAACCGCGTTGTACACCGTATACTTCCAGCCCGTTATACAAAGCGCTCCGCACTACAGCGCGAACGGCTGCATTCATCCCTTGGGAGTCACCGCCACTGGTTAATACTGCGATTGATTTTACTGAAGACATAGTCATTCCTCCAAAATGATGTAATATATTGCTAAGCCTGCTGCTTCCTGATCCAAACGCTGTTAATCAGGAAAAACAGGCGGGTAAGCGGACTGTTCTTCATCAGCTTGCGCGTTACGCTGCGCACTTCTTTCTGCGCACGCACCTTCGGATCGGATAGATACAGGGCTAGCAGCCCTTCAATGATAAGGCGATGAAACCGGGAAGCCGGCAAATGCCGCACATCCTCCCTTGCCCACTCCACTATCGTACCGATCCGTTCCGCCATCAAATGGAAGCTGTCGTAATAATTGCAGAAATTCAAATCTCCGCCGGCCCGATCCTCTGCCTGATCGATCAAATAATCAAGCATAATATGCAGGCCGCATACGTGCGGGAAATAAATTTCTTTAATCGCAGCCGCATCCTGCTTCGACAGACCATCACCGCTGGCTGCTAAAAAAAGCATAAACATGCCGAGCGTCGATCCGCTGGCCGCTGCGAATTCATTCCATTGCAAGTGCGGGTAGCGCTGTGCATGCTTCTCCCACCAAGCGAGCAGCTTCGGCTCGCGCAAGTCATTGCGAATGTGCTTGTACACCTGCAAATCGCCATAAAGGCTGACCAGCTCGGTTACGTCACGCTGAACGCTGGCATAGGAAGGAAGCAGCGCTGTATGGTGCTGGCACACGGCAACGAGGTGGTGCAAATATCCGCCGTCGTCCCGCTCCTTCCGGTGGGCATAATAATCCCGGAGCGGCGCTGCCGGATTAACCGCATCAAGCATGGACTGATGCAATAGGCGAAAATCATCCGCATCAAGAGAGGTGCTGCGATCGCATAAATTGTCCAGATAGTCGCTAATCGTTTGCAGCGCAACAATAAGCGGAATAAGAATATGCCGCTGTTCCAAGTTGGCCGCTGCATACACGGCCCCGCCCTGACAATGGAATTTCTTGCTCGCTATGCTGCTCAGCGCTTGCGTGCGCAGCTCCCTGTCGGGAATTTGCTCTGCCATAGCCCGCAGCTTCCCCAACTGCTCTTCAACTTCTGGCAGCACATATTTATATACGCGATGCATAAGTTTTAAAGGCCCTCGGGGCGCACGGCTGCCTGAAAATGTCGTCAATCTCACGATGCACCTCCTCCTCTTAAAAAAATGCTGAATAACCGCCGGCTACCAGCCCATTATTACACGATGAATGAAACCTCCACTCATAAATGTACCATTTCAATAAACAATAATCCAGCAGTTCATGCTATAATGGTTTACAATCTATTAATAATTAGCTATAACACCTGTATAATCAAGGTTTTTTACAGTTATGGAGTGAATACAGCAATGACACAACTTGGCCTAGAAAAGGCGAAGCTTAACACATCCCAAGAAACGCTGCGTCTTCGCGCCTTCAGCTTTTCTGCCTATTCAACACAGGCGCTGCTCGTCTCCTACCTGCCTTTATACTTTCTGGCGCGAGGCTATTCCGAGCATCAAATCGGCATTATCTATGCAACTGGGCCCTTCATATCCGTCTTTGCCAATTTACTGCTAGGCTGGGCAAGCGACCGATTTCAGACGATAAAAAAATTATTTATATTTTTATTATTCGGGCAGCTGGTCATGATATCGCTGCTGTTTCCGATTCAAGATTTTACGATGATCTGTCTAGTAATGACGATCTTTTATTTTTTTCAGACACCTATTAATCCATTGAATGACAGCATGATTTTATTATCCAGTCAATATACAGCTGTTCCATATGCACTCATTCGCATTTTCGGCTCGCTCGGGTTTGCGATATCCGCCTACTTGTTCGGCATTATATTGAAGCAGATGGGCTCCAATTGGACGCTGCCGCTCGCAGTCTGTACGATTACGATAACGCTGGCGCTTTCCTTCCTGCTGCGAGATTACCGAGGCAGTGCCCGCAAAGTCGATTTTAGCGGTTTCTTCAAGCTGCTGGGCAAAAGGGAGGTCGTTTCCTTTTTCGTCCTTATTTTGATCGTATCGGTCGCGCATCGTATGTACGAAGGTTTTTTGGCTGTAACGCTTCATCAAATGGGAGCTAGCGATTCGCTTGTCGGCCTCGCCTGGACCCTTTCCGCCTGCAGCGAAATTCCCGTGCTGTTTCTGCTTGGAAAGTACGGCCATAAATTCAAGGAGCTGCCGCTGCTCTTTATCGCCTGTGTATTGTATGCTCTGAGAATGTGGCTAATTGGACATTTGAGCAGCCCTTATCTCGTCGTGGCGACACAGCTCATGCACAGCATTACTTTCGGCATCTACTTCTCAACTGCCTTGCGTTATATTTCACAGCTCATTCCCGATGAATTTCGCGCTTCCGGCCAAGCGGTATACGCCGTTGTATGGACAGGCCTTGCCGGCTTACTCAGCGGTACCGTTGGCGGCTATGTATATGAAAGCTTCGGACGCACAGCCTTCTTTAATTTAGGCACTACCCTTGCTTTAATAGCAGCAGCAGGTTTCATTTACAAACATTATACAAAGCGCAGCACATGAACGATAATATTTTTACCCTTTAACCAAAAATCACCATTACGAGAAACGCTGGATTCCAGCGTTTTTTTATATTTATGTCTGACAACATGCATAGCCAGGCTACGAAATCATTGATCTAACAAGAATTTCAGGAACTAAAGAATAATTTCTTCAAAATTACAATTCCCATATTTAAACAAACAAAGTACAATAGTAGTAAGCAAGGAGTAAGCCTAAGGACCCATTTTACATTGTGTACCTGACTATTCTTGCAAACTAACCCCGGATTCCGGAAGCACCGGAACTGCATTCCTGATTCGGCGTCTTCAAGGAGGATTACAAAATGGCTTATATGATTCCAGATACTCTTCCAAGAAAAGCGACTGTTGGAGAACGCCTGTTTTTTCAAACGCTAAAAGAGCATCTACCTGATGATTACCTTGTTTATTATGAGCCCGAGATCGGGGGACGAAAACCTGACTATGTCATTATCGGCCCGGATTTTGGGCTGCTTGTGCTCGAAGTCAAAGATTATAAAGTAAATACTCTTCATGAATTGTCTACTAACGAATGGCGCATATTTGGTGATCTTGGTACACTCCAAACTATTAAAAACCCATTAAATCAAGCTCGGGATTATGCTTTTCGAATTGTAGACAAGCTTAAAAAAGACAAGAATCTCATTCAAATTGATCAATATTATGGACAGCTGAAGTTCCGTTACGCATTTGGTACTGTTTTTACCAATCTCAAGGAAATACATATTGTTGAACATCGGCTAGACAGAGTCATTGATCCTCAGTTTATGCTAACGCGAGACGATATTGATTCCGATAGTGTAGGCTTTTCAAGCGATTCATTGCATGAACGCTTACTGGGAATGTTCACCATAGCATATAGAGATACACATTTTTTATCTGGTGAGGATATTAAAGCTATACGCTATCATCTGTTCCCCGAAGTTCGTATCAGCGCAGAATTCAAGGAACCTACTTATTATAATGATCAGTTGTTGCTATCACTACATAATGTTCAAGCTATGGACCTACATCAGGAATCTCTAGCCCGTCAGCTCGGTGATAAAAACAGACTCATTCGTGGCGTTGCGGGAAGCGGTAAAACGCTGATCCTATCTGCCCGTGCACGTATGTTGGCTAAAGATCACCCCGATTGGAACATTCTCGTTATCTGCTATGCTATCCCACTTTCACGTGTGTTGAGAAACATGATTGATAAGATGATGGAGGAGCCAGAGGATTTATTTGATTTCGCAAAAAATAATGGTAATGAAACTTATACATCCAATACCATAAAGCATAATATTGAAACAGCAACCTTCCATGAGTGGCTTTGGAATAAAATGCGAATTCGCGATGATGGAGTAGAATCTCTACTGGCCAAGATCGAACAAAAAGAAGTAATTCTACCTAAATACGATGCTATATTAATTGATGAAGGACAAGATTTTGAACCAGTATGGCTAGAGCTATTGAGTAAAGTTCTCAATCCTGATACTCAATCCTTGTTGCTAGTAGAGGACAAAGCACAAAATATTTTCAAACGCAAAACAAGTTTGGCATCAAGCACAGGCCTTGATTTTAGAGGCCGTTCTAAAATTTTGAGCATTAATTACCGCAACACTTCTCAAATTGTGAATTTCGCTTGGGAGTTTTACAGAAGCCACTCCAGCATGAAAGATAGGGTAAAGGAAGGCACTTCTGTGGAAGGGGTAGAGATTATTCCTCCGCAAAGTACTAAACGCAAGGGATCAGACCCCATTATTAAATCTTGTAATCATTTTAATGAAGAAGCAGCGTGGGTTGTAGAACACATTATCAAACTACATGAGGAAAAGAAGCTTTCTTATTCCGACATTGCCATTTTATATCGTGTAAAAAATCGCTTTTCATATTCCTATGTAGATCAATTAAAAAAAGAATTGGATAAAAGCAGTATTCCCTATAACTGGTTCGCCGAAAGCAGCACGACTAAACGCTCCTATAACCGTGACCAAGAGGCAGTCAACTTATCCACTCTAGACAGTTCCAAAGGACTTGATTTCCGCGCAGTATTTATTGTAAATGTTGAAAGCATGCCTTTTGCGCTGGAGGACAACGTAGAGAGAGAAGTTTCTCTATTTTATATCGGGATGACGAGGGCAATGGAATGGCTCTTTTTAAGCTACTCTAAAACAGAAGGCTTCGCAAAGTGGCTAGAACAAAAAAGCAGCTTATTAATTAACAATGGACAATCTGAAATTATTTAATTATTCTAAAAAGTAGCTTTTGCAATAAACCCATCAAAAAAAACAGCTTCAGGCTCCACACGATGATGTGGCTCCCGAAGCTGTTTTTTTTGCTCCAGCCTGACTATGTAGACGTTAGTCCTCAAGTTAGTCCTCAAGTTAGTCCTCAAGCTCAAAGTTTGTGTAAACGTCCTGTACATCGTCATTATCGTCGAAGGAGTCCATCATTTTGGACAGCTTGTCCGCATTTTCGCCTTCTACAGCAACCATGTTTTGGGGCAGCCAGCGTACTCCAGCGCTTACGAACGTATAGCCTTCCGCTTCAAGTGCGCCTTTCACCTGCTCGAACTCATGCGGATGCGTCAAAATCTCAAAGCTGTCTTCGTTTACGACCAGATCCTCTGCTCCAGCTTCCAGCGTCACCATCATCATCGAGTCTTCATCAATTTCTAAATCCTCACGGTCCACGACAAGCAAGCCTTTATGATCGAACATATAGGATACGCAGCCGCTTTCTCCCATATTGCCGCCACGCTTATTAAAAGCCGAGCGCACATCAGCCGCAGTACGATTGCGATTGTCCGTCAAGCAACGAACCATAATCGCGACGCCGCCTGGACCGTAGCCTTCATACATAATTTCTTCATAATCGACCGCGTCGCCGCCCGTCGCCTTCTTGATTGCCCGTTCAACGTTGTCATTGGGCATTTGCTCCGCACGTGCATTGGCAATGGCTGTCTTCAGGCCAAAATTCGCCTCAGGATTCGCTCCGCCCTTACGTGCCTGCACATAAATTTCACGCGACAGCTTTACAAACTTATTATTTTTAGCCTGATCGGCCTTCCCTTTGCGATCCTTAAACAATTTAAACTTCATGCCACTCGCTCCTCCGACAAAGATTCCACCTAACAGTGTAACATTTCCGGCCTAATCCGGTCAAAGTCTAAAATGCGAAAAGCGCATGGCGAATTAACGTCCCTATACTTCCTATCATTAAGAAATATAGCCTTTCTCCCTCCAATATTCCATCGCAAAATCTTCGCCACAAAAAGGTTTCGTTCCTTCCAGCATATCTTGGTTGTAACGTGTAATCAGCTTTCGGCCTTTTTCAAAAAATTTGACCGCATTCAGCAATTTAGCTCCGCCTTCGTAATTGACCATCGTATAATCGTCATCATCTTCATCTTCTGAATACTGAACCGAAACACATTCAGAGCCGTCCATATGCCTCTGTAAACGGTATGAGCAATATTCGACCTTGGCCTCGCCCTGTTCATCGGTATAGTCTCTGGCCATGCGCAACAAAGCCAATCGCGGGACATCCTTGCAAAGTTCTCCCTCTTGCCGAAATGAGAAATATATATCGCCGATCCATAGCCCGTTGCGCTCTTCATCATAATAATCGTTATAAGGCTCAACAAGCGGGAGAGCCAATATCTCGCGTATATGCTGCGGATCAATGAGATGACGGGCATATTCATAGGTTGATACAGCTTGCAGCAAATAAACCCAATTTTGCTGGCAAAGCTGCTGGATAGCGGCGGGTGAATCATCATTGATAACCGACCAATCTACAAGCTCGTCCGAGACTTTGCGATATTTGCCCGATAACTGCCATTGCATAGGGCCTGAATGAGCTGCAGAGCCTGATTGCGCAGCAACTGGTTCTATTTTCAGCAAAGCCCCGTACTCCTCGCCATCCTGAAAATAAACGCTTCGAAAATGTCCCGAATCCGCTTCATTGCCATACACAGTTGCACGAAAAAACTGATCGCCCAGCCAAAACTCATAGCTTGAGCTAACAGCTTCAGGCTCGCCTAGGAAGCAAAGTGAATCCGCAGTTACCTGCTGCATATAATGCGGACGGAGCTGTGTATCTGCAAATAAAAAAGGAATATGCGGTTGTTCACGAATCGGCTTGATTCGATCTTCATATAGGATAGGCTTGCCTTCTTCCAGAAGACGCAGCATTTCCTCTCGCCAGACGGACGGCTCTTCATCCTCATCTAAAATAATTTCCGGAACAAAAAGCTCGGTCATGTCGAAGCCCTGCCATACACCGAAGTCGTCCCAATCTACTATGTATCGTTCAAAGGCCGATGTCCCCTGAATGCGTACTCTATATTGATCGCTCGTCATCATCAGCTCCGCCTGCATATGGCCCTCAACGATGAGATCGCCGTGATTATAATCTCCCCAAAACATTTTTTCCACCTGCAAATCGCCAGCGATATGGATCTCCTGCCCGCCAACAACCATGTGGCTGGCGCGCATATCGCCAAGAACGATCAAGCCGGTAGCCCCGTCTGTATCTGTATTGCCAATATAGCGATCCACAATCAAATTTCCTTCAACGAGAATGAGCATGGCATCCAAGTCGAGCAGTAGCTCGCTAAGCCGCAAATCCCCTTTATAATACCAAACGTTCTCTGCTTCAAGTTCGCCATCATTTTGTTCATTGCGCAAGTAATACCAGCTCTCGCGAGGCAATTTCAGCTTAATGTCACTAAAGCTAAGCCTCTGAAACACGGCACCGGCTTCCTTCATCATTCTCCTCCTTTAAAAATAGTTGAAAAACACGGTTCTTTTTGCTTAATTTTGCTGCAAGGCCATTTAAAATGAGCCTTTTCCTGCTATTATTTTTACGTATTTCCCGCGCCAAGGTTCTCCTTTTTCTCTCCTTTTCCGCTCTTTTTCTGCCCTTTTCAAACTATTATGCAGCACCAGCTGCTGCCCATTGTCCTAAAGGCCTGTTAAAATGCGAAAAGGAGCCTCCGGATGAACCGGAAGCTCCTGTACATGCTGCAATCAAGTATTATAAGAAACTTCGAATCTTATAATTTAACGACGTTAGCCGCTTGTGCACCGCGATTGCCTTCAGTGATGTCGAACTCTACCTCTTGGCCTTCGTCAAGCGATTTGAAGCCTTCGCTTTGGATAGCGGAGAAATGAACGAATACATCCTCGCCGCCTTCAACCGAGATAAAGCCATAGCCTTTCTCTGCGTTAAACCATTTAACTGTTCCTTTCAAATGAACAACCTCCTAAAAAAATAAACCGCTGTTTAATCAGCGTATACCCTATATTATACAGTCTTAAACTGGAAAATGCAATTAAACCCTAATTTTCAAAAATAAATCTGATCCAGGAATAAAAGGAAGTTTCGCCGGCATTAGCTCCGCCTGTCCGCCCCGCTCTGCGACAGCCTTTAGCAGCTCATCCATGTGCGGGTAAGCATTCCAGCTTAGCGACAACAGCGGGTAAATCCGCACCTGTCCGCCCGGCTTGCACAGTCGCATCATTTCCAAAACAGCCTGCTTATGGAAATTGAAATCAAACTGCTCCGCATACAAAAACAAAAAATGGCTGCATAACACAAGCGAGAAGGTCCCTTGTTCAAAAGGAAGCTCCGGCAGCTGCCCAAAACGATAACGGGCTTGCCCGTCAAGGGATCGCAAATGGCTTGCAAACAGCTCAAGCGAACGCTCCCGTCCCGCGCGATGATTCGCAGGGTCTTTATAATAGCTCCAGTCGAATGCCTCCCGCAAAGCGATCAGCTTGCTTGTGGAAACTTCAATTTCATCTGCAGATTGTGCAATCCACGACTCCACATCTCCGGCATAACGCGGATCAACAGCATGGGCATCATACCCTCGGGCACACGCCTCAGCGGTAAAAGAAGCGCCTCCGGCAGCAATGTCCAGCAGAGGCCCCGCGCCCAAATCGTCTTCTTTCAGTCCGAACATGTGTACATACTCATCAAAACCCCGGCAGGTAATAGCAACGCCTACCTGCTCATACTTCAATTGCTTCATCTTCTCAACTCTCCTCGTCTCAGCTACACTCTTCTCGCGATTACACTTCTATCTCTATAGAAGCTTCGCCTCATAAATGCTTCTTTCCCGCATTATAGCTGATATTATAACACCGTCCCTTATTGCTTTCCACCCCCTAGATAGCTAAAATAGTAAGAATACGGTGTAAGCCGTAACGAAAGGTAAGGTGACCTACAACATGTTCAAGAAATACGAGATATTCAAAACCGACAAGTACAATATGCTGACGGTAGAAGTACAGGGAAAAACCCTCGTCGTACGAGATATTTCCGATCAATGGGGCGAAGAATGCTTCACGTTCGTAAGCCGTCCAGAAATGATGCATTGGGCCGAAAATCGCTTCCGTGCTGACCAGTATGTTGGCCGCGAGGAAGAGCGGGAGAACATCATCCGTGCTTTCAAGGAAGTATAAGCAGGAAAACTCAACCTTAACAGCGAAAACTAACGAGGCCATGTTGTGCTTGCGGCTACAGGGGGTGTACGTTTCGAGATGGATTTAATGACGAATATCATCTTTATTGTCGCATCCTTTGCACTAGGATGGATAGTCCTTGCAAAACGCGATACTCTCGCTCCCAATTTGCGCCGCGGGCTGGCACTTGCTTCTATTGTTTTAATTGCATTCTCGTTTTTCCTCATTGTATTCAGCCTGTTTCAGATGGGAAGCTCATAAGCGCTGGCGGCAGCTGACAAGCCATACATCAAGGAGCAGCCGCCAACGCATCAAATACAAGAGTAGCCGCTTGCCACATCTATGAGTGTAGAAAGTTCTTGTATTTCAACATAACAAGGCAGCCTCCGGTACATACTAGGTACAAATTTATGCCCGGAGGCGAACGCAACTATGAAATGGCTACCCGTCCTTGTTTCACTAAGCCTGACAGCCGGAATTAGTGGCGCTGAGGGAATGATTCAGCCCGCCTATTCCAAAACTGCACCACATGCTACTTCATCTACCATTATACCAAGGAGGAATTCGATGAATCACGTACCTAAGCGTTCCGAAACGAAAGTAGAAGCCCGTTGGAAGCTCGAAGACCTGTTTGCAGATCAAGCTGCTTGGGATAAGGAGTTTGCCGCTGCCAAAAGCTTGATTGGCAAAATCAGCGCTTTTCAAGGCACATTAGCAGACCCATCCAAGCTGAAAGCCTGCTTCGAGCAGGAGGATGAATTGTCGCTGCATGTGGAGCGTCTATACGTATATGCCAATATGAAGCATCATGAGGATACGGCAGAGCCGACCTATCAAGCCTTGTCCGATAAATCCAAGAAGCTGAGCGTGGAAACTGGCGAAGCCCTCTCTTTCATTACGCCAGAGGTGCTTTCCTTAAGCGACGAGGCGCTGGATCAATTGATCGCAAATCCGGAGCTGGCCACGTTCCGTCATACACTTGAAGAAATGCGCCGCCAGAAAGCCCATGTTCTTTCGAAAAATGAAGAGGCGCTGCTTGCGCAAGTAGGCAATATGAGCTCGGCTCCCGGCACGATTTTCAGCTTGCTTAACAATGCTGATTTGAAGTTCCCGAAAGTGAAGGACGAGAAAGGCGAAGAGGTTGAACTGACGCAGGGCCGTTACATCCAGTTCCTTGAGAGCAAAAACCGCGACGTGCGCAAAGAAGCTTTCCAAGCGATGTACGATACATACGGAAAGCTCAAAAACACAATCGGGGCCACGCTGAATGCCAATGTAACGAAAAATATTTTTTACTCCCGTGCCCGCAAGCACGATTCCGTTCTCGCCATGTCGCTCTATGGAGATAACATTCCTGAGACGGTATACACGAACCTGGTTGACACGATTCACAAGCATTTGCCGCTGATGCATCGCTATATGAACCTGCGCAAAAAGCTGCTCGGCGTCGATAAGCTTCATATGTATGATCTGTTCGCTCCCCTTGTAGAGGAATTCGATATGAACATTACGTATGAGGACGCGAAAAAAACAGTCAAAGAAAGCTTGAAGCCGCTTGGCGACGATTATTTGAACGTGCTGCAGCATGGCTTTGACGATGGCTGGATTGATGTGTATGAAAATGAAGGCAAGCGCAGCGGCGCTTACAGCTGGGGAGCGTTCGGCACGCATCCTTATGTGCTGCTCAATCACAAGGACAACTTGAACAGCATGTTTACGCTGACGCATGAAATGGGCCACGCCCTGCATTCGTATTATTCCGATACGACCCAGAACTACCGCGATGCGCAATATACGATTTTCCTCGCAGAAGTGGCTTCCACGCTGAATGAAGCGCTGTTGATGGACTACTTGCTTGACAAGTCAACCGATCCGAAGGAAAAAATGTACCTGCTCACCTACTATGCAGATCAATTCCGGACGACGGTGTTCCGTCAAACGATGTTTGCCGAATTCGAGAAAATCATTCACGAAAGAAGCGAGCAAGGCGAATCGCTGACACCGCAGGATTTGAGCAAAATTTACTACGACCTCAATGTGCTGTATTATGGCGACGATATGGCTGTAGATGAAGACATTGCGATGGAATGGGCACGTATTCCCCATTTCTATAATAGCTTCTATGTGTATAAATATGCGACTGGCTTCTCGGCCGCAACGAGCTTCTCCAAGCAAATTTTGGAGGAAGGCGCGCCAGCAGTCGAGCGTTATCTCGGCTTCCTGAAGAGCGGCGGCAGCGACTTCTCAATCAATATTTTGAAAAAAGCTGGCGTCGACATGTCCTCGCCAGAGCCGATTGAGCAAGCGATGAGCGTGTTCGAAAGCCTCATCGGCCAAATGGAAGAGCTAACTAAAAAATAAATTTGCATCTCCTCTTTGCCTGCCTTGTTTTCTGAGCTAAGGGGATAACCGCTAAAATCAAAAATAACACCTTCCACTCCCGTATTCAGGAGAGAAGGTGTTATTTTATTTTGCATCTAAAGCCACCAGAGGCCCAGTGTTAAGCCAACTAAACCTGCAAGCAAGGATGACAGCATATTAACCCGGTCATTGTTCATAAAATCAAACCCGCGTGTCCGCTCGGTCTTAACGCCGCAGTGCGTGCGGCGCTCCGTCTCGCTGCCGCAGCTTGTGCAGCGGTACATCGCCTGCCAGGTGGCGCCGAGCCAAGAGTCGGCAAAGCATCCGGCAAAGCCAGCTATGGCCGCCGCCGCAATAAGCGCTACAGCTGAGGCTAGGCTGAGGCTGCCGCCTGCAAAACCCGCGCTCCCAGCCTGCAGATCGGCGGCAGACGCTGGATGAAACCATGCCAGCATGATGGCGGCTACGACGCCGATGCAGGCAGCACCAGCGAGCGCCGCGAGTGAGCCGAGCCGCGTCACAGCGCCGCTCGTGCCGGGAGCGACGACTTTGCCGCTCGTCACCGAACGCGGTGGACGCTTGCTCAGCGCACCGATCTCCGTCGCCCATGTGTCGGCATTTACAGCCGCCATGACTCCAATATAGGCGAGCAGCCAGCCATCGCCGGATGCTGGAAACAGCGCATGGCCGAAGCACAGCAGCAGGCCTACTCCGCCATTCGCCCACACTTGTCCAGCGTCGCGACGTCCTGTTTTTTCATATCCCGCTTCCGCCTTCGCTTTCGCCCGGGAGTGCTTTTTCCATTTCGACCATAGGGTTGAGGTAACAAAAAACGCAATAAGACAGGCGAACCATACTGGTTCGCCCCATGTCACAAAGCCTGTTCCCATTGCCATTGCCGATAAAGCGCCCGATAGCGAAAGAGAGCGGAAACGATAGGCGACGAACGCAATTAAGCCGCTTCCAACAAGGCCGCCAAGCAGCCTGAGCCACCATTCATCGATCCAGCCTACCATTTCTCTCGCTCCTCTCCTGCTTCATCTCTCAGTCCTGCCATTGCCTGGCGCCAGCGATTCGGGAAATTCGTGCAAATCATCAGCTCCCGGTCCAGCTCCGCGATTTTGCGAATAGCCCGTTCCTCGTTTATCGTCCAGGCCATCACCTGAATACCCGCTTCCTTAAGCAGCTTCACCCGCTCCTTATTCAGCCTCGAATAATCAATTGAAAGCAAGGTGGAGCCCGTCTGGCTCAGCTCCAAAGGCAGCGTCTGGCGCCAGCCGTCAATAATCAAGCCGGTACGAATACGCCCTTCCGTCAGCTTGAACAGCTTATTCAGCGCTCCGGCGTAGAAAGAGGTCAGCACCACTTCATTTTCCACGCCGAATCGGTGTACGCTTGCAAGCACTTCCTCCTCAAGCGCAGGATAACGAATGCCATTCGTCTTGAGCTCAATGTTCACATTGCAGCGCCCGGCTGTTAGTGCCAGCACTTGATCAAGCGTCGGTACTCCCTCATTTTTGAACAAGGGCGAAAACCAGCTGCCCGCATCAAGCGCGCCAAGCTCGGCAGCCGTCCAGTTGCGGACATCGCCTTTGCCATTCGTTGTACGCCTCATCTTATAATCATGAATAACGACCGGAATATGATCCTTCGATAGCTGCACATCAATTTCAATCCAAAAAACATCAGGCTCTTCCATCGCCAGCTTCACCGCTGCAAGGGTGTTCTCAGGCGCACGCCCTGACCACCCGCGGTGGGCTACGCATACATTTCTTGGCTCTGCCATGCGCTCCTCCTCGCTGCTCTTTATTTAGAGACGAGAGCGCCATCCTCACGGAGCTTCACGCCAAAGGACAGGCTCGTCAGGCGCGTTAGCAGCGCTGCCGCATTTTCCGAATCCATGAGCACTGGCTGCGCTTTGTCCGAGGACATCGGGTAAAACTTCAGGTCGCAGTCCCCTTTTTTCGTACAAATCGCATCCAGCACACCTGTCTCTGCAGTCGGTCCCTTCGGGTAAGCGCTAAAAATAAAGTTCCCTAAACTGTATGCAATCCACTTGCCTTTATACGTCTCAAAACCTTGCAGCACATGCGGATGGCTGCCAATAATAAGATCGGCTCCCGAATCTATGTATTCGCGTGCAAAATCCCGCTGGTATTGCAGCGGCGTATCTTTGCGCTCTTCTCCCCAGTGAACCATCACGACGACCAGATCGGCCTGCTCCTTCGCTTTCTTAATCGCCGCCTTCGCTCTCGTCGTATCGTAGGTTTCTGCTACGCCAGCAACATTTTTGTCTGCTTTCCAAGATACTTCCGGCACGACTCTGCTCAGCCCAATGTACGCTACTTTAATGCCGCGCACCTCTTTAATGACAGGCGCAAACGCATCCGTATCATTTTTGCCGGCACCCATATGGGAAATTCCTGTCTCATCGAGATGCTTCATCGTATTTAATAAGCCTTCGACGCCTTGATCCAGCGTATGGTTGTTCGCCAGGCTGACAACATCAAAGCCGGCATCCCGAAAAGCAGGAAGCGCATCTGGAGAACCTTTGAACACATACGTCTTGTCTACTGCCGGTACACCGCTATCCGTCACGGGATACTCCAAATTGGCTGCCATAATATCCGGCTCGCTTAAATAAAGCAGCGATTGCTTATATGGATAGTCGTATCCATTCAGCTTCATCATGTCGCCGACCGAAGCCGCCAGCAAAATATCGCCAACGAAGCTCAGCTTCACCGTATCCTCGTCGCCAGCTTCAATCGATGGCTGCTGCCCGGAACCTTCATCGCCGCCTGTTCCATCGACTGCTTCATGGCCTTCCTCCTCAGGCTGCTTGGCTGGCGTTGCCGCTGCCTCGCCTCCACCGTTAGTCTCATCGGCTGTAGGAACAGGATCATTCGTTGCTGCCGCTTCTACAGATGGAGAAGGCGAACTGCCTGCGCCCGTTTCCGCGTTTTGCGGCTCCTGACCACCAGCGTTACCTGCGGAAGCGGCATCGGCTGCCTGAGGTTTATTTTCCCCATTAAATAAGGACGCAGCATCAAACCAATTTTGCGTATTAAGCCATAAGCCAATAACGACTGCGATAAGTCCAAGCATAAATCCGTTGAAAATGATGAGGCGTCTTAATCTTCTTTTTCGCCTGGCTTTTTGCTGCTGTCGCGATTCTGTTCTAGATCTATTCATGACAGGATGCTCCTTTATGAATAAAGTTTCCTGTCTATTATAGCAAGCTTGTTATAAATATGCGAAATAACTAGAAGGAAAGCTGCTTCATTCTCTCTGCATCTAGGAAGAGGAAAGCGCTGCTGATGCAATCTCCTTGCCTTGTCTAATACAGTCCGGCAAACCTACGCCGTCGAAAGCCGCTCCTGTAATATGAATGCCCGGCACTTGCTGTGCCATTCTTTCACGCAGGCGCTTCGTCTGGTCCAGATGGCCCACCGGATATTGCGGCATAGAGCGCGGCAGCCGTGTAATTTCCGTAAATAAAGGATCTGCTGTAATATTCATCGTCTTTTTTACATCTTCTCTTACAGCGGCCATCAGCTGGTCATCCGGCAAAAACGGCGTTATCTGATCGCCAGCCCGCCCTACATAACAGCGAAGCAGCACTTTGTCTCCCGGACTCGTATGCAGCCATTTCGTCGAGGTCCATGTGCATGCTGTAATCCTTAAGCCCTCCGAACGCGGAATAACGAACCCCGAACCTTTGAAGGTTACACCAAGGCTCGCTTTATCAAAAGCCATGACGACGTTTGCGACCGAAACATAATCGACCGCCCGCAGCTCCGCACAATCGACCAGCGGCTCCAGCAGCTCCGCTGCCTGAAACGCAGGCGCAGTCATAATCACTTTGTCGGCTGGCAACCGTTCCCCGTTTGCCAGCTCGACGGTGTAGCGGGACCCCGACTGTTCCCCGTCCGCCATGCCAGCGAAACCTGCTGCTTCAACCCCCGCAGCGCTATCATGAATTCCAATAACCGCCTGGCCCAATTTGCGCTCCATGCTTGGCAAAGCTTCGTCCAGCGCATTTACCAAAGTAGACAGCCCGCCCTTAAAGGTAAGAAACACGCTGCTTCTAGCTCCTTCTGGCAGCAGGCTCATATCAGGAGCCTTCGCCAGCTTTTTGTTGCTCCGCATTCCCCGTATTAAGCTGCCATGCTTGCGCTCAGCAGCTGCGAACTGCGGGAACGTCGCTTGAATGCTCAGCTTGTTAAGGTCGCCAGCATAAATGCCCGCCAGCAGCGGCTCTGCAATACGCTGCACAACCTGCGATCCCAGCCGCCGGCCAAGGAAGCCTCCCAGCGATTCGTCGCCAGCTGCAGTACGAGCTGGCTTGATGAAATCAAGCAGCGCCCGCAGCTTGCCGCCCCAAGAGAGCAAGCCTGTCTTGGCGAATGGCATAATTTCCGTCGGAATGCCGAGCACGAGTCCCTGCGGCATCGCATGAAGCTTATTTTTAAACAAAATATAGGATTGCTTGCCCTTCGGATTCGTTCCCGTCAGCTCGGACTCTATCCCTAGCTCTTTAGCCAGCTCAATAATCGCCAGCTTGCGGCTAAGGAAAGAATCCGGGCCGCGTTCGATGACGAAACCGTCACGTTGCAGCGTATTGATTTTGCCGCCCAGTACCTCGGCGCTATCGACAAGCGTAATATGAATCTCTTTACGCTGCCGCTCCGCTTCCCGCTGCAAATAAAAAGCGGAGCTCAGCCCGCTGATCCCCCCGCCAATAATGACAATTCGATCAGCTTCTCCGATTCTCCGCATCTCATTCATCCTTTCTTACCAACCTCTACGTTGCTTCTATTACAGACTCCGCCAGCGTCTCCATATAGAGCGGGTCACGATTTAACATTTTAATTCGTTCAAGGGTGATGCCCATATTTTTCGCTGTCGTCTTCGCTTCGATATCGAGGTCGAACAGCACCTCAAGATGATCCGACACAAAGCCGATTGGCGCGGCCAATACAGCCTTTACCTCTTGCTCCGAAAGCTCGGCAAGCGTCTCCAAAATGTCCGGGCCCAGCCAAGGATCTCTCGTCCGGCCTGCGCTTTGCCAAGTAAACTGCCATCCATCATCCGCAATGCCAGCCTGCTTCGCAACTGCTCTCGACGTCTCCAGCAGCTGCTCCTCGTAAGGATCGCCAAGCTCGCGAATTTTCTCCGGCAAGCTGTGCGCGCTGAATAGCACCTTTACATTCGTCTCTCCGCCCGATGAGGCGCTTAGCCGCGCAAGCCCATCCGTTACCCGTTCCGTCAACGCCTGCAGCAGCTTTGGATGCAGATGGTATTGCTTGACAAACGTCATCTCCACGCCCAGCTCGCTCGCCTTCTCCTGCGCACGCTTGATGTAGCTGCCGACGCTCATCGTCGAATAATGCGGAGCCAGTACGATGCCTACTGCCTGCTTAATCCCGTCGCGAGCCATTTCCTCTACGCCATCTTCGATATAAGGACGGGCATGCTTAAGCCCCTGATAACAAGCATAACGGCCTGGGGCAAGCTGCTCCAGCTTATCCTGAAGGCCGGCTACCTGTCCGTTCGTATTTTCACGAAGCGGGAATACGCCGCCGACAATCGCCTCATATCTGCCATACAAATCCGTTAATTGCTCCGGCGTTGGAGGGTGGCCACGGCGAATATGCGTATAATACGCTTCTACATCATCAAGGCTTTCCGGCGTTCCATATGACATAACGAGAACTCCGATTTTGCTGTTTTCAGCTTCCGACATGGCTCGTTTCCTTCCCTTCACGCGCTGCAATGTATTTTTTCGAATATGAATGTATGTAAGCCGTTAGCTCTTGAAGCTTCTCGAGCGATGCCTCAGGAAATAATCCGTGTCCCAAATTAAAAATAAATCCTGGCTCTTCCAGTCCCTGCTCAATAATTTCCGCTGCATACGATTCAAGTACGCTCATTGGAGCAGTCAGCAGGACAGGATCGAGATTGCCCTGAACCGCGAAGCCGTGATTCAAACGGCGGCGTCCTTCGGGAATCGATACTCTCCAATCAAGACCGATTACATCAGCTTGCACCTTGTGCAGCTCTGGCAGCAGCTCTCCTGAGCTTACGCCTGGGAAATAAATTTTCGGCTGCGGCAAATCCGACAGCTCGCTGAATATCCGCTCGATCGTCGGCAGCACAAACTTGCGGAAATCGGCTGGCGCCAGCGCCCCGACCCAGCTATCAAACAATTGGAAAGCCTTCCCGCCATTCTCGATATGCGCACGCAAATAAGCGATAACCATATCGCCCAGCTTGTCCATCAGCTTGTGCCATACTTCCGGCTCGCCGTACATCATTGCCTTTGTGCGCAAGTAGTTTTTGGACGGCCTGCCTTCAATCAAATAGCTGGCAATCGTAAACGGCGCTCCTGCAAATGTAATAAGCGGAACATCAAGCTCCCGATCTAAAATACGGATCGTTTCCAGCACATGGCCGAGATCGCCTTCTACATCGATTGGCTTCAGCCGGTCTACATCCGCCGCGCAGCGAATCGGGTTATCGATTACGGGACCCACGTTCGCCACAATATCAAAATCAATGCCGATTGAAGCAACCGGATTCATAATATCCGAATATAAAATAGCCGCATCCACGCCGAGCTTGCGCACCGGCATCATCGTCACTTCAGCAGCCAGCTCCGGCTGCTTGCAAATTTCGAGCAGCGAATATTTCTCTTTTATTTTTCGATATTCAGGATCGTATCTTCCAGCTTGGCGCATATACCATACGGGCACCTGATCCAGCTGTTCTTTGCGGCAGGCCCGAATGAAACGGTCATTATAGCTCATGTTCGCCGTTCCTCTTTTCTATAAAATTTTCTATTAACTCCATTATGCCCGTTTTTGCAGGGGCTAACAACCGCTAGTACCTGACTTCCTATGACAATGTTATGACACTCTCTTTAGGCATTCTCTTCATTATAACCTGATTCAAGACGAATTTCGTGCTTTTCTGAAATATAAGCATTAATAAGTTTCACATTTATTAACAGGCTTATATTTCTCGGACTGAAACGCGCCGCGCCGCCAAAAGACGGCGACAGCCGTTTCACCTTGACAAAATGTTCTACGTATTTCTGTCTGGCGGGCAGCTTGTGCTATACTAAAAAACATGGAACAGTGGAAAAAAAATCTCATCGTACTCTGGTTCGGACAATTTCTCGTAATGGCTGGAATGACCATGATCATTCCTTTTATGTCGTTTTATTTGCAGTTTGAGCTGGGCTTAACCGACCCGCATCAAATTGCTGTATGGGCTGGTGTTATTTTCGCCGGCAACTTTGTCACGCAATTTATTTTCCAGCCGATTTGGGGAAAATACGCCGATCGCTACGGACGCAAGCTAATGCTGCTCCGCTCTGGCATCGGCATGGCGATTGTCATTGTGCTGATGGGCTTTGCGACGACGCCATGGCATCTGCTGCTGCTGCGCATGCTGAACGGAACGATTTCCGGCTTTAATCCCGCGGCTGTGGCGCTGATTTCTGCCAGCACGCCCAAGGATCGTATGGGCTATGCGATGGGAACGCTCCAATCGGGCGGCATTGCCGGAACGATATTAGGCCCTTTTATCGGCGGGCTGCTGGCTGACGCTGTCGGCTACCGTCCGATTTTTTATTTGACAGGCTCCCTATTGTTCGCTGCCTCCATGCTGGCGTTGTTCGTCGTGAAGGAGACGTTCGACTTGCAGAAGGCAGCAGCGAAAGTGCAAATTTCCGTCATCGAAGGCTTTAAGCGGCTGCGGGGCATTCATGAACTGACGGCACTGTATGCGGTCACCTTCCTCATTCAATTCGCGATGATGAGCTCGATGACGCTGCTGCCGCTGCATGTCCAAAGCCTGCATGGCCCGACAGCCAATTTGGCTTTTTGGGCAGGCTTCGTCGGCTCTGCGGCTGGCATCTCCAATCTCATTGCGTCGCCTGTGCTCGGAAAGCTCAGCGATCGCATCGGCTCAGAGCGCATTCTCGGCTATTCGCTGATTGGCGCGGGACTGACCTTTATCCCGCAGGCGCTCGCCGACAGTGTGCCGCAGCTGCTCATTTCCCGGTTTGCGCTGGGCATTTTTCTCGGCGGACTTGTGCCGACGGTCAATTCGCTCATTCGCAAATATACGCCGGACGGTATGGAATCCCGTGCCTACAGCTTTAACAGCAGCACGCTCGGCCTCGGCAATATGGTCGGCCCGATTACAGGCGGCGCGCTATCCGGCTGGATCGGCATCCGGGGACTGTTCATTATGTCAGCGGTCATGATGCTGCTGAATGCGCTTTGGGTGCATCGCTCGCTGCTGCGGGGCAAACGGCAGGCTTCGCAAAGCTAAATCATGCAGGCTTATGTACCTGCCGATCCTCTACTCACATAACTGTAAAGGATTCCACACAGAAAAAAGGAGACAAAAGCAGCCTTGGCGTTTACGCCAAGGCTGCTTTTTCAGTTATGCACTCCTGTTGTCACGTACACATTCCGCAGGTCAATCATTACCTATTCGGCTATCCTGCCTATTGGGCTTATCTTGCAATCCACTCAAGCATCCGTCAGCAGAAATAATTCGTCGCCTGCCCGGACATGCCCCGCCTTCGTAACCGAGGCATACAAGCCAAAACACAAATGAAGCTCCTGGTTGACTTTTTTGAGCAGCGACATATCCCGCTCCAGCGTGTCAGGGTCCAGCGTTATCATGGAGCAGCGCTCGCAATGCCCGTCTACGTGCAGCTCCGCGCTGCCAAGCTGGAGCCGCTTGCCGATCCAGCTGCCTTCATCCGGCGCATCGCCCGCAAGCGCCACAATCATGTTCGCCCGGAACCGCCGCGCATCGAGCGGCTTGCCCCACATCGCCTCAAGCTTGCCCAGCAGCGCATCGGTCACAATAAGTACGCTGCTGGCATCCGCGCCCAGCAAATCCGGCGTTTCCGGCGCATAACGCCGCATGGAAAGGGTCGTGCGGGTATGCGACTGTATTTCGGCGAGCAGCTGCTCGTTCCAGGCGAGCTCGCGATTGTCAGGCGACGTAACCGTTACTTCGGGAAAACCGGATGCCGCTGCCGTACCCTTTTCAAAACCAGCATCATCTTGGAGCTTCGCCTTGTAGCCAAGCATCGCCGGAATTTGCCGCGCTGTAATAAAGCTGTCCCAGCCTTCCTTCGTTTCATCTATAAAGGCATGGCTGCGGTCGCCATACAGTCCATAAGTTTCCAGCCTGCTGGATGACAGCCGCTCGCCCGCAAACGATTTAATGGGGTAACGGTTCATTTCCTTAAGCGTGCCAACCCGTGTTTTTACTCGTTCGACTGCCGGTTTTTCTGCCAATGCCCACTTCTCCCGTCTCCTGCAAAATAAATGCGCGAAACAGGCGCTGCCCCATAATGCGGCAACGCCCGTCTACACTTAAACGATTCTATTAGCTATCATAGCACAGGAAGCTCTTTCTTCAAGCGGCCAGGCTTTCGATTGACAACGATTATGCTGGATGCGACAAGTGCGAGGCCCACCACCAAATTGATTGTGACATGCTCCTTTAAAAATAACACGCTGAACACGATCGCAATAAGCGGGATCAGAAACATGAACGAGCCGACCTTCGCTGAATCGCCATTGCGGATGAGTTTGAAATAAATTAGCCAGCCGACCGCGATGACAAAAATAGAGATGAACAGCGTATCGAATATGAACGGCATATTCCATACAATATCGGACCAGCTTTCGGTCATCGACCCTGTGCCCAAAATAACGACACCGCCAATGGCCACCTGCATCGCGGTCATCCATAGGGAATCGACTCGCGCCGCCATTTTTTTCGTGTATATCGTGCCTCCTGCCCAGCTTATGGCCGAAACAATCGCAAGCAGCAAGCCCCATACGGAAACATGGCCGGAAATGCCTCCCGTCGTTATTGCCGCAACACCGGCGAAGCCCAGCAGAAGGCCGATAATTTTCAGCGGGTACATCGCCTCTCCCAGCCATAGCCATGCAAACACACCGAGCAGCACAGGCTGTAAAAAGACAATCGCCGTGAACAGTCCTGCCGGCATATATTGGAGCCCTATCGTCTGAAAGCTGTAATACATAATGATGTTCAGCATGGAAGCAATAAGATAAATAGGCCAATTCTGCTTAAGCCGCAGCGGCCCCCGCTTCCAAATGGCAAAGCCTACGAGCAAAATGCCGCCGATGAGCGTTCGAATGCCCGCAAATAATAAAGGCGGAGAAAAGTCCAGCGCATATTTCGTAAGCGGCCAATTGATGCCCCATATAAACACGAGAAATATTAAATACATCGTTGCCGCTGATCGGGAAATACCAGGCACCTTGAACAGCTCCTTGTGTGGTCGTTTTACCGAATGATACAATAGTTTGCAACATAAATAAAATAAATGTTTATCATAGGGGGCATAACACTTTAGTTATGACAAACTCGCAGCTAACGATATTCATTAAAATTGCCGAAACCGGCAGCTTCACGAAAGCGGGACTTGAGCTGAATATGACGCAGCCCGCCGTGAGCCGGGCTATATCTACGCTTGAAACGGAGCTTGGCGTCGTGCTGCTCATACGCGATCGTCGAAATGGCGTCCTGCTAACGGATATCGGCAGGCGGCTGCTGACGATGTTTCGGGAAATTTTGAAATCCTATGAGCGGATTGAGCAGGAAATTTCCCGTGAAAAAGGGCTGGAGATCGGAACGATTCGCGTTGGCGCCTTCCCGGTTGCTTCCGCTTATTTCTTGCCCAAAATCATGCGGGCCATCGCCTACAAATATCCTCATCTCGAATTCGAGCTGCATGAAGGCACGATTGACGAGGTGAAGGAATGGCTCCATACACGCATCATTGATGTGGCTCTCATCATTCCGCCTGACGAAGCGTTTGAAACGATCCCTTTGTATAAGGAGCGGATGTATGCCGTTATGCGGGACGATCATCCTTTGGCCGGCAATGAAGTAATTTCGGTTAAGGATATTAGCGGCAATCCGCTCATTAACTGCAAATCAGGCTATGAGACGCCTATAGTGGAGCTGTTTCAGCGTGCCGAAACGGAGCTGGAAATTAAATTCATCATTAAAAATGTCAATACGCTGCTCAGCATGGTACAGGAAGGACTCGGCATGTCCATTTTGTCAGAGCTAGCGATGCAATCGCTGCCGCCAAATGTGATTAAGCTCGAACTTTCACCCGAAGGCTACCGGGAAATTCGGCTTGCCGTGCCGTCGCTTGAGGAAGCGTCGCTTGCGGTTAAGCTGTTTATAGAGACGGCGCTTGAGCTGTTCGCCCCAGCGGCACGGCGCGTGTAGATCGCGCTGCCGATTTTGAAGGCGATGCTCGTTTCGCGGGTACGCCGCAGTAAAAAAGCTTTATTTTTCAAGACGTTTCCGCCATGAAAAATAAAGCTTGCTCGACTTGCACTTGCTCCTGCACGATTAGCCGCACTTTAAAGCTTCAGCGCCTTGCGCTTAGCGGCCAGCTCGCTGAATTTCAACTCCAGCGCTGCCTTCTCCTCGGCTGAACGCTGCGGCAGCGACAGCCGCGCCAACGTCTCGGCGAACTCTTGCTCCAGCTTCAGCCGAAGCTCCTCCCGCTCCACGCTCGCTTGCGCTGCCCATGTTCCTGCAGCTGCCGGGTTGCCGGCAGCTGCGCAGCCATAGTCAGGCGCTTCGTTCTCGCTAAAGCGCCATTCCCCGTCACCGAGCAGTTGCAGGATATGTGTCGCCGCCCCGCTAACCAAGCGCCGATCATGCGATGCAAATATAATCGTGCCGGGGTAAGCTCGAAGCGTCTCTTCCAGCTGCTCGCGGGCGTAAATGTCCAAATAATTGGAAGGTTCATCGAGCAGCAGCGTATTATGCCGCCCCAGCAGCAGTTTCGCAAGCGCCGCCTTCACCCGTTCGCCGCCGCTGAGCAGCGCCACCTGCTTAAACACATCCTCGCCCTTGAACAAGGTTCTCGCCAACACGGTCCGCACATGCGCATCGGGATAGACGGCTGATGCCAGCACGTTTTGCAAAACGTTTTTGGATTCATCCAGCAGCGATAAATTTTGGCGAAAATAGCCCATTCGGCAAGACGGTGCGGCTGAAACCCCTTCCGCTTGCTCGTAAATGCTTTGAAGCAGCGTCGTTTTGCCCGCCCCATTGCCGCCTACAAGCGCGATGCGCATGCCTGGCTTTATTTGAACGGACAGCTCGCGGAACAGCCAGCGGTCCTCTGATAGCCCTGCCTCCAGCTGCTCCAGCCGCAGCAGATGCTTGCTGCGGCAAGGCTCATGCGCCTGCGCATTGAATAAAGGCATTTCCAGCTCTGCCGGCCTCCGCTTCACCTCCAGCCGCTCCAAGCGGCTTTCCAGCGCATCCGCCGCCTTGTTCAGCTTCGCTTGCGAGCTGCGCATCCCTTCAAGCCCAAGATTCGCCTCCTTATAGCTCATTCGCTTCGGCTTGTGGCTGATGCCCTGCGCCGACTGGCGCACTTTGGCGAGCGAATCCAGCAGACGGCTTCTCTCCTTGGCATACTGCTCATATTCAAAAGCGGCGCGGGCCCGCTTCGCTTCCTTTTCCCGCTTGTAAGCCGAATAATTGCCTTTGAAAATAAGGATTTCTCCATCCTCCAGCTCGATGATCGAGGTACATACATGGTCCAGCAGCTCGCGGTCATGGGAAACGAAGATGACGGCTCCCGGATACGCGGTGAAGGCCTCTTCCAGCTGGCGAATGCCTGCCGCATCCAAATGGCTCGTCGGCTCATCCGCAAACAATATTTCCGCTCCGCTTGCGAACAGCTCAGCTATCGCCGTCCTCGTCTTCTCGCCTCCGCTGCCAAATGCTTTCGCTTCCCCCGCATCCAGCGCCTGCCAGCGGCTGGTGTTCTCTCCTTCGCTGTGGCGGGAGCGGAGAATAGCTCCCTCTTGCAGCTCATGCTCGCCGCTGAGCACACCCGAGAGCTGCTGCCCTGCTTGATCATCTGCCGCTGCCTCGCCCCGATAGCCCGCTGCCTGACGCAGCTCGGCAGAAGAGCCGCTGCGGGTCACTGTGCCTTTATCCGGCTCCAGCCTGCCCGCCAGCACAGCCAGCAGCGTCGATTTGCCCGCTCCATTAACGCCAATAATGCCGACGCGATCGCGAGCTCCCAGCTCCCATACACCATCCAGCCTGCCTAACAATCGATCCTGTACGGCTATTTCTATATGCTTAACCTCTAATTTTCCCATAAAAAAACCTCCACAGCTCGAATAAGTGTCGATCTGAAGAGGATTATTCGCCAATTATAGCCATTTCCGAAAAAGCATGCAGCTATCCCTGTTCAGGTATAGCAGCAAACAAGCGCGTCAAGGAGAAACGGCTGTCACCGTCCTCTGGCGGCAATGCTGCCGTTTCGAGGGTGAAATATAAGCCCATTATAAGTGTAGAACTTATAAAAGCTTATATTTTTAAAAACGCGAGCGAAACGTACAAGGAATGTCCGGAAATGGGCGCAATAATCCTATCTTCAGAAAATGAACTTTTGATCCATCATAAGTTGTCATTTATAAGCTTCTGAACGAATAGGTTATTTTCTCATGATCCTCGGACACCGTTCCCTCTCTCGCGGGGCGCTGATTTTAATTCCCCATCATTATAAAATAATTAGCTTGCAAGCGTCAATCTTCGTTCCACTCCCTGCGTTCCTTCTTGGGAACAACAGCAGGCGGGCGCAGGCAGTTGCAGCAGCGTTCAACAGACAGGGCTTCCATCGCCCTGCCCCGCTATTTTACAATAGCTATGGCTAGTCCATCATAGCCGGGCAGCACTGTGCTAAGCAGCCGCTCGTCATTTGCAATTCGCTCATTAAACGCCCTCACGGCTTGAATAGCCGGGCCAACTCTGGCCATATTCATAGTCCGCCCACGCAAAAACACATTGTCGCCTACGATAACGGCTCCTGGCGTCGCTAAGGCGAGCGCATATTCCAAATAGACGGGATAACCTTCCTTATCCGCATCGATAAAGAAAAAATCAAACTGCCGACCTTCTGCTTTTAGCTGCTCCATGCTCGCTTTGCCATCGCCGATTTTGAACGTGACGGCCTGTCCGTAGCCCGCTGCCTCCACATTGCCGCGCGCGACCTCCGCGTATTCCGCTTTGAGCTCAAGCGACGTCAGCCGCCCGCCTTCTCCCGCTCCCCGCAGCAGGCAAATACCGCTGTAGCCGCCAAGCGCCCCAACTTCGAGCAGCTGCTTCGCCCCTGACATGGCGACCAGCATCGTCAGCAGCCGGCCGTAGCCATCAGCGACAGAAATGTCCGGCATCCCGTTTGCAGCAAGGGTTTCGCGCACACGGATCAGGTCCAAATCTTCCTTATATAAGCTGTCTGCATATTGTTCATTTTCGATCGACATTTTTTTACTCATCCTTTCATTTGTCAAAACAAGCTGCGTTTACTATACTTGATTGTATGATTTTGACCGTGAGGATTCAACTGCGCTTTACATACGAAGGAGAGAGTGACACGAATGACAACGAAAATTGAATTGATCGCAACGACGCCGATGGGCCTTGAGGCGATTGTCGCACGCGAGCTCAAGGAGCTTGGCTATACCGACTTGACAGTAGAAAATGGACGCATTACTTTCCCGGCTGAACCGATCGATATTTGCCGCACCAACTTATGGCTGCGCTCGGCAGGACGGATTCTGGTCAAGATGGGCGAATTTCAGGCGACCACCTTCGAGGAGCTGTTCGAAGGCACGAAGGCGCTGAACTGGCCTGATTGGATTCCCGGAGATGGCGAATTTCCGGTGGACGGACGTTCCCATAAGTCGCAGCTGTCCAGCGTCCCTGCCTGCCAGAGCGTCGTGAAGAAGGCAGTCGTAGAAAAAATGAAAGAGCGCTACGCAACCGAGTGGTTTCCGGAAAATGAAGGCCGCTACGTCATCGAAGTTACGCTGCTTAATGATCGCGCGCAGCTGACACTTGATACGACAGGCGCTGGCCTGCATAAGCGCGGCTATCGCAATGTGGCGACAGAAGCGCCGCTGCGCGAGACGATGGCAGCTGCGCTGCTGCAAATTAGCCGCTGGCAGCCGGAGCGCCCGCTCTATGACCCGTTCTGCGGGTCGGGCACCATTCTGATTGAGGCCGCTATGCTGGCGTGGAACGTCGCTCCAGGGCTGCGCCGCTCCTTCAACAGCGAGGGCTGGCCGCTAGTGCCGGACCAGCTGTGGGAAACGGCGCGTGAAGAAGCCTTTGATGCGGTGAAGGATGATGTGGCGCTGCAAATTGCCGGATCGGATATTGACCCCGGCGCCATCGAAATCGCGACAGCCAATATTAAGAAAGCCGGCTTCGGCAAAGACATTAAGCTGAGCGTCATGCCAGCTGCGAAAATTAAGCCCGAGGGCGAATACGGCGTCATCGTGACCAACCCGCCATACGGGGAGCGACTCGGCGATGATCGCGAGGCGGAAGCGGCGCTGCGCCAGTTCGGCATGTCGGCGCTCCATTTGCCGACCTGGTCATTTTTCGCTTTTACGCCTGTTGCTGCTATCGAGCATTATATGGGCCGTCCTGCCGACAAGAAACGCAAGCTGTTCAACGGGCGGATTGAATGCAACTATTACCAGTTTTTCGGACCAGGCGGCCTATATGCAAACCGCAAATCCCAATCATCAGAAAAATAATAAATAGAGAAATAGAATCGCTTTTTGGGAGAGGAAAGGGACTCTAAGAGAGGGACTTTCAATTCATGCAACAAAAAAGATACAAGGCTCTAGCCAACAGCTTGCAAGCAGCAGCCCGCTGGGGACGGCGTCCCTATGGCGCGGAACTGCTGCTTTTTTTCGGAGTGCTGCTGCTTAAGCTGTATGCCTTTGATTTATTTATAGCTGTGCCCAATATGAAAATGAACGTCTATGATGTCAAAATCGCCATCGGCACCCTTGCGCTTTGCAGCTTCTGGACGCTGCTGCTGCCGCTGCGGGGCAGATTCATTGCGTTATTCGCAATGAATGCCCTGTTCTCGGCTATTTTGTATGCCGATTTAATTTATTATCGCTACTTCGAGGATTTGATTTCCGTGCCCGTTCTGCTGCAGGCCGGGCAGGTGGAGGCGCTTGGAGGCAGCATTGCTACGCTGCTGGAAGTGAAAGATTTTGTATTGCTGGCCGATATCCCGCTGCTGCTTGGTTATGCCGGTCTGCTGGCATGGAAGCGGCGCACTGCCAAACCAGCAGCCGTGTCTGTTGCTATGCCAGCTGCCACAAACGCTGTGGCCGCTTTACCCCAGCGCAGCAAGCAGCCGCATTGGCGAGCAAAAGCACCGCGTTTATTGTTAAGCCTCGCCCTGCTGACCATCGGATTAATGGTAACCTTTGGCGGCATTAACGATGCCAAGCGCACATGGGCAAAAGGATTATTCGAAAGCAATTGGTGGAATTTATCGCTTTATAATGTGACAGGCGCACTAGGCTTTCACGGCTATGATCTGTATCGCTATGCAGCGCTGCATTGGCTGAATGCAGAAGCCGTCTCTGCCGAGACGACATCACAGGTGCTCGCCTGGACGGAGCAATCCGGGCAATCGCGCGCCAAGCTGGAGCGGGACTTAAGCTTTGGCGCGTATAAAGGCAGCAATATTATTTTGGTACAAGCAGAAGCTTTCCAAAACTTCATGATTGGCAAGTCGTTCAACGGCCAGGAAATAACGCCGAACATCAATAAGCTGGTCAAGAGCAGCGCCTATTTCAGCTCCTTTTATCACCAGACTGCGCAGGGCCGAACGTCGGACGCGGATTTTGCCAGCAATTGCTCGCTTCAGCCGCTCGCCAGCGGCTCGGTATTTATTCAATATGCCGGGAATGAATTTCAATGCTTGCCGCAGATGCTGCATAATAACGGCTACTACACTAGTGTATTTCATGCCTACGAAGGAAGCTTCTGGAACCGCAATACCATGTACGCGAATATGAAATACGATGCTTTTGTGAGCAAAAAACAATACGAGCTGGACGAGCCGATCGGCTGGTCGCTTGGAGATAAATCTTTTTTTCGCCAATCGCTTGACCAAATTGCCGAGCAGCCGCAGCCGTTTCATTCCTTTCTGATCACGCTGTCGAGCCATCATCCCTATCAAATTCCCGCAGCTGAACAAACGCTTTCGCTCGGCGAGCTAGAAGGCACGATAATGGGCGATTATTTGCAAGCGATCCATTACGTGGATGAAGCGCTTGGCGAGCTTATTGAACGGCTTCAGCAGGAAGGGCTTTGGGATCATACGATATTTGCCATGTATGGCGATCATGATAATTCGATCAGCGATTGGAGCTTGTTTGAAACGTTTCTGGGCAAGCCGTTAAATGAGCTGGAGCGGGAACAAATCGTTAAGCAGGTGCCGTTGCTCGTCCATTTGCCGGACGATCGTTATGCAGGCACCTATTCCTCGCCGAGCGGTCAGCTTGATGTCGCGCCAACGCTGCTGCATTTGCTTGGAATATCGTCAAGCGAGCTTGCAATGATTGGAACGCCGCTTATTACGGAAAGCATGCGTCAGCCGCAGCAAAACAGCAAGCTTGTTGTGCTGCGCAATGGCGCATTTACGAATGGCGGCGTTTATTATATCCCTTCCGCTGATGGGCTTGCCGAGCATGGCACATGCTGGAACGTTGCGGAACAATCACCTGGCGAACTGGCTCCATGCCTTAACCTGAGGGCTGACGCGCAAACTGAGCTGTCCATGTCGGACCTTCTGGTCATCCATAATTTAATCCCCGAGCTTTATGATAAAAGCATCGTTCGTGCCGGCAGCACCCAAGTAGCCGCTCGAAAATAAAGCAAATGCCCCATGACAGGCCGCAATACAAGCGGCGATGCATGGGGCATTTTTATGGGGCTGGCCTTTAAGCAGCTAGCCCCCGGTTTATTTTTACCCTGCGGTCAGGACTTCCCGTGGGTTTGCAGCCAGAGCAAAATATCGTCAATGGTCCTTACCGGCACGACAAGCAGCTCAGGCGCTGCGCTCTTCGCCTCCTGCTCAAGCTCTGCCGGTACGAAGAAAACATCGGCATCGGTCCGGCTCACCGCATAGGCCTTCTGCGGCACACCGCCGACGAGGCCCACCGAGCCATCCGGCTCTATCGTGCCGGTGCCGGCAACTTGCAGCCCATGTGTCACCCCGCCTGGCGTAAGCTGATCCAGAAGCGCCAGCGTGAGCATGGCGCCATGGGACGGCCCGCCGATATGGGCAATATACGAATAATAGCTGACAGGCCTTGGGGCATCCAGCTTCAGTTCGTTTTGCACCGAAATGCCGAATACGGCGCGCACAGGCAATTGATCGGTCGCAGCCGCCGCCGCTGTCTTCACCTCAAGCGTTAATTTTTCTGCTAACGTCCCTCTTTGAACACCGACTTGAACCGCTTCTCCCGGTACAACAAAGGCGGGATCTGCCATAATAGAGGTCAGTTCCGTCACACTCGCCACCCCCTTGCCATTCAAGCTGACGATTAAATCGCCAGGAGCGAGCGCGCCCTGAGCTATGGAATCCTTCGTCATGCCGATAATCCGGACCCCTGTCGTTGTTACGCCATTTCCTATGCCCGCCTTGCCCTCGGCAATCGCAGCGGCCACACTGTTCGCATCTGTTTTCATCGTCGAAACGAGTGTATAGGACTCTGACAAGGAAGGCTCGTTCTCAGGCTTGCGCTCAAACGAATATTCCGGCAGCACCAGGCTGTACAGCCAGTCCGCAGGCACTGCAGGCCGATCAAACACCAGCACGCCGCTAATGCTGCCTCCAGCGGCTCCTCCTTCGACATGGGCATAGCGGTTCATGTTCATCGTAAGGCCCGGATAAGTGACGATATAATTTGTCGGGTACACCAGTACAAAAGCAGCGGCTAGCCCAGAGCCCAGCATCCAAATAAAGGTTTTAGGCCAGCGGCCTCTCCGCTTCTCCATACTGCGGCGCGCAAGCAGCTCGCTCCAAACCATTTCAATACAAACAATCAGCAGCATGCCGCCGATGAGCGGCAGCGACAGTACTAACCTTTGCGGAAAAATAGCAATGCATCCGATAGCGGACACACCGAGCAGAGCGATGCCATATTGAACGACTGCAAGCAGACGCTCGAAACGAATCGTCGCAACGCGAGCAAAACCGCCGCTACGATTCACCCGCTCCACAATGCCCCGGCAGCCGCCAACCAGCCAGAGCAAAGGAATGAAAGCGAGCGCATAGAGCAGCCAGTTAATCATATCAATCCAAAGCAGGCCAGAAGCGGCCAGCTTAAGCGGAGCGGGGAGCCAGATTAGCTCGGCAGCTACAATGTACAGCAAGGCCAAAATCAATCCAGCGATATAATAGCGGAAACGACGCATGCTCACTCACCTCCTCAAATATGAAAGCATGAACGGGCACTGCCTTCAAAGAATGGCAATGCCCGCTCACGCTTCTATTGGCAAAAAAAGACCCAACAGATGTTGAGTCTCTTCCCTGCTGCCATATGTTGACTATCCTTTAATGTAACGTTTGGCCTTCTCAATGGCTTCATCTTCAGTAGCGCCTTTTATATAACGTCCATTAATAAAAATAAATGGCGACCTTGCGCAAGGCCCGCAATAGGATTTGCAGCCAACCCGAATTTCCGCATCGGGCGCTAGCTTTTGCAGCTTTGGCACCAGCGTCTTAACCTGATAAAACCTGCATTTATCACATACCATTATATCATTTGCCATTATTGTTAGTCCTACTTCCGTATTGTCTTCGGTCTCACGGCCTGTTAGTGGTCGCCGTGATTGCCTTGGGAAGGGTTCGTAATGGCAAAGCCTTCTTCCGGCACATAGAAGTAGTCAATGCGAATGCCGTCCAGAAATTTGTTGTCCTTCTCCAAAATAACATCGATATCTTTATCTGTGGAAACGACAACATCCTTATCCGTCGGATCATCGATGCCCATGCCATAGTGCGCATGGTCGCCGTGCGAATGCGTCACATATACGCGAAGTTTCTTGCCTTCATTCTCAGGCTTGTCCAGCTCAAGCTTCAATATTTTTGCCGCATTGCGCGAAATTTTGACTGTCATCATCACTTAAACACTCCTTCATTTGTCTAACCAGCAATTAGAAAAAAATTTTAACTTATCCTATTATACTTGTTCTCGGTTCTGCGGGCAAACCATTCTGCAACAATCATTGTCACGGCTATATCATCAAACGGCAAATAGGGCAATGCGTCAGGCAAAACCCAATACAGCAGCACCGGGACAAGAAACAACAGCTTGTCTTTCCAGGAAACCTCCTTGGAGCGAAGCAGTTGAAAAATTCGGCTGAACGTGCGCTGCCAATGCCGGAGCGATAAAAATTTCCGCATGTCATTCGCCGCCTTTCATTGTTATTTTTCGCCTTCATTATAGCATAATCATCTCTGCTGCAAAGCTGGACTAAAGACGGGCACTCCTCTTCCTCCATCCCGTTCAACCAGCAATAGCCGCAGGAAATCGAAGCTGCGCTTCATTTCCTGCGGCTATTTGCGCTCTGCTTTGCACACAGCGTTTACATTAGAAAGTGGCTAAAGCTCCCGTTCCCGGTGAAGCGACAACGCCTCCACGAGAAGCGGCTTCACCGCCTCATAGATGGCGGGAAGCTGCTGAGGCGGCAGCGGGTTTTCTCCCCGTCCCGCTTCAATCGTAAAGCCTGGCCTTCTAAATCGCTGGATAAACCAATCTTTATAGCCGGCATCGCTGCCTGTCAGCTTCACTGGCTTATAACCGCTGACGAGGGCTAGCCGCTCCGCAAGCTGCTCCGATTCCTTTGGCTCATAGCCGCGATAGTTCCAATAAATTTCCTCTCCCTGCGTGTGCAGGGCGACGGTCAAATCAAATCGCTGCGCTGTCGTTAAATTCGCTATCGCCATCGCTTCTGGCTCACTTAACGGATAAGGGCCCGGATAATCGCGCGGACCAGGCCCATGAACTTCGCGCCGCTGGCACTCTTCCTCCCAATGTGCCGGAAACTGGTCATTCAAATCGACACCGCGCGCATTGGCTTTCCAATCGGCAAAGGACTCCCGGCCTTCATTCCATGCCATGAGCTGGGAATAGAACGGGTGGGTAGGCAGCGCCCCTTCCTGCGCAAGCTCCACACCATCCGGATTGACCATAGGCACGGCCCACAGCGTTGTCTCCTCATACAGCCGCGAAGACAGCTCGCCGCAGATCGAGCGGCCTTCAGCGCATGACGCGGCATAATCCCCTACAAATCGCATAAGCATAGCCGATGTAATCCATTCATTCGCATGAAAGGCCCCATTCATATGAATGCTTCTTGCACCCGTTCCGCAGCGCAGCGCAACAATGGGCTTGCCGAGCACGCTATGCCCAATCGTATGAACGGTGACAAATGGGTACGTTTGCGTCAGCTCGCGGCAGTTCGCGAGCAGCTCCTGATAACCGTATTTATTTTCCCATCCTTCATTAACCGTATTCCTCACCTCGCTCCAAAATGGCCTCTCCTGAATTATATTCGGCAAAAAAGCCTCCCATGCCACTTGCCAGCGGCTTGAGAAGCTTTTTCGAAGGATGAGAAATGTGCTGCGCAAAAAACGGATAGAGCCGTTATCCGATCGTTGGCACCTGCCATACGACCGGCGTCAGCTCAATTTGTTCGCCAAGCCATTGCTGGGCAATGGCTTTAAACATTAAGGGGTCGCCACTGGAGAAAAACTGATGAACAGGCAGCACTTCGCCTCGGGAAAGCTCGCCCTTGTCATGAAGGATCGTACTAATATCGCGAGCCGTCTCGTCTGCGGAGCTGATCAGCTCTATGCGGGAGCCAACAACTTCAGCGATCGCTTCTGTCAAAAAAGGATAATGCGTACAGCCTAAAATAAGGCAATCCATCGGATATAGGCTCAGGTGGCCGATAGATCGGCGAATCGTCTCATACGTTTCGGTGGAACGAAAATTGCCCCGCTCCACAAGCGGAACAAATAAAGGACAAGCCTCGCTTATAACGCGTACGCTTGGCGACAGCTCCTTGAGTGCTTGTTCATAAGCGCCGCTTCTTATTGTTCCCTCTGTGCCAATAACACCAATACAACCCGTCTGGGTGCGCTTGATGGCCGCTCTTGCCCCGGGATTGATAACACCAATGACAGGTATGTTTACTCTAGAACGTATATCCTCCAGTGCAACCGCCGTAGCGGTGTTGCAAGCTATAATAATCATTTTCGGCCGAAACTGGATTAAATAATCGACAATTTCCCGTGTGAATTGAACGACTTCCTGCGAAGGACGAGGTCCATATGGTGTTCGAGCCGTATCGCCAAAATAAATAATTTTTTCACGCGGCAGTTGGCGCATGACTTCCTTGGCGACGGTAAGCCCGCCCACGCCTGAATCAAGTATGGCAATCGGTTGCTGCACAAACACACCGCTTTCTTAAACGTATTGTAGTCGCTCATGAGGAGAATAAGACATCAATAGCATATGTTTTCAGCTATCAAAACGTACCTACATCTTATCTCAATTATGGACAGCCTACAAGAAATACGCTTAAGATGCGGCGCAATACGCAACCTAGGAAATATGTAGAGCAGCTGGCAAGGTGAAACGGCTGTCGCCATCCTTTGGCGGCAAAGTTACCGTTTCGCGTTGAAGTATAAGCTCATTATAAGTGTGCAACTTATACATGCATATATTTGTATAACAGGAAAGAGCCTGCTCCCAATTATGGCAGGCTCCATGCATGGTTGCTGCTCTATTCCTTATATAACGCAGCTTCACAGCGCGGTCGACGCACTATTTTTCAATCGCTTCCGCAGCTTCCGCTGCTACCGTTTCAGCTGTTCCCTCAGATGCCAGCTCCTCCGAGAGGTTTGCTGCTTCCACTGAGTCTTCTAGTTGCCCCAATTCTCCAGCAGCCTCCGTCGTTAATTGAGGCCCGCCTTTTCTCCATGTACGCGCGCTGCTAATGAGAGCCTCTGCTCCATCCTTGGCACAATCCGCGATGTGTACCGCTTTATCGCCCAGCTGTCTTGCCGCCCTAGTCGTTTTCTCGCCGCACTGCTCAACTGCTCTAACCGTTTTTTCGCTCAAATCTTGAACGCCGCCTGCTATATCCTCACGCAACTCCTTGCCTGCTTTTGGAGCAAGAAGCAGCGCTGTAACGGTTCCTGCAACCGTACCTGCCAATGCCCCCAACAAAAATCCTTTCGTTTGCTTCTGCTTTGCCATACGATTCGCTCCCTTCATTATTGCGGCGCATTCCGCCATTTTCGCGCCGTTATTGCTTTCAGCTATTATGCTTGCGCTTAGTTTGCCAAAGCTGCCACGCCAGCATACCTAGCTCTGCCCATTCCATCGCTTCTTTTGCCTTATTTCTCGTGTCAGCCTTCGCTATATGCTCGGCAGCGGATTCGGACAACAGCGAGGAGACTCGGCTAACGGTTTCTGTCGTTTGCTCGATCGTCTCGCCAATTTGCCCTGCCGCTGAGAACAAGGATTGGACATTTTGCAGCTGCTGGTGCACCAGCAGGAGGGATTGCTTCGCCGGCTCCATTAAAGCGACTGTCTCAGCCGCTGTAAGCTGCAGCTGTCCCCTCAGCTCGTCGGCGCTTGTGCGCAAGCTTTCGAGCTGAATCAGCCCTTTGCGCAAGCCAAGCAATACGCCCACCACTAACCCAATAAAGGCTAATGTAGCTGCAATCGCGCATCCCGCTATAAGGTTCATCGCCCGTTCACCTCCCGTTGTAAACCAGAGCAGGGCATCTGCCCATTTCGTAATGCCATTATAAGCAGCATGGGCTTGTCTTGACACAACGGCATGCAAAAAAACCGATGGCTAGAGCAAGGTCAAATGACCTGCCTGTCCATCGGTTTATCCCTTAAACGTATATAGACCCTATATTAACCTATACGGCACTTATTTTGTACGTGCACTTGGTTCCGCCTTTAGCGAGGCATTCGGTCCGCTCTACCTCTGCATGAAGCAGCGACTGAAATAACGTCAGCTCACAGCTGCAAGCCTGCTGGTATTGATTCGCTACCTGCGCGATTGGGCAGTTATACTCATTTAATACAAAATGCCCCTCGCCTGCCGGCTCGACCTCAACCATATAACCTCCGGCATTTTGAATAGCTGCAAGCTCCAGCACCTTCTGCTCCAGTGCTTTGCCCGCCATGCGCGGAGCATAACGCTCCAGCAGCTTCTGCTTGCGGCCTTCAAACATGCGGGTAATAAGGCCTGCTGTAGCTGCCTCGTCTGCCAGCTCTCCGAGTAAATCAAGCGCCAGCGTATGGTAGTTTTTTGGAAAACGGTCATCCGCGTGCGAGGTAAGCTCGTATCGATGCAGCGGTCTTCCCATTGCCTGCTTGACCATCACAATTTGTATAGCTTGTTCCTCTTCAAGTGCGTACATATGCCGCCTGACGGCCATTTCAGTCAGCGCAAGCTCGCTTGCAAGCTGCGCGGCATTCATAGAGCCATTCATCTTGAGCAAATGCAAAATGCGCTGACGCGTAGAGCCTGGAGACGTTCTCTTATCCGGCGCAGGACCGGCGCTTCGTTGATTTTGCTGCTTCATCCTATCGCCACCTTCGAACGCTTGTTACAGGTATTGTAACATATTCTAAAAGTATGGTGTGTACGATTCGGTTTAAACTTTTCCCTCAAAATCAACCAGCTCGCGCTCCAGATAAAGCTCCACTTCCTGTTTGAAGCGCAGCAATTGCGGTGCAAGCTGACTGGTTAGCGGATGCAGCTCGCCGCGCTGCCATTCATAATATTGCTGAACGAGCGGCCTGCGCAGCTGTACCAATTGCTTGAACGTCGGCAGCAGCTCTGCGGAAAATACGCCTTCCGCTCCAGTCACATCCACAATATCCTCATAACTGCTCGCATCGCGCATCATAAATCCGTCAATAAGATAGCTGCCGACATCGGTAACGGTTTCAACTGCAAGATGCAGCGCCCGCTCCTGTGCCAGTCCTTGCAGCATGCTGCCATTCCACTCGGCTGCAATGGAGGTCAGTGCCTCAGAAATATCAGGAATTGCATTAAGCCTCACCGCAATTTGTTCGCGATTCACGTAATACATACCGCTACGCCACCTTTATCGTTACTTCTTTTTTTTGGCCTTGCGCTTGAGCACAGCGACCATAATAATGCTGCTGGCAATAATGACGAACAAATACGTCATTATTTGATATACGTCTTCTCCCATTGCCATTAACGTCCTCTCTTAAGGCTGGCGTATCTTGAAGACTGGGACGAAAGAAAGTACCGCTAATTTATCGACAAAGCTCCCAAAGCCGTGGAGAATTTGCCAACAAAAGCGGGTACTATTTTCCTCGCAGCTCCTTAGCTTTCAAAATCGATGCTTACAGACGCTTCGCGAACCTGGGTCATATGCTCAATTACTTTCTGGTGCACCGGATGTACCTGATAAGCCGCCAATGCATCAAGCGATTCGAAAGTTGTAATCAGGCCAATATCATAAGAACGTTCGGAATGCAGGACGTCCAGTCCAACCGTAATCGATTTTAATTCATCAATTTTACCTTCCATATTGCGAAGCACCTGTGCGGTCGTTTCCACGCTCTCGGCGCTGTTATCCTTTAGTTTAAACAAAACAATATGCGTAATCATTATCGTATTACTCCCTTCGACTAGTGGAATTGCTTAAACCCTTTTGTCACATAATAACCCAAGCAGCCGCAATCCGGCAACGTTAATCCGATGAGAGAGGACTGATTTAACATGCGTTATAAATTTACAGCGATCGCCGCCCTGATTGGACTGGCTTTATGCCTGTACAATTCTACCGGCTACGACCCGCATAATATGGTGTTCTTTATGTTCAGCGTCCCAGCCTGGTTCGTTGACCTGTTTATCGATGTTCACGAGGTAAGTGTGATGCTTATGTATGTACTTACTGTCGCTACATGGGCGCTGCTCGGATTGATTGCCGACGTCATCGTGTACCGAACCTCGTCCAGAACGCGTTATCGCGCCTAGCGTAAACGGCCGAAAGTCCTCCTCCGGCGGCAAAGCTACCGTTTCGAGGGTGAAATATAAGCCAATTATAGGGGGAAAACTTATACATGCTTATATTTTTAAAAAGAGGAGCCAGCCGGCTCCTCTTCTTGTTTATAAAACCTATGTGCAGAAAGCGCCGCAAAGCACCTGCTCTTTTTAATGAAAAATTCGTTTATTAAGCCGCTTCTACAATTAGCTTCGTCTTCATCTCCATATGACCCGTACCGCATGGAACGGAGCAATGCATCACATATTCGCCCGGCTTGTCGAACTCAATATTTGCTTCCAGCTTCTCGCCTTCAAGATCAACATTCAGCTCATCAATTTGCAAACCGTGAATACCGCTTTTGTTTTTCAGACGAAGAATGACCTTGTCTCCAACCTTCACTTTATATTCCGGTTGATCGAAAGTGAAATCGGCGTTGGCTTGTACGTTAACTAGCACCGTTCCCTCTGGCAATGTAGCAGATTCATCCACTGGCTTTGGCGGCAAGCCTGCTGTTAGCAAATAAACACCTAGCAGTGATGCCGCTGTCATTAATACAAACATAATCCACTTATGCATTACAACGTACTCCCCTTTACTATCTAATGTTTACTTCTTATATTACATAAGATCGTCCTATGTACTCAAGCTTAAACTGATTAAGGGGAAAACTTTTTTGGTGATTATGACAAAATGATGAACTTTTCTCAATTGCCGCTAAAAGCAGCCAGGGTGTTGCTTGACATTTCATTTGTAAAGCAGTTCTTATTATTATCGACAATACGTTCGAAGCAGCTGCTCCGATTCCGAGCGAATATATCCCCATAGCAGAATGAAACGGTGGCGGTACCCTCGACAAATATACTGCGCCTCCAGCCCATCTTCACTTCGTTTCTCTTCAACCATTTCAATGCCCTTGCTTCTCAGCTGTTTACGAAGAGCAGCAAGCTCCAGCAACACACGGTCCTGCAAGCCAAGCAGCATCGTCTCATAAAGCTTAGGAAGCTTGGCTTCACTTGAATGAAGCACACGTATATCATGATCCAGAATCCGTACAATGATGCCAAGCAGCACATAACGCCTTGCCAGCACAAGCTCCTCCTCTCTCTGAATCGGTTGACGCCTCATAACTAGCACTCGCGCAGTCGGTTTCTCCAATGGCTTCATCAAAATAAACAGCCCCCTTCGCAATAAGAACACTTGTTCCTATTATATACAAAGTGAGCCGCTTTATACAAGTGCTACATGGATGAACATTTACTTATTTTTATCCTTTAAAATTTCAATCATTTGACGTATTTTATCCGGAAGCGGCAAACCCAATCTTCCGTAATTTTCAGTAATAGAGATCAGTTCATTGGCAATATAAAAATAAATAGCCGCTCCCATCGTCATATTATTAGCATCCAACAATAGATCTACACGGTGTGCGATGAGTATGACGAGCAGCATAAGCCCTTTGCGAGCAATTCCCCATGCTCCAAATGAACTGTTAAGGCCTCGACCCTCCTTTAAAGATGCTGACACTCCAGTCACATAATCAATAGCCATAACGACGATCAGTAGTGTAAGCGATTCCATCCATACACCAAAAGCGAATGTCACAATAGACCCCAAAAACGCACAAATGGAGCACAAATATACAAACCCAGGCATCAGGTATCCCCCTCTTCTCAATCCATACAATATCGTATGCTGAGAGATTCGGGATGGTCTGTTCATTCTATTAAATATGCGTTTAACTAAGAGGAACTCTTCCATCTGCCATCCTGATCTAATAGATTTTCCCTTTCTTAAACACCAACATGATGACGGCTGCCAGCGCCAAAAGCAAAATATTGGTCAAATCCCAGAAGGGCCAAATGGTTGCAAGCCCATTTATATACGGCATGTTGGGGCCAATTGCATAAGCAAGCCCGAACATTAGCAAGCCGAATGGAAATATTAATTCACGATGCTCCCGCAGGCCAAGAAACTGAGTGAAGCCATAGATAAAGGCAAAAGCATTAATTAGCATTTTCACATAGGTCGATACGATATAGCTGATGACCAGTACAGCCTCAACCCGTTCAATAAATCGGCCAATGCTAATTCTTTTCGCCATGGCGTACGCGGCATAGATTTGATGCTCTGTCATGTAATCGCCCAGTACAAGCAGCGACATAATAACGATCAGAAATAAGGAGAAGCTGGCTATCAGGGAAGCCAGCATAAAATCTCGGGTCCAGCTTTCTGCTTGCTTCATGGCAGGAAAGATCATAAAGAGGGTAACCATTTGGAAGAATGGAAAGGAGGTTGTATACAATATGCCTTTGCCATAGTCCGCTGCTTTGTGATGAAAAACAGGCAGCAAGTTGGAAAGGGTTGCTTCAGGAAGCAGCATAATGATGAACATAATAAACATCAATACAACGCCCACGATAAAAACCTCGCCCGATTTTGCGAAAACCGTCAGTCCAGCCCTCAAGGTAATGACAAGTAAAAGTGTAATCATTAGGACGGTAACCCGTGCTGGTGTTTCCGGCATCATCTGGGTCGTAACGAAGTCTCCGACAACTCTCAGTTGAACACCTACCGTATTAAAAAGCAAGTATAGGAAAAATAAGCTGCATAGGCCGCCCAGCCATTTTCCCAGCGCCTTCCGGTGGATTTCAATCAACGTAAGTCCCGGAAAAAGGCGGTAGCACTTATCTATAAACCAGACGACGACGAGCCCAGTAAACATGCTTAGCAAAGAGGGGATCCAGGCATCCGAGTCCAGAATAGAAGCAAGCAGGGTCGGAATAAACCAAAACATATCGCCCACAATGAAAAACAGCACGAATACAGCCATTTGTCTTGTGCTTATGCTTTCCTGCTTCGGCATGCTCTCGCCCCCTCGAATTATAATGCATTGAACCAACTTTCGACTGGCTTATAAATATACACAATAATGTTTAAAGGGCTGGGCAATCTGATTTGGTTGACAGCACATATGCTCAAAAAAGCCCCCCCCAGCAGCATAATTAAATAAACAGCGATTTCTTTCTTCCAGCCTTTTTTCGCCAGCTTCGGCAGCTCAAGGCATGCAATCGTTATGGCCAGAGCCGATATAAATAATATTCCAGCCACTTGGCCTCACTCATTTCTTCAAATAGTTTTGAAAGGCATCATTTGTCGTGCCAACCTTTGGAATCTGAAGCTCAATATCATATTCCAGCTTGACCTGTGGAAAAAGCTCATTCCAATCGTTCTTCCACTTCTCCCACTGCCGAGGCTTGTATTCATGAAACGTATTGCCGAAGCCAAATATGTCGGCATTATAGGTTTTCTGTACATGCTCAACTACTCCCTGAACGAGCTCTTGCAGCCTTTTCTCCCCGTTTTTTTCCAGCATTTTAATCGTTTCCGGTTTCGTTAAATCGATTTTGCATTCCACATCGGCAATCGATGCGACCTGCTTCATCTTCACCTTAATGACTGGCTTTCCGTCAATGACCTTTGGTGTAAGCTTCGTTTTACTGCGTATAACCTCCAATACAATGTAGCCTCCATCTGGACAGCTCTGATGGCCTACGGTGCTTTTCACGTTATCCATAATATAGTTGTAGCCTTTGCTGTAATTTTCATTGAGCCAACCGATAAGCTTGTCAGAATTAAAAACAGCAAGCCCGGTAATCCGGGTACGTGTTCGCGAATCAGCCTGCTGGATATTCGAAATACTTTCCCCTTCCCGGACGTTGCCTTCCAGCCGTACTCCGGTCAATACAGGGCTGACTCCGTCTGTAACAAGCTGTTCAATCAAGCGTTCGATCGTAACGGTTGTCGTGGGAGCCCATGTTTTGGCGGATGTATCCAGCGCATAAAATAAGTTTTCCGCCGGGATCTTCTCCAGCGACGTCAAAATTTTCAAAATTTGATTGGCCGGCGCTTTATGCGCAATCATTAAATAAAAATCCGTTCGTGCTTCCGGATTACGTGACAGCAGATCGAGAACATTGGCAATGCCTTCCTTAGCCAGCGTCTCTCCGATGATCAGCACCCGAATATGCGCAGAATATATTTTTCGCGAGCTCGTTTCCGTCAGTTTGCGGAATGCTTCAAATACGGTTGGCGCGGTCGCCTCATACATGGCTACTGGCGAGCGGCCTCCCCCGCCAGCCTTTGCTGACAGCTCGCTAGGAATAACAACCTGTACAGAAACGCGGTATTGATTGCCGATCTTGTCAATGGCCGTTCCCAGCTGAATGCCTAGCGTATCCAGCTCCCGCCGATTCCAGCAGCCGCTTACCACGGAAGCCGCAAGCGACCCTATCAGCAATAGCAAGAGCAGTTTGCCTGCTCGCCAAGTAATTCTGCTCATGCTTGATCCTCCTAAATGTTCGACTTGTTCCTTGGCCCTTGCCGCACCAAATTTTTCGCCGCGGTTGCAGCAGGGCGCGTTCGCATTTTCGTCCAAGGCAGCCGGAACAGCGTATCCTTCTGATTGCTCCATATGAATGGGGAAAACGACTGCATATAAGGAATACCGAACGATTGCAGACTATTCAAATGCAGGACGAGCAAAATATAGCCGAGCAAAATGCCGAACAGCCCAAAGGAAGCGGCAAGCCCCATTAAGACGAATCGAATCATCCGTACCGATATCGACATGCTTGTAGCTGGTATAACAAAGCTGGATATCGCTGTAATCGATACGATAATAACCATTGCCGCCGAGACGATGCCCGCATCTACAGCCGCCTGCCCTATGACGAGCGTACCGACGATCGAAACCGCTTGTCCAACGGTTTTTGGCATTCGCACGCCAGCTTCCCGCAATATTTCGAATGTGAGCTCCATCGCCAGCGCTTCAATAAAGGCCGGAAAGGGCACGCCCTCGCGCTGAGCCGCCAAATTTATAAGCAGGCTGGTTGGAAGCATTTCTTGATGGAAGGTCGTAATGGCGATATAAAGCGATGGAGCTAGCAGCGTGATCATAAAAGCAACAAACCGCAGCATCCTCAGCAAGGTGCTGATGTCCGCACGCTGATAATAATCTTCCGCTGATTGGAAAAATTGAATGAACAGCGCCGGCACCAGCAGCACAAAGGGCGTGCCATCTACCAATATCGCAACTCGGCCTTCCAGCAGCCCGCCAGCAATCGTATCGGGCCGTTCGGTATTGTAGATCGTAGCAAAGGGAGTCATTGCGGTATCCTGAATCAGCTCCTCAATATAACCGCTCTCCAAAATGCCGTCGATATTGATTTCACCAAGCCGCTTTCTCACTTCCTCGACGATCTTCTCATCTGCTATATTGCGAAGGTACATTATGGATACAGAGGTTTTCGTAATCTGGCCTATTTCCATGCCTTCTGTCCACAGCTGCGGGTCCTTGATTTTCCGCCGGATGAGTGCTCGATTGGTCACAATATTTTCAGTAAAAGCTTCCATTGGGCCCCTAACGACAACCTGTGAGGTCGGCTCGCTGACGTTGCGATCCTTCCATCCCTCTGCGGCTACACAAATTGCTTCTGGACAATCTTCCAATAATAAAACAGCCCAGCCAGATAGCAGTTGATAAAATAACGGGTCCCATTCGCTGATCGTAACGGCTTCACCTACCGCCAGCACCGCATTTTTCAAATATAATAGCCTATTGCCGTTTTTGCGGTTCGCCGTTTGCTCCTCGGACATAAAATAATCCAGGATGACATGATGAATGACAGTGGAATCCGTTAAGCCATCCATATAAACAAGCGCTGCTTGCATCCCATTATCATTATTCATTTCTTTAATCACGAGATCCTGGCTATTGCCAAGGCTTGCTCTGATGAACGAGAGATTGCTCATTAATTTACGATCCAGCCGCTTGTCCACAGAAACGCTCATCTAGAATCCGCCTCCCAAACCTGCACATAATTGCATATATTGTCCAACCGGACTTCTAATTATGCCTTGGAATTGGAAATTTAGAAGCGCGGTTATTTCTCTTGCTTCATGCCAGCCCTCCCCTTCTTGCCCCAGCCCTGTCTGAGCCCAGCAGCAATATAACTTAGCAGCAGCAGCCCCGGCGAGTATGTAAACACCCAGAACAGCCACGCCACATCGAATTGCACAAAAGCAACGATGCCCGGAGCTAGAAAATAAGCATAACCGACGATAAGAAATCCGAATGGCCACAGCATAAACCGATGGTCCCGAAGCTTAAACAGCTGCTGCAAACCTCTTATAAAAGCATAACCATAGATGAGGCTTCGAAAGTAAGTGGATATGATATAGTCAATTGCCAGTACCGCCTCCAGGCGTTGCACAAAGTCGCCGATATTGATTTTTTTCGCCATCACATAGGGTGAATATACGGTAATTTCCGTTGTAAATACGCCCAGAACACATATACACATGACAATAATGACCCAAATAGCCATGCCTGCTACGAGAGCAGCGAGTAAATAATCCCGCGCCTTATGCTCACTTTCCTCTACGTTTTGGAAAATCATAAGAAAGGCGAAAAGCTCGCAATAGGGAAACGCGATAAAAAAAAGCGACCCCTTCACGATGCCCGGGAATCCCGTTACCTCGATCGGCAGCAGCTGGGTCAAATCTATTTTGGGGAGTAGCAAAATGACGAGTAAAATAAACAAAGCGGAATAAAGCGGGAAGATGACCTCTCCCAGCCGCCCAATCGTAGGGATACCACCGCGCAGCGCAAGCGTAATCGGCACAACCATCAGCAGGCAAATGACCAGCTGGGGCGTCTCCTCCATCATTTGCGTCGTTACGAAATCGGAAATTTCCCGAATTTGGGTAATTGACGTATTGAACATCATGGCCAGAAATACAAGGGATAGAATGCCCCCAGCTATTTTTCCGAAAGCCTGGTTATTGATATCGATTAAGCTTTTCCCGGGAAAACGCTTGCTCATACTGAAAATAAACCAAGCGGCTCCAACACCAAATACCAGGCCAATCAACCCTGATAACCAAGCGGATTGTTTGGCGTATTCAGCCGTCAATGGAGGAAGGAATAGCTGCATATCGCCTATTATGAAAAATATAACGAGAATGGCTAGCTGCCTCACGGTAATCGTTTGTTGTGGCTGCTGCACTTCCTATCACCTGCTTTGCGTTTGAATAATGACCGTAATCCATTTTGTCCTGCAAGCTATTGAAATATCCATAATTGGATATTTTTCCGCTATCCGTTATTCGGTCGTCTCCTTCATAGGCAGCTTGCCCCGCAGTTTTGCAAATCCCCAGCCGAGCAGCAGCAGCCCTGGCGAATACGTCAAAATCCAGAGCACCCAGGGTACGGCCAGCGTGTTTAGAAACACAATTCCCGGCGTCAAGAGATAGGAATAGCCCAGCGCCATAAAAGCGAAAGGGATCGTTAATATTCGAAAATCTCGAAGCTTGAACAACTGCGATACGCCAAGAACGAAGGCATAGCCGTAGATCAGGCTGCGAAAATAGGCGGTAATAATGAAGCTGATCGCAAAAATCGCCTCCATCCGCTGAACGAAGTTGCCGATGTTGATTTTTTTCGACATAATGTACGGGGAATAGAAGGTATGTTGGGTAATGTAAGTACCGAGTACTAGCAAGCACAGCAAAATCATGATCCAAATCGCCAGTCCTCCTAATAAAACCCCAAGCATATAGTCACGGGCACGGTGTTTGGTGTGAGCAACATTCGGAAAGATCATCAAAAACGCGAACAGCTCGCAAAAAGGAAACCCCACAAAAAATAATGAGCCCTTCATAATCCCCGCAGCGCCTGCACCCCAGATTGGAAAAAGCTCTGTGGGCGTCAAGCTCGGCAGGAGCATCAGCAGGAGCAGTACAAACAACAATACAAATAGCGGAAATATCGTTTCGCCCACTCGTCCAACCGCCCTAATCCCCCCATGTATCGCGATCGCTAATGGAAAAATCATTAAGAGGCAGATCATGATATTTGGCGTCTCAATCAATATTTGTGTAGTGACAAAATCACCAATTTCCCTGATTTGGGTAATCGAGGTGTTGAACATCATCGCCAGAAACAGCAGCGAAACAAGGCTTCCGGCAAGTTTGCCAAAAGCCTGATTATTGATTTCGATGAGTGTCATATTCGGAAACCGTTTGCTGAGGCTGTATATAAACCAAGCCATGCCAAGCCCGATGGGCAGGCCAATTAACCCGGACATCCAGGCGGCTTCTTCTGCGAATTCAGTCGTAAGGGAGGGTAAAAACAACTGCATATCGCCCATGATAAAATAAATAACGAGAATAGATAGCTGCCTTGCGCTTATCGATGGCTGCCCTTGCTGCATATTGCTTCACCCGCTTTGTGCTTAAAATGTCGGCATGCTGCCGTATTCCATTTTGTCCACAGGGATGAATAATTATCCAACATGCGCGGGGCAGGGCAAGATAAGCAAAACCGGCTGGGCAGGCTAGCTGTACATTTCGCGGTAAGCTTTCGGGGAGACGTTTTCCGCTTTGCGAAAAACACGTATAAAGTAGCTGGATTGGGAAAATCCCGTCCGGCTGGCAATTTCGCTGACAGGCAGTTTGGTTGCGACAAGCAGGCTTTTGGCGGCTGCAATACGGCAGGCGGTCAAATATTGCTGCGGGGTACGCCCCATGACTTGCCGAAACAGCCGCAAAAAATAATACGGGCTGTAGCCGCACAGCGCTGCCATCTCCGGCAGCGTCCACGCTTGTCCGCTCGTGCCGCGTATAAGGTCTGCCGCTTCGCGAATCGCATTTTTGGTCATAAGCGGCAGCGCATCGTGCTCCAAGCGCTCCGAATTATGGGCAAGCTCCGCCAGCAGCTCATATAGAAGCGCTGACATGCGCGGCTCATGCCGTGTCTCGAAGCTGCCGCACAACTCGTACATCTCCTCTGTCAGCTCGATAAATCGTGCAAGCGAAGCTTGTGAGACGGCAAACAGCCACACGCTGGAAACATCCGCTGCCCGCAGCAGCATAAGCTCCATCGGCACCATAAAATGGACCCAGCGCACATCCCAGGGCTGCTCGGGATCGGTTCCATAATGCTGGTAAGCTCCCCGAGGATATAAGAAGCCCTCTCCCGCCTTTAGGCTGACGCGTTGCCCCTCCTTCATGACATAGCCGCTTCCAGAGCAGACAATATGCAAATTATAGGCAGTTATAGCCCCTGCGGCCCGCCGCTCGTTATGCTGGGGAAAATCATTATATCGGCCGACTGAATCCGGATAACAGACATAATGCCCCGCAGCCGGCTCGGGCAATTGATAGTAGGTACGCATCGATTAGCTCCTTTTCGCCAAAGAGCGCAATATTTTCATATCGATCACAACATAATAGTATATACGCACTGAAATACTGATTCTACAATAATAAAATAACCGATAGATAGCAATTTATTATTATTTCTATGGAGGTATAACCCTAATGACACACGTAAACCCAATAAATGAGTTTGCCCTTGGCGTCTGCTATTACCCTGAGCAATGGCCGGAGGAGTTATGGGAGGATGATCTTCGGCGGATGAAGGAAATGGGGCTCTCGATCATTCGGGTAGCCGAATTTGCTTGGTCGGTGTTCGAGCCCGAGGAAGGCGTATTCCAATTTGATCTGTTTGACAAAGTCATTGACCTGGCTCATAAGCATGGGCTGAAGGTTATTATCGGCACGCCTACAGCAACGCCGCCCGCATGGCTGACGTTCAAGTATCCCGAGGTGCTCAACGTAACCTTTGATGGGGTCACGCTTCAGCATGGGCTGCGCCGCCATACCAACTATAACAGTCCCAAATATCGGGAGCTGAGCGCACGCATTGCTCGCCAAATGGCGGAGCATTACTGCGATCATCCGGCCGTCGTTGGCTGGCAAATCGACAATGAATTCAATTGTGAAATTTCCGAATTTTATTCGGAAGCGGATCATCTGGCTTTTCGAGAGTGGCTGCAGCGCAAATACGTTACGCTCGACAAGCTAAATGAGGCTTGGGGCGCTGTCTTTTGGAATCAGACGTATTCCGCTTGGGAGCAAGTCTTTCTTCCCCGCCCTACAGCGGCGCCAAGACAGCCGAATCCGCATCAGGCGCTGGATGAGAAGCGGTTTATTTCCGACAGCACCATTTCTTACGCCGAGGTGCAGGCCAAGGTGCTGCGCGAGGCAGCGCCCAAGCAGTGGGTAACGACGAATGGCTTGTTCGGCCATCTCGACAGCCACCGGATGACGGACGAGCTGCTGGACTTTTTCAGCTACGACTCCTACCCGCAATTTTCCACCATTAACTATGACAAAAATGAGGAAAACCCGCTGCTCGATCGCGGCTGGAGCCTGACGCTGTCTACAACCCGCTCCATTTCGCCGAACTTCTGCATTATGGAGCAGCAGGCTGGACCAGGCGGCTGGGTGAACCGCATGGATATGCCTTCGCCGAAGCCGGGTCAAATGCGCCTGTGGACGTACCAATCCATTGCTCATGGCGCAGATATGGTCGTTTATTTCCGCTGGAGAACGGCAGCCTTTGGCAATGAAATTTATTGGCATGGACTGAACGACTACCATAATGGCCCGAACCGCCGTCTTCGTGAAGCAGCGCAGATCGGCGCTGAGCTCGCCAAGGCCGGTCCGCACATTGTCGGTACGCGCAATCGGGCAGAGGTTGCCCTCGTACGCGATTATGACAACGAGTGGGATGGCGAATACGATATTTGGCACGGACCTTTCTCCTGGAAAAGCGGCAAGGAATGGTTCAAGGCGCTGCAGCGCCAGCATATTCCAAATGATGTTCTTTACATGCGGAGCGGCACAACGCTTGCTGACCTGCAGCGCTACCGCGTGCTCATCTATCCGCACCCGGCCATTATGCGGGATGAAACAGCTGCTTTGCTGGAGCAATATGTGGACAGCGGCGGCACCATTATATTTGGCTGCCGCACTGGCTACAAGGATGAGCGCGGCCACTGCTACATGCGCCCATTCCCTGGCGCCGCTGCACGCCTTGTCGGCATTTCCGTCGAGGAGTTTACGCAAATTAAAGGTACGCGCAAGCCGGCAATGATCGAATGGAAGCAAGGAGGCGGTGAAGCAACTACCGCGGATCTGTTCAATGATGTACTCGCAGTCGAAAGCGATACCGTCGAGATCATTGGCGAATATGCCTCCGATTATTATGCAGGCAAGCCTGCCGTTACCCGCAATGCCGTTGGAGCTGGCTCTGCTTGGTATTACGGCGCTGTATTCAATGAGGCGGCGGCGCGCAATGTGATTGGCCTGCTCGGCTTGTCATCGCCAGCTGCCAATTGGCTATCCCTGCCGGAGCAGGTGGAGCTGACTATTCGCGAGGGCGAGGCTGGACCGCTCTATTTCCTCCTCAACTATGCGGAGGAAGCTGCCGAGCTCAATCTCAGCGAGCCGCGCACCGACCTTATAAGCGGGGATACGCTTCAAGGCTCAATCGTGCTGGAACCTTACGGCGTGCTTATTTTGACCTAAATGACTCAAAGCAGCTTTCAAAATATATAACCTAAATAAAACAGCACCCCCGTATCCGCCTCATCAGCTGAGGAAGATGCGGGGGTGCTGTTATTTTAGTTTGGCCAAAAGCCGCAGCTATCTAGCAAGTGTCGATCGTATCACAGTATCACACTATTGCGCTTCCGCTTCCAGCACCAGCTCAAACTCCGCATCGCGGTCACAGACCAGCTTGCCATCCTTCACTTCAAGCTTGGCTACTTGAATGGAGCTGCGCCGCGTGAGATACCCCGGCACTTGACCAGGCACTTCCCAGTCGCCGCGTCTGTCTGGGTGCGTGAAATAGAAAATATACGCCTGCTCGCCTTGAACAACGACATCGGCATGCAAGCCAATGGTACCATCATCCTCACGCTGGCCAGGTTCATCTAAGATTAAGTTGTTGCGCTCCCAGTTCTCCAAATCATCCGAGCGGAAAACGCCTTGTCCTCGCCATTCGTCGACAATCATCCAATAAGAGCCTTGCAGCCGAAATACATTCGGCCCCTCATGCCCTCGCTCCGATATGACAGGCCCAACCACTTTCCAGTTATACAAATCGCTGCTGTCTGCAGCATAGGTGAACGAGCCAAGCTCCTCATCCTTATACCACATGCGGAAGCGTCCATCCGGCAGCTCATAGATGCAGGCATCAATGACCCGATCCGAGCTGAGCCGCACGTTGGAAACAAACGTCCAGTCAAGCAAATTAGTGCTTGTATAATGAAAAATCTCCCGTTTATGGCCAGCCCAATTATCGGGCACGCCTTGAATATAGCTGACGTACATATGGTAAAGCCCATTATGCCAAATAATTTCCGGGGCCCAAAATGTATTTCGTCCCCATTCAATATCAAGTCCCGTCAGCGTTCCCCGGTAATTCCAGCTGCGTCCGCCATCTGCGGACGAGGCGACGCCTAAATCCGTGCCATGCACCCATGCAAAGCCCGGACCTTCCACCGTAGCACGGCGATTCGTATAAATGATCCACCATTCCTGCTGCTCGCGATTATAAATAACGACCGGATCTGCCGCTCCGTCAAAGATTGGATCTCTGAATAATGGCGCCTTCATCTGCTCATTCCTCCCGGCAAGCTCTGTTTGCATTCAAGCGTAAACGGCTGTCGTCAATGGCTTGCGACAGAGCGCCACCTGACATCATTTGGGTTCGGACAGCTTTTTTCTTTATATTTGGCGGAGATTTGCACAATACATCCGCAAACGATGCATGTCGTCCCGCTCATCAGCTTCGGACAGCTGCCGCATTCCCGAAGGCGCGCTGCATACACCTCATCGTCCACGCAGCGTTCGGACGACTGAAACATCGGCGCAGCCAAAATCCGCTGGATCTGCGCTTCTGTGACGGTATAGCTGTCATCACAGCCTTTGCAGCTTCTTACGCTCCTGTCCATGCCCGTCTTCATGCCGTCCGCCTCCATTGCGTTCTATTCATCCCTTTATTATTGCTCGATCAGCTCAAGCAACGTAACCGACATCGCTGGAAGCTTAGCCGATACCTTTTCGCCATCCCATGTAAAGCTTGTAAAAGCGGCTGGTTCTACTGCATTTGGCTGCTCAAACGTATTATGCGAGTCAATGGCCGCGCCTGCTAGCACTGTGCCCTTGACCGTTTTCTGGCCTTGTCCCAAGCCGCGCAGCGAAATGGTTACATCCGCTTCGGCACTATGATCCAAATTACATAAGCTGATATGGATTTTGCCATCTGCCGCTTTGGAAGCCGATACTGAAATTTGCGGGAGCAACTCGTCGCCATACTCGTAACGGGCGCTAGTCGTATGCGTATCCAGAAGCTCAGCATCCTGATGCACCTTAAACATATCAAAAATATGATAGGTTGGCGTCAGCAGCATTTTTTCCCCTTCTGTCAAAATAACCGATTGCAGCACATTGACGATTTGCGCAATGTTCGCCATTTGCACACGGTCGCAATGATCGTGGAAAATATGCAGCGTAAGGCCAGCTACGAGCGCATCGCGAATCGAATTTTGCTGGTACAGGAAGCCTGGGTTCGTGCCCGGTTCTGTATTGAACCATGTGCCCCACTCATCGACGATCAAGCCTACGCGCTTCTCTGGATCATATTGATCCATAATCGCCGAATGCTTCGTAATAAGCTCTTCCATCCACAGCGCTTTTCTAAGCGTAAGGGCCCACTCGTCCTCAGGGAAGCCGGTAGCCGCTCCCTTGTCCTGCCATTCCTTCGGAACGGTGTAATAATGCAGGCTGATGCCGTCCATTTTATTAGCTGCTTCGCGCATCAGCACTTCCATCCACTTGTAATCGTCGACGTTCGGGCCGCAGGCAATGCGGTAAATTTCATTGTCGCCATAATTGCGAACGTAAGTCTGGTAACGGCGGTACAGATCCGCATAATATTCTGGGCGCATATTGCCGCCACAGCCCCAGTTCTCATTGCCGACGCCAAAATATTTCAGCTTCCACGGCTTCTCGCGGCCGTTTTTCTCACGCAGCTCCGCCATTGGCGATACGCCGTCGAAGGTTATGTATTCAACCCACTCGGACATTTCCTGTACGGTGCCGCTGCCAACATTGCCGGAAATATAAGGCTCGCAGCCGAGCTGTTCGCAAAGCAGCAAAAACTCATGTGTGCCGAAATGGTTATTTTCGACCACGCCGCCCCAATGGGTATTGATCATGCGCTTGCGCTCTTCGCTTGGGCCAATGCCGTCCTTCCAGTGATATTCATCGGCAAAACAGCCGCCCGGCCAGCGCAGCACCGGAATATTCAATTTTTTGAGCGCTTCCACAACATCGTTGCGAATGCCTTTCGTATTTGGAATGACCGAATCCTCGCCAACCCAGAAGCCTTCATAAATACAGCGTCCCAAATGCTCGGAGAAATGCCCATATATGTTGCGGTTAATCGTACCTTTAGCAATGTCTGCGTTAATTGTAATTTGATTGCTCATCGTTATAGCCTCCCATATGAATTAATAAAAATATAAATCATTTATTGATAACATTAATTTAACTTCATAATAAACAATCCAACCGCATTTATCAACCCTCTTTTGAAAAATAAATCGGGCAGCCGTAAACGCTTACGTAATTGCTCGCTGCAAACCGGTGAATGGGCATCTCCCTGCTTTTCACACGGAAGCGTGGCACCAAAAAAAAGCTCCCCCATCCTCGCTCGGATGGAGAAGCTTTCTGGTTAAAGCCTTATACAACTTCGCTAATTGTCCGCTTGCCTGTGAACTGGCTGTTATACAGATCGGCATAAAACCCGCCCTGCTCCAGCAGCTCTTCGTGTCTTCCCTGCTCAATAATAGAGCCATTGTTCATGACCAAAATCAGATCAGCGCCGCGAATCGTCGACAGACGGTGGGCAATGACGAAGCTGGTGCGATTTTTCATCAGCTCGCCCATCGCCCGTTGGATAATAATTTCTGTACGCGTATCGACGCTGCTCGTCGCCTCGTCAAGGATCAAAATCGATGGATCAGCTAAAATGGCCCGGGCAATGGTCAGCAGCTGCTTCTGCCCTTGGGAGATGTTAGATGCTTCCTCGTTCAATATCGTGTCATAGCCTTCTGGCAGCGTCCGAATGAAATGATCCGCATGCGCTGCTCTAGCCGCTTGGTAAACCTCTTCCTCCGTAGCATCCTCCCGCCCATAAGCGATGTTGTCGCGAATGCTGCCATTGAACAGCCAGGTATCCTGCAGCACCATGCCAAACATTCGGCGCAAGCTTCTGCGCTGGAGCGCTGTAATGTCCTCGCCGTCAATCGTAATACGGCCGCCATTCAGCTCATAGAAGCGCATCAGCAAATTAATCATCGTCGTCTTGCCCGCTCCGGTCGGACCGACTATGGCGACGGTTTGGCCAGGCAACACATCAATATTCATCCCGCTAATTAGCGGCTCATCCGCTTTATAGCCGAAATCTACCTGCTCGAAGCGAACGGCGCCAGCCGGCTTGCTGATCGCTTTGGCATTTTGCGCCTCGGGCACCTCATCCTCTTCATCAAGCAGCTCGAATACCCGCTCTGCGGAGGCGATTGTAGATTGAATAATATTCGCAATGTTGGCCAGCTGCGTAATCGGCATCGTGAACTGTCTTGTATATTGGATAAATGCCAAAATATCACCGATTTTAATCGCATTTCTCGTGACGAGCAAGCCGCCGATGACGCATACGAGCACATAGCCGATATTGCTAATGAAGCTCATAATCGGCATTATGATGCCGGACACAAATTGTGCGCGCCAGCCAGAATCATACAGCTTCTCGTTCATTTCATTAAATTCATCCAGCGATTTGCGCTCATGTCCGAATGCTTTGACGATTTTATGCCCCGTGTACATTTCCTCGACATGTCCGTTCAAGCGTCCAAGCTCAGCCTGCTGGCCGGCAAAATATTTTTGCGAACGCTTGGCAATCGCCTTCGTTGCAAGTAAGCTCGCAGGAATCGTCAAGAAAACGATTAGCGTCAATAGCGGGCTGATGGTCAGCATCATAACGATGACGCCGACGAGGGTAATGAATGACGTTATGAGCTGCGTCAAGCTTTGCTGAAGCGTATTGCTAATATTGTCCACATCGTTGACGACCCGGCTCAGCACCTCGCCGTTGGAGCGCGAATCGAAAAACTTCAGCGGCAGGCGTGCAAATTTATTATTTACATCCTTGCGCAAATCATAGACGGTTTTCTGGGCGACGCCAGCCATTAAATACTGCTGAATGAAGCCAAATGCGGCGCTGATCAAATACAGCACAACGAGCGTCAGCAGAATCGTATTAATCGCATCAAAATCAATACGGGCACCCGGAACGCCTTGGGCTATTCCCATTACTCCCTCGTATAGCTTCGTTGTAGCGTGCCCCATCATTTTCGGGCTGACGATGCTGAATACGGTACTTAAAATCGCGGTCAGCAGCACAAGCGCAAGCTTCGTGCGATGCGGCTTCAAGTAGGCAGCCAGCCGTTTCAAAGTGCCCTTGAAATCCTTCGCCTTCTGAGGGGGCATCATCATGCCCATTCCTGGAGGACCCATGCCGATTCCTTTCGGCCTTTGCGGGGAATTCTGCTTCTGTTCACTCATGCAATTTCCTCCTCCGAAAGCTGTGAATATACGATTTCCCGGTACACATCACAAGACTCCATCAGCTCCTGATGCGTCCCTATTCCGGCTAGCTCGCCTTCATCGAGCACGATGATGCGGTCAGCATCGAGCACGGTACTTACCCGCTGGGCAACGAGCAATACCGTCGAATGTACCGTTTCCTCACGCAGGGCGGCACGCAGCTTCGCATCCGTCTTAAAGTCGAGCGCCGAGAAGCTGTCGTCGAACACATAGATTTCTGGCTGGCGAACGAGCGCACGAGCAATGGACAGACGCTGCTTCTGCCCGCCGGAAAGATTGTTTCCTCCCTGCGATACGCTGGCGCCAAATCCTTCCTTCATCGTGCCGATAAACTCGGCCGCCTGCGCCACCTCTGCCGCATGCTCCATTTCCTCATCGGTTGCATTTTCTTTGCCGTAGCGGATATTATCCGCGATCGTGCCGGTGAATAATACGGCCTTTTGCGGCACAAAGCCGATTTTTTCGCGCAGCGTTTCCTGGGATAGCTCACGAATATCCACATCATCAATGATGATGCTGCCACCCGCCGTATCATAAAAGCGCGGAATCAAATTAACGAGCGTCGACTTCCCAGAGCCTGTTCCTCCAATAATAGCTGTCACCTCGCCAGGGGCCGCCTTGAACGAAATATTCGATAAAGCAGGCTGCTCGGCTCCCGGATAGCTGAACGTCACATCGCGAAACTCGATATAGCCTTTGCGCGTGCCTGTATTCTTGACGCTGGCGCTGTCCGCAATATCCGGCACCATGTCCAGCACTTCATTAATACGCACCGCCGATGCCGAAGCGCGCGGAATCATAACGAGCATCATCGATAACATTAGAAGCGAGAACATAATTTGCATCGCATATTGAATAAAAGCCATTAGTGAACCGACTTCCATATCGCCATTCTCGATGCGCAGCCCGCCAATTGCGATAATCGCCACTGTCGATAAATTCATGACCAGCATCATAAGCGGCATCATGACCGCCATAATTTTGTTGACTTTAATCGCCGTTTCGGTCAGATCGCTGTTGGCAGCGTCAAATTTCTTGTTTTCATAATTTGTCCGATCGAATGAGCGGATTACCCGAATGCCGGTCAGTCCTTCGCGCAGCACCAAGTTGAGCTTATCCATACGAACCTGCATCATTTTAAACAGTGGAATGCCTTTGCGGACGACAAGCAATATCGCGCCAGCGAGAACTGGCAATGCGACAACCAGCACAAGCGATAGCTTCGCATCTTTCGAAATGGCCATAATAATGCCCCCGATGCACATCATCGGCGCCATTACCATCATGCGCATAATCATCATCAACACTTGCTGCACCTGCGTAATATCATTCGTCGTTCGCGTAATGAGCGAGGCCGTGCCGATTTTGTCAAACTCCTGCAGCGAGAAGTTTTGCACATGTCCAAACACCTTCTCGCGCACGAGGCGCCCGAAGCTCGCTGAAGCTTTTGCCGAAAAATAGCTGGCGCCGATGGAGCTAATGCCGCCGACCGCCGCTATGAGCAGCATGAAGGAGCCAATTTTCCATATAAGCGGGGTATCTCCTTTAGATACGCCATCATCGACGATGTCCGCCATCAGCGTGGGGAGATATAGATCAGACAGCGACTGAATAAATACAAGCACAAGCACCGCGGCTATCAGCCAGCGAAACGGCTTTAAAAAGCGAAATAACCTTAACATTGCTGTTCATCCCCCGTTTGTTCAGACTCATTCAGCTCATCAAAATACTCAAATGCTTTGGATAAAATACGAACCAGTTCATGCGAATCCCGCTCTCCCAAGTATTGCGAAAGTCCAGCCATTCGATTCATAAAATCGGCAATGACCTTCTCCGCGATGCGTTCCCCTTCCTCGGTCAGCGAGATGCGGACAGCCCGCCGATCGTCGGGATCAGCGTTTCTCTGCACGAGTCCATTCGCCTCCATTCCGTTGACCAGTTGGGTGATCGTGGGAGAAGTTACCCGAAGCAATCGGCTGATAACCGAGATTTTCATCCCCGGCTTATCCTGCGCCTTCATAGAACCGCGCTTGATGCACATCAGCACCTGCATTTCGCTAAACTTGCCGTCCGGATTCGGCTTCTGCCGCCAATTCAGCCGATGAAAGCTGCGAAACACACCAATTAATTCATTTGTAATTTTCTCGCTATGATCTGTTGCGTTGCTTTCATTGCTTGTGTCGTCCGTTTTGTCTTTGCTGCTCTTATTGCTTGTGTGGTTTTCATTATGTTCCAAAGAGAGCCCTCCTTTCATTTATATTTCTTTGCCCGTTCATGTAGGCTACCAATTATTTTCCCATTAATTATTTTCCTTGTGATTATCTTATAACTAAAATAATAGGCAACCTAATTATAAAGCGCTCATTAAATGGCTGTCAATAACCCATTTTCAAGCTTCTAGAGTTAGTATGCAAAACAGAGTTGGCCTCCCGCTTGCTTAGCTCTTATTCGCGGCCAATCTCATCAGACGATTCAAGATTTGAGAACCATAGCGTATGTTCGATTGTTGCTGTTATCGCCCGGCTTGGGCGCCCGCTCCTTGTTTGGAGGACTGCGATTCCGCTAATCTAGCTCTTAACCCGATATTCAGGCGTAAGCGGACAGGAGATCCGCTATCGTCCTCCATAACGCTTTAAAATGGGTGTGAAGAGCGCATTAGCGGCCCCTGTGTCCACCAAGTCGTTTGTTTTTAATAAAGCCAGCCTCTGCCCAGCAGAATCTGTTTCTCTTGTGTTCGCATACACGTCCTAGCGAACGGCTTTGAACTTTGGTTTGGGGTTTGGGGTTTGGGGTTTGGGGTTTGGGGTTTGGGGTTTGGGGTTTGGGGTTTGGGGTTTGGGGTTTGGGGTTTGGGGTTTGCCTTTGGGTTTGCCTTTGAGGTTTGCCTTTGAGATTTGCCTTTGAGGTTTGCCTTTGAGGTTTGCCTTTGAGGTTTGCCTTTGAGGTTTGCCTTTGGTTTTTTTGCTCTTCGTGTTTTGTCATCTTTGCCATTCGGTTTAGGGTTTGAAATTTTAAGTGGGGGGTGGGGAAGCGGAGCGGAGTGAAGGGGGTGGGAGTGAGAAGCGGAGCGTTCGCTTTTAGCTTTGGATTTCTACCTATAAGGTGGAAATAGCTTCATAGAAATCCAAGGCTAATGGCGATCGAGCCCCACCCCCTTCACGCAGCGCAGCGCCCCATACACCCCCCATTTACGTTTCAAACATAAATGAATAAATTCTCATTAACTTCTCATAAACACCAAACAACATGATTTCCCCTTCCTTTGCGCTCTCATCATGAGAAAAGGCTCATTTTTCGGTGTGGTATAGTGTTTTTAGCCAAAACGAATCGTACAACGAAAGGAATCACACCATAATGATTAAGAGAAACTTTTTTCGCTCCGTCATCAAATTGAGCTTATGCGCAAGTATTGGTTTGACAGCCTTCACCTTCGCTTCCGGCAACCAGGCACATGCCGCAACTGAAACTTCCCTGCAATTAATCGACTCCGGCAAGGAGTTTATCGGAACCCCCTATAAATATGGAGCCCCAGCAGGCATTACATACGCTTTTGACTGCTCTTCCTTTACCCAATACATATTCGATGCCATGGGCGTTTCGCTGCCACGCAGCTCCTCCTCCCAAGCATCCGTTGGAGCCAAAGTGACCAAGGAAAACCTTAGTGTAGGCGATCTTGTTTTCTTTAATACGAGCGGCAGAGGCATTAGCCATGTAGCTATCTATGCGGGAGATAACAAAATTTTGCACAGCGCTACGAGCACGGGCGTGACGATCAGCAGCCTTGGCGAGTCATACTGGCATAAGCGCTACGTGACAGCACGACGCGTATTGAAATCCTAGGCCCACGTTTTCAACACGTTACAGGGCAGTTATCGCATTCTACAATTGAACTCCTATATAAGCAAAAACGTCCTGAACGCTAATTCGTTCAGGACGTTTTTGCTTATCCTTGTATTTCTAATGCTCCTTCAAATAAAAAAAGGCCTCCCCCTCTCAGCATCAGGCTGATTCAGGGGCGGCCTTACGTCATTCACACTTATTTGCTAAGCGTTTCTGTCAATACAGGAACGATTTGCGATTTGCGGGATACTACGCCCTTCAGAACGGCTTTGTTGTCAGCCAACGTTACATTGTAGGCTTTCTCAACTGCGCCTGCTGCGCTGCCGATAGCAAGCGCTACAGAATTGCTGTTCAAAATGTCAGTTACGACGAACAGGAACAGGTCCAAGCCTTTTTCCGAAACGATAGCGTTAATCGCTGTTTCCAGATCCGCTTGGCGAACCAGTACATCGTTTGTGTCTACCGCATTAACTTGCGCGATTTCTACTTTGCTGCTGCCCATTTGGAATTCTTTCGCATCAAGCGAAAGCAGCTGAGCGATCGATTTGTCGCGTACGTCAGCTCCTGCTTTCAGCATTTCTAGACCGTATGCATCTGTATCAACGCCAGCGATAGCAGCAAGCTCCTTAGCAGCCGCTACATCTTGCTCGGTGCAAGTTGGCGATTTGAACAGCAAGGAGTCGGAAATGATTGCGGACAGCATTAGACCTGCAATTTGCGGCTCGATAGCTACGCCGTTTTCTTTGTACAATTTATTCAAAATCGTAGCTGTGCAGCCTACAGGCTCAGCGCGATAGTATAGCGGGTGGCTTGTCTCAAAATTCGCAATACGGTGGTGGTCGATAACTTCCAGCACGCGAACTTGGTCGATATCTGCTGCGCTTTGCTGACGCTCATTGTGGTCAACAAGAATAACGGTCTCTACTTCATTGGCTACCGTTTCTACAAGACGCGGCGCCTCAGCCTTGAAATGAGTCAGCGCGTATTGCGTTTCTCCGCTAATTTCACCCAAACGAACCGCTTCAACCTCAAAGCCCAGCTTAGCCTTCAAATCAGCATATGCGATCGCAGAACAGATTGTATCCGTATCCGGATTTTTATGCCCGAAAATAAATGTTTTTGCCATTTTACTGTCTCCTTAGTTCTTGTATTTGGGATTGCGGCAGTCCGCATTGCCCAATAAGTTTTTCACACATTTGATTATATAATATAATGAAGTATATACCTATGCCCTTACAGAGATTTTTGCAAACAATCCTCAAATAAGCTTGCTTAAAGACAGAAGCGAATGGTATAAGGGGTATAGAACATTTGGCTGCCGAGTTACAACATCAACTAGACAGAACAGGAGACTTACGAAAAATGAGCTATAAAATTGCGTTTTTTGATATTGATGGCACATTATTAGATGAAGAAAAACAAATTCCCCAAGATACGATTGATGCGATTCGTGAAATCCAGGAGCAGGGCGTCGAGGCTGTTATTGCAACGGGACGCGCTCCTTATTTTTTCAAGGATATTGCCGAGAAGCTTGCGATTAACTCCTTCGTCAGCCTGAACGGCGCTTACGTCGTGTACAATGGCGTTCCCGTATACCACAATCCCATTCCGCGCACAGATGTCAAGGCGCTTGTTGAGCATGCCGGACTTCATAACCATTCCCTCGTCTTTGAAGGCCATGACGCATTTTTCTCCAACGCTGAAGCGCATCCGCAAGTGTTTGATTCCGTGACATCACTGCGCGTAGCGCAGCCGGGCTTCGATCCAAGCTATTGGGAAAAAGCGGACATTTATCAAATTTTTCTTCACTGCGAGCCGCAGGACGAGCATCTGTATACAGACGTCATTCCAGGCTTGCGCTATATTCGCTGGCATCCATTCGCCATGGACGTGCTTACGAATGATGGCTCCAAGGCGCTTGGCATTGCCGCGCTGCTGGAGCATTTGGGACTGACGGCACAGGAAGCACTTGCCTTCGGTGACGGACTAAATGACAAGGAAATGCTCGAAACTGTCGGACTAGGCATCGCCATGGGCAACTCCCATCCGGAGCTGCTGCCCTTCGCTGATTACGTAACGACTCATGTGAGTGAAAATGGCATTCGGGGTGGCTTGCGTCACGCCGGCTTGTTGAAGTAATATCGCCAACCTGGACATTCCATTCAAAAATAAAGAGGTACAGTTAACGGCTCAAAGCGTTAGCTGTACCTCTTTTAATATATTTGGAATTAGCTGCCGTTTACGTTCAGCCAATCACTTTCCTAATGTTAGACATGCTCACGCAGGTCAGCCTGGCAAAACGTACTGGCCTTATTTCCCCTTATTGCTCTTCTACTACGGTGCTTTGAAACAAAAATTGAATGAGCCACCACAAGGACAGCAGCACAATAACTGCCGATGAGGTTAAAGAAATCCATTTGAAAAACAAATACAAAAAAGGGTTGCTGGAACGTGTTCTTCTGTGATCCCCACCGCTAAGGTTCATAATAAACTTCGCCTCCTGTATGCGTTTTTTGAAGCTCTAATCCATGCCGTATTGCCATGCTTCCTTCCTCCTTCTAATCATTAAGGCCTCTTTGTTCAAGAGGCCTTATCGATACTCTAACATATATATGACATAAGAACCACAGTTGAGCATCAATTAGTCAATAATACGTCATATTTGACATTGGGTTTCAAATTGACATTAAACTTGACAAAAGTTAGTTCATAAAATATAGTTAGTTACAAATAGTAATTAACTTAGCATAGGAGGAATTACACATGACCTACAGCATAAATGCCGATACTGTACTTGGGACAGTAAAGCTGTACATTAGCGATATGAAACGTTCGCTCCAATTTTATCAAGAGGTTGTTGGCTTGCAAGTGCTTGAGCAGCGAGACAATGCTGCGCGTCTTACGGCTGACGGCGTCAACACACTCCTTGAGCTGGAAGAGATTCCAAATGCTATCGTCTCCGAACGCAGAACGACGACTGGCCTTTACCACTACGCCCTGCTGCTGCCTAGTCGTGAAGCGCTCGGCGCAGCACTCGCCCGGCTAATCGCCTCCGGCATTCATATCGGTCAAGCCGATCACCTCGTCAGCGAAGCGCTGTATATCGCGGACCCTGACAATAATGGCATTGAAATTTATGCAGACAGACCACGCTCGGAGTGGAAAAAAGAAGAAAATGGCGATTACGTTATGGCGAGCAACCCCGTCGATTGGGACGGACTTCTTGCCGCTGCCGATCCAGCTGCTGCTAAACTACTGCCGCCCGGCACAATCATCGGGCATATTCATCTGCATATTAATGGCATTCCGGCTGCCCGCGCCTTTTACAATGGGCTGCTCGGCTTTGATATCGTAGGCGATTACACCGATTTCAAAGCGTTGTTTGTCTCAGCCGGAGGCTACCACCATCATATCGGGCTTAACATTTGGGCCGGCATTGGCGCCCCTGCACCAGCCGCCAATACTACTGGGCTGGACTACTTCACCATCGTCTATCCGAATCAAGCGGAACGGGATACAGCTATAAGCAGGCTGCGTGAGGCGGGAGCAGCAGTTGACGAGTCAGACGGCATCATTTTTGCAACCGATCCTTCCAGCATTCGGATTAAGCTTGCAGTGGCGGAATAATAGGCCAGCAAGCAGCAGCTGCAGCAAAAGCCACGCAAAACCACTGGCATGTGGTATTGCGTGGCTTTTTTGCTTTTTCTGCTAAAGCAGCTGGCTCCATTTCAATTTAAAAACCATGCTTATTCGTTGCCGCTCAAAAGTGCAGCTTCCGGCGTTACCTCATAAATCGTTATATTGCTGCCGCCTCCGCCAAAGCCGCGGAAGCTGTTGTCACTATTTCGATCCGTGAAAAATCCGTTACTACTTCCGCTAATTCCAGCGCTAGAATTACTGCTGTTGAAGACACCACTATTATCGCTAGCTGTATCGCTGTTATCCGCCGCATTCCTGCCGACATCTGTCGTCTGCCAATCGCTGGATTCAACCTGCTTGCCATGGGAAGTAATCCACTGCGTCAGCTCATTATTATTGCTGCCCCCGCGCCCGCCTTGCGAAACGAGGAAATATTTCAATTCCCCTGCGGCCACGAGCGCCTTCAGCCGGTCTACAGACAAGACGGGATCGGAGCCGGAATAACCGCCGAGTATAATGACATTTTCACCGGAATCGATAATATACGGCGCTGCGGTCGAGTAGCTGTTCGTCGCAAACAGATACTTCTCGCCTGTATTGTGCGCCTTCAAAAAAGCAAGCGCGGCTTCATTGAGCGGCTCATCGCGGGAAGAGGCATTCGTCTGATCAGGCCCTGCCTCCGGCAGCTGGCTGCTCTGCCCGTATACGATAGGCGTCGCCGCCCAGTAAGCCGGGCCAATGAACAGCACTAGCAGCCCGAGCAGCGCAATCAGGTTTATGGCCGGCTGCTGCCAAATTTTTCGTCGGCTCGCCGCATGCTTTCCGTTTTGAACGCCAGCATTCGCTGTCAAATATCCGCCCTGCTCATACGACAGCTTCCCGCTATACAGCTCGGTATTTGCGCCAGCATCCGCCCCTGCTTCATCCCCTTCTGTTGCACGACTACTTTGCCGTATTAATGACTTCGCCTGCTTCTGCTTCTGCTTCGCTATCCGCCAGCCAATGAGCAGCAAACTTGCTGCCATTCCGCCAACTAGCACGGCAAGCGACCAACCGCTGCCAATTGTCGCGTCAAATGGATGCATAATGTACCATTCGAACCCCGCTGTTGCGGCAATAGCGAGCGGCAGCAGCCAGCTGACCCAGCCCTCTTTGCTGCGATATTGTCTCCACAGCTCACTCCAGCCTGCTCCAAGCAGTGCAGCAATCGGGGGGCCCATCATAATTAAATAATATTGATGAAAAAAACCTGCGACGCTGAAAAAGGCCATAACCGGTACCAGCCACGCCAGCCAGAACAACGCTTCCTTATGCTTCATCGTCATATTCCGTCTGCGAATGCTAGCCAGCAAGCCCACGCAGCTTACAAATATAAAAGGCAAAAACCAGCTTGCTTGACCGGACAGCTCGGCTTGAAATAGACGAAGCGGCCCTGCCGTTCCTGTTCCAAACATGCCGCCTGAGCTGCCGCCGCCAAAGCCGCCGCGACCACCCATGCCGTCCATTCCGCCACCCGGACCGCCGTTAAAACCGCCAGCTCCAGTTGCTCCCCCAATCCCTCCTGAGAACCCACCAGCTCCGCCATCATTACCGCTTCTGCCACTGCCAAAATTTCCGGCACCGCCGCCATAATTGTTATTGTTATCTGCGCCCTGACCGCTTCCACCACGGCGGCTGGCACCATCGCCGCTCGCCCCCTGCCCATCCTGCTCTACAGCCGCAATGCTGCGGTTCCCGCCTGGCACATCGCCGCTGAACCAGCTATTTACAATATTCGTCTGGGCAAAAGCTGTGTTTCCAACCGCTGGAAGCTGCTGCGGCCCCATCATCGAGCCTGCACTGCCTCCGCGATTTCCAGTCAGCCTTGAAAGTCCGTTATACCCGAAAGCCAGCTCCAACACGGAGTTTGTCTGGCTGCTGCCCACATAAGGCCGATTATCTGTTGAAATAGAATCAACTGTTACGGCCCAGGACAAGGAAATGACGAGCATAATGGCGGTCGCCCCTGCCAACAGGCTGATTTTTTTAAACCATTTGCCCTTCCACGCCATTAAAGCAAATAAATAAAACGCCGGAAGCACCATGTAGGCTTCCATCATTTTCATATTAAATCCAACACCTATGACGGCAAAAGCGCCTATTAGCCAAAGCGCCTTGCCCTGCTTCGTTCCCCGGAATAACAGCCACACGGCAAGCAGCAGCGTAAAAACGAGCATGCTATCGATATTATTCGTCCGGCTCACGGCAACCGCAACCGGCATCGTTGCCATCGCTGCTGCTCCGATTCGTGCTGCCGTAAGGCCAAAGGACGGTTTGAGCAGCACATACAGCAAAATCGTCGAGCCAATACCTGCTAATGCTTGGGGCAAAATCACGCTCCAGCCATGCAGGCCCAGCACATAGGCAAAAGCCGTCTGCACCCAGAACGTGACTGGCGGCTTATCAACGGTTACAAAGCCTCCAGAATCTACGGTTGCAAAGAAAAAATTGTGGAAGCTTTGCAGCATGCTTGCGACCGTAGTCGTGTAATACGTATTGACATGGTCATCTGTCCAGATTAAAAATCCATTCAAAAATGCCGATACGAGGATACATACCATTAATATGGCATCCACGCGCTGTTTTTTGATTACTGCCATGGCTCAGCCGCCCTTTCGCTTCCGTCTCTTGCTTCACTATGAGAGATTGTGCGCCTTTTCCCTGAAAATCGAATGAAGCAAAGCTGAAAATGAGCTTAAAAAGCAGAAACGATATAAATGGAGCCATAAAAGTAAGGCTGAGGGCCTGCGAAAAAAGGTTACAATCGTTGGGATCTGAGTGGAATGCCAACATTCAAACAAAGAAGACTCAAGAACCACCGTCAGTGGAGCTTGAGTCTTCTTTATCTAAAGATAGATATTTATCTAAATTAAATCCGATTTGCTCAACAGCTTCTGAACGAGAACAGCCACTTCCGCTCGGGTAATAAATGCGTCTGGAGCGAGTTCATTTCCGTTTCGTCCTGTTACTAATCCATAGCTCAAGCTGTCGATAATGCCTTCCTTAGCCCAGCTCGATACCGCACCTTTGTCGGTGAAAGCGTCCAGCGCCTGCCCTGCTGCTGGCGATGTTTTCTCCTTCAATTTCGTCAGCAGCATTGCTCGGGCTAGGAGGGTCATCGCTTGCTCGCGCGTCATTTTATCGTTCGGACGCATCGTCCCATCCCCGAAGCCACTGATTAAGCGATAGTGGGACGCTGTGCCCAAATCTCCAGCGAACCAGCTGTTTGGAGCAACATCGACGAAGCTCGTCCCCTGCACTTTGGGCTGCAAGCCCAGAGCACGGATCAGAATCGCCGCGAACTCCGCTCGGGTTACCTCTTGATTGGGATTAAACATGCCGTTCGCGTCCCCTTTAACGATCAGGCGCGAGCCCAAATCGTTAACCGCTTGTTTTGCCCAGTGTCCCTCTGCATCCTTGAACGCCAGCGGGTGCCAGATTAAGGAATAGACACTGTTCGTCAGGCTGCTCACCTTAGCATAAGAAACTCCATCGCGTACTACTATTTTCGTTGGGACATGGCGCAGCGTCCCGTCCGCTTCGATTACAACCCCCGTCGTCATTTTGCTCGCATCAACACCTGCAGGAATTGCAATACTGCGTTCTACGTAAGCATCGAACTCACTTACATTGATGCTCTCGTTCAAATATATGGCTCTCACGCTAAAGTCCAGCTGTGGAACGACAAAGGCTATCTTGCCTCCAGCAGACTCATCGTGAGTCCACTTAAGCGGTTCTTTGGGCACAGCAATTTCGATCTGAAAGCGAATATTCTCCAAGGCAATCGACTTGCCAAATTGATCTGCAATGGCCCCGATATCGATTTGCAGCGCCGGCAAACGATAAATCGCTTTATCCGTTTGCAGCTCCAGCACCGCCTGCCTGGATTCCAATTCATGAATAATTTGCCCATTAAGCTCGGCGATAATCACATCGGAATTGGCTTTCGACTGTATCGTTACTACCGCCGAATGAGCCTCTGCTGCAAGCAGGCTTTCCAGCTTTTTCTGATCAACGGTAATCGTTGTTACTGTCTGGGAATCAACCTTCGTCACTTTCGCCGATCCCAAGTTCTGCGATTTGCCATTAATAAGAACGAAACTGCCAGATGGGCCGGCTTCCGGCGCCGTTGAAGGTGCCGGCTGAGACGGCGAGCTTCCTCCACCGTTGTTAATGGGAGCGCTTTGCGGTATTACAGCAACTGACGCAGTAGAAGCCGCGCTATTGCCCACTTCATTAATCGCGATTACGGTAAAGGTGTACGCTGTGTCATTTGTTAAGCCGGTAACCTTGATGGGGCTGCCCGTACCGTTTGCTGTCACACCACCTGGATTAGACGTTACCGTGTAGCCCGTAATAGCGCTGCCTCCATCGCTGGAAGGCGCAATGAAGCTTACCGTCGCTTCTCCGTTTCCTGCCGTTGCTGTTACGCCGGTCGGTTCATCCGGATATGTCATTGGCGTAACGGCATTCGTTGCCACCGACGAAGGGGAATCACCGCTTCTATTCGATGCAATAACGGTAAACGTGTAGGATTGGCCATTCGTCAAACCGGTCATTTTGATTGGACTACCCGAGCCTATCGCTGTCAGCCCGCCTGGATTAGCAGTTACCGTATAACCGGTAATCACGCTGCCCCCATCGGTGGATGGCACAGCGAAGCTAATCGTCGCTTCTCCATTGCCTGCCGTAGCCGCCGCGTTAATAGGAGCGCTCGGAGCAGCATAAACCCATTTTTGAATCCGATTATTGCCGAAATCAGCTACATATATTTTTTCACTTCGGTCAATCGCCACACCGGTCGGGCTGCTAAATTCGCCAAGGCTGCTGCCTTCCGCGCCTCCGCTCTTTGACCATTCGCTCCACACACCATTCGTTATATCCAGCTTCTGAATGCGATGATTGCCCAAGTCTGCAACGTAGATATCGCCATTTGCGTCTACCGTCAATCCATGCGGCTCGTAAAACTCTCCCAAGCCGCTGCCTTCACCGTTTCCAACCTCCTCCCATTCGCCTTTGGAGATGTCCAGCTTCTGGATGCGGTGGTTGTCCGTATCGGAAACGTAAATATTTTTGTTTCTGTCTACCGCAACACCAAAAGGATAATTAAACTCGCCTATTGCGCTTCTACCGATTCCCCCGCCTACGGTTCTCCATGTTCCGGTAGAGGCCTCCAGCTTCTGAATGCGGAAGTTATTCGTATCGGCAACATAGACATTACCGTCGTTGTCTACTGCAACGCTGCCCGGGTATTCAAATTCCCCAGGACCGCTCCCCTGGCCTCCGCCTGCTTTTCCCCACTGGCTCCACATTCCTGTCCCTACGTCCAGCCTCTGAATCCGGTGATTGTAACGGTCAGCTGCATAGACGTTTCCATTGCTATCGACAGCTACGCCAGTCGGATTCTCAAATTCGCCCAGCCCAATACCCGAGCCACCGCCTATTTTCCCCCACGCGCTCCATGTCCCCGTAAGCGCATCCTGTTTCTGAATGCGATGGTTGTTGTAGTCTGCCGCGTATACATTGCCTTCATCATCTGTCGCGACTCCCGTTACACCAGCAAATTCGCCAAGGCCATCGCCTGCGACCGCCCCCACATAACCCCAGTTGCTCCAATTGCCTGCCGTCCCATCCAGCTTCTGAATCCGGTGATTTTCGCTATCGGCTGCATAAACCTCGCCACTTTCGTTTACCGCTACGCCGTATGGATTCCTAAACTCGCCTAATTCGCTTCCAGGGCCACCGCCGCTCTTCTTCCACTCGCTCCACGAATTTGTAGAAACATCCAGCATCTGAATCCGGTGATTTCCCGTATCAGCTACGTAAATATTCCCGCTAGTATCCAGTGTGACATCGGATAGATTTTTAAACTGACCAACACCGCTTCCTAGCGTCCCGCCGACCAGCTTCCACTCGCCTGTTGGAACAGTCGAGAAATCCAGCTTCTGAATGCGGTTGTTCCGAGAGTCAGCTACATACACATTACCGCCCCCGTCTACCGTAACTCCTCTTGGAAAATTAAACTGGCCCAGATTAGTTCCCGAACCGCCGCCGCTCTTCTTCCATTCGCTCCACGTATTCGTCGAAACATCCAGCTTCTGAATGCGATGATTGTCAGTATCCGCTACATAGACGTTTCCATTGGGGTCAACGTCCACGCCTCTAGGCGATTTAAATTCCCCCAGGCCGCTTCCCGAGCTTCCATCAGCCTTCGACCATGAGCTCCACGTATTCGTCGATGCATCCAATTTCTGAATGCGGTGGTTATTAGTATCCGCTACATAAACATTGCCGCTGCCATCTACTGCAACGCCTGACGGGGTATTGAACTCCCCGAATCCACTTCCCGCCCCGCCGCCGATCTTCTTCCACTCGCTCCATTCTCCCGTAGACACATTCAGCCTCTGGATGCGATGGTTGTTCGAATCGGCAACGTATACGCTATTACTGCCATATACCGAAACGCTAACGGGCAGATTAAAAGAACCTAGCTTGTCATTCATCGTTATACCAAGCTTCGCATACTGACTCCAATTTTCGGCTTGCGCTGAAACTCCCGATACAGGAAGCACAACCATTGAGATGATTATGCTCCATATCCATAATTTTCTTGAAAAATGCTTGACGTATCCCCTATTCATCACTATTGACCGCCTCCTTCGACTCTAATCGACTACATTCTACAAAAAACCACTTAACAAACACATAAAAGACCGCCCTGACCGCAGGGCTATCCTAGGTTTGAACAAGAATTGCAAACATGGTAGACTTTCTCATGAGATCGTCCGTATTAAGTAGCAATCGTTTGTAAAACTGGAGATGATAAAATGTCGGTAAAAGGAATTAAGCTGCTGCTTGTTGATGACGAGCCCCATATCGTGCAGTTTTTGGAGCTTGGCCTGTTGAATGAAGGCGCGGATGTTCGGACAGCCAGCAATGGCGAGGAAGCGATTATGGTCGCTAGCGACTTTAGGCCCCATGTTGTCATTTTGGATGTGATGATGCCGGGCATGAACGGCTTTGAAGTTTGCCAGGCGCTTAAAGCAACGGGCGATAATATCGCCATTATTATGCTGACTGCCAAAGATGAAACGCAGGATCGCGTGAAAGGGCTGCGCATTGGTGCTGACGATTATGTCATTAAGCCGTTCAGCTTTGAGGAATTGCTTGCCCGCATTCAAGCGAGGCTTCGCAATCAGTTTCCGAATTTGCTCGGGGAAGTCGTATACGGACCGTTCCGCATCGACGATTTGCGCAAAGAGCTGTCGTACATGGATCAAGTGCTGGAGCTGTCGCCTACCGAATATGAGCTGCTGAAATTTATTGTAATGAACAACGGCATTGTGCTGAGCAAGGCGCTTATTTTGGACAAAGTATGGGGCTATCATTTTGGCGGCGAGGAAAATATCGTTGAGGTGTACATTCGTTCGCTGCGCGAAAAGCTGCAGGACAAGGAGCACCGGCTTATTCGCACGCTGCGCGGCTCTGGCTACCGTATGGATTTGCCATGACGGACCGCAAAGCTCCGCTGCTGCTTCGCCTCCTAAAACCCGAATCGCTGCGCTATCAGCTGCTTAGCCGTTCGCTGTTCGTACTGGCAGGGCTGCTTCTGTTAATTGGAACGCTGCAATACGTATTGATGAAGGACTTTATATATAATAATCGAGCCGAGGCTTTGGAAGCGCAAATTCAGGCGATGCCTCCCCAGTGGCATTCGGACGGCAAACCCGCTTACCCGAGAAAATCGCCTATTAACGGTGGGATGGCACCGGATGATTCCACATCTTCACCGCCGCCTTCGCAGGAAGGGCCAAGCAATATGCCTACGATTACTCAACCAGGCCTATCTCTTGCCTATGTGAGCAGCACAGGAGAACGAACGGTATTAACAACTAGCGGTGAAACGTGGACACCAGAGCTAAGCAAATCGGAATACATGAAAATTTTTGAGGATTTGAAAAAGCATCGCGACGGCGGTTACCAGCTGCTAAGCAACAGCGAAGGCGCCCAGCAGCTTGTCGTCTTTCGGCTGGCCGGACCGCCGAATTCGCCAGATGGACTCATTCAAGCAGGCAACGACACCGATTTGCTGCAAACGGTGCTCGCTTCTCAGCTCGCGATTTTCGCTGGGCTCTCTATCGTAGCCTTGGCCGGTGGCTTATCGCTTTATTTGCCACTGCTGCGCAAGACGCTCGCGCCGCTGTCGCGCATCGTGAAGGCAGCACAACGCACCGATGCCATTAATCTCACCGAGCGATTGCCTATATCGCAAGGACAGCAGGAAATCGATCTGCTTTCCGAAGCGTTCAACGGCATGCTCGGCCGGCTGGAAAGCTCCTTCGAGACGGAGCGGCAGACGACGGAGCGAATGCGGCGCTTTGTTGCTGACGCTTCGCATGAGCTGCGGACGCCGCTCACTTCCATCCATGGGTTTCTGGAGGTGCTGCTGCGCGGAGCCGCTTCAAATCCGGAGCAGCTGCACCGTGCCTTAACGAGCATGAAGCTTGAATCGACGCGCATCAACAAGCTGGTAGAAGATTTGCTGCTGCTAGCCAAGCTTGATCAGACGCCAGAGCTCGTTAAGGTCGATACGAATCTTGGCAATCTCATTCATGAGCTGGAGCCGCAGCTGCATATTTTGGGCGGCCAGCGTGAGGTGCGCATTGACGCTGCTGTGAGCATACGCGGGTGCTACAATCCCGATCAGCTCAAGCAGGTGGTGCTCAATTTATTTTTAAATGCGGTTCAGCATACCGACGCCAATCAAGGCAAAATATCGCTTAAGCTCGCAAAAGCCGGAGCCTATGCCGCCATCTCCATTACCGATAACGGAGCGGGCATTAAGCCGGAGCATCTCCCCCATTTGTTCGAGCGTTTTTATCGCAGTGAATTTTCCCGCACCCGCCTAAGCGGCGGAGCAGGCCTCGGGCTTTCAATTACGCAGTCCATCGTTGAGGCGCATGGCGGAACAATTGAGGCGGCCAGCACCGTCGGCGAAGGCAGTACATTTACCGTCAAGCTGCCGTTAGCGGATGTATAAGCAAACAGGGTGCCCCACAATGCCATAATCTGGCCACGGGGACACCCTGTTTTATTTTTCACTTTGCAGCACGAACGCATCCAGCTTGTTGCCATCGACATCATAAGCCTCATATGTCAGCTTATCTCCTTCGATCGTAATGCCGGCAAACATTTGCTTATTATTTTGAAAATGAACCTTATGATAAAATTGATCCTCTTTCATCTCATTAAACTTCTGCCCCGCTGCGTTAGTGACGACGTAGACGGTACCGCTTGACGTGCGGATGACACCTTCTCCATCGCCTGTCACCTTGCCATCCTTCAGCGGATACGATCTTGCATATTCATGGTTATGTCCCTGAAGCACGAGATCTACCCCATATTTGTCAAACAGCTTAACCCAATCATCGATTTTCTCGTATTGATTACCGGCATAGGGGCCACGATGAACCGATACGATAATCCAGCGTTTGTCTGTAGCTGCCAAATCCTTCTCCAGCCACTTCGTCTGCTCCTTTTTGTTCGACTCCGTGTTCAGCATAATGAAGTGCGCCGAGCCGTAGTCGTACGAATACGTTGTACCTTCAATCGAGCCGTCCGCCCCGCTCACTGGCAAATTGAAATGCGCGACGAAATCGTCTGCGTTATTATCGACCTCGTCATGATTGCCTGTCACAGGCATAAGCGGAAAACGCGTAACCCACTGCTGCGCCTTGCCAAAAAAGTGTTGCCAAGCGATTTCATCATCCGGATTTTCCGTCAAATCGCCGTTATGGACAATGAACTGCGCGCCAGGAAATGTGCTAAACGCCTGATCCAGCGTATTTCCCCACAGCTCAAAATCCTGCTCCGTCACCCCTTGAGAATCGGTCACATTTATAAAAGTAAATGAATCCGCATCCTGCGCCTGCGTCATAAAATGAAATGCTTCGCTCCAGCCGCTATCACTCCCGTCGCCCACGCGGTACGTATAGGCTGTACCCGGCGACAGCCCTGAAAGCTCCAGCTTATGCACCCCTCTTACTGCGCCATTGCCTGTATCCAGCGTAGATGTCTTCCCCTCAAGACGACTGACCTGCGCACCCTCGCCCTCGCCTGACAATTTGGCAGCATCCATTCCTTCAATCCATTCAATCACTGTTCCCGCTTGCGGATTATCCGTAAACCAGGTGAATGCACGGCTCGTTGCCGCATCCTCCTTAAAGGTTGTAACGATAGCATAAGGCTTTCCAGCCGCCTTCTCTGTTGTCCCATCCGATTTCAGCCATTCTATTCCTGCAACGACAAGCAATAGTACAAGGCAAAGGGCCAAAATCCATATCCATTCTTTTTTCATCTTAATCTCCTTTCCCGTGAAGTTCATACCTGTGCTGCCTTTTACGATAACGCTCCCGCCCAAAGCAAGTCAAACTTTTCACCCGGCATTCAGCAATCTTTCAGCGGGCACTCATTTTCACATCAGCATCTGAATTTACAATAGCTTTACAAACAGCTTAGCGAAGACATCATAACAGCTAAACGATTGATAGAGAGAAGGAGGGAGTCATTTGCAGCAAAATTTGAAGTTCCGGCATGAGCTGAAATTTATTATCAACCAGCATCAATATTTCATCATCCGGCAGCGGCTAAAAAATATGATGCAGCAGGACGCCAATGTCGGCGATACGGGCGAATACCACATTCGAAGCTTGTACTTCGACGATGTGAACAATAAAGCGCTGCATGAGAAGCTGGGCGGCGTACGCGACCGAAGCAAATACCGGATTCGCATTTATAATACGCAGGACAAGGTCATCCATTTTGAGAAAAAAATCAAATTCAAGGATTACATTGCCAAAGTCAAGGAGCCGCTTACGCGGGCCATGTACGACCAGATGATGGCTGGCGACTATGAAGTGTTCAATCGGCCCGATAAGCCGCTGCTTATGGAAATTTACAAGGAGATGAAGTACCGGCTGCTTCGCCCGAAGGTAATCGTCGATTATGTGCGCGAGCCTTATGTTTATGAAAATGGCAATGTGCGGATTACGTTCGACAAGGATTTGCGAACGGGACTGCATGCGCTGGACATTTTTGACCCGAATCTCGATCCCGTCATTGCTCTGGAAGATAACCGGATGATACTCGAAGTGAAATTCGACGAATACATGCCGGCTTATATTCAAACTGCGCTCCAGCTTGAAGGGCTGCACCGCACCTCGGCATCCAAATATGTGATCTGCCGCAAATATCTGAAATTCAACACTTGGGAGGATTTTTAAACGATGGAGACGACGACTACGGCAGCTGCCGCAACAACTACAACGACGGAAACGTCCACTTCTTTTGCCGATATTATTAAAAACTCGGTGACAAGCAACTTTACTTCCGATATTAGCATTTCCAAAATACTCATTACGCTGGGCGTAGCTTTTCTGATTGGTTTCTTCATCTATACGCTGTACAAACGGATTTTCAGCGGTGTGCTTTATTCCAAAAGCTTCAACGTCTCGCTCATCGGCATGACGATGGTTACGGCTATGGTCATTATCGCGATTAACTCTAATCTGGTGCTCTCGCTCGGCATGGTCGGCGCATTGTCCATCGTCCGCTTTAGAACGCCAATTAAAGATCCGACCGACCTGATCTTCCTGTTCTGGGCAGCTGTTGCCGGTATCGTATCGGGTGCGGGCTTCTATACGCTTGCTGTTATTGGCTCAGTCGTGGTCGGCCTTATTCTCTTCTTCTTCGTCAAGGGCGGCTCGGTTGAGCAGCCTTACCTGCTTGTCGTCAACTGCGACAATGAAACGACCGAGAAAGAAATTCACGGCCGTCTGAACAAGCTCGTTAAACGTTACAATGTGAAGCAAAAAACCGTTACGCGCGGCAATGTGGAAATGACGATTGAAATTCGGCTTCGTGATCAGGAAGGCGCGTTTGTTAACCAGCTTTCCGAGCTAACAGGCGTCAAAAATGCCGTTTTGATCAGCTACAGCGGGGATTATGTATCATAATTACGAGGAGGTTTCCGGCATGAAAGCAAAAGCTTCAACCTTGCTTCTAAGCCTGTGCTCCCTCCTTCTGCTTCTCACCATTACAGCCTGTACCAATGGTACAGGCTCTACTCCAACGGCAACGGAAACAAACGTTGTCTCAGGCGGGGAGCAGACGCTGGATGAGACGGTTTTTCCCAAGGACAAGGTTATCGATGTAAAAATTACAGTGGACAAAGATGACTTTCAAAATATGCTGGACAACGCCAGCGCAGAGGAATTTAAGGAAGCGACGGTCGATTACAACGGCCAAGTTTTCAAAAATGTCGGCATTCGCACGAAGGGCAATCTCAGCTTGAGCAGCGTCGTCAATATGACCGATTCGGACCGCTACAGCTTCAAGCTGTCTTTCGACGAGTATGTCAATCAGACGATTGATGGCATTAGCAAAATCAATCTCAACAATAATTTCAGCGATGCTTCCTATATGCGCGAGTTTCTTTCCTATGAGCTTGCCGAAGCAATGGGCTTGCCAACCCCTAAATATTCCTATGTGAATGTATATGTAAATGGCGAGCTTTGGGGTTTCTATTTAGCGATCGAGCAAATTGGCGATGCCTATTTGGAACGCAACTTCGGCAACAGCTACGGTGCGCTTTACAAAGCAAACGGCGGCAATGGCAGCGAGCTGAACTGGCTGGAGACGATGAAATCGTACACGGGGCTTGATCTCAAGTCCGCTTCGTCCAATGACGATATTTTGCTGAAAATGCTCGATGAATTAAATAATGGTACGGACTATGACAGCGTTCTTGACGTACAGGAAGCGCTGAAATTTATTGCCTTAAACGCAGTTGCGGGCAATATGGACAGCTATTTGTCGGAGAAAAAACATAACTACTATTTATATGAGGATGATGGCCTGTTCTCGATTTTGCCATGGGATTACAATATGTCCTTCGGCGGCTTTGGCGGCACGGGCGTGCTCATTGATGAACCGACTTCCGGCACACTGGCCGATCGGCCTCTCATCGCTAAATTGCTGGCAGTCGATGAATACAAAGAGCAGTACCATGCGATTATCAAACAAATGATTGAAGGATATTTGGCAGATGATACTCTCGCGGCCAGAGTAAAAGAAATATCCGAGATGATTTCTCCTTATGTAAAAGCAGACCCTTCTTCCTTCTATTCCTATGAAGAGTATGAGCAAGGCATTACGACGGTGCTCTTCTTTGCAAGCTCGCAAGTAGAAAGCGTCACCCAGCAGCTTGACGGCACAATTCCTTCCTCGGGCGACGGTTCTGGCAGCGGCAGCAGCGGCTTTGGCGGTGGTGGTGGCGGAATGGGCGGCGGGGGCGGTTTCCCTGGTGGCGGCAATGTTCCAACTGACGGTGCTAATGCAGAAGGCGGCAATCCTCCAACTGACGGTGCTAATGCAGCGGGCGGCAACCCTCCAGCTGACGGTGCCAATGCAGCGGGCGGCAACCCTCCAACTGACGGTGCCAATGTAGCGGGCAACAATCCTCCAGCTGACGGTGCCAACGGTGCGCAGCAAGGCGGTCAAGGCTTCGGTGGTGGCGGCTTTGGCGGCGGAGGTCCAGTTGGACAAGGCGGTATGGGCGGACAAGGCGGCATGATGGCGCCGCCCAATGGCATGGGAGGCGGCGGTCCCGGCGGACAAAACACGCAGCCGCAGGGCAGCGCTTCGGAAGCTATTACTGCAGGCATCGCCTTAATTATTTTAATCTTGTCGAGTGTGTTCGTTATTTTCTACAACCGCAGAAGGCTGTAAGCAAACTTGTGAAACGGAGCGTAAAAAAATCGCAGAATAAGCGATTTTTTTACGCTTTTTCTTTTGTTAAGGCTGCTCTTCCCTGCTATAAAGTGTATTCGATTTCCTTTTTTCAAGTAGATATGTACGAAAATAATATCCCCAAAAGCATTAAAAAAACAATGCCAACAATCAAAAACAATATAATTGTCGGCATCTCATCCATAAAGACGATTAGTTTACAACAAATTCGATTATAACTGGTGTCGCAGGATCGAGTGTATCGCCACCAGGTATCGTGATCGCAGTGGTAGTAACGGTTGAAGTATCTGCTGTTTGAATCTGCCCATTAATATAAAGATTATAATACGCCGGTGCAGTTGGAAAAGCTGTGGCAGCAACTCCGGCATCATCGGTGGTGGCTGTGGCAAGAATATTATATGCAACGCCGACACCTGTTCCGTCTCCAATTGTAGCAGAAAACCTTCGAGCAGCCATAAAGGGTTTTGTAATTGCCATTTATATCACCTCCCTTCTTCAATCTCTACTAGTAAATGATAGAGTTAGATTAAAGGGAAGGGCGGATCATCTCATTAAAAGCACATTTTATAAGGTTACTTGAGCAAAAAATTGAATGATTTCGAGAATAATAGGCGTACCTAAAAAAATAGTTTGATTGTTTAGATTAATGTTCAAGGCACTTTCATTTAAGCTATATATACTGCCTTCTTGTAATATCCCATTGATGTAAAGATTACTATAGCTATTTTGACCAATGCCTGTAAATGCGGTTGTTAATGCTCCCTCATCGTTTGTAAATTCTTTAGCTGGAATCGTTACATGGAACTGAATATCTGAGGCCACAATATAAAAATATCTTTGAGCACTCGGCACAATAATGATATTAGGAAGGATGGCAGGTCCTGATGGACCTTGAGGGCCTGGAGGTCCTTGCGAGCCTGAAGGTCCTTGAGCCCCTTGAGGGCCTGGACATCCTTGAGTCCCTTGCGAGCCTGGAGGACCTTGAATCCCTTGAGGGCCTGGACATCCTAGAGTCCCTTGCGAGCCTGGAGGGCCTTGAGTCCCTTGAGGACCTGGAAGTCCTTGAGCCCCTTGCGAGCCTTGAGTACCTTGAGGGCCTGAAGGTCCTTGTCTATCTCGCGGAGCTGATTCAATATTTTCCGGTTGTGGACAAGCAACACGTTTAAATCTTTTTCTGGATAAAATAAACTTTTTACGTTCTTTTTTTCTTCTCAGAGGGCAAACAATAATTGTTTTCTTTATAAAATCTTTTTTTCGACCAGGATTAGAGTTCTTCAGTTTGCGCTTATCTATTATACGTATGTTCTTTTTTTTGACGATACATTTCTTATTACGTGCATGCCTTCTTGTCACTAAAGTCATTTTATTTTTATTATGGATATTGATACTCCACAAGCTAAACACCTCCGTATACAACAATTGTATATTATGAGATTTCTCTATCGAAGGTATAGACTTCTAACTAATCACGATATAGACGTTAATCTATTTTACTGAAAATAGGTTCATACTACTTCACTTTATATTCCAAGACTACAAACTTGTTTATTATGAACACCATTTCAGATTACTCTGGAAAATAGACGTACCTTTTTCACCTCCTAACGTTCAATTATTCGCCTTTTCAATAGATAATTGATCATTTATTAGCGAATCATTAGCATATTCCCCTTCATTTCTGCCAAAATAAATACTGTCAACAGCGCTCATGACGCATTCTTCTTTTCCTTTCATTGCGACTGTAAACGCTATCCATTAACATGAATATAATCCCGTTTGTTAGCAGCTACATGACAAATGGTGAAATCATGTTGCGCGCGATGATCGCTTCGTTCATTCATATACCCGCGCTATCGAAGCTGTTATTGCTTCGCAATTCATTGAGGAGGAGTCATGTCATGAGTAGTCAAGAAGTACAACAATCGTCATCCGGCGGTGTAAAGGTAGGGGTGCAGAAATTCGGCAGATTCCTAAGCGGAATGGTTATGCCGAATATCGGCGCATTTATTGCCTGGGGGATTATTACAACCCTGTTCATTCCGACCGGCTGGTTTCCAAATGAAGATTTGGCAACGCTTGTTGGCCCAACCATTACTTATTTGCTTCCGCTCCTGATCGGTTATACAGGTGGTAAAATGGTTCACGGCACCCGCGGCGGCGTCATCGGAGCTATGGTCACGATGGGCGTTATTCTCGGATCGGATATTACGATGTTCCTCGGAGCTATGATCGTAGGTCCGCTGGCTGCCTGGATTTTGAAAAAATTCGACCAAGCGCTAGAAGGTAAAATTCCATCAGGCTTCGAAATGCTTATCAATAACTTTTCTTCCGGCATCATCGGCGCCGCTCTCTCGATTGGGGCATACAAAGGCGTTGGCCCGCTTGTTACCGCATTCAGCAATCTGATTTCTTCCGGCGTAGAATTTCTCATCAACCACGGCCTCTTGCCGCTGGCGAACATTTTAATTGAACCGGGTAAAATTTTGTTCCTGAACAATGCGATTAACCACGGTATATTAAGTCCAATCGGGCTTGAGCAATCGCTGGCTACTGGCAAATCCATTATGTTCATGCTGGAATCTAACCCAGGTCCCGGTCTTGGCATACTGCTCGCTTACTGGCTGTTTGGCAAAGGCGCAGCGAAAGGCTCTGCTCCAGGCGCTATCATCATCCAGTTTTTCGGCGGTATTCACGAAATTTATTTCCCATACGTCCTTATGAATCCGCGCCTCATTCTTGCGGTTATCGGCGGCGGCATGGCTGGTACATTTACCTTCACCCTGCTGGGCGCAGGCCTTACAGCCGCTCCTTCACCAGGAAGTATTCTCGCTTATTTTGCGCTCGTGCCTAAGGGCGGCTACTTTGCCATGATTAGCGGTGTTGTTATCGCGGCGGCAGTATCATTCGTAATTGGCGCGCTTCTGCTGAAAACAAGCAAAAACGCTCAAGGCGATATTGAGGAAGCAACGACTAAAATGCAAGATATGAAGGCTTCTTCTAAAGGCGCTGAAACAGCTGGCGTTCAAGCTGGCACAGCTTCCGCAGCTGCTGGCACAGTGAAATCGAAGGAAGATGTGAGCAAAATTATTTTTGCTTGCGATGCTGGAATGGGCTCTAGTGCAATGGGCGCTTCCATTATGAAAAAGAAAGTCAAAGCAGCCGGTCTTCCTATACAGGTGACCAACACGGCGATTAACGATCTCCCTTCTGATGCGGATATCGTCATTACCCATAAATCGCTGACTGAACGGGCGCGACTGAAAGTTCCTGGAGCTGAGCACATCTCCATCGAAGATTTCTTGAAGAGCCCCGAGTATGATGCTTTGATCAAAAGATTAAGCTAAGCGTAAACGGCTGAAGCTGCCCTTTGGCGGCAAAGCTGCCTTTTCGCGAGAAATATAAGTCCAATTTAAGTGTGAGGCTTATAAATTCTTATATTTTAAACGATGCAAGCCTAGACCTTGCACTTAACGCTGACATTTAATGTCGGCGTTAAGTCCATTTCCCGGATAAGGATGATCTCCTATCAAAGTATCGACGAGACAGCGACGTATTGTAGAGCTGCTGCTGGAGCAGCGGGATGAAATAACAGCGGCTGATATTGCCGCTGAGGTCGGGGCAAGCACCCGAACGATTCACCGCGAGCTCAGTGACATTGAGCTTGTACTAGCTGCCAATCATATCAAGCTGCATAAGCGCTCCGGAATCGGGATCAAAATCGAAGCGGACAGCGAGAGGCTGGAACGTTTTAAGCAAGCTCTTGAGCATGCGGATCTATTTGAGTATTCAGCCGAGGAGCGCAAGGCGCTTATATTATGCAAGCTGCTTAAGCATAATGAGCCGATCAAGCAATTTTCGCTATCCCATCAGCTGCGCGTTACGATGCCAACGATTAGCCACGATCTTGACGAGCTGGAGCAAATGATTCAGAGCCACGGGCTGACACTCGTACGCAGGCGCGGCTATGGTGTAGAAATAAGCGGGCCGGAGTCAGCAAAAAGGCTGTTTATTGCCTGGCTCGCGCAAACCCATCTGGACGAATCGGACCTGTTCGGCCAAGCTCAGGAAGCCATTGCCTTGCACCCATTATCGAAAGAGCTGCTGGCGATGGTAGGCAGGAAGCATTTTTTTTCCTTGGAGCAGGCGTTTTGGAAGCTGGAGGACGGCTGGCAGCTGCAATTGTCAGAAAAAGAGCATTTAAATCTGCTCATTCGGCTTGCTGTCACGCTGACGCGAATTCAGGAAGGCCATCTGATTCCGCCGCATGTAAACGGCCCTCCTCCCTCCTATTCAGCGAGAGGGGAAAGCAAGGCCGAGGAGCTGCTGCGCATGCTCGCACGGGAGCTGCCTGCTGAGGAAGTCAGCTATATCGCCAAGCTGCTTAAAACGACCGATTCGGCTGAGGAAGATGGGTTGCTGCTCGCTCAGGGAGATTGGACGCTCAATGCGAGCGTAACGAAGCTGATCGCGTTTATGGAGGAGCAGCTCGGCGAGCCTTTTACCGAAGACCGTTCCCTAAGAGAAGGACTCCATCAGCATATGCTGCCTGCCTTTCGCAGAATAGAGGAAGGCAGCACGATTCGCAATCCGCTGCTCGCGCAAATTAAGAAAGATTATGAATTGCTGTTTACCCTTATTCGCAAAGGCGTTAATGCTATTATAAGCACGATCGAAGTGCCTGATGAGGAAATTGGCTACATCGTCATGCATTTTGGCGCCTCCATGGAACGTCTAAAGCAGTTTCCGCGAAAAGTTAGAGCGGTGCTCGTCTGCACCAGCGGTATTGGTTCGTCAAAGCTGCTGGCCGTTAGAATTAGCAAGGAGCTGCCGCAAATCGAGCTGATTGGCAACCGTTCCTGGTATGAAGCGGCTCGCATGCCGGAGCAGCAATACGATCTTATTATTTCGACGGTTGATTTGCCTATAGCTGCCGAGCGTTATATTAAGCTGAGCCCCCTGCTATTGGAAGCGGAAGTAGAACGGCTGCGGTCCTTTATTCAAAATATTACGCTCAAGCATGCTCCTTCGCCCAAAACGCCGGAAACAAGCAGCCACTCGCCGCTGGAGCGGTTGATGCAGTTGAAAATGTACGCCTCGGATTCGGTGATGCTGCTGGAAACCTTTCAGGTGTATACGATACCGGAACGACCCGGCCTTCCGCGAGGCGATTTAACAGGCGTTACCGAGGAGCTTATTGCGGCGATCCGGCACTTGCATGCGGTGTCCGACGAACAGAAGGTCGTTCACCTCCTGCTGACGCGGGAACAGTATGGCAGTCAGGTTATCCCTGATACGGAGCTGGCATTGTTCCATACCCGTTCGGATGCGATCGCTTTTCCTATACTCAGCCTTTTTCGGTTTGACGAGCCGCTTCCGTTTGGAGACAGCAGCAGTACTCCAGTAAAACAAATTTTATTGATGCTTGGCCCTGCCGAGCTTCGCCGTACCGCTCTGGAAATTTTGAGCGAAGTGAGCGCGATGCTGCTGATGACAGAGCTTACAGAGCTGCTCAAGCACGGCAGCGCAGCGGAAATTCAAGCTTTTCTATCCTTTCACCTAGAGAAAGAAATCAAATTCAAACTGGATTGGAGAAATGAGCCATGACTATTTTATCCACAGACAAAGTGAAATTGAACGTACAAGTTAGCGACAAATATGAAGCGATCCGCCTTGCGGGACAGCTGCTCGTTGAAGCAGGCCATGTTCCTGCTACCTACGTTGACAAAATGATTGAGCGCGAAGAGCTGCTCTCGACTTATATTGGCGGCGGACTTGCGATGCCTCACGGCACCAATGATTCCAAAAGCCTCATCCACTCGACGGGCATGTCGATACTAATCGTGCCGGGCGGAGTAGATTTTGGCGGCGACGAGCCAGCTAGACTCGTCATTGGGCTCGCTGCGGTCGGCGACGACCATCTGAACATTTTAACGAGCGTTGCGATGCTTGTATCCGAGGAAGACGATATGGAGCGGATTTTGAACGCCAGCTCTGAGGCCGAGCTCATCGCTATTTTTGAGCAAGGTATGGAAGAATGAGGGCCGTCCATTTTGGCGCAGGCAACATTGGGCGAGGCTTCATCGGTCTCCTGCTCTCACAAGCAGGCTGCAGCGTCACATTCGTCGATGTGAACGCCTCACTCGTCGCGCTGCTGCAGGAAAAACAGCAATACACCGTTAAGCTGGCCAGCGAGCAAGCGGAGTCGTTCACCGTCTCGGGCGTCAATGCGATTAATGGCAATGATACGGCGCTCGTTGCCGCGGCCATTGCCGAGGCTGACCTTGTCACGACAGCCGTCGGCGTGTCAGTCCTGAAGCATATTGCCGGAGCTATTGCTGAAGGCATCACGCTTCGACTGGCGAACAACCAAGCAGCTGCTGCTTCTCCCTTGCCTGTTATCGCCTGTGAAAATGCGATTGGCGGCAGTTCGCAGCTTAAGGAGCTTGTTTATTCCCATCTGGCTGCTGACGTCAAAGCACAGGCAGAGCAAGCGATTGCTTTTCCAGACGCTGCGGTTGACCGCATCGTTCCGCAACAGCTGCATGACGATCCGCTGCTGGTAACGGTTGAGCCTTTTTATGAGTGGACGGTTGACCGCTCTGCGCTCCCGCAAGGCACGCCGGAAATTCCCGGCATCCATTATGTCGATCAGCTCCAGCCTTATATCGAACGCAAGCTGTTCACCGTTAACACCGGACATTGCGTTGCCGCTTATCATGGTTATTTGCAAGGGTACGCCACTATCCAGGAAGCGATGCAGGACGCCGCTGTCCGCAGTGAAGTCGAAGGTGCGCTTCAAGAGACGGGCGCAATGCTTGTTCGTACTTACGGCTTCTCGGAAAACGAGCATCAAGCGTATATTGAGCAAATTTTAGAGCGTTTTATTAATCCTTATTTGACCGATGAAGTGGTGCGTGTCGGGCGTTCGCCGATTCGCAAGCTGTCGCCGGATGACCGTCTCGTTCGGCCCGCCCTGCTCGCCTTTGAGCTAGAGCTGCCAACTGACCATTTGACAAAAGCGATGGCCGCCGCGCTGCGCTTCAACTATACAGAAGATTCCGAAGCTGCGGAAATACAGGCAGTACTCACAAGCTCTACACTCAGCGACGTTATTGCACGTTATACATCATTGCCAGCGGAACACCCGCTGCACGCACAAATTGTGGAAGCCTACAGCAAGCTGTAATCGTTTTTGAAACGGACTGCTCTTGGTTCAATTTAAGTAGCCAAGGACACATTGAGCCATTGAGTCAAGGAAAGGAATGAAGTTGCATGACAACAGTATGGAAAGGTACGGGTGCATCGCCAGGGCTTGCGGCAGCTCCCGCCTACTTTATTCATCAAGACCACTACACGCCGAAAAAGCTTGAAGCTGTAAATCCCACTGGGGAAATTCAGCGTTTTCGCAGCGCAGTAGCCCAAGCTCAGGAAGAGATTGAAGCGATTCGGGTTTCCACAGAGCAAAAGCTTGGCGCGGATAAAGCCGAAATTTTTGAAGGCCATCTGATGATATTGGAAGACCCCGATTTCATTGATGCTGCCGAGGAAAAAATGAGCGACGAAGGCATTAACGCTGAATATGCGCTTCACGAAGTATCGACTTCCTTCATTAAACTATTGCAAGCGATGGAGGATGAGCTGCTTCAAGGCCGCGCCGTCGATATTAAAGATGTGGCGGGCCGCATTATGAGCCATTTGCGCGGGGTGCCACATCTCGATTTGGCGAATATGACTGAGGAATGTATTATTATTGCCGAGGATTTGACGCCTTCCGATACGGCGCAGCTCAATTTGGACGTCGTGCGCGGCTTCATTACCGAAATCGGCAGCCGTACTTCCCATTCCGCGATTATGGCGCGGACACTGGAAATTCCGGCAATCGTGGGCGTCGGTTCCTCTATTCGCTCATTGCCGGCCGACGCTTTTATCGTAATGGATGCCGAAGCGGGCTCCATCATTATCAACCCGTCTGCTGACGAGCTTGCTGCCTTCCAGCAGCAAAAACAGCAATATGACAAGCACAAAGCTGAACTTACGAAGCTCAAGGATCAGCCAACCTTTTCCCGAGACGGCAAGCAGGTAGAGCTTGCGGCCAACATCGGCAAACTGGAAGATGTGCAGCGCGCGCTCGATAATGGCGCCGAAGGGATCGGCTTGTTCCGCACCGAATTTCTTTATATGGGACGCAGCTCGCTGCCAACCGAAGAGGAGCAATATACCAGCTACAAATACGTACTGGAAAAAATGAACGGCAAGCCTGTCGTCATCCGCACGCTCGACATTGGCGGCGACAAGGAGCTGCCTTACATGGATTTGCCGAAGGAAAGCAATCCGTTCCTTGGGCAGCGCGCGCTCCGGCTCTGCCTCGACCGCCAGGATATTTTCCGCACGCAGCTGCGTGCTCTGCTTCGCGCCAGCAGCCACGGCAATCTTAAAATTATGTTTCCGATGATTGCGGTCATTGAAGAGCTGCTTGAAGCAAAAAAACTGCTCGCCGAGGAACAGGCAAAGCTTGCTGCCGAAGGCATCGCTGTCGCAGACCACATAGAAGTCGGCATGATGGTTGAAATTCCGTCCGCTGCTGTGTCCGCTGATCTATTCGCGCCAGAGGTTGATTTTTTCAGCATTGGGACGAACGATTTAATTCAATATACGATGGCGGCGGACCGGATGAACGAGACGGTATCTTATTTGTATCAGCCATGGCATCCTTCGATTTTGCGCCTCATCAGCATGGTGATAAAAGCCGCTAAGCAGGAAGGCAAATGGGTGGGCATGTGCGGGGAAATGGCTGGCGATACGACGGCCATTCCGCTGCTGCTTGGGCTTGGGCTGGATGAATTCAGCATGAGCGCCGGCGCGATTTTGCAGGCTAGACAGCTCGTTGGCGAGCTGGACCAGACCGAGTGGGCCGCCTACGCGGAGCAGGCGCTTCGCATTCGCAGCTACGAGCAGGTAACCGCCTTTGTAGAGCAAAAACGGCAATAAGGTTTTCCATCCAAACGATACTTGAATAAAAATACATCCGAAACGGAGTGATCTCCTCATGATCAGTCAAACCTTTACGATTCTTAACCCAACAGGTTTTCACGTTCGCCCGGCTAAAACGTTCGTTCAAGCCGCCAGCGCCTTTCCCTGCAAAATTTCCGTCCTGAACAAGGGCAAAAAAGTGAACGGCAAAAGCTCGCTCAGCATGCTGACGCTCGGCATTGCCGTGAACGAGGAAGTGACGCTGGAAATCGACGGCGAGCAGGAAGCAGAAGCGATGAAGGCGCTTGGCGATTTGCTGACACAAATTCACGAATAGGCGTAAATAGCGTTCCCGCATTTAAGGGAAAAGAGAGGACAGCCGTTTGCTTAAGCATAAACTTAAGCAAACGGCCTCCTCTCCTTTTTTATTCAAGCAAGCTTGTCCCTCTCATTTGAAGGCAACCGGAATCATCACATAGAAGGTGCTGCCTTTGCCAGCCTCAGGCCATACGCCAATTTTGCCATGATGGGCTTCCACAATTTGTTTGGCAATCGCAAGTCCCAGCCCATGGCCGGACGTTCGCCGCGTTCGCACCTTGTCCGTCCGATAGAAACGGTCAAATATGCGGGCAGCGTCTGCCGCTTTAATACCCGGCCCTTTATCCTGCACCGTCAGTCTCAGCAAGCCCCGGCGCTCCGAGGCCGACGCGCTTAGCTGGATGATAATACGCTCTCCCTCCGGCGAAAATTTAATCGCATTATCGAGTAAAATATATAGCACCTGCTTCATGCGCTCCGCATCGCCACGCATCATTGCCCGATTTGGCGCTTCAAGCTCCAGACGTATGCTTCTGGCAGCAGCCAGCGTCTCCATCGATTGAACGGTCTTTTCGGCAAATGGGCGAAAATCAAACATTTTATGCTCCAGCTCAAGCTCGCTCGCATCTGAACGGGCCAGCAGCAGCAAATCACCAACGAGCCGCATCATCCGCTTCACTTCATCCTTCATCGTCGCAAGCGTCTTAGGGACAAAATCATGATCGTCTCCCGCAACCTTCCCAGATCGTGCTGTAACTGAAGCATTTTCACGCTCCATATGAAGGGGACCAGCTTTTTCATCCTTGCTGGAGCTCTCCTGTTCCAGCTCAAGTGCATTAATCGACATCAGCAGCACGCTCAGCGGCGTGCGCAGCTCATGCGACGCATCCGCTGTAAAGGTGCGCTGCCGATCATACGATTCGGCAATAGGCAGCATAGCCCGATGCGACATGTATCGCCCGATTAGAAAAGCAACAATCGTAAATGATGCTGCGACGCCTATGAGAATACAGAGCAGCCATTGAAACAGCGAGTGCTGCTGGGAAATATTTTTCGCTACATAAAAAATGCTGGAGCTGCCCTGCCCCGTCAGAACAGGCTTGCCCGCAATCATTAATGAAAGCTTGCCTTCTAGCGGCTTTCCCCCTGGCATGCCGCCCGCAGAAGCGGCATCGGTCGTTATCGTCTCGTAGCTGACCTCGTTATTGCCGGGCTTCCAGTTTTTCACCAGCTCCAGCAGCTCTGGCCTCAAAACAGGAAATACTTCTTTCCCCGCAATAAGCGCGCCATCTGCTCCAATCAAATAATAAAAAAACTGGTCATTGCCAAAGCCAAGCAAGTTGCGGTCATTCAAGTCAATTTCTTCCGCTTGCCGATTGTCTTTCATCTGCTTCTCAATAACGTTCGTCGACTGGTCGAGAAACGACAGCAGATCCTTCTTCTGCTCATTGTAAATAACAAGCGAGAGCAGCCAATACACAACGACGACAAACACGGCGAGAAACAGCGACAGCAAGCCGACATAAAGCAGCGTCAGCCGCGCCTGCGTTTGCGCGAACATATCTTTATTTTTGAACAACCGATTAATCATCAAATTTGTACCCGACGCCGCGAATGCTCTGGATTTTGTCGGCGTTGCCAAACGGCTCCAGCTTTTTGCGCAGCAGCTTGATCGTCGCATCGACCGTCTTCATCGCAACATCCGTTTCGAAGCCCCATATCCGCTCCAAAATCAATTCGCGCGGCAAAACGCTCCCCTTGTTGCGCAGCAGCAGATCGAGCAGTTGGAACTCGCGCGGGCTAAGCGCCGCCTCCTGCTCTCCCTGCTTCATTGCTTGTGTGCTGCGATTGAGTGTCATTTCGCTAATTTGGATGACTTCCTCTACTAGCGGTGCAAAATTCCGGCGTCCCAGCGCCCTCAAACGAGCAAGCAGCTCGAACAGCTCAAACGGCTTGACCAAATAATCATCCGACCCTGAATCGAGGCCTTCTATTCGATCGTGCAGCGAATCGCGTGCCGTCAGCATGAGAATGGCTCCACTGTAGCCCTGCTCCCGCAGTTTGCTGCATACCTCTACACCTGTCATCCCCGGCATCATCCAATCGAGTACGATGACTTCATAATGGGCCGCAATGGCATACTCATAAGCATCCTCTCCATCCTGCACCCAGTCCACCTGATGATAACCGGATTTCTCAAGCATCTGTACAATTAGCCCGCCTAGCCGCTCATCATCCTCAGCTAGCAAAATATGCCCTTGCAGCATACGATCCCTCCTCGTATCTCCTTGCCCGTATGTTATGCTTTTTCCAGTGTTTTCACACCGATCCAGCACATACGTCTTCTACGTTTCACAGGGTTAGAGTCCAATTTACACGGAGAAAATGTACAGGCTATGAACGAGACTGATGTAAAAAATGGAACCTGCTGTCCCTGCGGCCACATGCCAAAAAAAGCCGGAAGGTTCTATACGCAGCATCCAGCTTACAGAAGCCTGCGCCAGAACATTCTGGCTTTCAGCAAAACCTTTCTTAATTTCGCCCCAATGCATATTCAGGCTCAGACGATAAATCCGATTCCGCTCATGCGCTGCTCCAGCATTTTGCGAAGAACAGAGCCAATATGAGCCCCCGCTTCCACGGGCGGCGTACCTCTTGCATGAATATTGGAAATAACCGTTCGCTCCGAATCCTTCCTTCCCGGATAGGGCCGATAGCACATATAAGCGCTCATTGAAGTTGCCGCCGCAAGGCCAGGGCGTTCTCCAATGAGAAGGACAAGCGACTCCGGCTCCAAAATCCGCCCGATATCGTCCATGCAACCAACCCGCGCCCCTCTGACGTAGAACGGCGTTCCCGCCGTTAGCCCGTTTGCTTCCAATGAATCCATTAAAGCAGGCAAAATATCAGGCAGATTGGCATCGACCGCCTTGGCGCTCAGCCCATCCGCCACAACAACCTGCACTTGAGGACGCTTCAAGCAGCGCTCCGCTATTGCGGCACTCCCCTCCGCGGACAGCAGCCTGCCCTTATCAGGACGCTTCAAATATAACTCTTTGTCATGAAACTGAGTATCGACCGAAAACAATTCGAATGCCGCAAGCAATGCCGGAGATACTTCCCCGTATACCGCATCCACCGCATGGGCATGATCCAGCCTTAGCTTCAGCACTTCCTGCGTAAGCGCACGGGTACCTGTGCGGCCAACCCCTATTCGGGCTGGCGAATGGGCCGCGAGGCTTTCAAAGATTTCGGCCTGCCTTTGTCTATCCATTAGATGGCCTCCTCCCTCAATAAACGAACCGGATGGCATCCCCCGCCTCAGCAGTGAGCCTGCCGCCCCGCATAACCCCAACGCTTTCCAGCCATCCTTCAAACGCAGGAGCCGGCTTCATCCGCAGCGTCTCGCGCACGGTCGCAATGTCATGATAGCTTAACGACTGGTAATTGAGCATGCAGTCATCCGCTAGCGGAACGCCAATAACAAAGCTGACTCCGGCAGATGCGAGCAAAATGCTCAAATTATCCATATCATTCTGGTCGGCCTGCATATGGTTCGTATAGCAAATGTCGCAGCCCATCGGCAGCCCGTGAAGCTTCGCCATAAAATGATCCTCAAGCCCCGCGCGGATGACCTGCTTGCTGTCATACAAATATTCAGGACCGATAAAGCCGACAACCGTGTTGACGATAAACGGGTTAAACCTTTTCGCAAGACCGTAGCATCTGGCTTCCAGTGTAACCTGATCGATCCCGAAATGCGATTCCGAAGACAGCTCGGAGCCTTGACCGGTCTCAAAATACCAGCGATTCGGCCCCTCCGCCGTACCCCGTGCGCGAATTAAAGCATCCGCCTCCTCAAGCAGCGCGAGATCGATGCCGAAGCCGCGATTTCCCTCCTCGGTTCCGGCGAGGCTCTGGAAAAGCATGTCTGCCGGGGCCCCTTCCTCTACTGCACGCATTTGCGTCGTAATATGGGCAAGCACGCAGTTTTGGGTTGGAATCGTCCAGCGGTCAATGACTTCCTTCGTCGCATAGAGCAGCGATTTCATATTTTCAACCGCATCCGTCACCGGGTTGATCCCAATGACCGCATCGCCGATGCCATAGCTCAGCGCCTCAAACAGCGAAGCCTTCATGCCGCCAACATGGTCGGACGGGTGATTCGGCTGAGCGCGGGAAGCAAGCGTTCCCTTATAGCCGATCGTAGTCCGGCAGGTTGTTAATATTTCCATCCGCGAAGCAGCCTGGATTAAATCCAGATTGGACATCAGCTTGCACACGGACGCGATCATTTCGCTCGTCAACCCCGACCCAACCCGCAGCAGCTCGCTGCCTGTCGTATCGGAGCGAAGCAAATACTCCCGCAGCTCGCCGACCGTATAGCCAGAAAAAGCTTGGTAGACATCCTCAGCAAGCTCCTCCTCGATCAGCCGCGAAACCTCATCCTTATCGGGACAAAGCAGCGGATTTTCCCGAATATCCGCAAGGCGCAGCTCCGAGAGCACATATTTGGCGGCAACCCGCTCCGCCGCATCGGCAGCGGCAATGCCTGCCAGCCGGTCCCCCGATTTCTCTTCGTTTGCTTTGGCCAACACCTCTTTTAAATTATGGAAGGAGTAAGTCCGGCCTTTGAGTGTAACGGATAACTTCATGCTTCTTCCTCCCCGCTCTCCCGCCGGTGAAACACCAGCGTTTTCATAATAACCGGAACCATATCCTCCTTTATTGGAAGGCCGACGTCCGCATAATCACCCTCAGCCGCATTAATCTGATCGACGCATACGAGCCGCAGCTTGCCACGAAGCCGCTTCGCAAGCGCATGCCCAAGCGCCTTAGCCATATCATTTTGGCAAATGACCAGCAGTACCGAGGATGCAGGAGCGGCGGCCGTATATTCGGCGTATAATGCTGCTGCCAGCTTTTGCAGGCGAATATACGAGCAACTCCCGCCGCCTTGCAGAGCTAAAGCAAAGGGCGGATCGGACATTCCGCTGCCGTACAAGACGGCTGCCAGCTGCACGCTGGCCCGCACCGCGCGCTCCAGCTCTTCATCGGCTGGCGGCAATCGACAGAGGCCAACCGGGATGTTGCGCAGCGGCAGCGCCTCCAAATCATAATACAACGTCGCTCCGCTCACCTCCGTCATATGCGTTCCCGCGCCAATGACAGTCGCACGAGACGACTCTTCCGCTTGCCTGACCGGCACCTCATGCCGGCTTGCTAATTGCGCGAGCTGCGCTCCCAGCTCCGGACCGATGTCTCCATATTTAGCTACTTCCTCCATTGTAAGGGAATCTGACACACCCATCAATGCACCCACTCCGCCGGAAATCAAAATCTCTTCTGGCAGCGGCAGTTCTCCGGCAGGCGGCGCGACAAGCAGCACATCCGATTCTAAACCGGAGCCGCCTGATACGATGCACGAATACAAATGTTCTGCCATTCGCTTGCACAATAGACGCAAAGCAGCGAGCGGAAATAGACAGCCTATCGCGGGCAGCTCACTCGCATAGCCCTGCTGCTCTGCCCAAAGGCGCCAATGGGCTGATACATAGGCCACTTTCCCCTCAGGAGTTAAACGAATAAGACGGCCGCCAATATGCAGCGTCACCGTCCCTATCATTGCGCCATCGCGAAAATAGGCAGCATTTGCCGTCCCGCCGCCGACATCCACGTTTACGATTATGCCTGGCTGCCGCGCGGAGCGGGCAGCCGCTCCCGAGCCGCGACCGGCAAGCAAGGACTCCAAATCAGCGCCTGCTGTCGCAACGACGAATTGTCCGGCATGCCCGGCCATCGCATGTACAATTTTCTCGGAATTGTCCTTCGTCGCTGTCTCGCCCGTGATGATCACAGCTCCGGTCTGCACATCCTGCGGCTTAATGCCAGCCTGTTCATATTCTCGCTCCAGCAGTACCGATAAAGCTTCCAGATCAATTTTGGATTCGCTTAGCAGCGGTGTTGGAAATACCGGGCTTATATAAGCCAGCTTTCGCTCGGTGATTTCATAGCGCGGCAGTGAAAAGCCGCCAGAGGTCTCCACTACCTTTAGCTTCGAAACTATCCACTTGGTTGTGCTTGTGCCCAAATCGATGCCTACACTCGTCAGCCATTTCTCCCGCGCCATGCTGCTCATGCCATTTTCCAGCCAATTTCCGGTGGTATACGGCGGGCGCATCCCGTCGAGATTGCTGCTTCAATAACGGCAAGCCGCACTTTAGCAACGACCTGCTCATTAAAGATGCTCGGAATAATATATTGCTCATTTAGCTCCTCGTCCGAAACGACGGAAGCAATGGCCCGCGCCGCTGCCAGCTTCATTGCTTCATTGATATGACGCGCGCGGCAATCGAGCGCCCCTCGGAAAATGCCCGGAAACACAAGCACATTGTTAATCTGATTCGGCAGGTCGCTGCGGCCCGTTGCGAAAATGCGAACATGCGGCAAAGCTTCTTCCGGCTCGATTTCCGGCGTAGGATTGGCCATAGCAAACACAATGCTGTCCTTCGACATCGCTTGAACATCTTTGCTATTCAGCAGGCCTCCTCGCGATACGCCGATGAACACGTCCGCTCCGGCTAGCAGTTCCTTCAACCTTCCGGGAGTGCCCTCAACCTGCGGCTGCATCGCCAGCCACTGCCACATCGGATTGTTATAGGCTCCACCGAAGACGATCGCGCCGTCCCGATCGATTGGGACGAGCCGGGTCGCTCCTGCGGCAAGCAGCATTTTACAAATCGATACTCCCGCTGCTCCAATGCCGTTCACCACTATTCGCACATCCGAAAGTTCCTTCCCCGTTACCTTGAGGGCATTCAGCAGTCCAGCCATTGCAACGATAGCCGTACCATGCTGGTCGTCGTGAAACACCGGAATATCCAGTTCCTCCATCAGCCTGCGTTCGATTTCAAAACAGCGGGGCGAAGAAATATCCTCGAGATTAATGCCGCCAAAAATCGGGCTGACCGCTTTGATCGTGCGAATCAGCTCCTCTGTATCCTGCGTATCCAAGCAAAGCGGGAACGCATCTACATCCGCAAGCTGCTTGAACAGCATCGCTTTGCCTTCCATAACGGGAGCAGCAGCATATGGGCCGATATCGCCAAGCCCCAGCACCGCCGTTCCATCGGTAATAACTGCAATCGTATTGCGCTTGATTGTCAACGAATACGCCTTATCCGGGTTTTCATGGATGGCCTTTGACACTTTAGCCACTCCGGGCGTATACACCTTGGAAAGATCATCCCGATTTTTGACCATTAGCTTCGGGCTTGTAGCAATTTTCCCGCCCAAATGGACGAGAAATACCGGGTCAGAAACATGAATGAGCTTCGTCCCTTGCAGCTCCTCCAGACGCCTTAGCAATGGACGCTCATCTGAATCATTAATATGAACGGTAATGTCGCGTACCGACATGTCCTTGCCGGAGCGAATGACATCAATCGATGTCATATCGCCGCCGGCATGGCTGACCTGAGAGGCGATCTCGCCGAATTGAACCAGCCGGTGGTCCATCTCCAACCTTATAATCAAACTGCTAATCGTCATGTGCTTCCTCCGCCATTTTGGCTTTCGGTTCTACTTTCGGTTCTACTTTCGGTTCTACTTTCGGTTCTACTTTTGCTTCCACACATCTGGAGGTCCGGCAGATACGCCGCCATCCAGTACAAATTCTGCTCCTGTCGCATAAGAAGATTCGTCGGAGGCAAGGAATAGAGCTAGCCGCGCTACGTCGAGCGTACTGCCTACTTTGCCTAGGGGAACAAGCGCGCCTTGATCCTCCACCTTCTTGCCTGCAAGCTCCGCAGCGTAATCAATCATTTGCGTATGAATATAGCCCGGGTGAATGGAGTTGATGCGAATATTCATCGAAGCAAACTCAAGCGCCGCATCCTTCGTCATAATGCGCACAGCCCCTTTAGTAGCTCCATACAGCGTCAGTCCAGACGCTCCAAACAACCCTGCATTGGATGATGCATTAATAATCGAGCCGCCTTTGCCCCCGGCCAGCATCAGGGGAATGAGATGCTTCATTCCAAGAAAAACCCCCGTTACATTAACGGACATGAGGCGCTCCCAATCCGCTAGCGTCGTCTCCAGCAGCGGCTTAATCAAAAACAGCCCCGCGTTGTTGAATAAAATATCCGCTTTGCCGTAAATGTTCGCCGTCTGAGCAGCTACCTCTTCCCACTCTGTCTCGCTGCGCACATCATGCTTAACGAATAAAGCTTGTCCGCCCAATTCTATGATTTCCTTGACAGCCTTCAGACCGCTGTCCTCGTCAATATCCGTTACAACGACGCTTGCCCCCTCTCCTGCAAACAGCAAGCTGGTCGTTCTACCAATTCCCGTTCCTCCGCCCGTGATGACGGCCGTTTTTCCTTTTAGGCGCATTTAAACGCCTCCCTTCCGGACTATTCGATTCAAGCTATGAAATGCCTGCTCAAGTCTGCGTCTTCGTGCGGGCGTAATAATCAAACATAACCGCGCCGATAATAATGCAGCCTTTGAATACAGACTGCCAGTAAGGGCTTAGCGACAAACTATCAAAGACGTTGGAAAGCACCGCCAAAATACAGCCTCCCACGATCGTTCTCCAGATCGCTCCTTCGCCTCCGCTTAATGAGGTTCCGCCAATGACGACGGCTGCAATAACGTCCAGGGCAATGGTCTCCCCAATATTCGCCTGCCCTTGGCCAAGCCGCGAAGCAATGAGAATGCCAGATACAGCTGCGCACAACCCGCTTAAGCCGTATGTGCTGGAAATAAGCCAATTCACGCGCAGGCCGGACAAACGGCTCGCTTCCTTATTTCCACCAAGGGCATACAGCGAGCGGCCATAGGTTGTAAAAGCAAGCACGATTGCACCGACGACGTAAACGAGGAATAACAGGAACACCGCGATGGGTATCGCGCCAAGCTCGCCGGAGCCCATCCATTGAAACGATTCTTTTTGTACAAAGAAAGGCTGAGCATTGGAATAAATAAGGGCAATACCAGTAAACACAGAGCCTGTCCCTAGCGTAGCTACAAATGGTGGTACCCTGAGCCTTGTGACAAGCACACCATTGATAAGTCCTGCCGCCAAGCCAACCACGAGCGTAAGAGCAAAAGCAAAGGGAAGCGGCATGCTGTCTGCATAGCTCGCAATTAAAGTAGCGCACAGCGCATAAATGCCGCCCACCGACATATCAAGTCCACCCGTAATCATCACAAAGGTCATTCCAATGCTCATGATGCCGACAATCGCGAGCTGGCTAAAAATATTGACCAGGTTTGCAGGGCGCAAAAAACCAGGATAGAGAATGGCAGACAAGCCAACAACGACGATAAAAGCAACGACTACGCCGTAGCGCAGCATGAGGCTATTCATATTTTTGAACAAACCCTGTCGCTCCGTATTCGTATTAAGCTGATTTTCCAGCGTGCCCATACGATAACCCCCTTTTTCTAAAATGTAGCTTGCAAAATATGATCGACGCTAATTTCCGAGCGTTGGCTCAGCTCCTTCACGAGCCTGCCTTTAGACAGCACCAGCACGCGGTTGCTTACCGCAATGACCTCCTCCAGCTCCGAGGAAATAATGACGATAGCCATGCCTTCGTTAGCAAGCTGCCGTAATATTTTCAAAACCTCGACTTTGACACCAATATCAATGCCACGGGTAGGCTCATCGACAATGAGCACCTTCGGGCGCAAATTGCATACTTTCGCCAGCAGCACCTTCTGCTGATTGCCGCCTGAGAGATTGCGGCAAAGCGTATGAATCGGGCGCGTTAGGCCGAATCTTTTGCTAAGCCCGTCAGCGATATGGCCCGCCTTCGCCTTGCGGTAGAAGCCCAGCTTCTTGACCTGCCCATAGTTAACCATGTTGATATTGTCCTCGCAGGACATTCCGAGCACCAGCCCTTGATGCTTGCGATCCTCCGGCGCCAAAGCAATGCCAAGGCTCATTGGATAGCTGGGCTCGCGCGGCCATTTGACCTGCTTCCCTTCGATCCATAGACTACCGGTCGATTTGGGTTCAAGACCAGCCAGCGCCCGCACGAGCGTCGTCCTCCCTGAGCCTACAAGCCCGCCAATACCGACGATTTCACCGGCATGGAGCGTAATGGCAATATCCTCAATTGCGCCCGGCACACTTACCCCGGTTGCCCGGAGCAGCTCCGGGCCAGGATGGCTAACCTCATGCTGGGTTTCCTGCGTAACTCTAACAATTTCCTCCGCTACCTCTGCGCCTAGCATTGAAGACACCAGCTTGTCCTTCGTCCAGTAGGCACGCGGCTGGGTCACAATCTTTTCCCCATTGCGCAAAATCGTCACGCTATCGCTAAGCTCAAGCACTTCATCAAGATGATGGCTAACATAAATGATCGTTATGCCGCCTGCTTGCAGCGTCTTGATCGTTTTTAGCAACGATTTGCGCTCAGGGGGAGCGAGCGAAGCCGTCGGTTCATCCAAGATCAGGATGCCCGCGTTCAGCTGCAAGCCCCGCATAATTTCCAGCATTTGCTGATCGGCAATCGACATATTGCCAGCTCGCTGGAATGGCGGTATGTTCACCCCCATCATTGCGCAAAGCTCCATATAGCGCTTTGTCATCCGCCCCCGGGAAATAAAGCCTTTTGCCGACAACAGCTGCCCTAGAAAAACATTTTCCAGCGCGCTCAAATTGGGTGCGATCGTCAGCTCCTGGTAAATCGTCGCAACACCAAGCTTGCGCGAGGACCTTGGGTCGCCGTAATGCAGCTCGCTGCCAAATATGCGGACATTCCCTTCGCTCGGAGCTGTCCGGCCGGACAAAATGCCAAGCAGCGTCGATTTTCCCGCCCCATTTTGTCCAACCAGCGAATGAATCTCTCCGCGCTGAATGTCGATATTCACCCCGTTCAAAGCGCGAAAGCCTCCATAGGTCTTAATAAGCTCCGATATTTCAATCGCCATATCCTTCTTTATCGGCACCGCTTCAGCCACAGCTCCTCCACTCATGGACAACCCCTCCTCCGCTTAATATTCTGGCAGCCCTTTAGCTGTAAAATCAGCCATGTTGTCCTTATAGACAAACGGTGTGCCCGGGAGAATCGGATCTTTGGTCAGATCGATATATTTCTCTACGTCTTTGCCGTTGAACGAATCGTAGAGCGCCTGAATCGCATGCTGAACCTCTTCCACCGGAAGCATGACAACCGTCGATTTGATTTTGCCGGAGCTTACTGAATCAAAAGCCCATTTATCGCCGCCAAAATCGTATACGGCTACATCATCGCGTTTGGCCGCATCAATCGCTTTTACGACGCCGACAGTCATGCCCGAATAATTCGAGAAAATAACATCGAGGTTTTTATTGGCCTGCAAAATATTTTGCGCCACTTGGAACGCCTCGTTCGCCGTGTAAGTCGTGGCGTGCATGCCAATCAGCTTCCACTCCGGGTGATTCGGCAGCTCGCTGTCAAAGGCAGCCTTCATGCTCAGATACGGCCCGCCCGTTGCCGGGCCGCCAATGACGGCAATTGTGCCGCCTTCCGGCTTGTCGCTGAATATTTTATTCACGATTTCTTTATATACGTTCACTTCCTGTCCGCCCACATAAGTCAGCGTGCCTTCCTGCCAATCTGGCGATCCGCACAGCGTAGCATTAATGATCGCTACCGCTACGCCTTTGGCAGGGACATCCTTGGACAACACCTTGCAGAGCTGGTTGCCATCGACCGGTTCAACGACGAACCCTTTATATTTCCCGGTTGTCACCGCATTTTGAATTTGATTGAGCTGCGTCAACGGGTCAAAGCGGCCGTCGAATGTATCGATTTCGAATCCGAGCTCCTTCGCTTTGGATTCTGCTGCCTCCAGCCCTTTTTGAAGATACGCATTTGAAGCTCCGGCGGAAAAATAAGCAATTTTCCCTGCTCCACCTGCTGCATCTGGCGAGCCAGACGGCTCGTCAGATGCAGCTCCTGGACTGGAGCTGTTTCCGCTGCAAGCAGAGGCTGCAAAAACAAGGACTAGAAGGGCGATGCCTGCTATCATGTGCGCGGATAAACGTTTCATATAAAATCCTCTCCCTTTTCTCATGAGTTAGTTGGAACGTTCCTGTGCATATGGAGCATGATTTGCGTACATCCCGCTTTTCCGAATGCGGTCATTGTAAGTCGTCGCCGCGCCAGTCTTGCGATTTTCATAAAGCCTATCCAGATTGACGGTTCCAGTTATGACGGTCTGCACATTTGTTTCCGCTTCAACAGCTATGCCGTTTGCCGTCCACGGCGTGTCGCATGGCGTCAATATTGCGGAGCGGCCATAACCGCTGTCAATCGGCTTGCCGATTTCACAAATCGTCGGGCAATGCACGACATAAATCTGATTTTCAATGCTGCGGGACTGCGCGCAATGGCGTACCCGCCAAAAACCGAACTCCGTGTACGTATAGGATGGACAAAATACGATATCCGCTCCCTGCCTGCTCAAAATATGGGCAACCTCGGGAATTTCCGCCTCATAGCAAATCGCAACGCCAATGCGGGCCGGACCAATGTCAAAGACGTTCAGCTCCTCGCCTTCCCTCGTCTTCCAATTGCCCTCTGCGGGAAAAATATGCGATTTTTTATGCTCTGCTATGTCGCCATTCGGCTGAAAGATCGTGCTTACATTAAAATAATCCTCGCCCCGCTTCTCCAAATGTGAACCCGCGACAATTATTTGCCCCCGCTGCTCAGCAAGGTCTGCGAACAGCTTCTTGAAAGGCACGGTGAACTGGTCCAGCCTCATCATCGCTGACGGTCCCGCTGTCTCCCAATCGGGAAATGAGGTCAGCAAGCCCACCGTGAACAGCTCGGGAAACAGCACATAATCCGAATCCAGCGGCACATCCTCCATCAGCCCTCGAACCTGGCGCTCAAAGTCTTCAAAGCCGGATACACGCTCGGCGCGGAACTGGACAGCAGAAATACGAATGTTTGTCATAGTTGCCTCCTAATTAATTTGTGTAGGCTCCCTCTTATGCGTTGCTTGCATCTGTCTCGTTATCAGTATAGGCATCGTATATTTCACCTAGCGTCGCAAACCATGCTCCACGCGATTCCATATGCTGAATCAGCTTCTCCAGCATTTGAATGGTATGCGCCCGGCCAATCGTCTGCGGATGTGTCGTCAGGACGTAACATGCGCCCTCTTCATTATCACAAGCATAGTCAAAAATATCTCTCCATCGCTCGAATACCTCATGCGTAGAACGCATGCCTTCCGCTCCGCCAATGACAAATTCTTGGGTTGGAAAATCGTCCAAATACCATGAAACCGGAATTTCCACGATTCGGCTAGGCGGGCCAAATACATTGGCCTTGTCCATATTAATTTCTACGACTTCCCTTGGGCGGTATGGATGCAAATCATTGCCCATCAGACTGCTGTCATAGCTGAATCCATGCTTCTCCAGCAGCTTCAAGGTGTTGGGGCTGTAATCCCAAGCTGGAGAGCGGTAGCCGCGCGGCTTGACCCCTAGCCTATCCAGCGCTGCAAATCCGCGGAGCAAAATTTCTTCCTCTTCTTCATAGCTCATATGGGTTGGATTTTCATGCGCATAACCGTGATGGCAAATTTCGTGTCCGGCAGCAACGATTTCGCGACATATCTCCATATGCGTGTCGATCGTGTGGCCCGGAATGCACCAGGTTGTCGTGATGCCGTATTTGCGGAACAAATGAAGCAAGCGCGGTGCGCCTACCTCTGCGCAAAATTCGCCGCGTGACAGATAGGCCGGCGAGAAGCGGTCGAATGTCCCCATCCATACGGATGCGGCATCAAAATCGACACCGATGTTGACGGCGACCTTTTTTCCTGCAGGAAGTTTCACTTTACCAGATCTTTGCATTTTTAACCCTCCCGTTAACTTTTCTAACATGATTTTGTCATTCGCCTAATTTAGGGCTTAGAGCCAGTTGCATTTGCCCTAGCCGCTTGAATTCATTATAAGATCGCTTACAAAACAAAAAAACTCTAACAATTTGCGGAAAGGTGTACTTTTTCACGGTATTAGGTTAATATTTCCTACACATTCAAGCCGTTATTTTTTAAATAACACTTGTCAAGCTCTTTACTATTCATGATATATTAATTAACAAGCATTATAAAAATCTATCGTCTACACCATGGTCAGAAATTAAAGGAGGGTCCCGGTGGCGAGAGTGCCTTTGAGCGTAAAATATAAAATGATGCTTGTTCATACCATCGTCATTATGATTCCGATTATTGCCGTTCAATGGCTCGCTTTTCAGGCGCTGAGCAGCAAGCTTTACGATAATGTTGTGGAGAGCAATCTCAATATTTTAGCTGAAGCAAGCAACAGTCTGATCTTTCTTAATCTCAATGCGCTGCAGCTGGAGGATAAAGGAAACGATCAGGTCCAGCAATTTATTTTTTATGGCCTTGCCAATACCGCCATGGGAAAAGACAGCGACGTCATTATTAGCAACCACAGCGGGCAGACGTTATTTTCTACGAATAAGCATCTCGCTTCCAAGCATCTGCATGAGCAAATCTTCGCATCCAAGGAGGGAAAAGGCTCATTTACCGTCGATTATCTGCATGTCAAACGGGTCGTCTTCTATTCGTATAATGCTTTTGCGGACTGGTACATTATTGTGTACACGCCGGAATCATCCATTATGGAAAAGCTGTCGTACATTCATCATTTAATGGGTATTCTGATGCTTTCGAGCGGAATTATGTGCGTCGTGCTCATTATCCTTCTATCGATCTACTATTCGGGACCGATTATTTTGTTAAATCGAAAAATGCGGCAATACGCCGCCGGAAAAATCGATATGATGCGCCCAAGCCGGCGCCAAGACGAGGTTGAGGAATTGGAGGGCTACTTCGAGGACATCGTTGTTCGGTTGAAGGAAAGCGTAAATCGGGAATATGAGATGAAAATAAAATCCGATAAAGCGAAGCTGCTGGCGCTGCAAGCACAAATTAATCCGCATTTTCTCCATAATGCACTGGAAACGATTAATTCGATTGCCCTGATCCACCGTGTGCCGCTCATTTCAGAACTTGCCCGCTCCTTGTCCCAGATGTTCCGTTACAATATTGTCAATGAAGAGAAGCTGGTGACTATTGATGATGAGCTTCATCATATCGAGCATTATTTAAAGGTTCAATTAATTCGCTTTGACCAAGCGATACAAACGAAAATCGATATCGATCCCAACGTCCGAAGCAGCCGCACGATCAAATTCGTCCTGCAGCCTATTGTTGAAAACAGCATTGTGCACGGCTTTCGAAATATGGACAAGGAAGGCTTTATTGATATTACCGGGTACTGCGAACGAAGCCGGGTTATTCTCACCGTCCGCGACTCCGGCGAAGGCATGACCGAGGAAGAAGTCCAGCAAATGAACGATAAGCTTGGCAACTTGGACATGTCGCTTAGCTTGGAGCAGGATTCGCAGGAAACGGCCGGGCATAATCGCGCTTATGAATACGGAATCGGCATCTACAACGTCAATAACCGCATCAAGCTTGCCTTTGGCGAGCAATACGGCCTCACTTACCGCGCTATGGAGGAAGGATTGCTAGTCATCATTACATTGCCTTATCAACCGGAGGGATAATCATGTACAAGACTATCATTGTGGAAGATGAGCCATGGATTCGCAAAGGAATTGAAGAGGTTATCCCTTGGAATGATTTGCCGCTGCTGCATGTTGGCAGCTTTCGTGATGGCCTGGAGGCGCTGGAATGGCTGGCTTGCAATGAAGCCGATATCGTCATAACCGATATTCGCATGCCCAAGCTGGACGGCATTGAAATGCTGGGCCGGATTGCGGCCACAAACGGCAAGCAGCCCAAATGCATCATTTTATCCGGATACGATGATTTTAGTTATGCAAAAAAAGCGATAGCTTACGGAGTTAAAGAATATTTGCTGAAGCCGATCAACCCTTCGGAAATAACGAGCGCCATGGAGAAACTGACCGCTGAACTAGACAAGGAAAGCAGTACGCGCAATATAGAGCTGAAAAATCGCGTTTGCGAAATTATTCTTGACGACACGACACTGGCCGCCTGCGAGGAGCTGCCTTATTCAAACCTCTGCCTGCTGCTGGCGAACGAGCCGCTTCCGCAGCAAAACGTGCTTCCTTCAGGGATTACCTTAATCTCCATCCCGCTTGGCTCGCATACGGTGTATTGCGCGGCTTCCGACGAAAAGGACAAGCTTGCCGAATGGCTGAAGCGCCTGCCTCCGTTTGAAGCAAATGCCGCAAGCGTATTCAGTGCTATTTTAAATGGGGATGCTCCGTCTTTGCAGCAAGCCTACCGGGAAGCCGAAAAACAGCTGCATATGCTGCGGTGCTCCACTTCCGCAAGCCAGGTCGGCTTGACGCCACAGGACGAGAACAGCTTTGCCCTATCGGTTCAGAAGGAAGGCAAGCAAGCCGTGTTAAAGCTGCTTTCGGAATACGAGCAGCGGTTCTGCACCTTTGAGGAGCGGTGGATCGTGTATTTGCAGCTCTGGATTTCAATCAGCAAGCATGCAACGAGCCCCTCCTGCCTGGAAGGACTGCAATCGTTGAACGAGCTTAAACGTACGAATACGCTTGTATCGCTGGCCGCTTGGCGTTCGCAGCAGCTTGAGCCTCTAATTGACAAGCTGGCTGCTGGCGTGCTGGCGACCAATGGCACCAGCTCTCATACCGCACTTAGCATCAAACGATATGTGGAGCAAAACTATCGCAACTCTTCCCTGTCGCTGCTGGATGCAGCCGAGCGGTTTCAGCTGTCCTTCTCTTATTTGAGCAGCTTGTTCAAATCGCAATATGGCGTCAATTTTACTGTATTCGTTACAAATTTGAGAATAGAGGAAGCTAAGCGCCAGCTCGCCACCTCTAGGCAAACGGTCTATGAAATTGGCGAGCTGGTCGGCTTTAATGATGTCAAATATTTTGTTCGCGTCTTCAAGAAAGCGACGGGAATAACGCCCAGCTCCTATCGGGAACTAAATGGGAGCTTCTGATCGTCTTTTCTCTGATCGTCTTTTAACCACTAAATCGTACACCCAGCTTGAATATTTGGAATTTACCGACGCCAGCGTTCCTCCTATCCTAGTTATATAAAGACACTTATATAACATACCTGGAGGTGCATAAGGCATGAAACGCTTGCAAAATAAAGTAGCCCTTGTCACAGGAGCAGCCGGAGGAATTGGAGCCGCTATAGCCGCTGTATTCGCAGCCGAAGGGGCCAAGGTTGTGCTGACAGACCTATCGGAAGCCGCGCTGAAAGAAACCGCTGAAGCTATTCGCGAAACGGGCGGCGATGTATACCCTCTTGCTCAGGATGTGTCGTCGGAGCAACAATGGCAGCATGTGATCCAGCAGGCAGTCCAGCGTTATGGAAAACTAAATATTTTAGTCAATAATGCAGGCATCGCTTCGCCCTTCAATGTGGAGGAGGAAACGGTGGAGCGATGGGATAAGGTTCAGTCGGTCAACTCCCGCGGCGTGTTTCTGGGCCTGAAATACGCCGTGCCTGAAATCCGCAAAGCTGGAGGCGGCTCGATCATTAATATTTCTTCGATTTTCGGCATCATTGGCGCAGGTGGAGAAGCGGCCTATCACGCCTCCAAAGGAGCCGTGCGGCTGTTGACTAAGACGACAGCGATCGATTTAGCCAAAGACTTTATCCGTGTCAACTCCATTCATCCCGGAATGATTGAAACGCCGATGACCGAGCATAAACTGGCCAATCCCGCGGGATTGGAAGCAGCGAAACAGGTTACGCCCTGGCCAAGGCTCGGCAAGCCGACTGATATCGCTTATGGCGCGCTGTATCTGGCATCGGATGAGTCCACCTTCGTCACCGGCTCCGAGCTCGTCATTGACGGCGGCTGGGTTGCCCATTAATTCGCAGAAAATTTTTTAGCTCAACACTCCAAGTTATTTTTTTGTTTTGCCGGCTTTCTCCGTTTTTTCACTTTTATCGCTTATCTTATAGAGGCCGGCAAGCACATACAAACAAACTATAACTTTTAGGAGTGATTGAACAATGAAGAAACTAATCCCGATTACACTGGGCCTTGCCCTTACCTTCTCCAGCTCTGCATTTGCTGCACAAACGATAAATTCCACAGCACCAGTCAAGACAGCTGCAGCGATTACCGCTTCCAGCCAAACCGCAATTAAAACAGCAACAAGCGGCGGCTTTACCGTCAAAACCGATCTGAACGCCATTATTACTAGCCAGCCGCTGCTCAAGCTGCTGAATGTAACGCGTGACGAACTGAATACTCAGCTGAAAGCGGGCAAAACGCTTGAAACGATTGCCAAAGCGAAAGGCGTATCAACAGACAAGGTCATCAGTTGCTTAATGCAGACGCAAACGACCCAAATCGCAGCCCATGTAAAAGCAGGCAAGCTGACGCAAGCTAAATCGACCCAAGTCGTAAATGAGTTGAAAACACAAGTTAAAAAAGCCGTTCAGCAAAAGTACGTGACGACGACTACCACTACTACGACAAAAACAACGACGACGAGCAAAACTACAGCGGATAGCAAAAGCAGCGCAGTAGACAATGAACGGCTAAACGCAGCAGCCAAGGCGCTGGGACTTACCGAAGCGCAGCTTAAAAAGCAGGCAGAAGCGGGCAAATCGATCGTCCAAGTTGCCCAATCATATGATGTCAGCGAGCAAACAATTGTGAACGCTGTGTACAAGCAGGATCAGCAATGGCTGTCCGACCAGCTGCAAGTAAAATGGGAGAAAACAGACGGCACAGCTAAAGGCGCTAATGAGGATCTGCAGCGTTTAGTCGATGACGGCTACCTTTCTAAAGCGGCGTCTTCCATCGGGGTCACGCAGCAAAGCCTGCTGAAGCAGCTTCAGGAAGGCAAGTCCTTAAATGAAGTATGCGAGGAAAATAATGCAGATACCGCTAAGCTTGCCAGCACTCTTGAAGCCCATTGCAAAGATCAAATTTCCAGCCAGATTAAAACTGCCGGCGAGCATTTTGAATAACCCCGCTTGAACCTTTCCAGCAGCATCTCACGCAAGGCCGACTCTACTCGGTCTTGCGTTTTTTCGTGCCCTTCCATTTGAACGGAAAAATCGGTAAAATGGTAGAGAATTGTTCGGCAATATGGATAGCAAGCCCATTTTACAAATAGGAAGGAATAATTAAATATGATCATTCAACCTAAAACACGCGGCTTTATTTGTACGACAGCACACCCGGAAGGCTGCGCTGAGCAAGTCCTTCGTCAAATCAAGTATGTTGAATCCAAGCCAGCTATTGCAGGTCCGCGCAATGTGCTCGTAATCGGCGCTTCAACAGGCTACGGTCTGGCATCGCGCATCGTATCCTCCTTTGCAGCTGGCGCCAATACGATTGGCGTTTATTTCGACAAAGCCGCTGAAGGCGCGCGTACCGCTTCCGCAGGCTGGTACAACTCCGCTGCTTTCGAGAAAGCCGCAGCTGAAGCTGGCCGCAAATCGTACAGCATCGTTGGAGACGCTTTCTCTGACGAGATCAAAACCCAAACGATCGACCTGATTCGCAGCGAGCTGGGCAGCATTGATCTCGTCGTGTACAGTGTAGCCTCGCCTCGCCGTACCCATCCGAAAACCGGCGAAACCTTTTCTTCGGTCATTAAGCCGATTGGCGGAACCTATACGAACAAAACGGTTAACTTCCACAGCGGCGATGTAACGGAAGCAACGATAGAGCCGGCAACCGAGGAAGAAATCAGCCAGACGATTGCCGTTATGGGCGGCGAGGACTGGCAAATGTGGATTGACCAGCTTGAGGAAGCAGGCGTACTGGCAGACGGCGCAACGACTGTTGCCTACTCCTATATCGGACCGGAAATTACGCATGCGGTTTACCGTGAAGGAACGATTGGTTATGCTAAAAATGATCTCGAAGCGACGGCGAAGCGCCTGAGCGAGCAGCTTAGCACGAAAGGCGGACGTGCCTACGTCTCCGTCAACAAAGCGCTCGTTACCCAATCCAGTTCGGCAATTCCGGTTGTACCTCTGTACATTTCCGCGCTGTATAAGGTAATGAAAGAAAACGGAACGCATGAAGGCTGTATTGAGCAAATGTACCGCCTATTCTCCGATCGCTTATACAATGCTTCTGGAGAAACACTCGTTGATGACCGGGGCCTCATCCGCGTTGACGATTGGGAAATGAGACCTGAAATTCAAGCTGAGGTTGCAAAGCTATGGTCAGAGCTGACTACAGAAAATGTGTACGAGCTGTCCGACCTTGCTGGCTACCGCAAAGAGTTTTTCCAACTGTTCGGCTTTGAAACGGACGGCATTGATTATGAAGCTGATGCCAATCCGGATGTTGCAATCCCTAACCTTCGTTAATCGCTATATCTAATAAGACAGCCTCCACGCTTGCGTTAATTGCAGGCTTGGAGGCTGTTTTTGTATTTATATACCAGCTGACAGCAAGTCGGGGGCTTATTGCCTTTAAACGAAAACCCTCGCTCAAACGGACGATAGCTTCCTAAATTGAACGAACTATGACTTGAATCTGACCTCCTTCAATGTATAATGGAATGTAGTAGTTTTTCGTAGCAAACTTAAGTTTACGCTTGCGAAATCGTTTTGCTGGGCAAAACTTAAGTTTATGCTTTCGAAGTAGTTTTGCTGCGCAAAACTTGAAGGAGGAGCACAATGCAGAAGGTAAAAATATTTTCGGGATCATCCAATCGCGCGCTTGCCGAGGAGATTTGTAGTTCACTCGGAATTCCGCTGGGCAATGTAGCGATATCCCGTCAGCAAAGCGGCGAAATTCACGTATCGTATGAAGAACCTATCCGGACATGCCACGTCTTTATTGTACAAGCGCTGTCCCATCCGGTTAATGAACATTTAGTGGAATTGATGATTATGATCGATGCGGCGAAGCGCGCTTCCGCCAAAACCATCAATCTCGTCATTCCTTATTATGGATATGCGCGCCAGGAACGCAAATCCGCTCCTCGTGAGCCGATTTCCGCCAAGCTGGTTGCTGATGTGCTGACCACGGTTGGCGCTCACCGCATCATTACCGTGGATTTGCATGCAGATCCTATTCAAGGCTTTTTCGAAATTCCGGTCGATCATCTGACGGCTCTGGATCTCATTATCAGACATTTGAAAAGCCAAAATATCGTCAATCCCGTCGTCGTTTCGCCGGATGCTGGACGAGCTTCAACGGCTGAGAAGCTGGCGAACTATTTGGATTGCCCGTTTGCGATTATGATCAAAAACCGCCCTGCCCACAACCAATCGGAAATTACCCATATTATCGGTGAAGTAGAAGGCATGACGCCGATTATTATTGAGGATCTGATCGATACAGGCAGCACCATCGTAAACGTCGTAGAAGCGCTCCACAAAAAAGGCGCCCATGACGCCTACGTTTGCGCGACGCACGGCTTGTTCTCGGCCAATGCCATAGAGAAACTGACGCATCCGAACATCCGCCAGGTTGTTGTAACGGATACGATTGCGCTAAGCGATCATTCGGACAAGTTTTTCGTTCTGCCAATGTCGCCGCTCATTGCAACCGCCATTAAGATCATTTCCGAAGGCGGCTCGCTCGATAAGCTATTCAAAATCGGCGGCTAATCTTTTATAGCAATACATGCCGCAATAGCGGCAACGCAAAAACGCATTGGAGTGCTGCCCGCAAGCAGCCTTCCGATGCGTTTTTATTATGAAGAGTAAATAAGATCAGCAAATACGTCAAAAGCATAAGCTTAGTCAACCCACTGCACAATGTCCTCTAAAGGCAGCCTTGATTTGGGGCGCTTCGGCTCAGCGAGCCGGTAACCAAAAGCGGCCATGACGGAAACTTCCAAATTCCCGCCCTCGAGCAGCCCTTCCCCGTCCAAAATCGCATGCACCTGATCCAGATTAAAGCCTTCAATCGGACAAGAATCAATGCCAATTTGCGCCGCTGCAGTCATCATATTGGCAAGCGGGATATACGTTTGCTTCGACGACCAATCCAGCAGCGTACGCTCATTATCCAGCAAATGCAAATCAGACTCCTGAAAAGCCTTATAAATAACAGGAACCTTCTGATATACTTCCTCGCGCATCCCTTTAACCTGCGTGTACATATACTTCATATATTCCGAATCATAACGCACATTGCGGCGGGCTAGAAGAACGATAAAATGGCTAGCCGTTTCCAGCTGTTTCTTCGCTCCCCAGGATACCTCAGCCAGCTTGGCGCGCAGCTCCTGGTTTTGAACAATGATAAATTTCCATGGCTCCAGCCCAATGGAACTAGGAGACAGCCTGCCCGTTTCCAAAATAAAATGAAAATCCTCATCGGATATTTTTCGCTCGGGGTCAAATTCCTTCGTCGCATGCCTGAACCACAAGGCGTCCAGGATCTGCTGTTTTTTTGCTTCGTAATCGTTCATGCTTCGCTTCCTTTCCAAACCGATAAATTAATCATAATGGAATTTTCGGCTTGGAACAAGGGGATGCCTTTATTCCGCCTGCCGGGCTCCTACCACTTGTGAACAGGCGAACAACGCCCGCCAGCATCAGCTTCCTGACCGTGGCGGGCGTTGTTGATTAGCCATTCATAGGCATTGAATCGGCAGGTTATTTTGTACTGCTCTTGCCGACTGCATATTTTGCCGTCCTTGCATCCTGAATGACACCGCTCCAGTTCAGCCCGTAGCCGAAGTCATACGCATGGCCTGCTGTGTCCACATACACATCCATATCATGCGGCGTGTCTTCAAACTGCTCTTCTACCGTCAACATGTCCCGCGGCATTTGGAAGGGCAGCAGACCAGATGGCTCGGATGCACCGATAAGCGTCTCCAGCAACGCCTGCTCCTGCAAGCCAAAATGGGCAATAATAGCATCCGCTTCCGCTTCAAATTCAGCGACTACCGCCGGGTTGCTGAGCGTAATCGAAACGATAACGGGTTTGCCCTTCATTTTCGCTTTCGTGTCCAGCACCATATCCAGATCGGATTCATTGGCAACGGTAACCGTCTTCCCTTTGTAGCTGCGATTCAGCACATCGCGAGCATCGCCTGCAAGACTCGTCTCACGTGCATGCACAGCCGTATAAGGACGGTATTGAAGGCTGACCGGCACATAGCCATTTCCGCCCGCTTCGGCGTCTGCCTTGCTGTAGCCCATCGTGCTATGCGGGCTTTCGATGCACACCAATGCGAAATCCGCCTGCTCCGGGTTGTCCGTCACGTTAAAATACTTCTGGACCGTATCCACACTAATGGGATAACCCTCGAAGGACGGTGTTGGCAGGCCGAGCCAGCTCGCCCCCTCCGGCCGGAACTTCCGGGGAATATAGACGCTCAGGCGCCTGCTTGCAGCAGGGAGCGGCAGCGTTTGCCCTTCATTTTTCAACAGCACCATCGATTTCAGCTGGGCTTCATAGCCTGCCGCCATGAAAGTCGGGGAACCGACCGTCGCAGCCGTCTGCGCCACTTCCAAATAAGGATTTTCAAAGAGGCCGAGCCGGAAAATATTTTTCAGCAGCCGCACCGCCGATTGCTCGAAACGGCTGCGCATGAACGCCTCGCCATGCTGCTGCACGCCGATCTGATAAGCTTCAATGACCGGACCCGTCTCATTGTTGCCGCCAAATTGGTCTACGCCAGCCATGAGCAGCTTGTAATGGCGCTGCGCTACGCTGTAGCCTTCCTCCACACCCCAGCAGCGGCCGCCGCTCATCAGCCTTGTAATGTCATCGCCTTCATCCGCAGTAATGCCCCAGTCCGTGCAGACGACGCCATCGTAGCCGTACCGCTCGCGCAGCAAATCGTTTATGAGGTAGCTGTTGTAGGAGTTGCCGACATTTTCGCCATTAATCGGGTCTTGTCCTTGCGAAATCGTATAATAAGGCATCACGGCCGAAGCTTTGCCGGTCTTGCCATCCAGCTTGAACGCGCCTTCCGTAAAGGGACGCAAATGCTGCTCAAACTGCTCTCCCGGATAAACGGCATATTTGCCATAGCCAAAATGCGCATCGCGGCCGCCTTCGCCCGAGCCGCCGCCCGGCCAATGCTTCACCATCGCATTAACGCTGTCATACCCCCAGCCTTCAGCAATTTCTTGCTCGCCCTCCGACGTCTGGAAGCCGTCAATATAAGCACGGCCCATATCGGTGGACAGCTGGGGATCTTCACCGAAAGTCATGCCAAATCGGAACCAGCGCGGATCGGTGCCAATATCGACCTGTGGCGACAACGCCGTGCCAATGCCAAGTGCCCGATACTCCTTCGCTGCAACCTCCCCGAATTTTTTTGCTTCCTCCGGATCAAACGTAGCGGCAAGCCCCATCGTCTCTGGCCACATCGAGATGCTGCCGCCAGCTCCGGCATTAAATTCCTTCGTCGAATCCGTCGCATGCCGCGGATCCGAGCTCGTATTTACCGGAATGCCCAGTCCTAAGCCTTCAACGTACGCCTGCATCGTATTGTTCCACTGCGCCGCCGTTTCCGGGCTTTCCACCATCGTCAGCAGCACATGGCGCAAATGATCCTGCTCCAGAAAAGCAAGCTGCTGGTCCGTCAGCGCATGCGAGTCCGCGCCGCTGTCCGCGTAGGCTTTGCCCCCATAGGTGCCGGGGTGCCAGCCCAGGCTAGCCGGAACAGCCTGATGGCTGCTGTAGAGCATAAGCCCGGCGATTTGCTCGACGCTCATTTTCGAAGCGAGATCTTCGGCCCGCTCCTGCGGACTAAGGCGCCAATCCTCATATTTATCCAGCTTGCCATCCTTATTCAAATCTTTAAAATAAAAACCGTCCTGCTCCAAAATACGGACGCCGGACAAGGTGGAATAGCCGAGCTTCGGCCCCTTTTTATTATGAATATATTGAATAGTCGTAGCCTGATCACGCTTGTCTGCCAAACCGATCCCATCCCTTCGCTTGCCTGTAGATGTCTTGCTCACCTTCTAAGTATAGCGAATTTCGCCCTGCCCCGGCTAATCGTATTCCGACTTTTTAGTTGTGATATTAAGACTATTATCAAGGTGAAACGGCTGTCGCCATCCACTTGCAGCGCAGTGCGTTCAATCCGAGAAATATAGAGAACGACTAGCGTTACAATATCCTTTCCTATATTTAAAGGTGAACCTAATAGATGCTTATATTTTGAAAAAATGGCCGCAGAGCACATTCGCGCTCCGCAGCCATTAGATGATCAGACGGTGACTTCCATTCCATCACCGTTCTATTAACCCAGCCCACTGCCTTATTCGTTTATTTCTCGAACAGGCTCTGCGCATCGTCAAGCGCCATGCTGTGGCCTAGCGACGAATAATCGAGCCACTTTTGCCCGTCAAGCACATAGACATGGTTGTTCTTTACAGCTTTTAGATTGAGCCAAACTGGATTTTGCTCCAGCTGCTCGAAATTCGCTTTCGCCTCATTGCCTTTACTGATGATGACGAAAATCGCATCTGCGTCAAAATCAGGCAGCACCTCCTGCGAAATGACGGCATAAGGCTCATCCGTAATTTTTTCAACGCCCGTTGCTGGAATCAGCCCCAAATCCTCGAACATAATCGGTCCTACCGGACGTTTCATGCCCATGACGCGAAGCTCCTTCGCTGTTGTGCGAATCGCCATCACCTTGGCATCAGCACCAAGCTTGCTGTTAATAAGCGCCTTCACGCTATCCGCTTTCGCTTCATAATCTTTAATAAATTGCTCCGCTTCCGCCTGCTTGTCGACATGCTCGGCAATCCGCTTTAAATGATCTCTCCAAGTGCCATTATCCATATCGATGGAAATCGTCGGGGCAATTTTCTCGAATTTAGCGAGGTCTGCGCCGGAGTACACTTCATCGATGTAGATAACATCAGGCTTCAGCGCCAGCACAGCTTCCATATCCGGATCTGTAACAACGCCAAGCTTCGCTGTGCCTTCCAGACGATCCGCCACATGCGGCAGGAAGTCCTTCACGTCGCCGCCGACAACCGAGCCAGCTGGTTTAATTCCTAGAGCAAGCAGATTGTTCGTAATATGAATTGACATGGAGGCAATTTTCACATCAGGTCCATGCGGCTCCACTTGTTCAGCGCTCGGTGAAGCACTCGCTTCTGAAGCAGCTTCGGCCCCTTGGCCTGCATTGCTCCCATTCGTGCTTTGTGGCGAGGCAGCCTGTCCACAAGCCGCCAGCAATGCAATGACAATTATGCTGATTAGCGTCAGCAGCGCTTTAGAAGAAAACCGTGATTTTTTCATAACTCGTTAAGTCCCCCGTATTCATCGTCTGAACATCCGTTCAGCGTCTACTGTTAGTGATTGCAAAATTTTTCCAACGTTATCCTGTCTAATTCAAACTTTCTTCCTGAACAGCATGTACAGAAAATACGGCCCGCCAATAAGGGCAACGATGACACCGGCTGGTATCGCATTTGGCTGAAAAATAGACCGTCCAATCGTATCCGCAGCCACGAGTATTACAAGCCCGATGCTAGCCGCCGCCGGCAAAAAATAGCGATGCTGCGGACCTGCTAGCCTGCGTGCCAAATGAGGAGCTACGAGACCGATAAAGCCAATGCCGCCGGTCATGGAGACGCTGGCGCAGGACAAAGCTACGGCAAGAATAATCATAAGCAGCCGATTTCGCGTAACGCTGCTGCCTACGCCTGAAGCGATTTCATCGCCAAAGCTGAACAAATCCAGCGTCTTCGATTTTAAGTAAATGATCGGCACCAAAATAACAATCCACGGCAGCAGCGCCCAGACGTTGATCCAATCTCTGCCCCACACGCTTCCCGCGAGCCAACGAGCAGCGAAAGCATACGTATCCGGGTCAAGCTTAAGAGAGAGGAACAGCGTAATCGCACTTACGCCTGCTTCTATCGCAATCCCTACAAGAATGAGCCGAATCGGCATAATTCCCCGCTGCCTGTCATACGCCAGCAAAATAATAATGATGGCGATCACGCTGCCTCCGGCAAAAGTAAACATCGGAATGAGCATCGCAAGCGAGCCCTCCATCGTCCGAAAGAAGGAGACAAATACGATTAGCCCGAAGGCTGCTCCAGCATGCAGGCCCAAAATGCCCGGATCAGCCAGCGCATTGCGCGATACGCCCTGCAGCACCGCTCCGGCTACGCCAAGCCCGATGCCGCCAAGCATCGTGACAAGGATGCGCGGCAGCCGGTAGTCGAACAAAATCATCTGCTCCTCCGTCGTTCCCCCGCCCATAAGCGTCTGCCAAACCGCAAGCGGCGATAAGCGGATCGTCCCTGTGTTTAAGCCAATTATAATGACCACAATAGCCAAAATAAACATGACGGCGCTTACTGTAATCGCTCTGCGAGCCCGGTATGCCGATTGATTCATGACTACAGCTCCCTCCTCTCTTTACGTGCTAAATAGAGGAAAAAAGGAACGCCGACCATAGCGACCATGGCGCCAATGGCAAATTCCCGCGGCGGATTGACCATACGCGATGCATAATCAGCCCAGACGAGCAGGCTTCCGCCAAGCAGCGCCGAAAACGGCAGCACAAACCGGTAATCGACGCCTACGATTCGGCGGGCAATATGCGGGATAACAAGCCCGACAAAGGCGATAGAGCCGGCAGCCGACACCGAAGCTCCTGCCAATACTACAGCAATGAGCAGGCCGAGTATGCGGATGCGGGCCGTTTTGATGCCCAGACCCGTCGCCGCTTCTTCACCAAGAGAGAGAAACGTAATGGGGCGTCCGAGCAGCATCGCACCTGCCAGGCCAGCTAGTATAACGGGGGCCAGCAGCTTCAAATGCATCCACTTAATTCCCGCTACACCGCCTGCATACCAGAATGCCAAATCCTGGCTGAGGTCAAAATAAATCGCAATGCCAGTACTGAGCGAATGCAAAATAGCAGCAACAACAGCGCCAGCAATCGTCAGCCGCAGCGATGTAAGCCCGCCCGGAGCCGCCGAGCCCAGCAGCATGATGAACAAGGTGCTTAAAGCAGCGCCGACGAAGGATAGCAGCATTAATTGCGAATAGGATAACGCTGGAAGCAGCGCAAAGCAAAGCGCTACAACGAAAGCCGCCCCGGCATTAACGCCCAGCAAGCCCGTATCCGCCATTGGATTGCGGGTTACCCCTTGCATAATGGCTCCGGCTACAGCAAAGGCCATGCCCGTAAGTGCTGCGCCCAATACGCGCGGCAGTCTCAGCTCATGTATAATTTGATGCGGCGTCAAGCTGGCATTATAATCGAAAACAGCCGTCCAAACCGCATGCAAATCTATTTCCTTCGCGCCGCCCGACACCGCTATAAACAGCGAGAACACAAGCCATGCGCAGCCTGCAATAAGCGATAAACTAATCGTATATCCTTTGTTCCATTTCATACGCTTTTACCCGTAAAGCCTCCCCGAATACCAATATTGATAATCATTATCATCTTCTTCATTATAACGATTCCCGCTTTCCCGTACATGACATAATTCAAGATTGCCATATGGATTATTCTCAGGTTTACAGCGATAATCTATTCGGTGATAGCAGCAACTGCCTCGCTTCCTCCAACTGCAAATCTATGCCATAAGGGGCGTAGACGATCCATTTTGTTTTATCAAGGAAATAGACACGATCATTTTTCACGGCTGGAAAGCTTCTCCACACCGCATTCGTTTTCAGCAATTCTACGAGAAGCTTATGCTCCGCCTCGTCTGCGAAAGCGAGAAACAAATAATCGGCTTCATAACCGGCCAGCTCCTCAGGCTGTATCGAAACCCAGTTGAAGCCCGTTCCCGGCGCATGCTGCGCGAGCTGCTCACGAATTTTAGCAGGCGGTAAAAGCTGCAGCGAGCGATAAAGCACATGCCCAATGTTGCGGGTGCCATAAATGCGCAGCTCCTCCTGGCGTGCGGCGCAAATCGTCGCTGTCGTGCCTATGGTAAAAGAGCGCAGCAAGCTTCTGCGGATCTGCTCCGCCTTGCGTTCATGGCGATCCAGCCATTTTCTCGCAGCCTCCTGCTTGCCCGTCAGTTCGGCCAGCTCATTCATATGGCTGTATATATCCATCGTTGTCCAAGGTATGCCTACAATTGGCGCGACGTCATTCACATGCTTGAGCGCCTTCGCCAGCACATTATCTTTGCAAATAAACAAATCCGGCTGCGCTTCAAGAAAGATTTGGCGCCCGATTTCCCAAGGATCGACCGCATGCTTTGGCAATTCCAGCTCCCTGGTCACAATCGGCAAATGCCTATGAACCTGAGCCGCGCAAATGTCCAATCCCAGCGTAAATAGATGATCCGTATAGGCATAGGAAAGCGAGCTTATTTTTAACTCCCGATTCCGCGTGTAAACCGTCGGCGCATAACCGCTCGTTGCCTTAAAGCGGCGGCTGAAATAAAATTCGTCCCCATAGCCGACATCCCCGGCAATATCATGAATCGGCTTATCCGTCAGCAGCAGCAGCTCCTTCGCCTTGTTCATCCGCAGATCGGTTAGAAACGCGACCGGCGTCTTATTCATCACTTTTTTGAACACCTGTGAATAATAGGACGGGTGCAGCTGGGCAATTTCAGCAAGCTTATCCACTCGAATGTCTTCGCGAAAATGGGTCTGCATATAGCCCAGCGTAAGCCCCAGCCGCTCTTCCAAATCATTCGCCGCAGCGGGAGCCGCATGTGCAATAAAGCTGTCTAGCATTTCGTGCAAATAATGCTGCTCCAGAAACCGGCTGCCCTCCCGCTTACCGCTCTGTTCAGCCGTCAGCAAATAAAGCAGCCGCTTGAAGCGGCTTCCTTTGAGCTTAATAAGCCCTTCTACCGGGAACTCCAGCTCTCGCTCATATGCTCGCTGATCCGCCCCCCGCTCCTTCATGCGGAATAAATCAAAAATCACCCAGCACAGCTCTACTGGAGCAGCTGTACGGAGCGATAGCTCAATTACCGTATTTGGTGAAAAAATATAATAACCATCGCGGGCAAGCTTCTCGCGTTCCCCGTTTATGATGAGCTCTCCTTTGCCTTTCGCCGCATACAGCAGCGTATGGCTTAGCAGCGGCTGACTGCCATCGGCCCAGCTTGGCGGGGATGAGGCTTGCCTGGCTTGTTTAATTTCCAATAAAATATCAGTCAAAAATGTCGTCATTTCCCGGATTCTCCCTCATTTGCCGCAGCAGGTCAAGCACAGCTTGGATCGTTTAGCGCTGGGCCTAGTCCGAATTTACGGTATGCTGCTATTCATTATATAGAAAAAAAGTGCCGCTGGCATCCATCTCTCTAGCGCCCGCCCTTTCTCGCCTGCATACAAATTGCCTCTGCTGGAAAAAATAACTGAACCTAAGCGAAATAACAGGGAGGATGTCTGCCGCTATGCCTGATAACGATACCGAGCAAAACAAACCGCATAGCGATTGCATCAGCAACGATTTACAGGAAAACATGGAGAAAGTCCAGCAGCTTTTTTCCGATACTCCCGATATGGTTATCCGCCACCTGACTATTAAACAATCAGACAAGCAGGCTTTGCTCATCTATATCGATGGGTTGAATGACAAAGCGGCCATTAATGACGATGTACTGCGCCCCCTTCAGCAGGAAATGACCGTGGGCATCCAGGAAATTGCTGTCACGATTGGCCATTTGGAGCATTTGTACGATTGGGAGCATGTGGAGCTGGCGCTTTTTCAAGGAAACAGCCTTTTGTTTATAAATGGCAGTGAGCACGCCTATTCCCTGGATACGAAGGGGTGGCCGCAGCGCAACATTGAAGATCCCCAGCTTGAATCGTCGCTGAAAGGCGCGCATCAGGGCTTTCTGGAAACAGGAGATTTGAACATCGCCCTTATTCGCCGTTATATCCCCCACCGGGGACTTAAAATTAAGCGGCTCACGGTCGGCCAGCGAGGAAAAACAACCGTTTCCATTTTGTACATTGAAGATATTGCAAACGAGAAGTATATTTCTAAGCTGGAGCAACGGATTCAGCAAATAAATGTCGATGCCGTCATTAATACGGGTGAGCTGTGCGAGTTTATTGAGGACAACCCGTTCTCGCTGTTCCCGCAGCTGATTACAACTGAGCGACCGGACACAGCAGCATCCCAATTGCTGCAAGGACGCTGCGCCGTTGTCGTCGACCGTTCTCCGAACGTGCTGATTGCACCTGTCACTTTCATGTCCTTTTTTCAAAATATCGACGATTACAGCTCGCGCTGGACGATAGCAACGTTTCTTCGCCTGCTGCGCATGTTCGCTTTTTTTATGGCAGCGTTTCTCCCAGCCTTCTATATTTCCGTCGTATCCTATCACTTTGAGATCATTCCGCTCAAGCTGCTGCTAACGCTGGGCGAATCAAGGGGACAGGTTCCTTTCCCCCCGTTCGTTGAAGCGATTCTCATGGAAATTACGCTGGAGCTGCTGCGGGAGGCTGGTATCCGTCTGCCTGCGCCCGTCGGACAAACCGTAGGCATCGTCGGTGGTATCGTTATTGGACAAGCGGTCGTTCAAGCCGGGCTCATAAGCAACGTTATGGTTATTGTCGTCGCCTTTACAGCGATTTCGTCCTTCATTCTGCCTAACTATGACATGGTAGCGGCGGTGAGGCTGATCCGCTTTATTTTAATGATTTTGGCATCGATGTTCGGATTTGTTGGCCTAGTTATTGGCTTTATGACGTTAATTGGCCATATTCTTGCGCTAAAATCACTCGGCACCGCCTATGGCAGCCCTATTGGTCCTGTCCGGCTGGCGGATTTGAAGGATACGATTATCCGTGTTCCCCTGTGGCTTATGGATAAGCGTCCGCTCAGCTCGGCTCCCAAGCAGTCAAAAAGACAACGTCAAAGTCGGATACAGGAGGATACGGAATGAAAAGCTACGTTGGAAAGCAAATTACGCTTTTCCAGTTCATTGCCATCATTTCCGGCAGTCAAGTAAGCGTAGCGGTGCTTAGCCTGCCCAGGCGATTGGCTGAATCGGCAGGTACCGATGGCTGGATTGCTATTATCATTGGTTGGGCGGTGAGTCTGATCGCTGGCCTTTCCATTGTGGCCGTCATGAAATATTATCCTGATGGCACCTTATTTGATCTATTGTCGGAGTATATGGGGCGCTGGGCGGGAGTATTGGCCGCTTTGCTGTTTGTGCTCTATTTTTTTTACCTGATGTATGATGGGCTTGTACGCACCATTCTCGTTACGAAAACATGGCTGCTGCCGAATACGCAGTCGTCCACGCTTATGCTGCTGATGCTTATTCCAGCCTATTCCATCGTTAGGCATGGCATCCGCATCGTGGCGAGATATGCTGAGCTTGTTATTTGGATATCGCTTTGGATTCCCTTTGTATACTTGTTCACGCTGAGACACGCCCATTGGCTGTATTTGCTTCCAATCTTCAAGGAAGGCTGGATGCCCGTACTATCTGCCGTAGAGTCAACAATATATCCGATGCTGGGCATGGCCGAAATTTTCGTGCTTTATCCCTATCTGAAATATAAGCAATATGCCGCAAAAGGCATTATAATCGCCAACTCTTTTACATCGCTGCTGTATTTGTTCGTTACGATTATTTGCTACGTTTATTTCAGTCCGGAGGAAAGCCGGCTTTACAATGATCCTGTTATTAGCGTGCTGAAGTCTATTGAGTTCAAATTTATAGAACGCATTGAAGTTACATTCATTGCCTACTATTTGTTCATCTTCTCGCTCATTTGGATACCTACGATGTATTTGATAACCTACTGCATCTCCTGGATAATCAAGCAGGAAAGCAGCGCGATCCCCCTTCGCATGCTCATCATTTTGCTTGTCGTCGGGACCTATTTTTATTTTCCCACCTACAATGTCAGTACCTACCTAGCCAGCCAATTGACGTGGGTAGGACTTGCAATGGAGTATATTTTCCCGATTTGCCTGCTTTGCTTTTTATGGCTAAGCAAGCTTTGGAGAAAAGAAAGGAGCAGCCCATGAGCCGTATCATCACCAGGCTGGCCATCGTTACTGTAATGTCGCTCCTGCTTGCCAGCTGCGGGGATCAGCTTAATTTGGAAAATGCCACTACGCCGCTCGTGCTCGGAATGGATCTGGACAAAAATAATAAATTCCATTTTTATTTGACCGCCCCTGTGTTCAGTAAAAATATTAAAAAGAAAAGCAGCGAAATGACAGGTGTCGCCAAAACGCTGCGGCAGTCAAGATCCGAGCAGGACGCCCAAACTGCGGGCTCCACGCAAGGCCGCAATTACCAAATTATTCTTATAGGCAAACGAATGCTGGAGCATGAGGGCTGGTTTCAAATGCTGGACGTCGTCTACCGGGACGCTCGAAACACGATTACGGACCGAGTCGTTGTTGTAGATGGCTCCGTACCAGAGATGTTGTATTTGAATCTGCCTGATCAGCCGATGCTGCCTATTTTGCTCCGCGGCATGGTAGACTCCACCAGCTCTCATTCGGAAACGGTCAGTACGACAGCACATGAGCTTCACCGGCAGTTTTTGGATAAAGGGGTAACCCCCTATGCATCCCAGGTCAAAATCATCGGCGGCAAAGTACGCATACAGGGAACAGCCCTCATGTCGCAAGAAGGCATATACAAGGGGCTGCTTGATGCTCAGGAAACGGTGCTGCTGCGTATTTTGCAAAAAAATGCATTGCCGGGCTTCAGTCTTTCCTACCAGCTGCCGGAAGAGCCTAAAAAAACGCCGTTTGCCACAAATACGGTCAGTTTCTCAGCGGGGAAGGTCAAAACCAAAATTAAAACCGGCTTTAAAAACAATCGCTTTAAATATGATATAAAAATAAGCATGGTTGTAGGCCTATCCGAGCATCTGTTTCCCTTCGATGTGTATCATGACAGCAAGCAGCTGGAGGATATGATTTCCCAGCAGGTAACCGCCCATTTCAATGCGCTTATCGCCAAGTTTCAAAAGCTCAAAATCGATCCCATCGGGCTAGGCGTATATGCGAGAGCGTACGAATATCAAGCGTACAAAAAAGCAGAGGATGAATGGTCAGAAGTACTGTCGCAGGCCGATATTACCGTGAAAGCCAAAGTCAAAATCGCTGCAATGGGACCTATAAAATAAGACAAGCAGGCTGTCCTTGAAGGATGGCCTGCTTGTCTTGTTTATTAGCGGTAAAAAAAGCTTTATTCATATGCTGGCTTATGTCTGTTTAATGATGTCGAGCTTGTCGCCCGGTGCCATTACTTTGCCATTAAGGCCGCGCGCTTCCAGCTCCTGCACGAAGTTTTCGGCATCCTGCCTGATTGGCTCAAAGGTATTATAGTGAACAGGAATAACGAGCTTAGCCCGGTACCATTCCGCTGCCTGAAGCGCTTCCTGCGGTCCCATTGTAAACTGGTCGCCGATAGGGATAAAGGCAACATCTATTACCTCTTGATCGCCGATAAGCTTCATATCGCTGAATAATGCGGTGTCGCCGGCATGCAGAATCGTCAGCCCTTCGGAGCGAAGAACATACCCCGATGCAAGACCGCCATATGTAATCGTCTGCTTTTCTTCGTCAATAATGCCTGAAGTATGAATAGCTGGTACCATCTTGGCCTGCGCAAAGCCTAAATCGACGGTGCCTCCGATATTCATCGGTATCGTCTGTACACCTTTCCACGACATATAAGCCGCTAGTTCAAAATTAGCTACAACAGGAGCATCATTTGCTTTAGCTATTGGCGCCGCATCCAAAATATGATCTTGATGAGCGTGTGTCAGAAGGACCGCATTCACTTTAATCTCCTCGGGTTTCGTAACCGCCTGCCCATTTCCACTTATGAACGGATCAATAATCAGCGACTTGTCCCCTGATATGAGCTGCACAGCTGAATGTCCATGATAAATAATTTGCATCGCTTCCTGCACTCCCTTAACGATAAGTTTGCTTGAAGTCTTCGTTTCCATATTACGCTCCTGCCTGCCGAGTTGCAACCTGTCACGCTGAGCGCAGCCTTGAATACGCGCGAAGGGCAAGCAAAAGGCGGCCAAACGATAAAAATCGCCTGCCGCCTGCCATGCTAGCTGAAGTAGCTCTATAATGAAAAAATTTTATTTTGTGCTGCTATGCTAGCTTAGTCCTTCAAGAATCCGATCCTGAATGATCGAGTCATCCTCAACAATCGTTGCTCCGGCCTTCATAATATAAATAATGCCTCCAAAAAAACAAGCCGTAAGAATCAAAAAACACAACATCGCTCACACCCCCTTGAACTATTTCCTCTACCCTTATTATAGGAGAGTATTGGGGGCAGTGGCGCAGGAGAATTTAACAGGATGGTGAACATCTGCTTCTGTCTGCACATGAATTTGTACAAACCAAAATAAGCTTTGAATTTTATCCATTGTACAACTGGCCTCCATCTATTATGCTAATCGACGATAATGATTATCAATATCCTTAAGACAACGCAGGAGGAGAATCACAATGAAACAAGCAGGACGCATTATTTCTTTACTTACTACTGTCGCATTAATGGGGGCATTATTGTTGGCATGCGGAAGCAACACGGAGCAGTCGGCTGCTGAGCAGGCAAGCACCGCTCCTACTACAGAAGCGAGCAGCTCACCAGCTGCCGAAAGCCCAGCGGCTTCAGCAGAAGCTGAAACGGGAACGCGCATTTTCAAAGACTGGACAGGCCATGATGTTGAGGTTCCGGTTACGCCTCAGCGCGTCATTTACCATGGCGAGACGACAGGCGATTTGCTTGCGCTTGGCGTTACACCTATCGGGGTGATGAAAAACACAGAAGGGTCCGTCTACGAGGAGCAAATTAAAGATGCGGAAGATGTTGGCTTTCCTATCAGCGTCGAAAAGTCATTGTCGCTTTCTCCTGACTTGATCATTTTCGGCAATTCGGATGACGCCCAATACGAGGCGCTTGCCAAAGTCGCACCAACTATTACCTTTGATACGTTTGCTCCGCTTGAGGACCGCATGCGCATTTTGGGCGATCTGCTTAATAAGAAGCAGGAAGCCGAGGATTGGATTGCCCAATATACAGCGAAAACAAAAGAAATGTGGGCTATGCTGCACGAGAACGGCTTGAAAGAAGGAGAAACGGCTTCCGTCTTCACGATGTATCCAGGCAACCGCCTGTTCATAATGGCCAATGCTGGACTTCCACAAGCGGTTTACAACGAGGACGGCTTCAAGCCTACTCCGTTAATCCAGGAAATTATTGACGCTGGCGAAGGCTTCCGGGAAATCTCTTCGGAAATTTTGCCTGAAGCTGCAGGCGATCGAATTTTCATTTTGAACCCTGTACCTGAAGATGCCAAGAAAGATACGGAAGAGCTGCTGAAAAGCACAATTTGGAAAAACCTCCCTGCTGTAAAAGAAGGAAAAGTATACTACTTTGACATTCAGAAAGCTTCCAGCGACGCAACTTCCCGCGAATGGCTCATTGACGCGCTGCCAGCAGAAATTTTGAAAAAATAACGTTTAACGCGCAAGCTTCGTTACAAATAACAAACGATACAGGTCGAGTTACAGGGCATGATTTAACCCTGGCTCGGCCTGTTTTCTTTTTCGTCCATTCGCTTCCCGTCCATTCTATGGCATAATGAAAGGAAACCATGCAATCCTATTGCTAATGAACTTAAAAGTAAGGAGTCCCGCTCGCATGAATGCCCATGAAACCCCGTCCGTTCCGCTTCACCACCTTATGCTTAAGCTTGTCAGCATGAAACGGTTAACGAAGCCTGCGGACATTACTTTCGCCGAGCAAACCGTCGAGAGCCATACGCTGCTCATCATTGTCGACAGTGAAGGCACCCTTTATTTGAACAATCGCTATGTCCGGTTTGAAGCGTTCAGCGCATTCCAATTAGCCCCCGGGGATTGCTACCAATTTGATGGCCAGATGAATGAAACGATGGACTACTATTGCCTCGTTTATTCGGTCGTTCGCCTCGACTATGTTCAGCCATCGTATTATCAGCAATCGCTGTTTCCTGGCAAGCACGAGCTGCGCCTATACCCGCTAGCTCCATACGCCAAGCTGCTGGAGGCGATACAAGCAGATGGAAAAACGCTGCAAGGCATCGAAGCATATAAGCAAAATCTAGCTTTCCAAAAGCTGATGGGCATGCTGCTGGAGCAGCATCTTCCGGCAACCCAAGGTGGCCGCCAGCTCTATTCGGTAGAAGATACCGTGCACTATATTCAGCTTCATTATAAAAGCCCGCTTACGGTCAAGCAGCTTGCAGCGCTGACGAACATGCCCCAGTGGCAATATAGTTCCTTGTTTAAGGCGCTCACTGGCAAAAAGCCGCTTGATTATTTAGTATCGCTGCGCATTGACCATGCCAAGGAATGGCTCTCGAACTCCCATGCCTCGCTGCGTGAAATTGCCGAATGGTGCGGCTTCGCCGACGAATATTATTTCAGCCGCCGCTTCCGGCAAATGACCGGCAGTTCGCCAAGGCAGTATGCCCTTTCCATGCGGCAGCGCGTTCAGGTCAAAGACTGGATGGGACATCAAGTTGTCATTCCGGCAGAACCGCAGCGCATCCTGTATTATGGCGAGACACTGGGTGACCTGCATGTACTCGGATTTCAAACGGTAGGGGGAGAGGATGATTCCGTTTTTCCGGTGTTCAATCAAGAACGGGCAGCGGAGCAGGAGCCTGATTTGATTATTTTAGCGAGCGGAGACGAGCAGATTTATGAACAAGCGGCGGAGATTGCCCCGACGCTTGCCTTTAACTCTTGGGGAACGCTCGAGGAGCGTATTCTTATGCTTGGCGACTGGCTAGGCAAGAAACAGGAGGCATTGCGCTGGCTTGCTAGACATGAACGGCGGACAGAACAGATGTGGCAGCAGCTAGGCAGCCATATAAGGGAAGGCGAGACCGCTTCCGTATTCATTTTTGATCGGGGAAACCGGCTGTTTATTATGGCTGGCAGCGGGCTGGCATCCACTCTCTATCATCCGCTTGGCTTTGCCCCAATCAGCGAAATGAAAATGCTCATTGCCGCTCAGCGGGCTTATAAGGAAATTACAGTCGGTTCCCTGCCCCAATATGCCGGAGATCGCCTGTTTATGATCGTGCCCGACACAGAGGATTCTCGGCAAGCGATGGAATCGCTTTTAAACAGCCCGCTCTGGAAGCAGCTTCCTGCTGTGCAAAAGGGCCACGCTTACGTAGTCGATACTAGCTGGAACTACGGCGATGCGGAAACAGCAAACAAGCTGCTTGGCACGCTGCCTAAGCTATTGCAAAAACCGTCCTGAAGCCGCAGCTTCGGGACGGTTTTTTAGTTAGATTTTAAGTTAGATTTTAAGTTCGTTTTTCATCTAGCCTTTCACTGCGCGGTTTTCCACCAAATGGAGGAAGGAAGCCGGCCAGCCCCGACGGCTACCGGTTCGCCAATGATAGGCGTTGCAACTTGCACATTCAGCTGCTTGGCCGCTTGCGTCACGCGCTCTACTGGATCATTCCAGTCGTGGAAGCTGAGTGTAAAAGCTCCCCAATGGATCGGAAGCAGCGTTTTTCCTTTTACATCGACATGGGCCTGCACCGTTTCCTCCGGCATCATATGAATGGACGCCCAGCGCGGATCATATTGTCCGCATTCCATAAGGGTCAGGTCAAACGGACCGTATTTCTCGCCAATTTCTTTGAAGTGCGCGCCATAACCGCTGTCGCCGCTAAAATAAATGTTAGCTGCGCGTCCTGTAATCACCCACGAGCACCACAACGTCGAATCCCGGTTGTTGAGATTTCGTCCTGAAAAATGCTGCGCTGGAGCAGCCGCAAACCGGATGCCTTCAAATTCCAGCTCTTCCCACCAGTCGTGCTCGGTTATAATCGATTTCTCCACTCCCCACCGCTCCAAATGGCTGCCTACGCCGAGCGGAACGATAAAGCGGCGAACTTTGTTTTTAAGCTTAACAATCGAATCATAGTCCAAATGATCATAATGATCATGGGATAATACAACAGCGTCAATTTGCGGCAGCTCGGCAATTTCAAACGGCAATTTGCCGCTATAACGTTTGTTTCCGAAAAAAGGGAACGGCGTCGGCGCTTGGCCAAACATCGGATCGAGTAATAGATGCTTTCCATCCAGCTCCAGCAGCATAGCGGAATGTCCAAACCAAGTGACTCGCGCTTGCTCGCCCTTATCATCCCCGCCAAATTGCAGCTGATGAAGCGGCAGCTTCGCCTGCGGCTTGCGATTTGGGTTTGTTTTCATATAATCGCGCAGCATGGAAAATAGGTTGCTTGCACTGTTGTCCATAGCCGTCGCACTCAAATTTTTAAATTTGCCGTCCTCGTAATGGGGCAAACGTGAGAATCCAGCAACCTGCTCCTTCGTTAACACGCCTCCAAGCGCAGGATAGAACTTTAAAACAAGCATTACCGCAAGCAGCAGTACAGCAAGCACAATAATAGCAGTCAGCATGGCGATTACTCCTTTAAATTATAGTTAATAAAAAATAAATTTCATATAAACGAACGATCATTTATTTAAGTAAACCTATCGATAACTTGAATCGAGCTCCTTCGCTAATAATAAATGATCATTCAGTTATTGTCAATATAGGTGCAGGTCCTCCTGCTAGCTATTCTTCTAAAAGATTGTAACATTTTTCACAGCTTCTCTGCGCCTAATGGATTATAATAGAAGCGAGCCCGGAAGAATAAGGAGGAAGCCCATATGTCTATCCAACATACCGTACATTTCAAAATCATTCGTCCCCATGAAACGAAGACGCTGCACGGGTTGATTTTTCTGGAAGAGAACCAGCACCCCACTGTAGAAGATTATGCCAAATGCCTTAAATTGTGCGGCCACGATGTGGTCATCCACGATGCCGATAAGTTTATTTTCAAAGCAGAATCTGACGGCCAATCCTATTTAATTGATGTTCTAGAGGATTTCGAGAAGCGCGTGCGCGATCTTGATGCTGAAAACCTCAGCAGAAGCTTCCAGAAGCCAAACCCTAGCTTTTAATCCAGTCCCCCTTCTTATAGTAAAAAAAACGCCAAGCTCCAGTCCTTCGCAGGTCTGATGCTTGGCGTTTTGCTTATCATTTTGCTTCCTATCTAACCGGGCGGCGTTCGCTCGCTTGCGGAAAGTAGCCAATCGACGTTGCATACGCCAGCATATTTCCGATGAGCTGCTCATTAGGCGCTGCGCATGTAATGCCAGAATGCTGCAAAGCAGCGCTTGTCCGCTCGCAGCTGTAGCGATAGGCAGAGTCCTTTGCTCCATCGCCCTCCAATTGCGCGATCGCAAGCTGCACGCCCTCCTGATTTTTCAGGATGGCTTTGTCAAGCAGCCACTTCGTATAAGCGGCTGGGCTTGACGTCTCAATAGCGTAGCCATTGCTGCGCAGCATGTCCATCAACGTTCCGTAAGGCAGTGGCTCCGGGTTGCAAATATGGTAGACGCCTCCGGCTGTATCCGGCTGCAGCGCCAGACTGACAATCGACTGACCCGCATAATCAATGGGCGTAATATCGATGTCCCAAGTAACCTCTGGCGCTTGTCCAAGCAGCAGCATCGATTTGAGCATACGGTAAAACGCATTGCTGTCAATGTTGCGCTGGAAGCTTCCGCTTACCGAGTGGCAGGACAAATTGCCTGCCCGGTAAATGCTGACGGGAACTCCTTGCTCAGCAGCAGCGTACAGCAGCTTCTCTGCTTCCATCTTGCTGTTCGTATACAAGCTCTCGACACGCAGCTCAGGCGACAGTTCTCCAGCGGCTACCACTGCTTCCCATTGCCCGCTTAAAGCCAAGTCCTCTGGAATGCCAAGCGTAGAAATATGGTGGAAGCGAACCGTCTGGCGGCTAGCGGCGGCTAGCTCCAGCAAATACGCCGTCCCGTTCACATTCGTACGGGCAAACTGCCCTTCTTCGCCAAAGTGCCGCACATCCGCTGCACTGTGCATAATCGCATCCAGGCTGCTTATTAACAGCTGATACTGCGGCTCCTCAAGCCCAAGCCGCGGCATTTCCAAATTGCCTTCTACCGCTACAACGCGCCCTTCCATTAATGGGATAGCCGCATCTCCAAAATAATAAGCAAGATGGCTCCGCAGTCTCGCTTCACCCGGCTCTGTTCCTGGCCGTACGAGGCAATAAATGGTCGCGTCGCTTTGCATCAGCAATTCGTAGAGCAAATAGCCGCCTAGATATCCGGTAGCTCCAGTTAACAGCACGGCCTTCGGCTGCTGCTCAAAGCTGACAGATGGTTCAGGCTTATAGCGCATAGCTGGCAGCTCTTCCAGTGGCAAAGCAGGCCCATCATGGCGGGCCGTCTCCTGCTGCTCTGGCGCTTCGGCAGCAAGCTGCTCGATGCGAGCGGCAATCGCTTCGATCGTTTTATATTGAAATAAATCATTAATTTTCAATTCCGGGTAATATGGTTTGAGACTGGCTAAAATATGAATAATTCCGAGCGAGTCGCCGCCAATCGTAAAGAAATCATCATGAATGCCGATATGAACGAGGCTGAGTGCCTCAGCCCATGCGCCCGCAATCATTCGTTGGATGCCATTTTGAGGGGCGACGTAGTCAACGCTGATCTGCTCCTCTTGGTAGGAATAGCTGTGCAGCTTTTTCCGGTCGATTTTTCCGGTTGGCGAAATCGGCATTTCGTCCAGTTGGACGATCCATTTCGGTACAAAATAAGAGGGCAGCTTATCGCCCAGCTCTTGCTTAATGGTAACGGTAGTGAGCGGTTTACCGTCCTTTGAAGTAAAGAAGCCGACGAGCATATTTTGCTCCTGTGCATCTTTTTTGCAGATGACTGCTACGTTTTGCACATTGGCGATTTTCGAAAAGCTGTCTTCGATTTCCCCAATCTCAATGCGATGTCCGCGAATTTTTATTTGCGAATCCCGGCGTCCCACATATTCAATTGTGCCGTCCGGCAGCAGCTTCGCAATATCGCCTGACTTATAAATTTGACCGTCGCCAAATGGATTGGCAACAAACGCATCCGCCGTTTTCTCCGGCTGGTTTAAATACCCTTTCGCCAGGCCAATCGTCTCAATCAGCACTTCGCCGTGCACATGCACAGGGCATAGCTGGTTCAGCTCGTTGACGATATACACTTTGTAGTTTTGAATCGGCTTGCCGATTGGCACGTTGGTCAAATCATCGGAAATATAGCCGCTGATTTTATGCGTTGTTGTGCACACGGTGCACTCCGTAGGCCCGTACACATTAACAATCGCAATACTGTCCTTGAACTTGCGCTGGAACGCCCGAACCTGCTCGCCATAAAGCGCCTCTCCTGCTACAGTAATCAGCTTTACGCCTGCAAGCTTTTTGTAACCCTCATCCGACAAATAGGCCGATAGCTGGTTAAAAAAGACGGTCGGCAAAATCGTAATAATCGTCGTTTTCGTCCGTTCGATCGCTGAAGCAAATTCCTCTACGGATACGCGTTCCTCTGGAGACAATAGGTATAAATGCGCACCATAGAACAGCGCTCCAATCGTATCCCATACCGATGCGTCAAAGCTGTAGGTGGCGAACTGCGTCAGTATATCCTCATGTCCAATTTCGCAATCCAGCCGCACCGTGTCGCCGAGATTGACGACTCCTTCATGCGCAATGAGAGCACCCTTCGGCCTTCCCGTAGAACCGGACGTATAAATAATATAGGCCAAATCATCCGGTGCTACCTGAGCATTCGGGTTCGAAGCCTCTACCCTGTCATAATCGATATGCTCCACTACGATAATTTCCTTCAACTGCTCAAGCCCTTCGGACTGATGCTTTGCCTGCTCTTCGTATTTCGCTTTGGTTAATACAAACACAGACCGGGTATCTTGCAAAATGTAGCGGTTGCGCTCCTCTGGGTGCTCGGGATCGAGCGGCACATAAGCGGCTCCCGCCTTCAAAATGCCAAGCAGGCTGACAATGAGCTCCAAGCTCCGCTCCATGTAAATGGTGACGAAATCGCCCTTGCTCACGCCTTTGCTGATCAACAGGTTCGCCATTTGGTTCGCCTGCTCATTAAGCTCGCGGTATGTAAGCTCCCCGTGAATAGATGATACTGCCGTTCTCTCTCCGTGCTGCGCCGCAGCAAGCTCAATCATGCCATGAATCGTCTGCTGGCGATCATAAGCGCCAGCTGTCGCATTCATTTTCTCATAGACGAGCCGATCCTCGGCGGTTAATAGATCAATGGCTGCCACATGCGCGGCCGGATCTGTTAAAGCTGCTGTGAACAGCGTCTGATAATAAGCGGCATAGCGGTCGACGGTCGTTTTCTCCAGCAACGATCGATCATATTGAATGCTGAACTGCCACTTTCCATGGAGTTTCAGAAGTTGAAGGCTGATAATTTCCGAAGTAGGCTGTACCGTGTTTCGATGCGAGAAGCGAGTGTCGTAATGGGCTTGTTCCGAGGTTGATCCATCATTTACAGCTTGCACTAACGAGGCCTTTAGGCTGCCAAATGTATGCGTTTCTTCGATCTGGACTAACCATGGCTTATCCTTGCCCTGGGCATCCTGCACACCGATGAGCAGCTGCTTCTCGCTTGAAAGTCGATACAAGAGCGCTGCATATGCCGCAGCGGACTCTGCTTCTAAATCCTTTTCTTTTCTCGTTTCTATCAGTTGGCTTACCTGTTCGCCCAGCGCATATTCTTCCGTTGCATAAGAATACGTGCGGTTATGACGCGAAAAATCTAGTGGGATTAATAAGACAAATTCGCTAGAAGCAATCTGGTTAGTGGTAGTGTGTTTATTTTCCGTCATAATTGTAAAACCTCCTGTGGGGGATTTCCCCCGCAGCTGCCAAGCAGCCACAGGGCTCCCTTTATGATAGTTATACCGGGATTAAGAAGTACGGACTTGGAAATGGTTGATGAGCTCCTGCAGCTCTTCCGACATTTGCGTCAATTGTGTCGATGATTCCACAATGGCATTCATCGATTCTTTTTGCTCGGCGATGGATTTGGAAATTTTCGCACTGTTTGCTGCTGTAATTCCTGCGGAAGCCGAAAGATTTTCAGCCGTAGCCGTCAATTCTTCCGTACCTGCCGAAATTTGCTCTGTGGAGCTCGATACTTCTTGAATTTGCAGCGTTACACTGCGGGTAGCGGACAAAATATCGTCCAGCAGCGAACCCGTCTCGCTGGAAATTTGCAAGCCCGTACGAACTTGGCCTGTTCCCAGATTCAGTGCATGGACAGCTGTCGTAATTTCCTGCTGGATTTCTTTAATCAATCCGGAAATTTGCGTTGCCGAGCTATTGGACTGCTCAGCCAGTTTGCGAACCTCGCCTGCTACGACTGCAAAACCTTTGCCATGTTCGCCGACTCTTGCCGCTTCAATCGCTGCATTTAGCGCCAGAAGATTGGTCTGCGTCGCAACGCCCATAATGAGCGAAACGATATTTTCAATTTCCTGTGAACGGCTGGCAAGGGATTGAATGGCACTGGAGGATTCGACCACAAACTTTTCAATCTGCTCCATCTGCTCAACAACCTGTCCTACGACTTTATTGCCTTCCTTCGATTTGTGCTCCATATCGCCAGCTTCTTCTGCAACGCTTGACGAGCTGTGAGCAATGTTCTGAATAACGGTCGACATTTCGTTCATCGCTTTGGCAGCCTCCCCGGAGGACAACTCCTGATTGGCAATTTCGATGTTGATTTCCCGCATGTTTTCGGTAATTTCCTCTACCGTTTTGCTGTTCTTCTCGGAAAATTCATACAAGGATTTAGCCGAATCTGTGACAGCATGCGAAGTTAGACGCACTTTGACCATCATGTCGTTAATTTTGCGAATCATAATGTTGAACTTGTGATTAACGACACCAAGATCGTCGACGCCCGATTTCAGCTCGACATTCAAGTTGCCTGCGCTTACTTCTTCAATGCCTTTAATCAGCTCTTTGATGGGCTTCATGGTCATACGCGAAACGAAGAACTGAAGCAAGAAAATGAGCACAAGGAAAATGAGCATGATCGAAATGCCGCTGATCAGCAGCGTGTGCAGGCCGTTAGGCACCGCGCTCGCATCTACATCCGCCGCGAAGAAAGCGAATACGTTGCCGCCGCTGTCTTTGATGGGATAAAGAATCGTCGTCCAAATGCCGAAATCATCGGTGTAAAAGCTCGTGAATGTAGGCACTCCTGTTATCAGCATCTCCCCTACAGCGGTCGACATCGCTGCTGGCTGCTCATACATCGTGCCAACACCCATGTTTTCAGCGGAGAAGGCTTCTACGAGACTTGTAGGCATAGCAATAATTGACGTTTGATTGCCATTCGTCAACTCCGTTCCGAATACATAAGCCTGTGCAATATTCGGGTTATATTTATGTATCAGATCCAGCGTTGCTTTCAATTCCAATTGAGTAGCGCCTTCGTAGCTTTTCTCAGTAATGGCTTGCTGGATTTTCGCAGGTTCCATTTCCTGTGCCCATTCCTGTGTAATGGCGCTAATTTGTCCACGAAGCTGCTTAATCAAAATATCCTTTTGAATGATGTAACCTGATGCAATTAAGATCGATCCAATTAATACGATGTTAAAGAAGGCAAGCAGCAAATTTTTTGAGAAAAAGGACATTCGTTTTATGAACTGCATTCTGTCAACGCTCCTATGTGTATGATGTAATGCTACTTAAAAAAGGATTGGGACGGTTCGTTCGCGGCTCAGTCGCCTGGCTGTTGCAGTTGGCTGCATTCTATTTGTTTCCCACCCGTGACTGCGACTAAAGTTCTATTACTGAAACTTGCCAAGTTCCCATTCGAACCATAGCCTTATACCGCTTTATTTATCAGATAATTCTAAACATTAACCACTCCTCCTCTCTTTTATCTATATATCTATATATGATCTGCCGAAAGTTTCCCCTCAAACTCGTTCAATACATAATTCAACAGATACTAATAATACTATCGACCTATTCGATACGAATAGTAATAGATTTTGCTAAATTGTTATTTATCTTATGTAAAAATTTATACAACAGCTCCAACGCAAACAAGCGGACGACAGGAAAACCCTGTGTCCGCTTGCTCTCAAACCGAGTATAACAGCCTGCTTCAACTACTATATCACTTGCCTGACCATACCACTGTAATTTCGTAATAGCCCTCTTTGTCCCGGTCAGGAGCACCCGTAATCGTTACGGCTAAATCATCACCCTTTTTGCCTACCATCGTTAATGAATTGCTGTTTACATCCTCTGATGTATCCGTCAGCTCTTTCGTTTGGAAATAAGCTTTGTAGGATACGCCAAGCGAGTCTAATCCATTTTTCGTCTCATAGACGAAGTACACCGATTTTTTGTTGTCGCGATTGTTTTCCACCGTCTCTTTTATTTTCGCATCTTTTGGAATCGGGAAATCTGCCGGCAAATACTTCGGACGCTGGCCCGTATACACATTGCTATCGGTACCGCCGCCTCCGGTAGAGGAGCTGCTGCCGATGGTTACCTTATTGCTTCCTGCATCGTAAGTAACGGGCACATTCAAAGCGTCTGCAATCGAACGAACCGGCAAGTAGGTCGACCCTTTATAAGTAATTGGAGCCTGCTTGGCGCCATTGCCATCAACTAGCGTGTACGCGCTGCCATTAAGCTCGATTTTTAAGCCATTATTCAAATAAGCTTTAATCTGCTCCAAATTGCTTCCTGCATATACGCCTGCCGAGCCGGTAAGCACCATGCCAAGCACCGCTGCGGAAATGACCATTTTTTTGCTTTTCACATCTATCTACCCCTGTCTATTGAAAATAATATTCCCCCAATCCTTACCTCCTCTGGATGCTTTTAAAACCATTTTCTGCAAAAATAGTTCTAAATTCCTTGCCGCTCTTCAGCAGCCATCTTGTTACCTACGACTCAGGAACCAGCAGCAGGGCTGTACTTGCGCGTTTCTTCAAGCAGCCTTACGACTTCCTCCAAATGCTTATCTAGCGTAATCGGATTGTAATTCCCCCATATTGGGTCGACGATATAGGCGCAGCCGCTGCGGACGGCGGGCAAGCTGTTCCATATCGGATGATTCAAAATCGCCCGTCCTTGCTGTTCATCCACCCCGGAAGGGGCAAGCGAAAAAAACACCCGGTCACCAGCGTAAACCGGCAGCTCCTCAAGCCGTATCGGCATCCATTTCAGCTGCTTATTCCGCTCTGTCAATGCTTTCAAACGCCCAGGCAGCTCAAAGCCGATTCCCTCATAGAGCGTGTGCCCAAAATGATGCGTCCCATACATATACAGCGTCTGATCTACATAAACGAACGCCGAAGCCGTCTCGCCCGGGCGGATACAACAGCCTATCCGCTCGCGCGCCAGCGCCGCCTTTTGCAGATAGCCCGCGATCCACTCCTCCGCCTCCTGTTGTCTGCCCAGCAGCTCGCCCATCGCACGCAGCCGTCCATACACATCATCGTTCCAGCTCACATGCGCCATAGGAGCAATTTTCACCAATTGATCGATGAGCGCTGCCTTTATAAAGCTGGGGTACAAAATTAAATCGGGATTGAGCCGCATAATTTGCTCCGCATCAATCGGCTCCTCAATGCCATGAACGCCGCGCAGCGCCTCCTCCTCAAAAACAGGAAACATCGCGCTGTTCACCGCTATCGGGCGAATGCCCAGCGCCAGCAGCTCGCCGATATATTGAATCGAAAATATACGCGGAGCGCGACCGAATTCCTGCATATATTGCGTCGGTGTAAGTCCCGTCGTCTGCTTGAAGCGCCGGCTGAAATAATATTCATCCCCGAAGCCGACCCGCCCGGCAATTTCGCGAACACGGGCCGTTTGGCTCAGCAGCAGCTGCTTTGCCCGCTCGATCCGCAGTGCAGTCAAATAAGCAGTTGGCGTGCTGCCCGTTAATGCTTTGAACTTTTCCCCATATTGCCAGCGGCTCATGTTCACTTCCTGTGCCAGACGTCCAATCGAAATTTCCTCTTTGTACGAATGCTGCATAAAAGAAATTGTCCGCTCCACTGCCCCTCTGGCATCCGGCTCGTCCTCTTCTTTGTGCTGGCGCTTCAGTACTTCCAGCATGAGCTGCTGAAACTGAATGTGGCGCTGGAGCGCCTCCAGCTTTCCACGGGGCGGCTTGCCGCGAAGCGACAGCAGCATATCTTCCAATAATGCAAACGGCTCAAAAACCATTTCCCCGCCATCCGCAAGCAGCTCCTCATCCTGTGCACCGATCTCGAAAGAGAGCTCGTATAATCGAATCGGCTGAAAAGCTTCGCTTTCGACGCCGATAGCGGTATTGGGCGCCAGCAAAAAGCATTTGCCGTATGCAGCGGGATGGCTCACCCCATTAATCGTAATGGTGCCCTGCCCCTGCGTGACGGCCAGCAGCGTATAGGCGGCCAGCCAGACGAAGGCCCGCCCTTTACCCTGCTCTTCACCTTTATGGCAGTCATAGAGCCGATACTCCAGCCCCGAGAACAAAAGTGCTGGAGGAAGCGCAGCCGCTTGTCCATCATGCTGATATGCCATCATTTACCTCCCGCAAGTGATAACCGTTATCAATATATGCTCCCATTATAAAAGATTCCGGGAGAGGCGTAAACGGCTCATAGCTGCCTGTCCCCGTCCACCCATCTGCAGTCGGAAGAGCTTAAGGATGGTTGTTTTTAAAAACAGGCAAAAAAAGAAGCTTTCCCGCGCCAAAAAAACGCATGAAGGCTTCATAATATTACGATTATGGTTATACTCGTATACGGCTTGCTCTTAGCCGCTTATTGCTTCGCTAGCAGCTCATTCGTCATTTCATCCAGCAGCCAGTCGAGTGTAAGCGGATCGTTGAACGACCAGCGTTTGCCCACGATATAGGCATGGCCATTTTTTACCGCAGGGATGTTTTTCCACACAGGGCCGTTAATTATTTCTTCCGTGCCCTTCTTGGCATCCTCGTTGTCATCCTGCAATATCAGGAATATATGGTCGCCAGCAAAATCCGGCAGCGTCTCTAGCGATATTTCCTTCCACAAGTCCTTGCTGTCCTTGAACAGCTCGGCCACTTTGTTCGGCGCTTTAAATCCTAGCGCATCATACATTGTTGGCCCCAAACGCTGCGGCCCATAAATATACAGCTTGCCGTCTACATGCACAACGAACGCTGAAGCTGTTCCGCCCGCTGCAACAATCGGCTTCAACTGCTCGCGCTTCTCTTCGCTTTTCGCCTCATACTTTTTGATCCACTCTTCAGCTTGCTCCGGCTTGCCGACAATTTCGCTCAAGGAGCGCAGACGGCTGAAAATGTCGCCGCTGTAATCAATGACCACCGTTGGGGCGATTTTGGACAATTCCTCGAACTCTGCCGCATCCAGAAAATTTGGCACGATAATAAGATCAGGCTCCAGCGCCAGCACCTTCTCCAAATTCGTCGATACGCCCTCACCGCTAACATCTTCAATGCCTTGCAGCTTCTCCTCTCCGAGAACCGCTTTGGCATTTAGGAAGTTCGTACCTACCATCGGAAAACCAAGCGCCATCATCTCAGAAGCATAATAATGCGCAACGATTCGCTGCGGATTGCTTGGCAGCTCTACTTCCCTGCCCATAACATCCTTATAGATGCGGGCTGCAGCCTGCTCTTGCGTCGCTGCTGGCTGTGCAGATGCAGACTCAGCTGCTGCGGCGGCGGAGGCAGGCTGCGTCGAGCCCGTTCCCTCCGCTGAATGGCCTGCATTCGAGCCGCAGGCTGCAAGCAGCAGCATGAGCACAGCTGCCGCGCCCACGAAAATCAATCGTTTGGAAACAGAAAATAACGAAACAAACATAAGACCTCTCCCTTTTATATGATAATAATTCTCAATGATAGCTCCTTTATTCTACTCTGCCCTTTTGCTTCCTTCAATGGACTTTTTCGCAGTTTTGCATAGACGAATTTTGTCTACTTAAGGATTTATCATTAAATGATTTAGGAACCATTCACCTGCTGGAATATGTTCAGCAACATACATGCTTTGTGTAATCATATGTGAAAGTATTTTTGTTACGGGGATTATGAAATTTACGTTTACTTGGATAGTGTCGTCCGAATCATTCGGCACTATGGATGTTTTTTAATGTCCGTTAAGATCATTCAGAATATAAGAAAGCCACAATACGGGGAGCTTACTCGCATTGCGGCTTATTACTTGGGGTGTCATGCGTTATAGGTTGAGTAATGTGTTTATTGTTCCCCATAGTTAAGTTGCAGACGATATGAAAAAACTTTCGTTTTAGCTGTCCTACTCTTAATAGTGGCAGTATCTCCCCTAAAAGATGCGACTTATTGCTATTTCATCTTCCCTATCGGGGCGGCGTATTCTACAGTTGCGAGTAAATTTGAAAAAAACGCAAGAAAACGAACATAACAAAAAACAGGTCAATTACGGTGGTATCTGACCATAATCAACCTGTTTAATGTAACGGAATAGCGTTATTTAGGTTATAAAATTAAAGCAATTGATGTGCGTACAACCGAAATGGTGAAATCTTTATACGGGTATTACATGGGTTAACTGTGTTATTGGTTGAATGATGGGTCCATTCGGCACTGGGTATCCCCCTCAAAGAAAAAACTTGAAAGGCATGAAATCAATGCATTACTCTATTCACCCAATAAAAACCACAGTATCTCCTCGTTGAAAAGCAGTAGGAAGCTTAGTTTCAAGAAGAACAATTCTTGATAGTATTTGTTCTTGCACATTACCCTGTAAATTTCTTTGTGCCCAGTCTTTAAGTAAACTAAGTTCATGTATCAAACAAACAGCATCTTCTTTTGTGACATCTATTCCATACCTAATACCCACAATCCACTCTGTATTTATTGACTCAATTGCAGGTATCCAGTATCTTTCAAAGAAATTTTGTGTAGCTATTGGAATACTAAAATGTTGTTCAAATTCGTTTTGTGGTTCGAGAATTATTGCTGAAACAGCCACAATCAACTTCCTCCTTTTCCAAACTCAGCAGTAAAAGTATAATCCGGGAATTCTTTTTTGAGTTTTTCAATAACTTTCTGTACAGCTTCTCTTAACTCCGGTGTATCTGCATTCATTCTAAAATTAAACCTTCTAACATCTTTTATTTCATCAAGTGTAGGTATCTCGACGCTTCCATTTTTCGTCGGTCTAGTATGATCAACCTTTTTAAGATTTAGTATTCTTTCCTTTGTTTTTGCATAAATTTGTTTTTCGGCCCATTTATCAGCGGTTTGGAATGGTTTCCCTGTTTTAGGGCTAATAACCGATAATCCTTCAGCGCTTTTATCTTCATGAAAGACTTTATTCACTAAATCTATTTCATCAAACTCTCCTAAAGGGTTTCCCTGTTTATCAGCTATTTCAACCTCTTTAGAATATGGAACTCTTGGTGGAACTTCACCCGTCCCCTCAGCCTCTCGCTTCAGCCGCTCCATCTCTTCCAAATATCGTTTCTGCACGTCTGTTTTTGGGACTTCAATTGGCGACTTGTCGTTGGGAAAAGCGTCCATGAAATGTATTCCATCAGGGGTCACAAACTGATTGCCAAATCCTAGTCCACGGCCGCTTCCTGCACCATCCGGTTTGACCTCTGGACTTTTCGGAACCGTCGGTTCCATTCCTCCTGGCCCCTTTATCTTAACCGAAAACAATAAGCCGAGCACTCCGATTACATCCTGCACATGCTCCTTGGAATTCGGATTTTCCGGGGCAAATGCTCCCTGTACCATCCCCGTTAGACCCAAGCTCAAATAATCCAAATATGCAGACACCGATTCATTCTTATTCGCCGTCCGATCAACGTGCTCCTTCCAGAATGCTTCGGGCACACTAAGCAAGCCCATCGTCGCGTTGTTAAAAAAATCATAGACCGAGTCATTGCTCTTATTGGAACGTTCTACATGAGCATGATATAAATCCGTTGCCACTTCAGCTATGCTATTTCCGGTTTGCTTGATTGCAGCCCACTCCACTGCCGCTTGGTTTTTCAAAAAGCTCCAGTTCAGTTCAAGTGTCCGCATCGCATCCTGTCCAAACTTCTCCAGCATGCCCTGTTTTTCCTCAACGATGACTTCCTTTGGCGGAGGGTCGTATTTGCTTAATGCCTGCATGCTCTGCAAAATCGTCAGCAGCTGCAGCAGCCCGCTTTTCACTTGCCCCTGCTGTACATCCGAGACTAATCCGCCCGCAGCGGTTCGAATCGTTTGCTGCAGCGCATGAATCTCTTTAAGCTGCACCCTCGCTAGTTCACCCGTCGGTCCCTGCGTTTGCGCCATCATCACCATAAACAAATAACGTGCATTGTCTGGCAGCGGCACCCGCGTTGTCATATCCCCTTCGAGCGCAAACGATGGATCATACTCACACGCCAGCAGCGGCACCTGCTTGAAATAACTCGTCATATTCACGTTGGGGGCAAAATAGATTTCCGCTACGCCTAGCCCTTTCAGCTTCTCCCGGCTGATCTCCGCCTGCTTGTGCATCTCCGCCATTAGCAAATGATTCCCAAACTGCTTGTACACCGCATACGCCGTTTGCGCCTTGGCTATCAGATCCCGCTCGGCAAATATCGCCTCCAGCTTCATTTCCGCATCCAGCTTCTCCGCCGCAGTCGCTCCTTGCAAGCCCGCAACCCGCCGCAGTTCCTTCACCAACGGATCGCTGGACCAGCGGTCTCGGCTAGCCTGCGGCAATATCCGGTCAATCAGATTCGTCACCATCGGACGGAAAGCGACAGGCACGGGCGTGTAGCTGCCACCGCCTGTCGTCCCTACTCGCTTCAACAGGTCAAAACGCTCCAGTCCACTGAGTCCCTTCGCCAGCTGCTTCGCTTCCTGCGCCGCTTCCGCCTGTACCCGCTCGATGCCCTTCAACGCTTTGCTGATCACTTCCGTCATCTGCTCGGCTTCCTGCGTCAAACTCGTCAGTTGCCTTTGGATCTGCTCCAGACTCCCGAGCACTGGCAAGGGGCGATCCCAGCTCGCGATCTTCCCGCTCACGCGCCGCCGAAGCGCATCTGTGTCTGCTCCGATTCGCACAATCTGCTGCTGCAGGCGCTTCACTTCATCGGGTTTAAATACAACCTGCTTACTCGCCACTCTGCTCCTCCTCCCCGCCTACTCTCTCTATCTCCCCGTGCCTTGGAAATCATTGCGCACCGAGAAGCTCGATTCAAACATCGCGATATCCCCGTATTGAAAGCGATACGTCTGACCGCTATAGCTCACACTGCTCAGCGGCTGTCCTTCAATTTCCCACATATTCGCCATTGGCGCGTCATACCGGATTTCCGGATTCGCCTTGCGCTCCTGCTGGTAGGCACTCAGGTCAAAATGAACCATCAGGTAGCCATTTTTCAAAAACGCTGCCTCACTGCCATTCAGCGCTCCACCGTTTTGCCTTGCGACCTCTAAAATAGTCGTGCCCTTCGGCAGCACATACGGCGCGATCTGCAGGCTGTACTCCCCATACCACCGCTGTACACTCCGCATCGCTTGCACCGCATTCACACTTGCCGGTACTTGCGAGCCGCTTGGTCCCACTAGCGTGCGGGATGCATACGACAGCTCTTCCAAGCCGTAACCTGCACTAATGACCGTTTTCCGCGTAATGTAGTGCTTCCAGAACTTCTCCCATGAAGCGCCAAACCGATTCGCTGGCGACAAGAGATAATCATATTCATAGCTTGCCGCTTGGCTCAGCGAGGTCGTCGTCACCCCGCGCAGCAGATCCGCCAGCTGATATGTCCGGCTGTACAGCTCCTGATCCCGCGCCGACCCGACTTTAATCAGCTTGTTCCGTGGACCGGATACGTCGTAGTACAAGTCGACTTCTTGCGCACTTCCGCCCTGCTTGCTCACAAACCAGAAACTCGGCTGGATCTGAATGCCCGCATCCTTGCCGCTGTAGCTGCCGATGGTTTCAAAATAGAATGAGATCGGGTACCCATTATGCGGTACCGTGGCCGCTTCCCGTGGATGCGAGCCCGGTCGAATTGGCAGCAGGCGTAAAGGCTGGCTTGCTAGAACCGTCTCTTCCCGGTCCTTCGTCCGTCCACCGGATTCATAGACGTAGCCCGAATGCTGCTTCGAGCCTTTCGCGGTGCGAAACACCGATTCATAGCGCAGGTCGCCTATATCGGTGATGGTGAAATCCGAAATGCGGCCTTGTACGGTGAAGAGCAGCGTGCGGCTTGCTCCGTAGTTCGCGAGATCGCCATTGAAATCGATCTGATAGGCCGATGAACCATCTGGCGTATTAATCGCCCATGCCTGCGTCACCGCATCGTAATTCCCTTCTGGTACCCAGACCGGAATCCGGTACGTTTGCTTCGCTGCCCCAACGGGATAATCGATCCACGTTTGTGCCGGATAGAAGGTGCTGCCGTGGTACACATCAAACGGGAATACAATCCGTTTGTTTCGTGTATATCTCGCATAGTCCCGGTTGCCGTAGCCAAGCTGATTCAAATGCGGCGCTGTCTCGTCAAAGTCGACGGAAAACTCCCGCCCCAGCACAAGCACCGTTCGTGCCATATTCGGGATAACGCTCTGGTCAAAGCCGCGGTTTTCATCCGGCGCTTCAGAGTCATTGACCACGGGAGTATGGACGGTCACCGTGTTGAGTCCGTCAATCGGAAACGTCTGAACATCCCCTTCGCCATTGATGCTCAGCAGGCTCTCATACGACAGGATGCCATCACTCGGCTCATCCCGGCTGTTCGCACGGGTACCGGGTATGATCAAGCCGCTCTCGTAGAGCACATCCTCCCCGATCTCCTCCGCTTCTACAATGTCGATCGGCTCTGGCGTTTCATCCTCCTGCTGCACGTCGTCCATGATCACGGAGCCGTCGAAATCCAGGCGGTCATTCCATACCTTGATGCGTCCAACCTGTCCTTCTGCTTCTTCGCTCCAGTCCTCCGACGGCACGCTCGGACGGCTGCTGCCGCCATCAATCGTTTCCCCTGCCAGCACTTTCGCACTGTACGGCGGTTTCTCCATATGCTCAGCCGTCACGCCCCCTTGTACATCCGGCGCGGTATATCCAATTGGCAGCAGTGTAATCGCCCCATAAGGCAGCGCATATTGGTTCAGCGTCGCTTGCTTGAGTCCCCACGCATCGAACGTCGTAATTTCCCAATAGGCAAACGGTCGCTCCACGTCATAGATCGTCGTCACCGTCTCGGATTCCTGATGACGGACCGTTCTCGTTCTCGGATTGCCATCCGAATCGGTCCCATCTGACTCCTCCGTTTGCCATTTCAGCGTATACGTTTTGGACACCGGAATTTTAAACGTACAAGTTCCTTCCTCTTGATCAAATGTATAGTCGAAGAGATACGCTTTACCGAATACATTCGCATACAGCGCATCACTGCTTGGAATCCCCTTGCTTACATCAAATTGCTCTGCTCCTCGCGCATCTGCCCGAATCTCGCCTCTCGTTTCAGTGGCAAGCGAGGTTTGACTTCGGCTTAACCCTGGCTGCGCTTCACAGATAACGGAGGTTCCAGGCGTACAGCTTGCTCCTGTACACGTTGTAGCTCCCACCGTGAGCGTAATTCTCGCCGTAATGTTATACCCATCTGCCCCATCGTCTTTCCAGTTCGCCGTGATGACGGCCGAACCCCGGCTATGTGCAGTGACTAGACCTGTTCGTTCATCAACGGAAATGACGGCCGAGCGATCACTTTTCCAAATTACATTTGTAGCTGTATTTTGCCAATCCCTCGCCTCAAACCCCTCCGTTTTTATTTGGGCAGTTAACTGGGAAGTTGCTCCCACTGCGCTGGGAGAAGCTCCTTGAATTCGTATTTCCTTTATTTGCTCATCTTCTCCTCGCCATGTAAGACGTGTCTCAAACCAATACTCAACGATAAACTTGTCTTGTCCGCCAGGTCTTGTATTTCCAGTTGCATATCTATTCGTTTTATTCGGCCCACCAGTGGTAACCTTATATACCAGAAATTTATTATTTGTTCTACCAGGATTTAACCATACTCCTTGTGCTCCATTCCACACTGACTCATTTATAAAAGCATGTTCCGACGGGGTCGAAGATAAACCATATTTATCCTGAGTTAGTGTGTGTTCTTGTCCATCAGCATCCTTGAATGTTCCTGGTGCATACAAAGCCATGCGTGTAACCCCAATAAATGTGGTCGGTACAGGATACGGAGCCGTATCTCGAGTAGCGGGATTTGTATTTCCATTGTCCGCTTCAGCCCTTCCGGGATACCCTTCTCCAATAGAATCTGCAGAATCAGCCCAAAAATTCCCGTTGTCGATTTGGTACCACATGATTTTAGGGGTGGCAATTGATTGAGCTATAACTGGATAATATTTATGCTGTTTACTTCCTGTATAATTTGCAGAAAGTGGATTAAATCTAATATCGTACGCTACGGGAGGAACCGACTCCGCAGCCCTTACCGATTTGCCATTTCCACTCGAAAGGAGAAGAGCAATAAATGTTCCTAGCACCATTAGCGAAAGAAAAACTCTCGTTGTATTCATTTCCCCTCTATCCTACCAGTACATATACACAGTGGCCTCAGTACCATCTGCTGCTGTTAGAAAAGTAGGAGTTCTAAAGGCACTGATTCCGGTCCAAAACGTTTTGGGCTTGCCTAAGCTTACAAAATCCGAAAATGCTTCATATTTAGCTCCCTTTCCAGAGTCTGTAGGCATGGTTTCATAACCGTATTTTTCAGGCAGGTCACCTGGAAGCGGACCTCCTGTTAAAGTTGGATAGCCATTAATGTAACGAGATATGTTATCCATTTCTCTGCTTGCTGTTACGGTTTGCTCGGTATAAGCTGACCAGCCCTCAAATATTTCATCATAAAACATTTCTCCATAAATTCCTCGTGCTTCGCTGCCGATTTTTTCAGATAAATTTACAACAATGACTCGATCTAAGGTAAAACTTCCAAAGCCATAGGCCAGATTAAATGTCTTTCCCATCACACTGTGAATATTTCTAGGTTTTCCATCTACACCTTTAATGTCCCTTGCCTTGCCAAAACTCATTACATTGGTTCCATACAAGCCCACTTCTCGCATTTCATTTAATCCTGTATAATTTTCCGCTTTGCTTCCTTCAATTTTCAAATAACGGTAGATCATGACAGCCACTTCTGCACGCGTAGTCGTATCCTTTAGTCCAAAGCTATTATCTGGTTTACCCTTCATCAGCCCTGTTCCTCTAGCTATTGCTATGTATGGCGTTTGAGTTTTGCTAATTCCTGTGTTGTATGTTTCTGTAAACGGCAGCAGTGTCCCTTCTACTTCTTTTATAGCAGTTGCAAAGCTCGGCTCACTTCGCACCAGACCTTGTGAAAACCACTTCGCCATATCATATCTAGTCATCGCCTGATTTGGGTTGAATTTCGCTCCTGGTGCATCTCCTGATTTAACGAATCCCGTTCCGACTGCTCCATTAATTGCGCTGGCCGCCCAATAGCTTCCCTGCACATCCGTAAAGCTTGCTTTGCTTCCGTCATTTTTATTTTTGGTTATTCGAACCAGCACACTTGCGAGTTCTGCTCGTGTAATCAAACCATTTGGCTTAAATGTACCATTCGAATAGCCCTTTAAATAACCATCCGATACAGCTTTCTTAATCGTTGATTCTGCCCAGTGGCCTTTGATATCTGTGAAAACGGGAGCAGCACTTGTACTTGCATAAGCTTGTCTCACACTTGACAGATCTTGCCTTGCTTTCACCGCTTCCTTCCCCATTACGACACTGCTAGTCATTAATAAATTAGCAGATACAAAAAATGCTACTATGGCTTTAGTACTTCTTCTCATTGTTCAACTCTCCTCATCGCTTGATCTATACCATTTAGTTTGTTTATCATTTAAGATGTTTCTAAAAAAGAATTAAAGATCTGTTTAAAAATGGATTAAAGGAGATTAATTCCTATCCACTCATAATTGCATCTAACGAACCAATTTGCAATACATTTTATATGAAAATAGTAATGGTTATTAAATTAATATCTACATTTTCGCCCCGAAAGCATCCTAAAACATGACTTTTGTATCATGTAATTTACGAATCCAATACAAGCGATTATTTGGAGATATCTTCAATATAAGAGGATACAAGTACTCTTTTTGCTAAAAAGTGTACTAAAAAAGCTGTCGAGATTTCCTCGACAGCTTAAACAATGAATTATCAAGTTTTTTTATTCATTTCCCCATTTTCCGGCTTCTCCACATCCAGCACATCCATGAGGAACATGAAGATGGGAATACCGATGATGAGTCCCCATATGCCCATATAATGCTGGGAGAAGATGAGGATGATAAAGGTGTAGAACATCGGAAGCTTTGTTTTGTGCGCATACAGCCTTGGATTCAGGAAATACGTCTCCACCGCGTGAATGAACAAAATAATTCCGATCGCCCACAGCACCATCGGCAGCCCGCCAATCTGGTAGCCGATAATGCCAATCGGGATGAACGAAATGATAACGCCTGCTACTGGAATCAGACTGAGCAGAAATACCATAATCGTCAGCGCGATTAAATAAGGGAAACCGAGTATCCACAAACCAATTACTGTGAGGATCGTGTTAAACAGGGCAATCAGCAGTTGAACCTCTACCACCTTGCCGAAGGAAGATGCGAATTTGCTGCCGAAATAATGAAACTCCCGGTATGCCCAGGAAATTTTGCTATAACGGAATTTCTCGGTAAACTGGTCGACCTTGTTTTTTTGCAAAAGGTAGAAAAAGCTGAGCAAAATTACGAACAAAATAATTTCCAGCCATTTTCCCAGCCTCATAATATAATCAACGGCACTGCCCAAATACTTCTGGTAGTCCGCTTTCTCCAAGGCATCGACCAGTACTCCGACAACCTCGTTGTTTTGAGAGGTATGTAAAAACCTCGTAATATTATTAATCATATCCACGACTTGATTGACGATTTTAGGCAAATAATTCGATATCCCGAATACTAATCCGGTCACAAGCAATACGTATAACACAACCGTCACCAAAACTGGCGATATCGGAAACAGCTTGCTGAGCTTTTTCGTAATAAATCCTTCAAGCCGTCCCATAACGAACGTTACAAGAAAGAGGAGCAGCAGTAAATTGATCATATTGTGAAGGCTGTAGAACAACAGCACAACCAACAGAATAAACAATATTCTCCTTACAACTGGATGGGCAAAAAATATGCGCAACGCTTCCATAGACTTCCCTCATTTTTATCTAGTCTCGTCTCTTTGAACCTTTTCACCTTATACGGCGCAAGCCTGTACATGTTTCACTTTTTTTGTAGAAGGCTGCCGATTAAAGCAACATGTTCATCACTAATAGTACCTGATACCTAAGCGAGACACAAGCAGTCGCCGCGCTTTTATCCTTCATATAAAAATCAAACAAAATCATAAATTTACGGCATCGCAACTAGCTGGGTCAAACCTTTAAGATAAAGGAGGATTGAACATTAGCTGATTATAAGCAATCCGTCCGTTGGAGGGGATCTATGACTACGATGATGCTAAAAAATAAAGTCGTCTTTATTACCGATGCGGACAGCGGCTCTGGAAGAGCGTTTTTCCGCCTTTTTGCCGAGCAGGGCGCGCATTTTATTTTAAATAGCATGTCGGGCGGCGCCCATATTAACGAGGAGCTTAAACGGGCTAGCGCCTTAGGACTCCAGGTCTTCGTGAGCACTGCAGATTTTTGCAGCAGCAGTGGGCTGCAAGCGATGCTGGAGCAAGCAGCGACCAAACTTGGCCAAGTAAATGTAGATGTGCTCATTCATAATAATGATCTCATGAAACCTATCTCGATTGAATATGGCGAGGAGGATTTGTTTCTAGATCTGCTGCATACGAACGCAAAATCCGCTTTTATATGCACGAAGATAGTCGGCCAGCATATGGCTGATGCCGGGTCCGGGTCGATCATCTACGTCTCCACGATTCATGCGCAGAAGCCGACCGGCTCCTCCTTCGCCTACAGCGCGTCCAAAGGCGCGGTCAGCATGCTGGCGAAAGAAGCAGCTCTCGTGCTCGGACGCAGCGGTATAACTGTCAACACGATTGAGCTGGGCCCAATAGAAGGCGATGATAAGCGTTTCGCAAGCGAGCTATCCTCGCTGTATGAGAATTACGCTTACAAAGTGCCAAATGCAGCACTCGGCAGCTATGATGATTTGGCGCAGGTTGCCCTATTCTTATCCTCTGGCGAGGCGCGATATATCAATGGATCAGACATTCGGCTAGATGGCGGATTTTTGCAGCATTATATGGATTTCAATATGAAGCGTCCCCCAGAGCTGAGCGATCAAGGAGGATGAGCATGGACCTGACAGGCAAGGTAGCTCTCGTAACAGGCGCAGGAACAGGCATCGGCCAAGGTGTCGCCATTCAGCTCGCACAATGTGGCGCAAAGGTCGTCATTCATTATAATCGCAGCGATGCCGGAGCGAAAGAAACGCTGGCGCAAATTCAGGCAGCCGGCGGCGAGGCCGTGCTAGTGCAAGCCGATGTTGCCAGCAAAGCGGAAATTGAACGATTAATGAAGCAAGCCGCACATGCCTTTCCGGCAGCGGAGGCTGACGGAACAATCGATATTTTAGTCAACAATGCTGCTTTGCAGCTTAATTATGGGCTATTTGACCATGATGAAACGTCCTTTGACCGCATGATGAACATTAATTTGAAGGGTTATTGGCAGTGTATGCAAGCCGTTATTCCTTTTATGAAAAACAATGCTGCCGGGGGCCGTATCATTCTCATCTCCTCGGTTCACAGCAAGCGGCCAACTGATTTTGACGCTGTTTATTCCATGACCAAGGGCGGCATTCGCATGCTCGGGCGGGAAGCTGCAATCGAGCTGGCTAAGTATGGCATCACCGTCAATACGATAGAGCCTGGGCAAATTGACGTTGGCGTACAGTCTGCAAGAGAATCTCGGCCCATTGGCCCGGCTGTCTCAAACCCTGACGCAGCAAGGCCTGTACGCCCAAAGCGGGATATTCGCAAAAAGTTTCCGCTCGGACGTGTCGGCAAGCCGCTTGATGTCGCCCGGCTCGTCTGCTTTATCGCTTCCGAAGAAAGCGAGTTTATGACTGGCTCCGCCATACGTTTGGACGGGGGCAGCATGCTGCTGTAGCAGCCGAATAAGCCAAATTATAACGATAATAGAGGAGTGACGGTTATGATTAATAAAGAAACGTACGAGGAAACGCTAGCCCATGTACGAACAAGCTCGAATCCGACAGGACTGCGCATTACTGATATCCGGTTCACTGACATTGTAGGAGGTCCCTTCCACAGCAGCCTCATTAAAGTATATACGAATCAGGGGCTCGTCGGATTTGGCGAAGTGCGTGACGGAGCCGATAAAGTGTATGCACAAATGCTGAAGGCACGGCTGCTTGGCGAAAATCCCTGCCATGTTGATAAGTTGTTCCGCCGCATCAAGCAGTTCGGCGGCCATGCCCGTCAAGGCGGCGGTGTAAGCGGCATTGAAATTGCGCTATGGGATTTGGCGGGAAAAGCGTATGGCGTTCCTGTCTATCAAATGTTGGGCGGGCGCTTTCGCGACCGCATCCGCATGTACTGCGATACGGAAGTCGTAGGCAAAGACACCGGCAAGGCTATGGGCGAGGCGCTCAAGAAACGCATGGACGAAGGCTTTACTTTTCTAAAAATGGATCTCGGCATTGGCCAAATCATCCATGAACCGGGCACCTTAAGCGCGCCGCTCGGCTTTCTTGAGGAAATGCGGGAAAAGTCGCGCAACCGCTACAATCAAAATTTTGACGGCATGTCGGATGATCAGCTTCGCGAAATAACGAACCGCCATTATGATATTTATAATATTGCTCACCCGTTTACCGCCATTCAGGTGACTGAAAAAGGGCTTGATCTGCTTGAGCAATATGTGGCAGATGTCCGTTCCGTTATCGGCTACCAGGTACCGCTCGCCATCGACCACTTTGGGCATATCGGGCTGGAAAGCTGCATCAAGCTTGGCCGCCGCGTCGAGAAGTTCAACCTGGCTTGGATGGAGGATATGCTGCCGTGGCAGTATACCGAGCAATACGCTAAGCTTGCACGGGCAGTCGCAACTCCGATCTGTACGGGCGAGGACATTTATTTGAAGGAAAACTTCAAGCCTTTGCTGGAAGCGGGCGGCGTATCCGTCATTCATCCGGATGTGCTCACGAGCGGAGGAATTTTAGAGACGAAAAAAATCGGCGATATGGCGCAGGACTATGGCGCAGCAATGGCCATCCATATGGCAGAAAGCCCGATTGCCTGCCTCGCGGCGGCTCACGTCGCAGCGGCAACGGAAAATTTCCTCGCCCTCGAATACCATTCCTGCGAGGTGCCTTGGTGGGATGATATTATAATTAGCAGCAAGCTGCCAAACAAGCTGGTACAGAATGGCTTCATTACAGTCAGCGATGCGCCTGGACTAGGCATTGATGATTTGAATGACGAGGTGCTTGCCGAGCATCTGCATCCCGATGTTCCTGGCATCTGGGAGTCTACGGACTCGTGGAACAAGCTGCTTTCTAATGACCGTTTGTGGAGTTAGCCCACAGGAAGGATAAGAAATAAACATTATTCTAAAAAATAAATAAGCGTTCATAAGAAACAAGCTGCTTCACATGCCCTAAGGGGATTAGTGAAGCAGCTTGCTTGTTTTTTTGCCGTTTATTTCAGATTATTACCACTTGGAAGGATCAATGTCCCCGGGGTTAAGCCCTGCCCATACGTTCGGTACGTTCACCGCAGACGGGTCGTCAAATACGAGAAACGCGGTCGGCAAATAACGTCCGCCTTCGCTTTTAGAGGAGGGCTTATTGATGAGGTCGCCGCCCTCCTTGATCAGCACGGACGAGGAGCCGCCATCCAGATTGGCAGCGATGACCGCGCCATGCTCCAGCATAATTTGCTGGCAGTCATACAGATCGGCGCCAATGCTGTAGCCGATCTGCCTGCCATCAATGATGAGGAACAAAATCGAGCCGTCCTCCTTCTGCCCCATCACCGTCCGCGGCGCGACACCCCAGCCATCGGCGTGATTTTTGATCAAGCCTTTGCCATTCACAATCATTCGCGGCTCGAAGCTGACCGCCTCAGATATGCCCAGCTTCATAAGCTCCTTGATGGAATAGCGGCCTGCCAGCATTTTACCTTGCTTGTCCAATCCGACAATTTGCGCACTTGCATCCTTGCCAAGGCCATTATAATAAATTTCCCCCTGCGTAATGACAAGCCCAATCGGCTGAAAACCGTTGCCCTGCCACTCTGGATCGGCAAACCCTCCGGCATTGACGCCAGCAAGGGCACCTGTCCGCTTGACCATGCTGCCTACCTTCTCGCCTCGGCCCGCTTTCTCCGGTACGACGAGCCGGATTTTCGTCGGGTCCTTCACCGTCATGAGAAAACCGTGATAACCTTTGCCATCGACTTCCTCGACGCTGGTCAGCGACTCAGCAGCATGGTCGCCTGCACCAGTCGGCAGCGTAATTTGATGGGTGTCCAGCTCCTCGCCCATCTCCTGAAACTGCTTGGCATAATCAGCTACACGATCGGCAAGGCCCTGCTCGCCGATTAAATATTTTGCCAGAAAGCGGTGCTGGGTTGTAATTAACGCATCCGCCAGCTTATAGCGAAGGCTCGTCCCTGAAGCGGTAAAGAAAAACCAGCTCAGGAAAAGCAGGGATGATATCACGATAACAGCGAATAACGCTGCCACTACCCGCCAAAAGCCAGGCCTCTTGCGTTTGCGTTTGTTCACTGGAGAACTGTTCTTCCTTGCAGAAGTACGGCTTCCCATCGACGGGGCAGAATGTGGTGCATGCGGTAAATTTGAAATGGTGCCCACTCCCTAATCCATAAAATTTAATCAATGAATAGACGGGTGCAGGAGGCAAGTTGTTGCAAGCGGGCTGACTTTCACAAATCATTCCTTTATTGCCGCTGAAATTGTTATAATGGACGGGAAGCATGAACAGCATTACAAAAACAGGAGTGCACCTATTGGAGGTAGAGAAATGACTGCAAACCAAGCAGGCTATGAAGTAACCAGCTATACCGATACATACCCAATCTATGAGCTCAAAGAAGCAGCGACAAATTCCCGCGTCCTCATCTGTCCTGAACGCGGCGGCATTGTAATCGGCTGCCAGCTGCAAGGCCAAGAGCTGCTGTACCTTGATCGCGATACCTTTATTGATCCAGATGCCAATATTCGCGGCGGCATTCCCGTCTTGTTTCCGATTTGCGGCCAATTGCAAAATGGCGCCTATGAATGGGATGGCGTAAGATATAATATGCGTAATCATGGCGTAGCCCGCCAAGCACCATGGGACGTTGAAGGGCAGTCTACCGACAATGGAGCCTCGCTTACGCTTTCACTGGAAAGCAGCGCACAGACGCAGGCGGCCTATCCCTTCAACTTCAAGCTGACATTCACTTACCGCTTGAAGGATGGCAAGCTGAGCATTGAGCAAGCATACAGCAATTTGTCCGAGACCAGCATGCCTGTGCATGCCGGCTTCCATCCTTATTTTGCAATTGCCGAAAAAAATCTGACTTACCGCTCTGACGCGCAGCAAGCGCTGGATTACAACGACAATCAGGTCAAGCCGTTTGCCGGCCCGCTGGATTTGAACGGGCTCGTTGAATCGGTCGCTTTGCTGGATGCGACTACACCGGAAATTTCCTTCCCCTTTGGTGAACAGCAAATCAAGTTGAGCTACAGCGAAGTATTCGGAACGACCGTCATTTGGTCGGTAGAAGGCAAGCCTTTTGTATGCGTCGAGCCATGGACTGCCCCGAATGAAGCGTTGAACCACAAAAAAGGACTTGTCATGGTGCAGCCGGGCCAAGCTTTGGAAGCCAGCTTCACGATTGAGCTGAAGGATTAATTTAGCTGCAACAAGGTGAAACGGCTATCGCCGTCCTTTGGCGGCGCAGCGCGTTTCATTCCGAGAAATATAGAGAATGGATGAGAAAATCATATCCTTTCCTATATTTCAAGGTGAAACGGCTATCGCCGTCCTTTGGCGGCGCAGCGCGTTTCATTCCGAGAAATATAGAGAATGGATGAGCAAATCATATCCTTTCCTATATTTCAAGGTGAAACGGCTATCGCCATCCTTTGGCGGTGCAGCGCGTTTCATTCCGAGAAATATAGAGAATGGATGAGAAAATCATATCCTTTCCTATATTTCAAGGTGAAACGGCTGTCGCCATCCTTTGGCGGTGCAGCGCGTTTCATTCCGAGAAATATAGAGAATGGATGAGAAAATCATATCCTTTCCTATATTTCAAGGTGAAACGGCTGTCGCCATCCTTTGGCGGCGCAGCGCGTTTCATTCCGAGAAATATAGAGAAAGAATGAGCAAATCATATCCTTTCTCTATACTTAAAAAAAGGTACTGCTCTTGGCCAGCATGTCAACATGCCAGCCAAAGGCAGTACCTTTTTTTCCTATAGCTTATTCTACCGCTATTTTTTGCGCTTCTGCCGCGTTTGTGCTGCTTTGCGCGCCTTCGACTTGCCGTCTGGACGCTGCCTCCATCAACCCTTTAATGTACCCTACCCCGAACAAACGTCCCAGCAGCTCATAACCGGGATTCTCATTCGTTTCGCCTTCCATCGTCGGCACATGATCGGGCCTTGCCGGCCCAGTGAAGCCGACATCATAGTAGGTGTACATCGCCTCCAGCATGTCGGTAATGCCATCATCGTGGAACGTTTCCTCAAATTTCTCCGCTGTGCCGCGCACATCTCTAAAATGAACAAAAAACATTTTATCCTGCCCGGCAAAATGGCGAATGACGCTGGGGATATGCTCCCCCGCCGTCGCCAGCGTGCCTTGGCATAGCGTAATGCCATTATAAGCGCTTGGCACAAGATCAATGGCGCGCTGCAAAGCATCGGCACTGCGCAGTATACGCGATACGCCGCGAATCGGCGTAATCGGCGGGTCATCGGGATGCAGCGCCAGCTTCACCTTCGCTTCCTCCGCCACAGGCACAATCTGCTCCATAAAATAATGCAGATTTTCCCACAGCTGCTGCTCGGATACGACGCCCGCTTCGGTAAGCGGGGCATCCCGCATTAAGCTGTGATCGTAGCTGGAGACGAGCGCTCCTCCTCGTGTACGCGTCGTTGTGGAGGTGCGGAACCAATTGAACTGCGCCATAAAATTGTAGCAAAGCACAGGAATACCGGCTCTCCCCATATTGACAATAAACTGCTGAAAGGTTTCAATTTCCGCATCGCGCCCTGCGGTTCCAAGCTTAATCTCATTGCTTGGCGGCATCGATTCAATGACGGCCAGTTCAATGCCGCTGTCAGCAAAACGCTGCTTCATGCGAATAAGAGGCATAAGATCCCAAGGTTTTTCGCTTTTTTCGTCCCATGCCAGACCGCTCACCGCATGATTGATATCCATTTGCTTCGCGAGCTGCCATAGACGGTCAGGCCGCGACGAGAAAAATTCTGCCAGCTGCATTACTAACTCCTCCTATTTCGTATTACAAGCGATGCAACGATTGCTTGAATTAAGATTTCTCCGCTTTGGCGGCTAGCTCCTTGCCCAGCTTGTCGATTTTATTGAATGCGTCTTCAATCGATTGCTGGCCGAAGGATACCGCATCCATTTCTTTTTTGTACGTATCCACCCATTCTGAGAATCCGGCAGCCGGCGAATAAAACGGCAGTGCTTTATCCACCGACATATCGTAAATCTCCTTGCCTAGCAAATCCTTGGCTTCAAGCGTCGGCTCAAGCTGCTTGAATATTTCCGGATTAATGGGCAAGCCGCGCGTCAAGCCAAGTGCCTTGCCCGCCTCTTGATCCGTTATAAACCATTTCACAAATTTCTTCGCTTCCTCTTTGTTTTTCGAATTGGCGCTGACGCTGAGGAAAATCGTCGACTGTGCCCAGCCGCCGCCAGCCGGTCCCGTCTGCAAATTGACAACGCCCAGCTTGCCTGGCATCAGCTGCTCCAGTGCGCTTACGGAGCCAGTCGTCGCACCTCGGGTCAGCACTACACCGGAAGCCATAGGATCGGCTTGCGGGTCATTTTCCAAGAAAGAAGCGGCTAGCTCTGCTGGTGGAACAATTTTATTTTTGCGGAAATCATCATAAATGCCATAAAACTTCATGAACAGCTCCTTATCGAGCGTGAACGTTTTGCCTCCGTCCGACATAATAGGCGGTTTGCCCATCGCCGTCTGGTAATAGTTGAAGCCATCCCAGCTCGATGTATCCCCAATCGGATATTTGCCCTCAGGCAGCTTGGCACGGGCATCTCTCGCCCATTGAAAAAATTCATCATACGTCCAATCTTTATGCGGCAGCGGGATGCCGAGCTGCTCCAGCTCTGTCTTATTGTAAGCGAAGCCCTGCGCATTCTGGCTGAGCGGGATGCCATACAGCTTGCCGTTTATTTGCAAATTTTTCAGCACATTCGGGTCCACTATGCCGCTGAGGTCAATGTCGGATAAATCCTCCAGTTGGCCTCTGGACACGTATTCCTGAATGTAAGCCGCATCCATTTGCAGTACGTCGGTAATCGACTTGGAGGCTGCCAGTGTCGGAAGCTTCTGCCAATAAGCATCCCAAGCCATAAATTCCGGCTTGAATTTCACATTTGAAAACTGCTGAGAATAAATGTCCAGCGCTTTTTTCGTCGCTTCATGACGGACGTCTGATCCCCACCACATAATGCTGAGCGTCGTCGCTGCCTCGCTTGCTCCCCCAGCCGCCGCCGTCTCCGTTGCCGAGCTTGGCTCCGCACCCTGGTTGCCCCCGCCCCCGCTATTGCTGCTGCATGCGGTCATCGTCAGCACCACAGCAAGCGTCAGCATTGCCCAGCCCTTGCTTTTCAGCCACCTTTTTCCCATTATCCGCTCATCCCCTTCAAATGAAATACCTTTTTCTATAAGCGCTTTTCATATAAGCCGTTACCCTTTGAGTCCTGTTGTAGCAATGCCTTCTACAAAGTGCTTTTGGGCCAGAAAAAAGATGACAACGGAAGGCATAATCGAAAGCAACGACATCGCAAGCAGCTGCCCCCATTGAATATCGAACTGGTCTATGAACATGCGCAGCGCAAGGCCGACCGTAAACTTCTCAACCGAGCTTAAATACAGCACCTGCGCAAAAAAATCATCCCAGCTCCAAATAAAGGTGAATATTCCCACTGTCACAAGCGCTGGCTTAATGAGCGGAAAAATAATCCGCAGAAAAATGCCGTAGACAGAAGCGCCGTCGATTTTGGCTGCCTCATCAAGATCTCGCGGGATGCCGCGAATAAACTGCACCAGCAAAAAAATAAAGAAGGCGCCGCCACCGAAAAAATGCGGCAGCACAAGCGGAACATAGCTGTCGACCATTCCCAGCTTGTTGAACAAAATGTACTGCGGAACGACCGTCACCTGCCCCGGCAGCATCATCGTCAGCAGCAAAATCGAAAACCAGAAGCCTTTAAGCCCGAAATACAAGCGGCCGAAGCCATAAGCTACAATGGCCGCTGTCAAGACGCCGCCTGCAACATTGCCGAGCTCCATCAGCAGCGTATTGCCGAAAAAGTGGGCAAACGTATAATCGCCGGAAAAATGCCAGCCCTTGCTGTAATTTTCCCACATAGGGGTGGAGGGCCAAATGGTCGGCAGTCTAAGCTCGGACGTTTTTTTGAGCGAAGCGCCCGCCCACCAAATGACGGGATAAATCATAATGAAGGAAAACAACGCGAGAAATACGTGATCGAAGCCTTTTGCGCGCAGCCTGCTCATTTCGCTTTCCCTCCATCCGACTCGTAAAATACCCAATAACGGGAAGCGGCAAAGTTAATGATCGTCAGCAGCGCTACAATGACGAGCAGGATCCAGGCCAGGGCAGAGGCATAGCCCATCTGGTAATGCTTAAACGCTTTTTCATAGAGGAACATGGCGTACATGTAGGTTGAGTTAATGGGCCCGCCCTTCGTAATAATGTAGGCGGACGTAAACGTTTGAAAGGAACCGATAATGCCAAGCACCAGATTGAAAAACATGACCGGAGAGAGCATGGGGAGTGTAATGCTGAAAAATTTTCTTGTTTTGCCCGCTCCGTCGACCGATGCGGATTCGTAAAGCTCCTGCGGAATTTGCTTAAGCCCCGCGAGAAAAATAACCATGGTGGAGCCGAACTGCCACGTATTAAGCAGGATCAGCGTAGCCAGCGACGTATCGGGATTGGATATCCAGGCGACGCCTTGAATGCCAAACCAGCCAAGCACCTGATTCACATACCCGTCCAGGCTGAACATATTGCGCCACAGCGCCGCTACTGCTATGCTGCCGCCGATGAGCGACGGAAAATAAATCGCAGTGCGGTAAATATTCATGCCGCGCAAGCTTTTATTCAGCGCCATCGCTACCATAAGCGAGAAAAACAGCTTGAGCGGCACGGAGAACAGCACGAACATGAACGTAACCTTCAGCGATGTGGTGAATGTGGAATCATTCGTAAATATGTTGACGTAGTTGTCCATCCCGGTCCATACTGGCGCTTCGAGCAGCGAATACTCCGTAAAGGATAAATAAAATGACTGGGCAATCGGCCATAACGTCAGCAATAAGAAACCTAGCAGCCATGGCGAAATAAATACGTAACCAGCCAAATGGGTAATCCGGTTATCTTTACGCTTCACCCCATTTCTCCCCTCCCTTTGCTTATTCGAGTCAAATGCTTGCCTGAGTCAGTTGCTTTTTGTCTAGCCTTACTTTATACGAAAACGCTTTCATAAATGAAGGAGACAATTTTATGATATGGTTGGATTTTTTTATAGTCCGCTGCTTAAAACCTTAAAAACGTCGCATCGACAAATTTGCCGCTGCCTGCAACAATAAAGCTGTAGCTTGAACAGCTCTACCCTTGAACCAATTACAGTAACGAAAAGAGGTGCTGCAAGATGAAGTTTGATAATCCGGAAGATATAAGACAATTGACCCCGCTTTGGGAGGGGGAGCGCTTTGAGAATGGCCGCCCTAAAGTAGATGAAGATATATTGCGCCGTATGCGAAAAATAACGCTGGAGGAAGCGTGGGGTCCGCTGTGGAATCGCGGCTATACGTTTCAATTCGAAGGAGAGTTCAAAATCATGCATCCCGAGCAGGTGATGGTCGGGCGTGCGGTTACGGCGGTCATGGTGCCCAAGCGCCCCGACCTGCATGAAACACTGCTTGATTACGGGCATGAACAAGAGAATCGCCACGGCTTTTTCAACCAATGGGTCATTGATTCGCTCGTGGAGGATGATGTGGTCGTCGTGGACATGTTCGATAAAATTCATAGCGGCACTTACGTTGGCGGCAATTTATCTACGGCGATTGCCACTCGCACGAAGCGCGGCGGCGCCGTGATCTGGGGCGGTATTCGCGATAATCAGCAGGTGAAGGAAATCGGCGGCATTAACGTCTATTTTCGGGGCAGCGATCCGACAGCGATTGCCGATGTGACGATGGTCGGCATGAACGTCCCGACACGTATCGGCAAGGCGATATGCATGCCAGGGGACGTCGTGCTGGGCACGCCTGCGGGAGTTATTTTTATTCCGCCGCATTTGGCTGAGCTGACCGTTGTACAGGCGGAGAAGTCGCAGGTGCGCGACGTATTCGGCTTCATTCGCCTTAAGCAGCAGGTGTATTCAACGGCGCAAATAGACGCTGCGTGGAATACAGCCCTTTGGCAGGACTTCATCGACTGGTTTAATAACGATGATGCCGCAGCGGAATATCGGCATTTGAGCTGGGACGATGAGCTTGAGGATGCGAAGAAGAGAGAGCATGATGGGCCGCGGAGCGATGTGCGTCTATAGAACGCAAAAGGAGGTTAGGAAAATTTTCCTGACCTTTTCGCATTTTTCAATTAACCCTTTTTAGGAATCCGTTTAATCAGTCTATCATTGTTGTCGTAGACCAGAATACATAAATCTTTGAATTCTCCCTTCAATTCGAAGTACTTTTGAATAGCCTCTTCCTTTGACATCGCTTCGCCAAATCGCTCACTCTTGTATGCAATATAATATTTTGTCATAAACAAATACTGACAATTTTCTACATTATTATCAATTTTCTATTTTCAGTGGACAACTATTAGTTCGACTAAACCATATAATACCTTCAACTGTATTTGTGCCCACATGTTCTCTCCCTGTAATCCCTCACTCCACGAATTGATCAATTTTAGCCATTTGATTGCAACCATTACTCGAGTCTTCTGAGATATAAAAGAGAACTATACTTTCGTTAGGTGCTAAAGATGAATGAACCGACGCTAGGCAAAGCGATGGATACGTTAGAGTTTCTAAGCCAGGATGGGGAGGCTCGCCGTTTGTATGAGGAGCGGCAGAAGTTTTTACACGATGAGGCTTCCATGATTGAATGGGCTACGGAAAAGGGCATGAAACAAGGGATCGCACAAGGGATTGAGAAAGGGATTGAGAAAGGCGAACGCCAAAAAGCGATTGAAATCGCCAAAAACATGCTGGCATTGGGCATCGAAATTGCGCTTATCGCCAAAGCAAGCGGCTTGTCTGAAGCAGAGGTTAAAGCGCTATAACGGGCTTCCATTTCTATAAATAAGGACGCAGTCAGACCGTCTATAATATAGAGGGAGCCCATCACTTCGCGGGCTCCCTCTTCCTTTATATTTCCCAATCTAATGCCCCACCGACTCCCGGTACTCGCTTGGAGACAAGCCAACCCGCTTTTTGAAAATTTGGCTGAAATAGCGTGAATCCTGATAGCCTACCTTTTCCGCCACCTCATAGTTTTTAAAATGTGTCGTCTTGAGCATTGCTTTCGCTTTGTCGATGCGGATATCGGTCAAATGCTCGATGAATGTTTTACCGGTATTCGTCTTAAACAGCAGGCTCAAATAGGTCGGCGTCATATACACCTTCTCCGCCACGCTTTGCAGCGAAACATGCTGGCATTCCTGCTCCATATAATACATCGTTTTCTTAATGATGCTGCGATGGCTCTCGCCCTGATAAGGCGACACTGCCTTCCACAAGCTCGTGACAAACTCGCTGACGCAGCGAACCAGCTCATGAAGCGTTTTCATTTTTAAAATGGATAAAATTTCATAAGGTTTATTAGCTACTGCGACATCCGTATCAGCCAGCACTCTTCGTTCCATTCCCACGAGCAAACGCAGCGTCAGCTCATACATGTGTGAAATAGCGATCGGCCCGCCGCGCATCACACTGCGATAGAACACCTTTACCGCTTCTTCGAGCTGCCCTTCCGACGTCGCCCCCTGGCAAGCATCGTACAGCTCCTTCTCCTTATGCTCCGGATAATCCTGAAGCGGCACATAAGCACGAAGCTCACTATAATAAATAATTTCGCCGATGCCCTGATAAAATTGATGCTGAAGCGCCTGCCCTGCCTGTTCATAAGAATGCTTCACTTCATGCAAATAGCCACAGGGCTTCCCTACGCCAATCGTAATCGGATCGGAAAATTGCTCACCCAGCATCGCCTGCACATTATCGAGCATCTTCTTCGACACCCAGGAAAACAGCAGCACGAGCCGATGCTCCTCATCTAAAAAAAGAACACTTCCCGCGGGAATGCGCGGCTGCAAATATTCTCTTATTTTCTCCATATAACCAACCCGATCATGCTCATGATGAAAATAAGCCGCTGGCGCAAGCAAAGCTACAGCCGGATACGTAAAATAAGGGTTTACATTCAGCTTCGCCAGCTGCTCCTTCATATTCGTTCGGCCGCCGCCTCTTTCCGACATCAGCTCCTGCAGCAAGCGATCCCTCATCCAAGTCAGCATATAATCGTCTTTCAGCCATTTCTCTTCTTTCAGCATGCTCCATTTCCCCTTTAAATTGAAAGGTTAACAAGCAAGTTGCCCCTCGACTTTCGTCGCGGCCTAATCCAGATGAATGATTTTGTAAGCGTGCATATGGTCGATAAACGCCTGCTCGGCCGCTGCAACATCCCCTTTGCGCAGCACGTCAATAAGTACAGTATGGTAATCTGCCAGCCCTAATGTCGTGTAATGCCGATTGGAAATTGCCATAAACCGCATAAGCTTCGTCTTCATATCCTTCCATAACGTTAAAATAGCCCCGTTGTCGCATTTGCGATAGAAAAAACCGTGAAAATCCATGTCCAGCTCTAAAATGCTCAGTATATCGTTTTGCTTAACGGCTTGATCCATTTGCTCAATAATGTCGGCCAGCTCGGAAAAATCCTGCTCCGTCAGCAGCGGCATCGCCTGCCTGACCGCAAAACCTTCAATCATTTCCCGCAGCACGAACAAGTCTTTGATTTCCTTCGCCGTTATGTTGGAGACCACCGAGCCTTTGTTCGGAACGCCAATAATGAGCCCTTCCTGCTTGAGCCGTTCAAGCGCCTCTCTTACAGGAGCCTGGCTAATCTGGAATTGGCCGGCGATTTCAAGTACAATAAGGCGGGCACCCGGCTGAAGCTCGCCAGCCAAAATCTCTTTCTTGAGCTTCATATACACATGTGTACTAATAGAGTGAATTGGTACGATTGCTGGATTTTCTGGCACATGAACACGTCCCTATTCCAAATTATCGATTATCGTTAATTTATCTACTTCCATTATATCGGCTCATTTCCTGCTTAACAACCCAATTTTGGAAATGATGCCGCAGCAGCCCTAGCGCCAGCTTTTGCTTCTAGCTTCGCATAAAGTATGAGAAGCTGGCCTAAAGGGGATATTGCAAGAAAAGGAGGAACTTTCCTACATGCTAAAAAAAATCACCTCAATACTTCTTGCTTCATTTCTCGTTATATGTGCGAGTTCCTGCGGCAGCGCGAGCGATCGTTCCAACAGCAGCAACGGCAGCAGCTCCGGTTCTAATCAACCAGCCACTGCCGAGGCGCCAAGCCCTTCCCCCACCGAGTCGGCAGCAGCAACTCCAGCTGTATCGCCTACGCCAACGGTGACGGAAGCGCCTGACCTAATCAAACAAGAAATCGCCGGCATGTCGGTTGATGAGAAAATCGGACAGCTCGTGCTTGTTGGCCTGGAAGGTACCTCCCTTCAAGAAGATGCCATCGAAATGATAAATACGTATCATGTAGGCGGCTTTATTTTGTACAAAAGAAACATTACCGACGCTTCGCAGACGCTAGCCCTGCTCAATGAGCTTAAAAAACAAAATAAAAAAAATCCCGTCCCGCTGTGGCTGAGCATCGACCAGGAAGGGGGAACCGTGAGCCGGATGCCCCAGGATTTCGTCAAAATTCCATCCGCCCAGTCTATTGGCAGCAAAAATAAACCTAAGTACGCCTATGGAATAGGTGAAGCTATCGGCGCCGAGCTGTATGCCCTTGGGTTTAATATGGATTTTGCCCCTGTGCTCGATATTAACAGCAACCCGGACAATCCGGTCATTGGCAACCGGGCGTTTGGCTCCACTGCGGAAAGCGTCATTGCCAGCGGCATCGAGACGATGAAGGGCATACAATCGGGACATGTCGTACCCGTTGTCAAGCATTTTCCCGGTCATGGCGATACGTCAGTCGATTCGCATCTGGATTTGCCGGTGGTGGACAAAAGCTTGAAGCAATTGGAGCAGTTCGAGCTGCTTCCCTTTAAAGAAGCGATCAAGCAGCAAGCGCCTGCAGTCATGATCGGCCATTTGCTTATTCCAGCAATGGACAAGCAATATCCCGCTTCCCTATCCAAGGCGATCATTACCGATTTATTACGGGATAAACTCGGGTTTACCGGTGTTGTCATTACGGATGATATGACGATGGGCGGCATTACGAAGCATTTTGGCATTTCGGATGCGGCGGTCAAAGCGGTTCAAGCGGGCAACGATATTCTTCTTGTCGGACATGATGCGAAGCAGCAGATCGCAGTGCTGAAGGCGCTAAAAAAAGCGGTCAAAACCGGCGGCATCTCCATGCAAGCACTCGATGACAGCGTCTATCGGATCATCCGCCTCAAAAGCGCATTTACGCTAAAAGATGAGCTTATCAGCCGTACTAACGTTGATGCAGTCAACCGTCAAATTAAAAAAGCGCTGAACGCTTCTAAATAGAAGCATTCGGCGCTTTTTCTTCTTTAATCGGTTAAACTGCTAATATTAATTTACACCGGCGACATATAGCGGCCATAGCTGATGTCAAGCTCGGCCAGCTTGCCATCGTGCTCCGAAAGGAACGATACGTTTTCCCCTTCCGCCCCCATCCATTTGACTCCGAGAACGATACCTTCAGCCGTCTTCGCAGCGAATAAGAAGGAAAACATTTCTGGCATAACCTCACCGCCATCGTCTACCCGCCACGTCGAGCTTTCATTGAACTCGGCTGGATAGTCTTGAAAAATAAAGCCGTCTGCGGTTTGCAGCGCCAGACTCGCCAGCATGTCCTTGCCCTGACGCTCGAACTGCACCAGATACAAGGCATTTCCTGCAGTGCCTATTTCCTCAAGCGGCCATAGCTTCTCTACGCTGCGATTTTTGCTCTTGGCTATGGCGGCCTTCACATCATCTGCTGCCTGCCCGCTTCTTTTATCAGCGATGGACAGCAGCATTTCCGGTTTTACCGACTGATCATCGGTTAGAAAATACGTTTCATTCGGCACCGCTTTGCCCTCCACGACCTCAAACAGCTGGCCTTGCTGGTTTGCAAAATTTTGCGCCGTTTGCCTGCCATTATCGGCTTCGGTCGCCTTTTGCTCATTATTGTATTTAATTTTGAGCAGCTGCCCATTGTGGCCAACCGCGAGGTTGAAGCTGGCCCACTGCTCGCTGCCCCCTTCAGTCGGGCTGGCTAGCAGCTGTTTGCCTGCTTCATCGGCAAAGCCAAATGCACTTTTGCCAAGCACAGCAGTATCCAGCAGCGGCGCTGCTGTCGGCTCCGCGATGGGCTCCATCGTCGCGGCTCCAGCATGGGCTCCGCCATCCGCTGGCGTATTGGAAGCAGTTGGAGTCTCCGCTGTCCCGCTTGCAACAGCCGAAGCTTCTCCAGATGGCTTAACCTCCGAGGAGCATGCCCCTAAACATATAGTCAATATGAGCAACAATATGAACAAGCTGTTTTTCCCCATTATATCTCCCCTTTTAAACAAATGATGCAACGACTACAAGCTTAAGACGAAGCAGCCATTCAAAAAGGTGCAGCCCAAACATATTCGAACGAGCCATTCGTTTATTTGGTTAAGCCTTGCGCTTCATAATAATGCGCCACTTCAATAATCATCGCACCCATTCGTTCAATATCCGGCACGATATATCGTTGTACGCCATTTAATTGCAGCGCCTCGGCAGTTACTTTGCCCACAGCTGCCGCCAGCACCTGTCCCGCGAATAGTTCCAGAAGCTGCTGCTCAAGACCTATTTTTCGCGCATAGCGGAATAAATATTGGACTTGAACAGCTGTTGTAAAGCAGATCGCGTCAACCTCTCCTGCAGCGAGCTCTTCCATGAGCTGAGTAAGTACGCTCACCTCCGGCGGAACATGTTTGTAGGGCAGCAGCGAAATAACCTCACCCGCTTTTTTAGCAGCAAAAAAACGCTCCAGCTCGGGCGAAGGCTCGCCATGCAGCTGAATGACGATACGCTGGCCGGCAAAATCATGCTCCGCCAGCTTTTCAATTAGATTTTGCACCGTGCCATCATCATCCGAAACAACCGCTTTCAAGCCGGTACGCTTAAGATAAGCGGTCGTCTTGTAGCCTCTGGAAGCAATCGATGCTTGCGTCAGCTGCTCCAAAAACGGTTCCTTTATATCCAGCTTTTCCGCGTTGCTGGCAAGCGTCTCCGAGCCAATACCCGTCGTTAAGACGACCCAGTCTGCCCCCTCCGCCGCAAACCGCCGCAGCGGTGCTTCCAGCGTTTCCTCATCCAGCAGCGTCAAACCCTGAAGCGACCGCACGAGCGCAGTCCCGCCCTGCTTTTCAATGATGGCGCTCATTTCCTCTGTTTTTCGAGATCCTGCTATGACCAGTCGTTTCCCCTTCAATGCTTCCATTCCCATGCTTGCCCCGTCACCATGCTTTCTTCTACTGTGTTTGTCATATATTTTAACATAAGCATAAAAAACTGTCGCCATTTCAAGGCAGGCAAAACTTATTTTACATTTTTTTACTTGTTGCTGACATGGAAAAAACCGTTCTCAAAATCAAGAACGGCGGTTTCTTTAGATGATTACAAATGTTCGACATTAACGAAAGATAGCGAAAAACAGAGAAAAACATCGAAAACTAGATATAACATATATTTCTTTATCTATGTTATAATTCCAATTGAAATTCAGGTATTCGCAGTTTTAGTCTCACTTTTATTCCACTTTTAGGAGAAAAGAGGAATTTGATGCAGGAAGCAATAGACACAGGCAGCACCTACAACGAGCTCCCCCTATTGATTACCGGATCTGGAAGCGTTACCGTCACTGAGCCCGACCGTTGCCCTGGAGGCAGCCCTGATTACAAAATCGTAAACTGCGTAGGAGGTACAGGCCGCCTTGTTTTTCAAGAACGGGAAATTCAGCTGAAGGAAGGCGTTGCCATTCTTTATTTTTCCCACACCGCTTCTATTTCGTGCGAAATTAGTGAAACGCTCAGCATCAAATATTTAACCTTTACCGGTTATTTGCTGCCAGCATTTTTGCAAGCCTTACATATCGCCAACCTGACCGTTTTTCAGCTGGATCCCGCTCCGCAAATGCTCATTGACGAAATTATTTTAAGCCAGCAATCCACCCTGCAGGAGCGTATTTTCACAGGATCAGCACTCTTGTACATGCTGCTTATCAAGCTGAAGCTCTCCAAGGACCTTTACCTCGTCCCTGAACGCAAGGAGCATACACCGAAGCTGTCCAGCATCCTGACCTATATTAAGCAAAACTATCATCTCGACATTTCCCTATCCATGCTGGCCGGACAGCTCTACATAACCGAGCAGCATTTGAATCGCATGTTCAAAAAGGAATATGCGATGACCCCGCTCGATTTTTTAACCCGCTACCGACTGCTCAAGGCAAAAGAAATGCTCATTCATGAGGATGCCATGACAGCCAATGACATTGCCAAGGCGGTCGGTTTTAATAGCGCGAGTTATTTTGGCTCCGTTTTCAAAAAGCATGAAGGCTGCTCGCCAATGGTGCTGCGCAAAAGCTACAAAGCTTCGAAATCAAATTCGGCGATTGAGGCTAGCCGCTGATCATAATTCAAAAATTCCAAATCCCTTGTCACTTCATTCGGCACCACGATACAGCGGATGCCAGCCGCCTTTGCAGCTTTCAAACCATTTGGCGAATCTTCAAAGACGATGGCTTCTGAGGCATCAATGCCAAGCCGTGCCAGCGTGAGCTCATACAGCTCCGGGTCAGGTTTTACCCGCTGCACATCTTCAGAGGTATGAATCACATCAAAGGCTTCAAAGATGCCAAGCTTCTTCAAATAGCTATGAACCCAATCACGCGTAGAGCTGGACGCAACCGCAAGGTGCAGATTTCGCTGCTTCACGCTCGCCAGCAGCTCCGCAACTCCAGGCAATAGCCCGGTTTCGCCAATATAAACGGCATATTTTTGCTCAGAGAGCTCTTTAATATGGTCATGGTCAATTGGCGTTTGCAGCGCTTCCTCCAAATAATGAAAAGGATTGAATTCGTCGAAATTTGTGCCCACATTGCGGGACCACAGGCCCAGCGACAGCTCTACTCCATGCTCCTGATAAATGTCCCGAAAAGCATAATACCAAGGTGTCTCGGTATCCATAATCAAGCCGTCGAAATCAAAAATGATCGCTTTCAGACTCATCGCTACTATCAGCTACCTTTCCTGCTTTTACTTGCAGCTTACCGCCAGCAACTTTCAGCTTTCAGCTGCTAAAATCGGCTTTCCACGTTCGGCTCGGTGAGATGGACAAAGCTGAACTCGGCCCTGCTGCCGCTGCCCTTCGGACATTGCGCGACGACGCCGGCCTTTACTTCATCAGGTGTGCGCATGCCGAAATAACGGATCAGCCTCCAATCCTCGCCATCAGACGAATAATAGAAGGACACGCAGTCTTCTACTTTATTGATTCTCAAATAAGGATTGTCCGACTGAATCTCTTCCGAGTTGCAATCATCTGACCAGCCGTCCTTGGTGACGACCGAGACGATCGAGGCTGCCCGACCATTAAATTCAAAGCATAATTTGCACCAATTGTCGCTATCGACGTACAGCATAAGGCACCCAGAGTCATACTGCTGCTTCATCTCCACCGTCAGCCTTGCTGTTAATTCGAAGGATCGCTTGACTGGAGCATACAAAAAAGGAGCCGAGCTGGCAAAATGCTTGCCTGATGGATCGCAGAAAAAATCCGCCTCCGGTGGTGCTTCAATCATGACGCCGCCCTGCTCTGTGAAGTGCCACTGCGATGGCTCGTTCATCCAAGCCAGTGTTTCGCGTGTTTCATGATTTAATACATTAATCATTAATTATCCCTCCGTAGCCATTTTCTGTATAACCATTCGACCTATTTGGCGGAAAACCTTCTTTTGTCAAAATATAAGAATTTATAAGTTTCCCCTTATAAATAGGCTTATATTTCTCGGATGGAAACGCGCAGCACCGCCGGAGGACGGCTTTCGACGTTTCACCTTGCAATATAAGAATTTATAAGTTTTGCACTTACAAATGGGCTTATATTTCTCCGACAAAGCTCTTCGCACGTTCTGGAAGGACGACGAAGTCGTTTTTGCTTGCAAATGGTTATTAGACATGATGATTCGCTTTCATCACCTGCTGCTGCCTGGTAGGAACCGGGAGGAAAAACACGACGGCCATGAGCACCATATACAGCGCAACAATGACGGCGAACAGCAGCTTCGGACTGTAATTATAGAGGAGTCCCGTCAAATAACCGGAGGGAATGGCAATAAGCGTCATAACCGTCTGTACGGCCGAAAACATATCGGCTTTCTCATGCGTGCCAAGGCGATTCATCAGCAGCGCATCCCGGTACGTTTGCAAAATAAACGTTCCTGCCGCCAATATAATAATCGTCAGCATGAGCAGCGGCACATTGCCGGAAGGAATAAAGAGCAGCAGCAAGGAGCCGGCGGTGCATAAGGCAATCGATAGACTGACATATTTTTCATCCGAGCGTTGTTTCAGCCGTGGAATGACGACCAAGTATAACACCATGACCGTTACCGCAGTGACGACCGGAATATAGGAAATCGTCCAATCGCCGAAATGCAGCTCCTCCTTGAAAAACACAACCTGAAAAAAATTCAGCTGCAAAATAAAATTCGACAGTACCGTTATGATTATAATCGGGAACAACCGGCGGGTATAAAACGCTTTGCCAAATAGTCGCAGGCTGGCTCCCAAGCTTTTCAGCACCTTAGTCTGGCTATGTACCTCAATGAGCTCTTTGCCCGCCTCCGTCTCCTCTGTCAGCCGGTTTCTTACAATAAACATAATCGTCATCATTACGCCACCGGCAAAATAAATGACGGCTAGCGTCTTCCCGATACCAAAATCGGCGATGACAAAGCCCGCTAGCGGGGTAAGCACTCCTGCTGCGGTAATAATCATATTCATGATGCCAAAAACTTTCGGTCGCTTTCGCTCCTCGACATCTTCAATAATGAGCAAATTAAACGACACGGTGACGAACTTGGACGTCGCATTTAACAAGTAAGCAATCATAAACAGCCAGAAGCTTTGCGAGAACGCCCAAATAAACATCGGAACGCTCCAGGCTACAAGATCAAAAATGAGCGAGGTGCGCTTGCGTCCCAGCTTATTCGTAATCGACCCGGCAAACAACTGAAACACAAAAGCAAAATACAGGTTTATGGAATTGATCAACCCGATTTCAATATCGCTCAGTCCCGCATCCTTCATATAGAGCGGCGCATAAAACAAAACGATTGTTCCAGGAATCGCCCAGAGCGGCTCCAGAAAAATCGAATACCGCGGATTTTTTGGCAAATCGGCAAGCAGCTTCATCTTTAAGGCTCATCCCCTCTTCTTCATGCGTCATTGCTGCGCGGCGCCCCGTAAGCCTTTCGCCGCGCAGCCATAACGCCCTTGCCTTGCCCTACATTAAGAAATAAGTGCTGTCTTCACGGAGGTCATCGCTCTTGGCGCGCCTGTGCTCATGTCATAACCAATCGTTTCATTAAATGCGCCTTCGTAGTCCTGCAGCTTTTTGGTTGAAGTGACCATATTTTCGAGCTCCGGCAAGCTTTGGGCAAACTTGAGCGCCGTGCTGATCATTTGATGAACCGCTACATCGCCAATAACATTGACACCGTTATTAATAAAATCCGTCGGCTTAAACGACACTTCATAGCTGTCGTCATAGCCCATAGGAATAATTCTGCCGCCTTTGCCGATCAGCTCCAGAGCGACATGCAGCTGATTGCCGACCGCATCAATAATAATATCGAATTTATGGCCATTGTTAATTTCGAGCACTTTTTCCAGCGTCAGCTCCTGAGGATGAAACACATAATCAGCAATGTTTGCAGCGAAGCTTTTACGGTATTCATCCACTTCTGTGCCAACGGTCAGGCGGCCAAGCCGCTTGCCAACAAGCTGGCACAAGGAGCCAATCGCGCCGGAGCCAAGCACCAGCACCGAATCGCTTGGTTTAACGCGAGCTTTCAAGAAGCTGTTGAGCACGCAGCCCAGCGGCTCGACCATCATTGCCGCTTCCCAGCTCATCGTGTCGGGAATTTTGAACACGTATCTTTCCTCGCCTGCGTAATATTCCGCGAAAGTGCCGTGGATGGTCATGCCAACCTGATGATCCTCAAAATTTTCGCAGTAGCAGTGCAGCCCTTCACGGCAGTAAGAACAAATGCCGCAAGATTGCGTAGGATCTATGAGCACACGGTCGCCCACTTTAACGCTTCTTACTTTAGGGCCGACTTCAACGACGGTTCCAACGCCTTCATGGCCGATAATCGTGCCGGAATTGGCCGGGATTTTTCCTTTTACAATGTTAAGATCCGTACCGCAAATGCCCGAGCCAAAAATTTTAACCTTAACGCCTGTCGGCGACACGATGGTTGGCTCCTCCATCTCCAGAAGTTCCACCTTGCGATAATCCTGATATACTAATGCTTTCATTAACTTGCCTCCTCTTTCGATTTGTGAATAAACGTTTAAACAGCTGACTTGCTGGATTTATGGTCTTGTTTGCTCCACTCCAGCAAAACTTCCTTAAGCGCTTCCTGTACGAGCAGCAGCTCCGCCTCCGAATGAGCATCCGAGAAGACGAAAAATCCCTTCGTAAAAATCCCCTGCTGGGCGAGCCGCTTCATCATATAAGCGCGGAACGGATCGCGGTAAAAGTCCTGCTCCGCCCGCGACCTCAGGCAGAAGCTTGCATAGGTGCCGTGCAGGGCCAGCTCCTCTGTCAGTCCCAGCGCATCCAGCTGCGCCTGCAGCTCTGCCATCAGCTTCTGCGTGCCGCCGCGCCAGCTTGGCCAGCTCGGTGCCGCCTGCATCAGCTTCTCGCAAGCAATAAGCGCTGCCAGTGCAATCGTCTCGCTCGAATGGGCGCTGCTGAACTTGACCTGCCCACATAGCCGCATAATCGGCTCTGAGCCCAATACGACGCCCAGCGGCAGGCCATTGGCCAGCCCCTTCGACAAGCAAAGAATATCCGGCCACAGCCCGTATTCGCCTGCGGTCGCCTGCTTGCCCATTCTTGCCCCAGATGTTACCTCGTCAAATATGATTAGAATGCTGTGGCGTGCAGCCAGCTCCATCACCTTGGCCAGCTCCTCGCGCTGCCACTCGTTCGGGCATAACACGATGCAGGCGAGCTGGTCGCCATGCCGGCGCACCTCGTCTTCGATCCGCCGCAGACTTGCATGCGGCACCCAAACGGTGCTGCTACGGATTTCCGCCGGAATCCCCATCGCTTCCGCATCTCCGCCGTAATAGCCATAGGCCGACCAATCGCTCCAGCCATGGTACGCCGTCGACATCACCTTTGGCCTGCGGGTGAAAGCTCTTGCCAGCCGGACTGCGCCGCTAACTGCATCGGCTCCGCCTTTGCAGAAGCGCAGTGCCGCATAACGCTGCTCGAAGCGGGCGAGTATAAGCTCCGCTGCCGTCAGCTCCACATCAGCGGGCACCGAGAAGCTTGTCCCTTTGGCGAGCTGCTTTACAATCGCCGCTTGCACTTCCTCACGGGCATGTCCCCATGAAGCGGTGCCCATCGCCATCTCGCAATCGAGCCACTCATTGCCGTCGATATCGATAAATCTGGATTGTCTGGCTTCTACGCAGCAAATGGCCGTTTCGCCGGGGAATAAGCGCTCTGGCGTCTTTGCCAGCGTGCTGCATCCGCTCGGAATCAATTGCTGCACGCGCTCCAACCATTGCAGGCTTTGGGTAAATACTGCCTGCTCCTCTCTCGTCTTCATGGTTTCTCCTCCATTTAGCGCGTACTAGCGCACCTTAGTTCCTGGCCAGCAGCTTTCATAAATCCGGTCGATGGAGATGACATTGCCGTAGAGGTCAATGATCAAATCCTGTGCCCGGTGGGCGTGGCGCATTTCAATCCAGTAGCGGTTTTCCAGCAGCCGCGTGAAGTTGTCTACAAGGAACAGCAGACGGCTGCGGCTCTGAATAAGCTCTTTGCCCAGCACCTGCGGCAGCCAAATCGCCCCATTCGAGTTGAAGCGGTTCGAATAGTCATACACTTCGGTCAGCGTAGCGAATTCTGCCTCGCGAAGCTGGCTCCAGAACATGTCCGCATCGCTGCGCACCTCAGCCAAATCGACGCCAATCATCGGCAGCGATGCTGCTGCTGCATCCTGCTGCTCCAGATGCGACTTCAGATGGTCGAACATGAACGGCCAAATATCAGCCTTGATGTCGCTGCCCCATTTTTTCCAGAAGCGGGCCAGGTTGTTTTTGCGATTGAAGCTGCGGTGGATGCCGCTGCTGCGCTCCCAGTGGTAGGCCAAAACTTCCGGGTTAATAACGATGTCATAGCCAGCTGCACGCGCTCTCATCTGGTAATCGAAATCCTCGTAGCCGTTGAAAAACTTCTCGTCAAGCAGCCCCACCTTCTCATACACTTCGCGCTTCATGCCAAACATCGCGAAAATGACGAGCTGCACGGAAAACGTCTGCTTCGGAATGTCCATAGGGGACGCGTTCAGGAAGAGATGACGGCCAATCGTATCCGCAAAGGCAATGCCGCAATGCTGGACGCCGCCTGTTTGCGGATACAGCAGCACGCCGCCTGCCATGCCGATTTCGTCGCTGCTGTCCAGCGTTTCGCTCATCAGCTGCTGCCAATTGTGATTCAAAATCGTGTCGGAATCGAGAAAATAAATATATTGTCCCTGTGCAATTTTTAGCGCGCTATTAATAGAAACGGCGCATCCAAGCGGATAGTCGTGCTGCAAAATCTCCACCGTCACGCCTTCCTTGCACTCTGACTGGAGCTTGTCCAAATGCTGTCTGACTGCTGTGCCGGAACCGTCATTGATGAAGATAATCTGGGTGGATGGGCTTACTGTCCGCAGCAATGAATCCGTAAATAAATTCAAAATGTTATAATCTTGGTTTACTGGCACAATAACTGTGTGTAGCATGTAATCTCCTCCACATGATTTATAGTTTCAACATCGTTCGACGCCAGCTGCCCCCCTTTTTTTCGACTCGACTCTATCTAATTTTGGAATTTATGACATGTGACTGGAATAGAATCTGGTTACAGTGTATGTTTATGCAGCTTGCTGTGTAAATCTCAACATCTGAACTCTATTAAATTTTGAACCTTTTCTGTCGATTGGTCGGTAAATTTGACAAGGGGTTTTAATTCGTTTTAACTAGAGATAACTGGTTTTTTTAATATAAGAATTAATAAGTTACACACTTATGAAACGGCTTATATTTCTCGGATTGAAACGCGCCGCGCCTCCAAAGGACGGCGAAAGCCTTTTCACCTTGGCAGAGCATCATTTCGCAAAATTCATATAGATCGGAGCTATTTCAACATGTATCGCCATTTGGAACAATGTGTACTCGATTTGGAGCAGAACGGACATCTCGTCCGGATAAAAGAAGAGGTCGACCCCCATTTGGAAATGGCGGCGATTCATATGAAGGTATTTGAAGCTGGCGGTCCCGCCCTATTGTTCGAAAATGTAAAAGGCTCCAAATTTCGTGCCCTATCGAATTTGTTTGGAACGGTTGAGCGGAGCAAATTTATGTTCCGCCATACATGGGAGTCCACCCAGCGCGTCATCGATTTGCGCGGCGCCCCCATGAAAGCGATGAAAAACCCGTTTGGGCATATTGGAACAGGCCTTGCAGCATGGAAAGCGCTGCCGAAGCAAAGCTCGGGAAGCGTGCCGGTAGCGGCGCAGGAAATTCAAATTTCCGACCTGCCGCTCATTAAGCATTGGCCAGACGATGGCGGCGCTTTCGTAACGCTGCCGCAGGTGTTTACCGAGCAGCCGGGCAAGCCGGGACTGATGAATGCGAATCTCGGCATGTACCGCGTTCAGCTGAACGGCAATGATTACGAGCTGAATAAGGAAATCGGCGTCCATTACCAAATTCACCGCGGCATTGGCATTCATCAGGATATGGCGAATAAGCTGGGCAAGCCGCTGAAGGTGAGCATCTTCGTTGGCGGCCCGCCAGCCCATACGCTTGCAGCAGTTATGCCGCTGCCGGAAGGCTTAAGCGAAATGACCTTTGCCGGCTTGCTCGCAGGACGCCGTTTCCGCTATAGCTACCGAGATGGATTTGTGCTTAGCAATGACGCGGATTTCGTCATCACGGGGGAAATCCATCCTGGCGAGACGAAGCCGGAAGGCCCATTTGGCGACCACTTGGGCTATTACAGCCTGACGCATCCGTTTCCGCTCATGAAGGTGCATAAAGTGTATGCAAAGCCCAATGCGATCTGGCCGTTTACAGTTGTCGGAAGACCTCCTCAGGAGGATACCGCCTTCGGAGCACTTATCCATGAGCTTACGGGAGATGCGATCAAGCAGGAAATTCCCGGCGTGAAGGAAGTCCACGCCGTCGATGCAGCAGGCGTGCATCCGCTGCTGTTCGCTATTGGAAGCGAGCGCTATACGCCGTATCAGCAGGTCAAGCGGCCGACGGAAATTTTGACGCTGGCTAACCGGATTTTGGGCACAGGGCAGCTCAGCCTGGCCAAATATTTATTTATTACGGCCGAGGACAAGCAGCCTGTAACGACGCATCATGAGGCGGAATTTCTCGCCTATGTGCTGGAGCGGCTGGAGCTGCGCCGGGATATTCATTTTTATACAAATACGACGATCGATACGCTGGACTATTCGGGTACGGGGCTTAATGAAGGCAGCAAGGTTGTTTTTGCCGCCTATGGTGAGAAGATTCGCGAGCTGTGCCGCGAAACGCCTGACGTGCTGAAGGAACTGCGCGGATTTGAAAACGCGCGTCTCGTTATGCCCGGCGTCGTAGCCATTCAAGGGCCAGCTTTCACAAGCTATGCCGACGCGAAGGGGCAATTGCAGGGCTTGAGCGAGGCGATTGCCGAGAAGGGGCCGCTGCCATCCTGCCCAATGATTATTTTATGCGACGACAGCACGTTTTTAAGCGCGAAGGTGGATAACTTCCTGTGGGCAACGTTTACGCGCAGCAACCCGTCCCATGATATTTACGGGGTAAATAGCGGCTACGAGCACAAGCACTGGGCCTGCGATAACGTTATTATCGATGCGCGCACGAAGCCGCATCAAGCGCCGCCACTCATCGCCGATCCAGCGGTGGAGAAGCGAATTGAGCGATTGTTTACAACTGGAGCGAGCCTCGGCGGGCTTAAGCTGTAGAATTATGGACTGCCGCATTATTAATAGACAATCAAAGGAGTACAGGCTCACGTCCTGTACTCCTTTGTTTTGCTCATCATGCGTTGATTCGTTCGCTTTATAGCTGACAATGCGATTGTACAAAAACGCTAAGTAACTCGCTTGGCCGCGTCGCACGGAAGGTACTCGCGAATGCCGCTTTATTTTTCCGCTGCCGAGTACTTTAATCTCGTATAATATAGCCTTGACCGGGCTCAAGCTCCACAAATCCAGCCATGTGGCGAGCTTGAAAGGAGACGAGCCGATCGCTGCCCATGAGGATGATATTTTGCAAATCAGCTGATCCGTCTGCCGGTAAAATGAACGCTTTCGTATAAGCAAAAACTTCTCCCAGCGTCGTTTGAATGGCGTGAATGAGCCTGTCCCGCTCCCCCCTGCCCATGAGATTCAAAAGAACAGCGCCACCTTCGCCAAGCTTGCTTCGAATCAAGCGAAAAAACGCCAGCGACACCAGTTGCTTCGGCGTCCCCTGTCTGGTGAAGGCATCAACAATGACATAATCGTAGGCATGGTCCGCTTCCCCTTCCAGCAAAGCACGCCCATCTCCAATGACGACATTATCCTGATTATAGCCAAAATACATCCGGCTCAGCTCTACGACTGCCTCATCAAGCTCGGCTACCTTAAACGCCTTATGTTCAAAATAACGTGCGATCGTGCCGATGCCATGACCGATGAGAAAAGCCTTTTCAAAAGCCGCTTGATTGCTTTCCATCAGATGTATGATCGCCCGTGGATATTCGAACAATATACGTTCAGGCCGTTCCAGATCAAGCGCCCCTTGTGTCGCATCTCCAGAAAACTGCAGGACGCGAAAGCGCCCTTTTTCTCCATCCAGCTCTGTTGTGTCGTAGACGGCAATTTCGTGATGAGCGGTTTTCGCTTCAAACCAAATGCGTCCTTTTATATTCCCTGTCTGGTTTGTTTCATTATTCACTTAGCTTCATATCCCATATACTTTTCATAAAATCAATTAATACCCCCGAGCTTGCTCCCAATTTTCAATAAGTTCACTGCTCTTCATATGCATCCCCTAGAATTCGACAATTTTCTATAAATTCCTTTCCAATACTTTTAAGTCCGGAAGCAAACAGCGACTAGCGCAGCATTTTTTTTGCAAATGGCGGGGAAAGCATTTATTAGAGCGCATACCGCTCAATTTCAAATCCCAAGTCTCGAATCATTTGATGGTCAATCGAAATATCCTGGCCCTCTGTCGTCAAATAATCGCCGACGAACAGCGAATTTGCCGCATATAATGCTAAAGGCTGGAGCGATCGCAAACTGTGCTCCCGTCCGCCAGCAACGCGAATTTCCCGCGACGGGCAGATTAATCGAAACAGGGCCAGCACCTTTAAAGCTTGCAGTGGCGGCACACAGCCCGCATCTGCAAGCGGCGTGCCTTGTATCGCATGAAGAAAGTTAATCGGAATCGAATCCGCTTCAAGCTCGCGTAAAGCAAAGGCCATTTCAACGATTTCCTCGTCTGTTTCCCCCATTCCGATAATAACGCCCGAGCACGGCGATAGACCGTGGGCTTTAGCCGTTTGCACCGTGTGGATACGCTGCTCATAGGTATGTGTCGTAGTAATGAAAGAGTAGTGCTTCTCGCTCGTATTCAAATTATGATTGTATCGATGAACGCCTGCATCAGCTAATCGCTTCGCCTGCCCCTCTTTCAGCAGCCCAAGACAGGCGCAAATTTTCAGCGGCATCGTCGCGCGAATTTCCTCAACCGCTTCTACCACTTGGCCGAGCTCCTTATCTGTAGGTCCCCTGCCTGCTGCAACGATGCAGTAGGTTCCCGCTTTGCGAGCCAATGCTTCGCGTGCTCCAGCCAGCAGTGTCGTTTTATCAAGCATGGTGTATTTGGGAATGGGGGCGGTCGACAAAATCGATTGGGAGCAGTAGCCGCAGTCCTCTGGGCAGAGGCCGCTTTTCGCATTAATGAGCATATTCAGCTTTACCTTTCTGGCAAAAAAGTGCTGCCTCACTCGAAATGCTGCCTGCAAAAGCGGAAGCAGCTCCTCCTGCTGCGCCCCAAGAATTGACCGTCCCTCCGCTAACGTTAAACATTGTCCAGCAAGCGCTTTATGCGCCATCGCTTCCCACTTGCTCCCATTAAGCTGCTGCTCCATCATCATAAGACCTTCCTTCCCACCGAATAAAAAGCTGCACCACTTCTATTCGGACATGTATCTATTATTTTAAATCCGATCCTATTGTTAACCAAAACAAATTTATTAAGGTTAACAATTAATCTTTGCTATTTTAGCAAATCATGCCTCCTCTGTAAAGATCGCCTTCATTCCTTTCCTAAGCACGGCATAACAAAAAGACTGTCCCCTTGCAGCTCGCACTGCGAAAGAAACAGCCTTCGGTATTGCTAAAAGCCTGCATAATTACTCGATTAAAAAGGCTTAGACCGCCTGAACTTCTTTCAAATAAGCTTCAAGCTGGTCGAACGTGCCGCCAAAGCCTTGTCTCATCGAATCGAACATGCCCATGAAAAATTGGCGTTCTGCCTCCGTCGCATTAACTGGCCCTCCAAGCAAGGTAAGAATGGTTTTGCCATCCTGCTCGGTAAACGTTAACGTATTGGAAATTTCAATCGGGAATGTTTCGCTGAAAGGGGCACGTACAGCATTGCCATCCTTGTCCGAAAAAGAGTTAATGAAAACGATTTTTTCCGGCTCTACGATTTCTCCAAAAACGAATCTGCCCCACATTTCAGCACCATCCGGCGCCGTCATCTTGTAATGGAACATGCCGCCTGGTCTAAAATCCAGCTTGGCATAGCTAATTTCCAGCCCAGTCGGTCCCCACCATTTTTTCAAATGCTCGACCTCAGACCATACTTTAAATACGAGCTCGCGCGGCGCATCCAGTTCTCTTGTAATTTCCAATTGATCAGCCATGTTCATCCTCCGTCTTCAACTTTGTAATCGATTGCTGGGCTTGTGCTGCCTCTTGCTTCTGAAGCTCCTTCAAATAAGCCTCCAAATTGTCGAAGCGCTGCTCCCACATGCTGCGGAACGTCTCCGACCATTCGTTCAATTGCTGTAAAGATTGCGGGCGCAGCTTGTAAATTCGCTTATTGGCAGCCGGCTGCACCTCAACCAGGCCCGCGTCGCTGAGCACGCGGAGATGCTTCGACGTCTGGGGCTGGTTGAGCTCCAACTGCTCGGCAATAGCTCCTACGGGCAGCGGCCCATCACGCAGAAGCTCCACGATACTCAGTCGGTTCGGCTCGGCTAAAGCGCTGAAGGTCATCGCTTTCATCATCATAAATCTACTCCAGACTTGTTATCTATTAAAGTATACTTCAAAAGGAATATTCCTGTAAATGCATATTTAATTCAAAATGTTTTGCAGGTATTCTCTTCATCATAACAAGCCGGGCCGATTTGTACCACAGCAGAAGGAAAATAAACAAAAGAAACGGCCGTCCACGGAAAATACCGTAAACGACCGACTTGTTGCCCCATATTATCCTGATTAATCTACTAATAGGACAAAATTTATTTAAACGAACATTCTTCTAGCAGAAGACTAAAGAATGTTAGCGCTTCCCCACAGAACCGAGATAATGTCTGCTATTTTGCCTGCAGGCGTTAAGCTCAAAATGAACTCTCCTAGATCAAGAATGACGCCGCCCAGATCTGCCCAAGAGAAATTGCCCCCAAATGAATTGTAAATAGCGCGGAACTTCCATAGCAGGGAGTTATAAAGTGAAACAGCATCCCCCGCAACATTAAGCTTTCTGAAAATCAATTGCGCAATAGACCAAGCTGCATCAGCAAGACTCGACGTACCAGTAAAAGCATTGTATAACATAATCCAATTTCCTCCTAAAAAATATGTTTTTAACTACAAACACATCGTAACCTGATTATTACTAATTTTTTTCGAACTTATTCGAACTAGTAAGTTTGATACTTAAAACAATCATTTACCAATACGTAATGGTAAATAAACCATTCTAAATAATCAATATTGATTAGTTTGGGCATTTTTGTTATTATTAATTTCAAGATGAAAGGAGGTGTATAGGTTGAAAAAACCATGGTTAGCTATATTACTTTCCTTTATTTATCCGGGTCTTGGACATTTATATTTAGGATATGTAAAAAAGGGAATTATTTTGCTTGTTGTTGAATTTATTTCTATTCTACTTATTTCCGTCGTTGTCGGTATTTTTATATACCCTATTATCTGGATATACAGCATTATTAACGCATATCAATTATCCACAAAATCGCAAGCGGCTTCATAGTTCGGCCATGCTTCTATATCCAATGAAGGGTAATTCAAATGATGAATTTTCGAAAAAAATTGATTTTATTTTTCTGCATGTTGTCCTTTATTTTTTTTCTAATCGGCTTTTTTTCGCCAGGACAATCTGAGCATCATGAAATAAATCAGCTAGGCTTCAATGATGCTCTATTTATTTTTGTTTTCAATAGTATCAATCTATTAATCTGGTTCATGCTTTCTTTGACGGGTTTATCCCCATTGCTTATATTAAAAGCGATTTTCGGTATGGGCACAGGCTGGCATGCGTTATCTATCTCTCCTTTACTCTATTACAGCACTTCATTTTCACACGGTGTTTTGGAATGGATCGCCTGTCTTATCGTCTTTCTTTTTACAATCGATCATCTATATTATTTAACTTCATATTTCAGAAAAAAAATCTCTTATGAACAATTGAAAAGCTTCTATTGGGCGACTGTTAAGAAAACGATTCCAACGGCTCTTGTCACGCTTTTCGCCGCAGCTTTTTTTGAGGTTTATGTATCTAATAGGCTGTTGCTCATTCTAGTTCAATAAGAAGGGTGTCCGATGATTTATAAAACGACTTTACCTTTTCTAAGGCTGAGTACCTCATCGTCCATATTAGAAGATGAGAACGGCAGCCCTGTTGGGAGTATGCAGCGTTATTACTCAAATAAGAAACAGAAGCTCATGAATTATTTATTCGATAATATGGTGAATAATGTACATGCCTACGATGAAGATAACAATCTACTCGTTGATATTAAAGAAATAAACACAATAAAAACGCTTGTAACAGAAAAATGGCATGTACAAATTGGTCAAGATCAGTTCGTTTGCGAGAAAAAAACAAAAATCAAAACCAATCCACAATTTTTATATAAAAAACACAATGCAGAAATTTGGATTAAAAAAGATTTTGCTGATAAAGCTGTCCGCTTCACTTTAAATGGACAGATCGTTGCTGAAGCTGTACCAGACGGGCTAATACCGCCGAAATCCAATCATATTACATTCAAAATATTCGACTCTCGATTTGAAGTTCATGAAATTGCGTCTTTATATTATGTTTTTTCTCTAAAAAATAGCTAATATTTAGGAGTTAATGATGAATATTCAATTAGTGCTTAATCGACTGATTATTGCGAAAAGAGATCAGATTGTTTACCTTGACCTGTCTGAAATTATTTTTATTGAGCGTATTGGACAAAAAACCTTGATTCACACGGATACACAGGAAATTTATGTGTATGTCTCTTTGAAAGATTTAATGAGCATATTGCCCGATATGTTTGTAAGATCGCATAAGTCTTTTATAGTAAATGTCTACAATTTAAAAGAACTCAATTTTTTCAACCGTAATACATATGAAGCTTACTATAAAAACCGCAAAACCGCTTTAGTAAGTAAACGTGTAATACGACAATCCATTACATTGAACCAGGTGGGAACCCAGTGACCATTCATCCATTGCAAATCGAAAATTTGAGCAAGACCATTCGGGGAAAAAGCATATTGCAAAATATTTCACTTGAGGTAAGAAGAGGCGAAATTTTCGGATTACTCGGGCCCAATGGAGCAGGTAAAACAACGCTATTTCGCCTAATTGCCAACCTGATATTTCCAACACAAGGCTCTATATATATTAATGGAATAAATGCTAATCAAAATCATGTTCTCGCCGCAAAACATATCGGGGCTATCATTGAAACTCCGCATATGTACCCTTTTTTAACTGCTTATCAAAATCTAGTTCATTTTTCTCTCTACAGCCAACAGGAACCAGATAAAAACAGCATTTTGGAAATTTTAAAAGTCGTCGGCCTGCAAGAAGCTGCAAGAAAAAAAGTGAAAACCTTCTCGCTAGGGATGAAACAAAGGCTCGGACTAGCCCAGGCGCTGCTTCATAATCCCGACCTTATTTTGCTGGATGAGCCAACTAATGGCATGGATCCTGTCGGTATGAAGGAGTTCCGAGATTATCTTCATCATTTGACCAAGGAGCAGAACAAAACCGTCATTATTTCAAGCCATTTGTTAAATGAAATGGAAATGATTTGTGATCGTGTTGCGTTTATAGTGGATGGTGAAGTCAAATCGATTGAATCCATGCAAAAAACAGAAAACGTTAGGCAAGTCGTTACAATAGAGATAGACTCAACCGAACGAGCGTTACCATTGCTTCGTAAGCATGAACGAACGTCGAACTTGCTCAAGGTAGAGGAATCCGAATTGGTTTTCCTGTTGCTTCGCGAAGAAATTTCGGAAATGCTTTATCTCCTTATTCATCATCAGATCCATGTATATGCTGTGCAAAGCAAACAGCCTAGCCTGGAAGACAAGTTCATGAGCTTGACAGAGGAGGCTTCCATTGATAAGGCTTATAAGAGCAGAGCAAATTAAAATATACAGCCGTCCCATGGTATGGGCCATGGCTATCATTTTTGTAATCATTGTTATTATGACGGCACTGTTTAATATCGATAAAAGGAACGATTCTCAATCAGACGATTGGAAAACCGTGATACACGAAGAAAATCAATTGTTAATAGAACAAATGAAGGAAGCTCCAGAGGATGTTCTTCCCTATTTAAATTCACAAATTCAACGTAACGAATATGCCTTGGAAAATGGAGTGTCTCCGGATCGCATGACATCTTGGAAATTTTTAAGCCTAGTTTCCAATTTCCTTCCGTTCGTCACATTATTCACGCTTATTGTTGCCAGTGATACCGTAGCTAGTGAATTTAAATGGGACACCATGAAGCTGCTGCTCATCCGTCCAGTTCGCCGCTATAAAATATTGTTAGCGAAATATTGTTCCGTCCTTATGTTCTCTGCTTTGCTTATCTGTATGATTTTTCTTTCATCTTGGATTATTGGAGCCCTTTTATTTGGGGCCGATGGCGCTTCAGAGCCATTCATATTTTCAAAGGATAAACAAAATTATGAACACATCCCTATGTTTATGCATGTGCTCCTAACCTATGGATTAAAAATAATTACCCTTTGCGTTATTGTCACTATGGCATTTGTCATCTCTATACTGTTTCGAAGCAATTCTCTCGCCATTGCATTCTCTGTATTCATCTTGTTTGGCGGCAATATGATCTCTGCCTTCTTAAGTCGAATTCAACCGGAATTTGCAAAATACTTTTTGTTTTCTCATTTGAATCTTGAGGCTTATTTTACAGGCACCCCCATAGTAGAAGGTGTTACGCTTCCATTTTCATTGATCATTCTGTCCGGTTATATGCTATGCTTTTACGCCGCCGGCTGGGCCGTATTCGCTAGAAGGGAAATGGGCTAATACTCCCGTAAAACAAATAGGGCAATTCCTAAAGTCATCTTACATGACAGCAGGAATTGCCCCTATTTATGACTGCCCCGGAAACCAGGGGGCCGTTCTATTATTTAAACGCCCTCGCGGCGTTAACTGCTTTTTTCCAGCCGGTATAGAGCTTTTCTTTACGCTCTTCCTCCATGGTCGGCTGGAATGCCCGCTCCTTGTGCCATTGCTCCATAATTTCCTCGCGGCTGGTCCAGAAGCCTACCGCCAGTCCCGCTAAATAGGCAGCGCCCAGTGCCGTCGTCTCTGCATTGACCGGACGCTCGACTGGAACGCCGAGAATATCGCTCTGGAACTGCATGAGGAAGTCATTTTTCACGGCTCCGCCATCGACGCGCAGCGTTTTCAGCGTTAGCCCAGAATCAGCCTCCATAGCCGCAAGCACATCGCGCGCCTGATAAGCGAGCGCCTCAAGCGTTGCTCTAATAAAATGCTCCTTGGTCGTGCCGCGTGTCAGCCCGAATACCGCCCCGCGCACGTCGCTATCCCAATAAGGGGTGCCTAGTCCAACAAACGCCGGAACGACATAAACGCCTTCTGTTGAATCGACACGCGCGGCGTACTGCTCGCTGTCCGTCGCATTTTGCAGCATGCGCAAGCCATCCCGCAGCCATTGAATAGCAGAGCCTGCTACAAAAATACTGCCCTCCAGTGCATATTCAACCTTGCCGTCTATCCCCCAAGCGATTGTGGTCAGCAAGCCATGCTCGGACACCACTGCTTTTTCACCCGTGTTCATCAGCATGAAGCAGCCTGTGCCGTAAGTGTTTTTTGCCATGCCTTCCTGGTAGCAGGCTTGACCGAACAAGGCCGCTTGCTGGTCGCCTGCAATGCCGGAGATCGGAATTTTGCAGCCAAAAAAGTGATATTCATCGGTATAGCCGTATACCTCAGAGGAAGGACGTACTTCTGGAAGCATATTAGCTGGTACGGTTAGCAGCTCCAGCAGCTCTTCATCCCATTTTAGCTCGTTAATGTTATACATCAGTGTGCGCGATGCATTGGAATAATCCGTCACATGGACTTTGCGCCCGGACAGGCGCCAGATCAGCCACGTATCGACCGTTCCGAACATCAGCTCGCCGCGTTCAGCCTTCTCCCGCGCGCCCTCCACATGGTCAAGAATCCATTTTACCTTCGTGCCTGAGAAATAAGCATCAATAAGCAAGCCCGTCTTGCTGCGGAACAACGGCTCGTGGCCATCAGCCTTAAGCTGCTCGCAAATCTCTGCCGTTTGGCGCGATTGCCAGACGACGGCATTGTAAATCGGAATTCCCGTCTCGCGATCCCATACAATCGCCGTTTCACGCTGGTTCGTAATGCCGATTCCAGCAATCTGCTGCGTTTTAATGCCTGATTCAGACAAACAGGCGGCAATGACGGCCAGTATAGAGCCCCAAATTTCATTGGCGTTATGCTCGACCCAACCTGATTTTGGAAAATACTGCTTAAACTCCTGCTGGGCCGTATGAACCTTTTCCCCTTTTTTATTAAATAAAATAGCCCGCGAGCTTGTCGTGCCTTGATCGAGCGCCAATATATATTTTTCCATCAATTCAATAACCTCCTGATTTACATGTTCCATAGCGCCGCATTACTGGATGAAACCGCAATAGCACCAGAACCGAACAAAGCGGGCAAATCCTCACGCGTATGCACAAAGCCGCCCAAAATAATTTCCGTATTCGTCTCCTGCCTGATTGTGCCGACCATAGAGTGGGCGAAGCTTGGCAGCAGCTCGATGTAATCGGGCTTCACATGCGCAGCCGTATTAATAATCGTCTTGACCGAATGCGAGTCAATGAGAAATCCGCGTTGAATAGCTGCCAGCCGGTGTTTCTTGGCAAGCAGAAGGCTGGATGTTCTCGTGCTGATGACGCCATCAATTTTGATCGCCTTGGCTAAATAATGAATAGATGCCTCATCGTCCTTAATGCCTTTGACCATATCCAGATGCAAAAACAGCTTTTTCCCCGCGCCTCGCACCGCATCCGCAATGCCTTGCAATTGGATTAGCTCTCCCTCTAGCAAAAATAAGATGGGCTGCGGCGAGGCAAGCGCCTGCTCTAATTCCTTGAAATTCCGAATGGCCGGAATGACCGTATTCGGCTGCATGCTTGTTCCCTCCCTACTCGCAATCATTCACGGCTGCCCGGATTACTGTGAAGGCTATGAAGCTGTAAACGATTTCAACGGCTATAAATTAAAAAAAGCCGACAGAAAGAATGTATACACCCCATATTTGGAATTTATATACTCAATCCAGCGGCTGTTCTCATTAGTCTCACAGCGAGTTTTATTTACTTGTCAGTGACGATTATAATATACTAAGGTCAAGCTGTAAACCCACTCATTCCTTATGAAAGGGCCAGAAGGCCAAGCGCTTCCAGTTCCTCAAGAGCTTCCTCAGCGTCTCGCTCCGGATTCAGGCTGGCGATGAGTTCTTTTGTTATTTCAGCACCTTCGAAAACCGCGCTCACGGCTGCCAAATCCAGCTCCTCCTCAAAGTAGCCTTGCGCCCACTCCTGATAGCCCTCTGGGGAATCGCACAAATAGCCTAGAAGAAAATTCGCACCATCTTCCCAACCATCCGGCTGCTCATATTCGCTGCTGTGCCACGCGGAATTTCCATTTTCCCACCATATGCAAAAGGTAACATCCTCATGGGTGAATGCCACATCCTGTATACGATGCAGCAGCGCCTCAGGCACCTCATCATAAATGCCCGGCCAAGTGCCGTATTCCTCCTGCGCATGCGGGCTATAAGGGGATTCATGGTCAAAGCCTTTGATAATGGCCCCTTCCGGTGCAAAAACAACAAATACAACATCGCCAGACCCATTGTTCAAGCTGCCCATCGTTTCATCATCCGACCATGCGGAATCATAACGATGAACGCGTAGCCATTCTTCCTCGCACATCATCAAATCCAGCGCAGCGAGTATGCGCATCTGCTTCTCCAGCTGCTCCGGTGCCGGCAACTTTGGCATATCCCATATCTTCATTCGTATCTGCCTCTTTCCCCATTAGCCAATTTATGCGCCGCTTTCCTTTAAAAGTGTCTTCATATATTTCCCATTATACAACAAAAGCATTGGAAGTTCCGCCTGATTTCATACGCGAAGCCTGCAGCGCTTTGTCAAGCGGGCTGGAAAAGATTTATTTCAGCCAAACTATTTTACGCTACACTACGAATATATAAATAAGCGGCCAAGCAAAAACGACTTCGTCGTCCTTCTAGGACGAGCGAAGAGCTTTGTCGGAGAAATATAAGCCCTATTTATACGTGAAAACTTATAAATGCTTATATTTAAAACTGACTGGCAACTTAACGATTTAGGAAAAGAGAGGGCGCATGGAGACGGAAGCAGCATGGATTAAGCAAATCCAAAAACAATCAAGCGAGGCAGCAGCGAACGCGCTGGTCCGCCATTATTACAAAGAATTGTACAGCTATGTGTATAGACAGACGACGAATAAACAGCTGTCCATGGATCTCACACAGGACATCTTCATCCATATGCTGCAGGCGATCGGGCACTATGACGGAGGCAAGGGTTCCTTTCGGGCGTGGCTGTACAAGCTTGCGACGAACCGGATCGTCGACTATTACCGCTCGCGGTACTATCGCTACGATCAACGGACGACAGCGATGGATGAAGAAATCGCCGAGGAGGTTGATTTCACGCTGAAAATTGAGCAAAAAGAACAGGTCGAAGCTGTTTTGCAGCTTGTAAACGAGATGGATGCTGCCGCTCAGCATATTTTCCGGCTCAAATTTTTCGCCGAATATACGTTTGCCGACATTGCGCCGCTGCTGCATATGCCGGAATCGACCGTCAAAACGAAATATTATACGATGCTCAGAAAGCTGAAAAACAGATTGGGAGACGATTACGATGAAAACCGATAAAACGGAGACGGTTGAGCTGCCAAGCGAGCAGGAAATCGAGCAGCAAATCAATCTGATTGTGGCACGGGGGCTTGTGCCGAAGCAAACCTTCTCAGCCTACTTGCGCTTAATGTATACCCGTCTTGGCTTTCGTTATATGTTTCATGACTGGACGGAAATTGCCTTTGCACTTGCTGCCGGCTCTCTGCTTATACTATTCGCCCTATTTTTAGAATCAAGCCATTCGCAGGTCATAGAGGAGGATATTTATGCCGCTATCTTTATTGGGTCGCCCGTCCTCTATCTCCTTGTATCCACCCTCTTCTTCGTTCGCCGCAAGCATAGCGATACGTATGAAACGGAAATGGTGTGCAAATACAATGTGTATCAGCTTGCTTCGCTGCGGATGCTGGCTTTTAGCCTCATCTGTTTGGCGCTGAATGTAGCACTCGTGCTTGCTGCTTCCGCTATGTTTCAGCACATTCACCTGCTGTTTGCGCTGGCGCTGTCAGCTTCGTCACTGTTTCTATTTTCCGTTGTTTTTCTGTATATCATACTACGCATTCGCTCGGACATAACGAAATACGCCCTGATCTCGCTCTGGTTTGCTGGCAATATCGGATTGAAGGCTTTGTTTAGCACAGGGTATATACAGCTGCTTCAAACGATTCCTGTCTCCGTTTATTTGCTTTTAACAGCTGTCTGCGGGACGCTATATATCAAAAACCTAAACCAATTGCGAAAACTGCAAAATCCGGAAGGAGCTATTTAAGATGCTGACTGTACAGCAGGTGTCCAAACGCTTCGGCAGCTTTAGCGCGCTGGAGGACATTAATCTTGAATTTACGAATGGCGTATATGGACTGCTTGCCCCAAATGGCGCTGGCAAAACAACGCTTATTAAAATGCTCGTCACGCTGCTGTTTCCAAGCGAAGGCGAAATTTTATACAACGGTGAAAATATTATTAAAGCGGATGAGCGCTATCGCGAGCAGCTCGGCTATCTTCCGCAGCAATTTGGTTATTACAAGCATTACAGCCCGCGCAAATATTTGCTGTACATCGCCGCCCTGAAAGGCATGCGCGCATCCGATGCCAAGCCGCGAATAGCCGAGCTGCTGAAGCTCGTTGCGCTGGAGGATGTCATGGATAAAAAAATGCGCAAGTTTTCCGGCGGCATGATCCAGCGCGTCGGCATTGCGCAGGCGATGCTGAATGATCCGCGCATTCTCATCCTTGACGAGCCAACCGCAGGGCTTGATCCGAAGGAACGCGTTCGCTTTCGCAATATGCTGGCGCAGCTTGCCCGCAATCGCATCGTCATTTTATCAACCCATATCGTCTCTGATGTAGAGTCGATTGCCGATGAAATTATTATGATCAAGGACAAGCGGGTGCTGCACAAACGCCCCATCGCGGACATTTGCCGCCTGCTTGAGGGAATGGTATACGAAACGACCGTCGATTATGAGGAAGCTGACCACTTTCGGGACATGCATTTGTCCATCTCGGAGCGGCAGGAGCAGGGAAGGCTAAAAATCCGTTTTATTGGCCGCGGCGACCCGCAGCCGAATTGGACAATGGCTATTCCCAATTTGGAGGATGTGTTTATTTATATTTACCAGGATGAGGCACAGGCGGATGAAACGCCATGAGGGTGATTATCTGGCGCTATGAGCTCAGAAAAGCGCTGCTGTCTCCGGTTATTTTAGCGCTGCTCGCCCTCTTCCTCGCGTTCAATCTGCTGTACATTATGCAGCAGGCGTATAAGCGCCAGGATATGGCGGTACTGAACACAATGGCTGGACAATTCGGTGTGCGCATAACCAATCAGATGCTGGCTGAGCTTGAACAATATGAGCAGCAGCAGCTCGCAGAAATGAACACGCTGACGAATGAACGTGCAGGAAAAGTAAATGCGCAGCCGGATGATTTTTTCGCTTATGATAATTTGAACGAAGTTGTTTATCAGCAACCGGGCCTATTTCTGGAATCTGAAATCGCCAGCTTTCATCGGCTGAGCATTTTGCAGCATTATGCTGCGAGAATGCAGAGCATCGATGAAGCCTATGCCAAGCTGGATACGAGCCAGATGGCTGAAGGTCAAATTCAATTGTATGGCCTTAGCGGGCAAGCTGCCATTGCATTGAAAGAGCGTTATTCCGGGCTGGGCATACGGCTTCAGCAGCTTGAGGCAAGCGGTGAATATAAGCATTTATTTTTCGATGGCAAGCTGTATGGAACGCATTCGATGCTGTTTAAAAGCCTGCTCAGGATGCTGCTGTTCGAGCTAATGATTTTAGCCGTGCTCCTTTCTGTCTTCTTAAGCAAAAATGAATTTGAGCAGCATACGCATTTATTGGTTTATGCAGCCAAGCATGGACGAAAGCTGCAAACGGACAAGCTGCTTGCCGCGCTTGCTGCTGCCGCTGCACTGACAACTATACTGGCTGGCGTCACCCTTTCCGCCTATTTTCTCACTTTCAGCTACAAGGGACTGTGGCAGGTGCCGATCAGCAGCTTTTTCACCTGGGAGCCAGGCATGGCCTTTCCATTTCTCACTTGGCACGTTCTATCGTTCGGCAAGTATTTGGGCTGCGCTGTAGCACTCATGTATGGGCTTCAGCTGATTTTCGCTGCCTTGGCCTTTGTTCTCGGCTCCTTTATCAACAGCAGCTACCTTGTATATGGAAGCTTTGCCGTACTGTTTGGCAGCCTGCTGCTGCTAGGAAGAGTCATACCGACGAGCTCGGAGCTGCTATTTTATGCGGGCTTCACTCCCTTTCAACTCATGCTTAATCCGCATATATGGTTCACGGCAGGCGGGGCGTTCAATATGGTCCGGGATTGGGAATGGATAACCGCAGGCGGCTGGGCCATTGTGCTCGCTGCACTCTGTTACGTGCGCCTAAAGCAATTTAAACGCCAAAATATTCATTAAATCGGAGGTGCAGCTGTGGGGATCATCCTTCACGAAATGAAAAAGCTTTTTAGCCTGAAAATAATCGTGTTAGTCGCTGTACTGAACGTCCTTTTTTATTTGATGTACATCCAGTTTTATTTTGAATATTTTCCGAACGGCAGGCCTGATAAAGATGCGTATAAGGTTGTCATCGAGATGCAGCAGCAATATGGGCTGGAGCTTGATGAAACGGAATTCGAACAGTTCAAGCTGAGCTATCACAAAAGAGTTCAGGAAGCTGAGCAGCTTATGCATAATGACCCGCAGTTTAAGAAGGCCGGCATTTCTACTTATGAGGCTTTTCGTGCAATGGATGTGTTCAGCGACAATAAGGAATGGGATGAATTAGACCGCTACGCGCTGTTCAACCCCGGCATTGATTTGTTCTGGGAGCTGCAAGGCAGAGAGTATTTAATCGAGCAATATGAACGCAGGCTGGAGCGGCCTTATGCAAATCTTTCAAATGAGGATGCGGCGGCCCTGCAGCGAATGGATGAAATGGTGGCGTCTGGCACGCTGAATACGATTTTTCCATCGATGATTTATGATAATTTTAAAAATGTAATATTTTATGTGTATGCCATAAGCATAATCAGCATTTTGCTAATCGTATCGCCGATTTTTTTGCGCGACAGGCGCAGCCGGGTCGTTCATCTCCAGCATGCCTCGCGTATCGGGCGCAGCCTGTTCCTCAGCAAGCTGATTGCGGCACTGCTGTCTGCTGTGCTCATTATTTCTATACAGCTCGGCTGCTTCTTTCTATTGTACAGTCAGCAGCCGGGCATTGAATTATTTTACGAAGCACCCATCAACTCTGCCTTTAATTTCCCCTACTTCTGGCATGATCTTACGTTTGCCCAGTTTATCATGCTGACGGTTGCCGTCCTTTATGTGCTTGGCTTGATTACCGCTCTGGCGGCAGCTTTCTTCTCCAGCATCTCTGCGAATTATATGGCGCTCGTTGCGCTGCAAATTCCTTATATCTATCTCATGACACAGCCGCTTTCCCGTGTACTGATTGAAGAACTCATTATGTTATACAGACCGAAGTACGCACAGCCGCTCGCTTACGGGTTGTTTATCACAATCGTCGCTGGTTTGCTTGCATACAGATGGCATCGGGAACGAAAAGGAGATTTGCTTCTATAAAGCTTGCTTTGCCATCAAGCATCAGCCTGCCCACAGGCCTCGCTTGATGGCTTCAACTGTTTAAGCAGCGGTTCCATGAATGCCTGCGTTTGCTCGATATTTATTAAAGTACGATTTCAACAATTGGGCACATGACCCAGTATCAATAGGCTAATGTGCATCATACATTGCCTTATAAGTTTTCATAATGTTTTGAACAAAGAAACGTAAAAGGAGTTATTCATCATGTGGTCTTATTCTCCTGATTGTTATTCTCGCGCATTTGGACCATTTGGCATTCCAGGCCCTTCAATGCCGCCACCAATGGCTCCCCCTTTTTTCCCTCAACCAGGAATGCAGCCATTCCCAAGCACGCAGCCTCCCGTTCAAACACCTGCTCAAGGAGGCCCTCCTGCTTTCGCTCCTCCTTCTACCATTCCACCCAGACCACCACAAAAGCCACAAGGAGTGTCTGCTTTAATTGATTCAGGCGCAATCGTAAGTTGTCGAAATAAATTCACCTATATATGGCAAAGCAATGGCGCTTCCTACTGGATGTTTATTACTTTTGTTGGCCCAAATTCAATAGCTGGTTGGCGCTGGGTAGGGCCAGGAATTGGTTGGGTCAATTTTGGGCTTGATCTTAGATTTGTAGACTCGAGTGTCTGCGTCCCTTAATTTTATGATTTTTCATTAAGACGATTGTGGACTAACCTCCAAGGGGATGCAGCGATGCATTCCCTTTTTTTATTTTGTGCCTTTATCTTTTGCCTTATCTCCGTTCCACACCAGCTTGACGCGCAGGCAGAAAACCACTATATTATAAAAATGACTGACAGTCATTCATTATTAAAAAAAGGAGCGAACTCAAATGTCAGAGCTTATCATTCCACCCGGCCCGAAAGGCAAAATGCTGCTGGGCAACCTGCCCGATTTTGGCAAGGACCCGCTCGGTTATCTTACACAAACCGCCGAAAGCTATGGCGATCTGGTTAAAATGCGCCTTGAGAAAGATCGGGATACGATTCTCGTCAGCCATCCGGATCATATTGAATATATTCTTATGCAAACCAATAAGATTTTCTCCAAGGGCTATCATCGCGACCGCATTATGAGCATGGTACTCGGCAATGGCCTGGTCACGAGCGAAGGCGATTTCTGGCTGCGCCAGCGACGGCTGTCCCAGCCCGCTTTTCACCGCAATCGCATTCATCGTTATGGGGAGCATATGCTGGCGTATGCCGGCAGCATGCTGGCGGAATGGCAGGATGGGCAAACACGCGACATCCATGAGGATATGATGGATGTGACGATGAACATTGTAGCAAAGTCTCTATTTGACGCCGATTTGCAAAAAAATGCCGACCATATCAGCTCCTCTATTTGCCGCGTAATGACCGAATATAACACGCAGATGGGCAGCATTTTTCAACGCCTGCTGTCTCTGCTTCCAATTACCGTCCCGACGCCTGGAAATGCCAAGCTGAAAAAGTCGGTTGAGCAGCTCGATGGCCTCATCTATGAAATGATTGCGAGCAGGCGTACCGAGCCTGGCGACCGCGGCGATCTTCTCTCAATGCTGCTGGAAGCCAGAGATGACGATGGCAGCGCCATGAGCGAATTGCAGCTGCGCGATGAAATTATGACCATGTTTCTCGCAGGACATGAGACAACTGCAAATACGCTGAGCTGGGCGCTTCATTTGCTCGCTACCCATCCAGAAATCCAAAATCGCCTGCTTGCAGAGGTTAGAGAAAAATGCGCTGGCGGCGCAATACAGGTAACTGATTTCCCTGAATTGACGTTTGCGCATTACATCATTAAGGAAACGATGCGGCTTTACCCGCCCGTATGGATCATTTCCAGAGAAACGCTGCAGGATGTTGAGCTTGGCGGCTTCCACATTCCGAAGGGTACTGAAGTGAGCATGAGCCAATGGGTCATGCATCGCCATCCCCGTTATTTCGAGGACCCGCTGAGCTTTATGCCGGAGCGCTGGGAAAATGACTTTGAAAAACGGCTGTCCAAATATGTGTATTTCCCGTTTGGCGGCGGGCCGAGATTTTGTATCGGCAACAATTTCGCATTGATGGAGGCTGTGCTGCTGCTCGCTGCTATCGTTCAGCGCTTTGAAATTGTTCCATCCGCTCATTTTGAGGTTATTCCCGAAGCCTCCATTACGCTGCGGCCGAAGCATGGTTTGAGCGTACAAGTTAAGACCCGCTAGGCTAGCATTGCAATTCCACATGCAGTTACGGTTGCAAACAAAAGCGGATATCGGTAAGCTTATCGTAGATTAGGATTAACGGAAGGAAGCTTTCCATGAAGCAAACTCGCACAACCCGTGTAAAAGACGAACGAAAAAAAATAGAGCTGCTTGCGGCAGCACGCCAAGTCATGAAGGAAAAAGGCATGGAGGACATGACCATTACGGAAATTGTTCGGCGTGCCGGAGTCGCACAAGGCACCTTTTATCTTTATTTCCCATCTAAAACATCGCTTGTCGTGGCTCTGGCTGAGGAAATGCTGCAATCGGCGCTGGAGCGCGTTATGGCAGAAACGGAAGGGCTGACGGCCCCTTCTGCCTTTATTGACAAGGCCGTCCCGGCTGCCTTCCAGCAGTTCGGCTTGTACAGCGATGTATACCCCATTTTGAACAATGGCGGCGGCTTCGTTAAAGATGCAGCCCAGTGGGATCAATTGTTTGAGCCCTTCTATTCCTACGTCAGCCTGCTGCTTGGCAAGTGGCAGGAGGAACAGCTGATCGACGGACGAATGAATCCCGAATTTGCAGCTCGCATGGTCGTCTCCCTTATTGAGCAGGCGGTCGAGGATTGTTATCTGTATCGGCCAGATGTGGATGCAGCCGCCTATTTGGCTGATTTGATTTATTTTATTCGCAAGGCACTTGGCATTAGAGAAGCTTGAGCAGCTTGCTCTTCATGAAATGTGCTGATCATGGGGGATCTATCGAATGGATATTCGTATATTGCAAACATTGGATACCACGGCCTATCATGCGCTGCGATTAAGCGCATTAAAAATCAACCCGGAAGCGTTTGGCTCAACTTATGAGAAAGAAGTGACATTTTCAACAGAAACCGTTATGGCGCGGCTTACACCCTCAGAGGATCAATTTGTTATTGGCGCTTTTGCCGAACAAGCCCAGTTGGCGGGCATCGTAACTTTTATGCGTGAAAAAAAGGCTAAAACTGCCCACAAAGCAAATGTTTACGGAATGTATGTAGCGCCTCCCTTTCGCGGGCAAGGCATCGCAAAAGCACTAATGCTGGCTTTAATGGCTAGAGCCAAATCCAGCAAAGGCTTGGAGCAGCTCCATTTAGCAGTAGTTACTGATAATATTTCCGCGATAAAGCTGTATCAAGAGCTTGGCTTCGAGCTGTATGGCGTAGAACCTAACGCCTTAAAATTCAACGGAAACTATTCAGACGAAAATTTAATGGCTTTAAAGCTATAAATACGCCTTGGAAATTTTCAGGTTGATAAGCAGGTTTGCCTCAGAAGATAAAAAAAAGACGTTCCCTCCAATTCATGAAAGCTGGATGGGGAACGTCTTTTTTTGCCTTTCTGTTTATTTTTTATCCAATCGGCCAGCACCGCGCTTCGCTCTCCACAACGTTATTTTCCGCTCAGCCGCTGCATGTTTCGACGGTTATCCACAAATTTCAGCAGCAGTTTACAAAATAATACTTTCCTATTTTTTTCATCTATTGTAAAATGATAGACGAATTGAAAGTTTGCTAGATGTATCCAAAAATTCAAAATCAAAGTACATGTGGGGATGAGGATCAGCTAGCTGTTTAAAAAAATCCAATCTCAGAAAATGGAGGAACAAAAATGTTAAAGAAAACCAGCCTCGCCTTGACTTCATTCTTGCTCTCGGGTTCCCTGCTTGCCAGCAGCCTTACCGTTGCGTCAGCAGCTCCAGCGTTGCCAACGATTACGCCAGCAGTCGCTTATCAAGCTTCAGCCGCCGCGGTCAGCAGCATTACGCTCGCAGACATGCCTGCGAACCTCAAAAGCTCCATTGAGTGGGTATGGACTAATCGCATGGTAACGGAAGGCTCGACGGTTCGCAAAAACTTGATTTTTGATCAAATCGTTGCTGGAAAAGGCACTTTAAATTACGTCGTGCGCTGGCAATCGGGCAAAAACTTGACGCTCCAGCAGCGCAAGGATCTTGCCGCCATGCTGCAGCGCCAAATGAATAACTGGACGAAGCATTTGAAAGATTATGACGGCTGGCCTTACGGAGACATCCAAGTGAAAATCGTGGGCTGGGCCGTAGCCAACTCCGCGCAAATTTTAGACAAGCAAGCAGATGAAATCATCTATACAGACTATATAACTGACCAACTGAGCACCTCTAATCCCGCTATCCCATCGAAGCTGCCTGTAGCGCCGAGCGCTTTGTCGCGCTTCGACCATTTTACGAACCCCAACTATGTTTATCCAGGCGGACTCGACAAGCGCTTTGACATGTATTTGTGGGCAACATCAGGCTTTGGCGGCGGAGCAGGCGGCGATTGGGGCCAGCGCATGTCCGACGATTACATTTTGAGCACCGTCAATTCCAATGAAATTCAAATTACAGAGCATGAAATTGGCCATGGCTTTGGTTTGCCAGACTTTTATGAGGCGAACGAGCGCCCTCCGGGCGGCTTCCCAGTGCCTACCATTATGTGGGCAGGAAATTCGCCAACGATTACGAACTGGGACATTTGGATGCTGCGTTATACATGGAGCCAAGTGAAGAAGGATGCTACTCGATTCCCGGGCATAACTGATAATGGCAATGCGAATTTGAGCAACATTGCGCTTAACGCTTCCGTTACGTCCTCTTATGTATCCCCTTGGGAAAGCATTAGCGCACTCAATGACGGCTTTGATCCGATTCATTCCAACGACCGCAACCATGCGGTTTATGGAAACTGGCCGGAAACCGGTACGCAATGGGTTCAATATACGTTTGATAAGAGCTACACCGTTACACAAACGGATGTGTACTGGTTCAAGGACAATGGCGGTATCGATGTGCCGAGCTCATATAAAATCAAATATTGGAACGGCAGCGCTTGGGTAGATGTCCAAAACGCCGTCGGCCTCGGAACGAGCATTAACCAATACAACACAACAACATTCAAACCTGTAGCAACGACATCGCTGCGAATCGAAATGGTATCGAAAAACCCGGCATCCACTGGCATTTTAGAGTGGAAGGTTAAAGCATCCAGCTAGCATTGGAGCCTGGGAGTTCAGCAAACAATAAGCTAGGCTGCGAGTAAAGCAAAACAGCATAAGCATAAAAGGAACGTCAAAGGAGACTATCCCCTTTCGGCGTTCTTTTTTTACCAATTACAATTAATAGAAATATAGACAGCCGCCGAGCAAGCCTATCCCCTATTCATCTTCCATGCTTATGGCATGATGGCCCGCAAGCTCGAATATAATGATAAGCATCCTAATGTGGAGGCCTATTCCTATGAACGAGCTTCTAGCAACTGCTCAGCACTTGTCGTATCGCAATAGCAGCATAGCTTATCAATTCTTGCCTAATCCCGGAAAACAAACGCTATTGTTTCTCCACCCGGCGTTCGCGGATCATCGGGTATTTTGCAAGCAGACGAGCTATTTCAAGAGCGGCTATCAGGTGATAGCCCTTGATATGCCCGGGCATGGCCGCAGCCAAGTTCATGGCACCAAAGTGACGTTAAAAGATATGCCGCACATTGTGGCCGCGGTTTTAGATAAGCACAACATTGCCGCCTGCCATGTGGTCGGCGTTTCCCTTGGCTCGCTCGCAGCTCAAGCATTCGCAGATCGTTTTAACGAGCGGGTGCTATCCGTTACGATTGTCGGAGGTTATTCCATTCATCGCGAAAATGCGGAAATTTGGAAGGAACAGAAGCGCGAGGGACTGCGGTGGCTGTTTTATTTTTTATTTTCCATGGGGCGGTTTCGCCGTTATGTGACTACCATTTCCTGCGCCAGCAGCTATGGCCGGGATGTATTCGCCCGAGGCGCGAAGCTGTTTAATCGGCGCTCTTTTGCAGCCATGTCGGGGCTGGGCGATTTTTTCACAAAAAAGGATACGCCGGTGCCCTACCATATGCTGCTCGTATACGGAGATCAAGATTTGAAGGTGCTTGTGGATCACGCGCACAGCTGGCACAAGGCAGAAACGCTGTCGCAGCTTGTGCTGCTGCCCGGTGCCGGCCACTGCGCCCAGCTCGACGCGCCGGAGTCGTTTAATTGCATATTGGAGCGTTTCATCAAGCCTGTATCCTGACGGGCATCCCTATCATACTGGCGAGCCGGCTATCGCGCCATCCGATGCAGCCATTGACGATCAGAACCGGATGCTGATCACTACGCTAGCGGGCAATGCCCTGTATCGCTATGACCCTGCAGCAAAGGAAATGTCGGTCGTCTTTGCTGGAGAAGGGCGGCTGCGCTATGTGAAAATAAAGGATAGCCGCGTTTATGTCATCACTTATAACACCGATGGCAGAGGAAATCCGGCAAAGACGGCTGATCGGCTGATGATTGTAAACGAGTTGAAGTAAAACATCCCGCCGCTTGAACGAAGCAGTGCCCCCATTTCCAACAGAAACGGGGGCACTGTGCTGAAGCTTTCCCTACACTCTGCTGAGCAAAAATTTCATTGTAGCGGGCGCGGCAGGTGTCGCTGATGATTTTTTCGCTTGTACCAAATAGATGATTTCCAGCCGATTTCCAAAAGCTTGCACAACAGGAGCTGGAGCCTCCGCCTCAACTTCAAGCGTTAGCCCTGGCAGCGTCCAGCGATTGGCCGCAATGCCGCGCGCGTCTACCCCTTGCCCCGTAATTTCAAAATAAAATTCAATATCGACGGCAGCACTGCACTGGACCTCTACCTCAAGCTCGCGTTCATTCACAGCTGCTTCATAATAGACACCTCGCAGATGGGTGTTCCAATGCTTGCCTACTTCGCGCCGAATGAGACGAAGATCGTATTTATGCCCATCCGCCGTTTTCCAATGAATCGTGGCCGGATGAAGCTGGCCGTTCGTGTTTTTGCTGCCTGACATAGCGCCCATCATCAGCTCTTTCTCGATCCAAGCCCGCGCTGTACATAAATTTGTATTTGCACCCGGCTGGTCCCGCTCACACAGCTCCCGGAACGGCTGCTCCACAAGCCGGTCGCGCTGATGCTCGGCAAGCTGCAGAAGCAGCTCCTCCGGTACATCTACGCCGACAAGCGCGATCATAATATCATGCTCCGTCTCACAGTTTATTGCGGTAAAATGCTCATAGCCTTTGCCGAGTGCCAAATACAGCATAACGCCCAGCGAGCTGTGGGCAGTCATTTCCATTTCGTAGGCACGGGCAAACGGGCCGGAAAGATTTTCGATATACGGATTATAAAAATCGGCGATGTTGGCCCAAAGCCCCTTCTCCATCGCATGCCCAAGCTGCTTAAAGGCCGCCGTCTTTCCATATTGCCGCCATAAACCAAGCACCGTCAAATCGACGCCATAATAGGTTGTCGTATTGAATTCGGATAAGGAGCCGAACTCCGCATAACGGGCATGAAGCTTCTCCGCCTCGCGGTCGGCATGCTCCAGCCAATCGCTGCGCTGCAGGCGTGTGCCGTAATAATGGGTAATAAACGCATGCATCAGCTCAATATTGGAATTCATCGGGACGACATCCGACAAGCGGCGTTCTATAGACCCGGTAACCGCCTTGATCATCGATTGCTCCATACGTTCGAGCAGCTGCTGCGGCAGCTTGTCTGCAAAATGCTCCAAAATGACAGCAAAAATGCAGCTGATGAACTCGCGCCAATTCGGATCGTAGCTTTTCCAAACTGGAGGCAGCACTTCATCTACCGCCGTCACAAGCCGGTCAGCCCATTCCTTTTTCGCTTGCTCGCCTTCTATGCCGCTGACCAAGCGCTCGGTTATTTTTTCAACGGTTTGCGCTAGAAAATAAGCATGGCCCTGCCCTAAGCTTTTCCAAGGGTAATTGCCCGCTGGCGGGTCGATTGACTCCAGTGCGCTTTTGAAGGTGCCATGGTAAATTTCATCCGGCGCATCGAATTGCAAATCAATAATTTTATGGAGCACCTCGCAAGCCCGCTCTATGTCGCCCGGCTCGCTGCGCAGCAGCAGTCCGAGTGCGTAATGTCCACTGCCCCTCGTGCCGTGCTTGCCATGCTCCTCGCTGTCGCCAATCAGCTTCGCCTTCTCATCATACTTTGCATCCATATAAGCCAGCGCTTGATCGACTAAATAACGGCGCTCCTCCGACAACTGGCTCCATTCTTTCCATGCCATGCCCTTTCTCCCCCTAGAAGTTCCGCCATTATCCGCCCGGTATTCATGCTTTAATTAAGGCCCTTGCAAAGAACGGCTTCTTTTATTAACGCCATGTAATAGCAACAAGCCCATTATAGCACTGACCGTGCACGCCAGATACATCAATTGTGCGCCACCCGCATTATACAAAAAGCCATTAAGCAGGTTGCCAATAATGCCGCCCAGCCCGACAAAAACCATATTAAATACGCTTTGTCCGGTCGCCTGCATTTCCTTGCCCGATACGTTTGCTACGTACTCAACCGCTGCGACATAAAAGAGTCCGAACGACAAGCCATGCAGCGCTTGGATACCTATCATGACAGGCGGGTACGGAAACAGCCATTGCACAGCCCAGCGCAGCGCATAGGCGAAAGCGGCAATGACGAGCGTCCGCTCCCTGCCGAGCTTGGCAATAATTTTAGCGGCCAGCAGCATGGAGGGCACATTAGTCATCGAAGCGAGCAGCAGCGCAAAGCCGACCATGGAGAAGCTTCCTCCTGCCTCCTGAAAGGAAAGCACAAAAAAGGAATTGTAGGCGGTCAGCGTCTGATTGACAAAAAAGCAGGCCACAAGAAACCATAGGAAATTGCGGTTGCCGAGCATTTTTTTGAACCCTTCGGTTAAGCTCACCGTCGTTCGGTAGCTTTCTGATTTATTCGAGAGCGTCAGCACCATTGCCACTCCAGCCGCACTGAATATAAAAAACGGCAGCCATAGCTGCGTAATGTGAAAATAAGATAAATACAAGCCGCCGGCATAACCGCCAAGCGCCGTGCCTAAACTCCCCAGGCTGCGAATCGTGCCATAGGAGGTGCGCCCTTCGCGGGCAGCGGTAACGGCATAGGAATCGGCGATCGGGCTTTGCGTCACGCTGAAAATAATCGACGTTGTATACACGATGACGAGCAGCGCAAAAATTTGAACATTGTAAAAGTAAGCGAGCACCGCGGGCATTCCGATGCTGCATACAAGCACCAGCTTCGTCTGGCGGTAGCGGTCCACCATGTAGCCCCAGAATGGCTGAACGATGATAGACAGCAGCGTGCCGAGAGACATCATCATGCCTACCTGACCCGCCGACATGCCTTGATGAACGAGCAGCGTCGTTAAATAAGGGTTGAACAAACCGCCAGCGAGCCCTGTAAACAAGTACAAGGCTCGCAGCTTTAGCAGCATTTTTTTCGCGTCATTCATGATGAGGTTGATTATCCTTTCACTGCTCCAAGCATTACGCCACTGACAAAGTAACGCTGCAGCCATGGGTATACGAGCAATATCGGAACTGTAGCAAAAATAACACTCGCTGATTTCAAGCTTTCTGGCGTAATTTGCTGCGTACCGCTGTGGCCTTCAAGGATGGCCAGCTCTGAAACCATATTGTTCTGAATCATTTGATACAGCTTGAGCTGAATCGGGTACAGCTCCGGCTTGGAAATATACATGAGCGTATCCTGAAAGCCGTTCCAGCGCCCGACGGCGTAAAAGAGACAAAGCGTCGCCATAACAGGCAGGGAAAGCGGCAATATGATGCGCATCAGCGTGCCAAAATGCGAGCTGCCATCAATTTCAGCTGCTTCCTCTAAGCTTTTCGGAATGCCATTAAAGAATGAAATCAGAATAATCAGATAAAAAGGACTAATCAGACCCGGCAGCACAAGCGCCCACACCGTATTGAGCAAATTCAGGTCACGCACGAGGATATATTCCGGAATGATGCCCCCTGTAAAAAACATCGTGATGACGATTAAAATCATAAACAGCTTTCTTCCTTTAAGCTGCGATTTTGTTAACGGATAGGCAGCAACAATCGTCATCGCCATACATAGCGCGGCACAAAGTGCCGTCAGAAAAACAGTAAAGCCCAATGATCGAATCATCGTCATATCCGAAAAAACCTTGCCGTACGCATCCCAGTTAAATCCGACCGGGAAGAGGGTTACCCTGCCCGATGTTATTGCCAAATTCGAGCTGAGCGATACCGCAATAATATGCAGAAACGGCAAAATACAAACGACTACTGCGAGTGCAAGCAAAACAATATTTACCGTATCAAATACGCGATTTGCCGTACGTTCATTCATGAATCCTCCGCACCTTTCCGTAAGAGCTACAGTATGCTCTCATCTGTTAGTTTTTTAGATGCATAATTGGCGCCGAGGACGAAGATCAGTCCTACAACAGCCTGAAACAAACCAACGACCGTCGCCAGCGTATATTCACCAGATTGAATACCGACGCGGTATACGAAGGTGCTCAGTACATCCGAATATTCGCGAACCGCCAAATTGCCGATAATATATGGCCGTTCAAAGCCTATTGTAATCATATTGCCAAGATTGATAATGAGCAGCGTTACAATTGTCGTTTTGAGGCCTGGAAGGGTAATATGCCAAATCCGTTTAAAGCGCCCCGCGCCATCAACCTCCGCCGCTTCGAACAGCTCGCGGTTAATGCCGGTCAATGCGGCCAAATATAAAATCGTTCCCCAGCCTGCGCTTTGCCACACGCCTGTTGCCAAATACGTGACCAGCCAATCCTTCTTATCCGTTAAAAACGGAATGGCATCAAAGCCAAGCGAGCTTAAAAAATTGTTAATCATGCCGGATTGCGTGCCAAATACTTGATATACAATGCCGCCTATAATGACCCATGATATAAAATGGGGAATATACAAAATCGTTTGCGATATTTTTTTGAACCAAACCCATTTCGCTTCATACAGCATAATCGCTAAAATTAATGGAGCAGGGAAGGATACTAATAAATCCAAAATATTAAGCATTAACGTATTGCGAAGCGTCAAATAAAAATCCTTCATCTTGAAAACTTCAATAAAAGCATCAAAGCCAATCCATTCACTGCCCGAAATGCCTTGAAACAGGTTAAAATCCTTGAATGCGATTTGCACGCCCCACATCGGTCCATATTTGAACACCAGAAAATAAAGGAGCGGGAGTGAAATCAGCGCGTAAAGCTGCCAATACCTGCGGAAATAAATGTTTGTGCTCAATGTTGTTCGCCCCTTCTTTCCTTCATAGGCAGTTGGCGCAGAGGGAGCCTGCTTCGGCCCGCTCCGCCCTCCTGCTCTTTACTTGCCCTCATAGCCTAAAACCCAAAGCGCAAACTGCTTTATTTCGCTTCTGTATAAGCTGCCGTACGCTCGTCCATCACTTCCTTGCCACCACGAGACATGTAATCCTCCATAGCAGTATCGAAAGTGCTGTCGAATTTATCTGGAGCCGCCATCGTTGTTTTAACGATCATTTCATCAAGCTTGCTATCAAGCGTAGTGCCATATTTGGTTTTGCTAGTGATTGGGCGATTGAATATGACCGGTGCAATCGTATCGGTATTAGCAAATTCCATCGATTGTGCAAAATCCTTTTGGAATTTAGACTCCACGCTGAACGTAAAGGCCTTCTTGTTTTGCTCTTCATCGCCTCCGACTTTACCGTTAGCCACAATGACAATATCGCCAAAGTTATAGATTCTGTCCGTCGCTTCCTTCGATGCACTATCTAATGTAACCGGTATGCCATCCTTCAGCTCGTAGTTCTCGCCTAATACACCATTTTGCATATCAATAAGCACATTCGTCGCGGACATCCAGTCCAAATATTTAATCGCTTCGACTGCGTGCTTGCTTGATTTCGGAACCATAATGTACAGGGCGTTAGGTGCATATTCCGGTTTTGCATGCAAGCCTTCTGCATTCGTGAACGGATCAATTGGTTCGAGAATAGCATTCGGACTGTTGGCCACTAGGCTGGCATATACCCCATCTTTATAATAGATATTTGGATAGTCATCGCTGAACATCCCAATTTTGCCGCTTTGAATATCCTGCGTCAGCTGCTTTTTATCTTGGTCGAGCCCAAAATCCTTGCTCATCAGCCCTTCATTGTAAAGCTTGTTCATAAAGCGCAGGCCTTCCTTAAAGCCCGGAAGCACTGGCAAATAATCACGGTTCGCCAGCTGCTCGTCCGTCGTTAATGAGCTTTGCGGCTGAATGAATGACCAGAGCAGCGGCTCAAACTGAGCCGGCTCAATCGTCATGCCCAGAGGAATAACGCTGCCCCCCGTTTCACCGGGATCTTTTTCTTTAAATGCTTTAAGCGCTTCGTAAAGCTCGTCTGTTGTCGCAGGCATCGGCAAGCCCACCTTGTCCAGCCAATCCTTGCGAATCCAAGAGGAATATCTTTCGGTTAACATTCTTTTGCCCGGGATAGCAAATTGCTTTCCTCCCAGTTGACCATAGGCCAGCGTATCGTCACCTAGAAAACTTTTAAGGTTTGATCCGTGCTCATTTAATAAGTCCGACAAGTCTGTAAGGCCGCCTTGCTCGGCATAACGCTCAAATACGGCTTGATCATACGTAAATACGATATCCGGCACATCATCGCCGCTTGCCATGAGCACGTTCAGCTTGGCAATTTCCTCAGAACGGGGGATCGGCACGAATTGAACATCAATGCTGCTCGTTTTGGTGAAGTTGTCTTTCACGTAACGGGTCAAATAGCTGTCTGTAATCGTATAGCCCTGCGGCGTATTGCCGCGATCGAAAATTTCTACTTTTAATGAAGAAGCCGCTGCGCCGCCTGCATTCGATCCTGAGCTTGCGGCCGGTGTTGCTCCGCCTCCGTTTGAACAGCCCGTAACCAGTACAGTTAATGCGAACGTACCCGCCATCCATTTTTTGACCGCCATTTTACTTTTGCTACGCTTCATTTGTTCACAGCCCCTTTTTGTTTGGTTTGCCCCGCCTATAGAGGTAAGCTTTCCTAACCTCGCTTGACGATGCCGCTTGTGGAGATGAGCCAAGTATGACATGATGACAGGAAATCTGACAATAAACAGAATTCCACCTCAAAAATCAGGTGGAAAATCGTCGTAAACCCTGTATTTCCGCTGATGTGACGCCTTTCCTGTAAACAGACCTTTTTCCGATTCGCTTGAATTGGCCATCCAAGGTGAAACGGCTGTCACCATCCTCTGGCAATGCGGCGTGTTTCAGTCCGAGAAATATAAGCCTATTTATACGTGTGAAACTTATACATTCTTATAGTTAAAAAAGGCCCCCGAATATGTTCGGGAGCCGCCTCGCAGCTAATGCTTATTCACTTGCATGCTCTGGCTTCATTTCGTATTTTCTGTAGTCTCCCGGCGTGACACCGACTATTTTTTTAAACACACGTCCGAAGGTAACGGAATTGGCGTAGCCCACCCGCAAAGCGATTTGTTGAATAACCTCGTCCGTTTGGCTCAGCAAAGTTTGGGCATGCACAATTCGCAGCTGCGCCAAAAAATCAACGAATTTTGTATTAAACTCTTCCTTGAACAAATGGCTCGCATATTTCGCAGATACTTGGAAGCGATCGCTCAATATCGTAAGGGACAAATCCGGATTCGTATAATGCTCTTCAATGTAAGCTTTCATCTCACTAATCATCGCCCGATAGCTTTTATTTTCATTAGTCGATACATATACTCGGTAAACCTCATTCATCATTTCCAGCAGCAAAGCTTCCATCTCGGGCAGCCGCTGTGCTTTATCCAGCTCTGCCCGCCACAGCTGCGCTTGCTGTCCGACGAAATAATCCTTCAGATTGTCTGAGAGGTCCATCAGCTCTCTGCCCAGCATTTGTCTAAGCCAATGGATGAGCATGCGAATGTCATGATCCGCAAGCAGCTCGGAGCCGACCATTTGAAACAGCGTATGCACCTGCTCCCGCCATTCCTGATTGGTCAAGCGAAACATTTTGACGATGCCAGCCATGATCGGGAAATATTTATAGGACTCCATATGCGGCTGCAGCGGCACATCCGAGCCAAACACCATTTCATTTTCACCCAGTGACAATACATATTGCAGCGCCGATCCGGCGGATTGGTAGGATTCCTTTAAGCTTAAGGCGCTATCCAAATTCGCCACAATGCCGATACCAAACTTCATCGTCAGCTCGAATTGGTTCGCGGCCCACTGGTGTGAGCTCTTGACGGCTAATCGCAGCATGTCTTTGAAAGCTTCATCATCATCTTCTGCTTCCTCTGCGGCACCACTTGTAAAAATAATGCCCAACTGGCTGCTGCCTATCCATTCCGCCCAGCTGTCCAGCTCCCTTTCCCGTGCCAGCTCCTGAAAAAGGTTCATAAGCGTCAACCGGAACGTTTGCTGATCTTGATGGGAGAAATCGCCGTAGGAGGCATCAAAATCATGCATTTCCGCAATGACGACTGCGGCATGCACCGCATGCTCCGACGCCTGCAGCACGGCTAAGGAGCGGCATTTTTCAACCCGATCCCCTTGAGCATTGCCTTCGATTAAATCGATAAAAAACTGCCGCCTGCGTATAAGCAGATTCTCATGATGCTGCATCTCATAATCTGCGGTCTGCTGAATAAGCTGCTCCAGCGCGTGGTCAATTAACACCAGTTCGTCCCTGGTCGTGACATCGGAGGAGCGCGCGGGAAGCGCCTGAATACGGCTCATCATCACCTGAATGGGCTTATAGTTTTTGCGCGTAATATAAATGATATAGAGGACGGCTAGCAATAAGGTAGCCAGCCCAATAATAATCCATACATAAGAAATGACGGATACCCACGCGAATAGCTGCCCGGCACGCAAGCCGCTGCTGAACGTCCAGCCCAGCTTTGGAGATACTAGCGTCGTTAGCACAGTACCCTTATCGTCAATACTCCCCGTTCCTAAATTGCCTTTTGGAAAAATAGTTTCGCCTTCCTTGCCCGTTACATGAAGAAAGGAAACGTTGCTGCGCGTCATATCATCAATCATTCGGCCTAAAGGATAGACGCCGAGATTAATGACTAAAACGCCTTCCTGGCCGAAGGGAAGCGGCAAGCGTTTATGCATGCTGATCACTTCCTCCGGCTGGTCGGATTCCAGCAGCTTGAAGGAACGAATTTGCGACCAGCGCTGAAAGGACGGTTCATCCAGCGCCTGCTCCAAATAAGCACGATCAGCAAACACCTCCTGCGTCGTAAATCCATATTTGCTAACGATGCGATGATCGGACAGACGGTATATATACACAGAATCAAGCAGCTCATTGTTGCTTTCCAAAACCCACAGTTTTTTAGCGAGCTCCATAAATTCGGGACCGCCCTTCTCCACATCACCCGCAAGAAATTGTCCGTAGACCGGGTCGTTTTCCATTTGACGCAATATTTCCATCTCGACTTGATTGACCGCTCTGTCGAGACTATCGACGACATAGGAGGTGGAAATGCGATTCGCCTTCTCCGTTTCATTTCTCGAAATCTCATTCACAATGAGGAAGGAGAGGAAAATGACAATAGATATCGTTAAAATAAAAATCGGAAAATACGAAAATAGCAATCTGCGATACCAATTTTTTGACATAATCCTCACTCCAAATCTGACAGCATCGAAATTGCCATGCGATTATTCCTTACAAACACCCTTTTCATGATAGCTTTTATAACATTGTATCAGATATGTCGAGAAAACAAAGCTTAATTCAAAAAAAGATGGCAGGAAAGCCCTTACATTTGCAATGTAAGGGCTATATAAATGGACAATGAAAAAAAGGGAATGCTTCGGAGCTTCATTAAACCCCTCGCATTCCCTTTTAGTCGCACCGTTAAGCGCCAATGGCTGCTCTTCGATCTCAAACGTTGCCGACATTAATGTCTAGGCAGCTTCCGGTCCACCCGCTCCGCTGCGGGACTCGCTAATAATTCTGCAGACATACTATCGCTCATTTTAGCTCCAAAGTTTTGAATTCGAACGATTTATTTTCGCAGAAAAGAATGTAATATGTTGAACTTTGTAGTATAAAGGAAGTAGTTCATGATAAATTACCCATATTTAACAAGAAAGAAGAGGTTCTATGTTTCTACAAAACTTGACCGCCATCAAAGAACATCGTCCTGATTTATTTCGTAACATACAGCACTTAGAACAAATCGCTCAGATGGATGAATTGTCTATAAAGCAAGATTCAAAGAATTTAAATAATCTTATTTGCGAAATAAATCAACAGTCCATAAGCTTGCACCTAGAGGAAAATCCTGTACAAGAGGCCGACAAAATCCTGCTTGAAGTCGCAAAAGAAATAAACCAGCAGAAGCACCATGTCATTTTTTATGGTACTGGTTTGGGACATCATATTAGAAAGTTCACGCAAATGTATCCTAACGTTCCTTATTCTATTTTTGAGCCTTCTGCTAAAATCCTAATTGCCTTCTTTTCTTATGTTGATATTAAGGAATTGAATATTCCAATGCTTCGAAATATTAGCTTAGGATCACCTAAAAACCAATTTAATTTGAAAGAAATAAAATCAATTCTGTATCAAATCCCTAAAAGCTTTACCTTAATTACCTTGCCTTCTTACCTAAAAATTCTCCCTATAGCCCATAATAAATTTCTCAAGTTAATTCAAACAGTCATTCACCAAAAAAAGATCAATCTAAGCATTAGCCAACGTTATGAAAAAAAATGGATCACTAACAGCTTTGAGAATTTTGCAGCTACGCTAAATACACCTAATTTATTTGATTTCCGCAACCATTTTCAACATAAGCCCGCTTTGCTGGTTGCCGCAGGACCATCCCTGCAAGACGAAATAGATCAATTACGTATCATAAAGCAGCAGCGCTCCGCTTACATCATATCAGTAGGATCTGCTATAAATACACTAGTTGAGTTTAAAATTATACCTGATGCCGCCTTTACATATGATCCAAGCGAATTAAATTATAAAGTTTTTCAAAAAGCCATCACAGAAAACAAGTCCCCTTTTCCAATGGTATTTGGCACTTCAGTGGGAACGGGGGTAGTCGCACAGTTCCCTTGGAAAAAAATTCATTTGCCAATGAGCCAAGACATGCTTTATGGCTTTTACATAAGTGGCAGTAAACAAACACCCGTATTGAGCGATGCAAGCAGCATTGCCATTGTGGCTCTGCAAGCACTCATGCTGATGAACTGTTCTTCAATTATTCTAGTAGGCCAAAACTTCGCCTTGCGTGACAAACAATATTATGCGGCTGGCGTTCCTTATGAGGCAGCTGATTCCAAGGTAGTTGAACAAGTTATCAGCGTAGAAAACACATTGTTGGAAACCAACCCCGGTTTAAACGCTATGCGCAAAGAAATGGAATATGTTATCCGACTAAAACCAAGTCAAACTATTATTAATACAACAAAAGGAGGAGCAAAAATTGACGGTGCGCCATTCCAAACGTTATCTTCCGTCATTGATACGATACTCGTACCAAATGCAATCAATAAAGAATGGTTCGCGCATTCAATGACAAATCCAATTCAATTTTCTTACTTAACACAACGTCAGCAGCAAATGCTTGAACAGGAGAGTCAAATACTTCCCATTTTCGCTACTTTACAGCAAACAATGGCGGATATTCAGATTAGTCCTGAAAAAAGCAGATTCCAATCTTTTGATTTTGCTTTTAAATCTTTACAAGACAATTTATTTTTCAAATTTATCCTCCATCCACTAACAAGAGTAAAATACGAAATTTTATACAGCTATATTATGAATATAAAGATTGAAACCGATATAAATAAAAAGAAAGATTTGTTATTGTCTGGATTTGGGCAGTATTTATATGAATGTTATGAAGATTACAAAATGATCCAACCCTATTTTCATAATTTGAATGTTATTATTGACGACTTTACGAATCATAAAAAGGAGTAGACGCTCAGGATGAAAAAAATGAATCAATTCACACTTAGCCGTACGAAAAAAATTATCACACTAACCGCAGCCTCTACGCAACTTGCAAACATGTTTGCCCCTTTCGTGCTTTATGCTTCTTCGCAGCCCCCTATGATTACACCATCATTGACGAGTTCGGTATCTGAAATTACTTATTCACCAAATTTAATTTATTCTCTTAATTCTCCCTCATATTTGGATCTTATAGACTTTTCCCCTGTATCAAGTGGAGTACCCGTAGATTCAAATATAATGCTCTTCTTTAACGAAACGGTTAATTTAGGGAACGGAACGATAGCGATCTATCGTGATATTAACAGTACGGCTGAACAACTCATTACCATCTCTAGTGGCACTATTAACGGTGCATCTCTCATATTAAGCGGCAACATGGTAGTTATAGATCCTAATTTAGAACTTCAGGAAAATACAGATTATTATGTCGATGTATCTAGTGGACTTTTCATATTTTCAGATGGCAATCATTTTTTGAGTAATGAAAATGCTTCTTGGTATTTTAAAACAGAGGATACATCGCCACCCGTCCTATCCTACACTTTCCCAGAAAACGGCGATAGCATCGCCCCTGTATCCGGGGGATATACGCTTCAGTTTAACGAGGAGGTTTTATTTGGTTACGGTGAAATCCAGCTTTTTAAACAAGGCGTACCTACACCTATTCAAACCTTTGCGATTTCTGGCTCTCCTAATTCTTATGCCGATTACGCGTCTTATTCCGGTGCCACGATTCATCTTTTGTCTGACTTAAGGCTTGAGCAGGAAACCGATTATTATATACACATCACTTCTGGCACCTTTGTTGACAGATCCCATAACCCTTTCGCCGGGCTATTAGATTCTTCCTCTTGGCATTTTACGACTATGGATGAATACCCCGAGCTAATAGGCTTTGGACCCTATTCACTTTCCGGGCTACCTGTTAATCCAGATACGGATCTCATGTTTTCTTTTAATGAGCCTGTTCAATTAAACAACGGCACGATTTCCATTCGCCGAACAGACAATCTGCAGGTTGCTCGTGAATTCACGATCTCTAATGGCCATATCAGCGGGGCTTCCGCTTCCTTTAGCGGCAATTCGTTCATTTTAAATCCAGACTCAAAATTAGACGATTTTACTACTTATTTTATTAACATTACAAGTGGAGCCATTACTGACCTGAACGGCAACCCTTTCTTTGGGCTTTTTGATTCCTACTGGAGTTTTTCAACCGGCGATTCTACGCCACCCGTCCTAACCTATACGTTCCCAGAAAACGGCGACAGCATCGCTCCTGTATCTGGAGGCTACATGCTTCAGTTTAACGAGGAGGTTTTATTTGGTTACGGTGAAATCCAGCTTTTTAAACAAGGCGTAACTACACCTATTCAAACCTTTGCGATTTCCGGCTCTCCTAATTCTTATGCCGATTACGCTTCTCATTCCGGTGCCACCATTCTTCTTTTTTCTGATGTAAGGCTTGAGCAGGAAACCGATTATTATATACACATCACTTCCGGCACCTTTGTCGACCGATCCCATAACCCTTTCGCCGGACTATTAGATTCTTCCTCTTGGCATTTTACGACTATGGATGAAGAACCATTCCTTATGAATTTCTTGCAGCAATCACTCTCTGGGTTGCCGACGAATACCGAACTTGGCTTTCTTTTTAATGAGCCTGTTCAATTAAACAACGGTACGATTTCCATTCGCCGAACAGACAATCTGCAGGTTGCTCGTGAATTCACTATCTCTAATGGCCATATCAGCGGGGCTTCCGCTTCCTTTAGCGGCAATTCATTCATTTTAAATCCAGATATAGATTTAGATGGTTTTACCTCTTATTTCATTAGTTTTTCCAATGGTGCCCTTTCCGACCTCAACGGGAACCCTCTCATTGGGCATGATGATTCCTATTGGAATTTCTCTACTGGCGCCCAAACACATACAGGCAGCAATCAGCCAAGCCCGACAACGACACCATCCAATCCCGTGGTCGTCCCAGGCGAAACTGCACCAATAATCGCAAATTCCGCTCAGGTTAATGTAATTACTGTTCCATTTAAAACGGGACAGGAAAAAATCATCACATTACCTGCTAACCAAAATGGCTCGGCAGCACTTATTTACTACTATGATCCAAAATACAAGCAATGGATCGCGCTGCCTACGCAGCACGACGGCAATACGCTCCATGCCGATATGCCTGCTGAAAGCTGGGTTGCGGTTATCGAAAATCAAAGCGTCTATCAGCCGGTCGATACGGCAAGCAATTGGGCCAATAAAGATATATTAAAGCTGATGAGCTTGAATATTATTCAAGGCTATGAAGATCAAACCTTCAAGCCTAATCAAGTGACCAACCGCTATGAAATGGCGGTTATGATGGCGAAAGTGTTGGGTTTACCACTGGCAAGCACTGACGTCACAGCGCTGAACAGCCTTCCCGACTCTGGCAGCATTCCAGAATGGGCAAAACCGGCAGTTGCCGCCCTGCTGCAAAATAATATTATGCTCGGCAGCGCGCAAGGCTTCCAAGGCAGTGAATCCATAACACGGGCACAGCTTGCTGCTATGCTGGGACGGATTTTGCCAGCAGCACAAAATAATGCGGCTTCATCCTTTAAAGATCAATCTTCCATTCCAGCTTGGGCCTCCGATGGCATTCAGAAAGCGATCGAGCTTGGCATCTTCCAAGGCTATCCTGACGGAAGCTTCCAGCCGGATAAAACGCTGACGCGCGCTGAAATGGCAGCCGTCATCACGCGACTGATGGATTATTTGATCCAACAGCCGAATCAATAATTGTTCAAACCAAACAAGCTCAAGACCACGTGGTCTTGAGCTTGTCTGTGTTTTTTTCAAATCCCACTTACACCTAGGCTTCTAACAAGCTATACCCATAATCCAAACAATCCTTCATTCACGCCTAGGTTGTACATATAATACAAACCAAATACAGCGCTAACGACGCCGGTTGCCCCAATTAAGACGCGATTGAGCTTGAAGCGGCTGGAAGAAAGAATAAACGGAATGCTGATGAAGGTAGTAAAACATAACATGCCGATTACCGTACCAACGCCAAATACGACGATATAGATCAGCCCTTCGCTAATACTGTTCACTGTGCTCATCGTCAAAACGACCATCGCTCCGCTGCCAGCGAGACCATGAATGAAGCCAATCAGCAAAGATTTACGATAAGAGCCGTGAAAATGCTGACTATCCTTCGCACCCGCAATCGCACGCCTGTTTCTAAGCGAAATCATCGTATTTACGCCCAACACGACGATCATGACACCGACAAGAAATTCTAGCGACATCGCCCATTTTTCCGTCATCTCGCTTCTCATGGCCATGAGGATAAAACCGACAATAAACAGCGTCAGCGAATGCCCGATCCCCCAAAATACGCCGGAAAAGGCAGACTTAACAATATGCTTGCTTTTAATCGCAATCGTGGATACCGCAATGACATGATCCGGCTCAAGCGCATGCTTGATGCCCAGCAGAAACCCGATCGCTAGCACAGAGAGTATACCTGCATCCATTTCATGACCCCCTGTTTTTCATATCTATATCCGCTACTTGCGCAGCTGAAAAGCATCCTTACCAAGCAGCAGCGGGCGCAGCTCGCTCCAAATGACATGGAACAGCGCCTCAAGCTCTGCTCCGCTATTGCCAAGGCAGCGCACGACTAGGCCATTTGCCTCCAAGAGCGACACGCCGCCATAAATCTCCTGCCCTAATCTACTACTATTTGACGGCTTCACATTCGAATAACTGTCCAGTATACGCCGCACCGCATCCACATGCTCTGCTGTAATCTTTTCAGATAAAAACCAAAAATTACCGAAATGAGAATAACCCCCGAGCACCGATTGGGGCGGATACTTCCGCGGCTCCAGCCTTAATGGGTCCCATACGACAAGCCGATTCTCCCAATACACCGCCAGCTCGCTGTGCAGCATCTCGTATTCGAACGTTTCTCCGTAACCCGCACGGCCAGGCGTAATGATCTCACTCATCAAAAGCTGTGCCCCCCGCTGCAGACGAACTTCCGTATTCCCTTTATAACGGACATCCTTATAAGGAACGAGCGGCCCTGGAAAATACTCCAGCACAGCATCTTTCCCGACTCGAAAAAGATTGTTCTGTCCGCTCGTCGACTCGCCCATTCCCGGATGCAGCTTGCACGATGACTGGGTCGTTAGCAGCAGATGTGCGTTTTCCCCTACTTGGCAATCCAGCTCCTGAACATCTCCGCCGAACAGGCCGGGAGATGATTCCATTAAATAAATAATCATCTCGCCGGATGGCCCTTTGAACGGGCGGGTAATTTTCAGCGGTGCTTGATGAGCCGAATAGCTTAAAACATTTTTTCCATTAATAAAATCAATTTCACCCTGCCATCGGCTATGCATGGTCGTGATGATGCTCGTGATGATGGTGATGAGTATGGCTATGCTTTAGCGCTGGGCAAGCTGCGATAATCCATTCCACAACTTTAGCTGCACTTTCTTCGCTTTTGAGATTGGTCATTACAAATGGACGGTCCCCGCGCATCCGCTTGGAATCCTCGCTCATCACCTCAAGGCTTGCTCCGACATAAGGGGCGAGATCGATTTTATTAATGACGAGCAGATCAGAGCGGGTAATGCCAGGCCCTCCTTTACGCGGAATTTTTTCGCCTTGGGCAACATCAATGATGTAGATAAACATATCGACCAGCTCTGGGCTGAATGCTGCCGCCAAATTGTCGCCGCCGCTTTCAATGAACAGCAGATCCAGATCGCTAAAACGCTCCTCCAGATCCTCGACCGCCTCCATATTCATCGATACATCCTCGCGAACAGCGGTATGCGGGCAACCTCCTGTCTCCACTCCAATGATGCGCTCCTGCGGCAAAACGCCTGTTTTGGTCAAAATGACCGCATCCTCTTTCGTATAAATATCATTAGTAATAATGCCGATGCTATAGTCCGGATACATGATTTCGCTGATTTTCTCCAACAGCGCTGTTTTCCCTGAGCCTACAGGACCGCCAACTCCGATACGCAGCGCTCTTCCTCCTTGAAACGGCGTGCTGTTCCAGCTATCATGGGCATGGCTATGATTTGCTCCTCCACACATATGCTTATCTCTCCTTCATCTTTATTACTTGCTAACGCGATGGCTAGCTTCATCCACCATTAAGACATAAATAAGCGGGAATACAGACTTTCATGGCGCATAGCTGCAATTTCCTGCATGACGTTCGCGGTATACATCTGGCTGGGCAAAAGCGGCTCCGCTGTTATCGCCGCCGCCTCGCGCTCCAGAAGCGGAAACAAGGCGGTCATTATTTTTTGGCCATCGGTCTGGCCCAGGCTCCACATTCGAATTAAATTTTGCAGCATGCTGTTAACCGTCTGATATAAAAAGCTGAGCACCGCCATATGAGGCGTTAGCTGCAAAAACGCGCAAATCCAGCCATGAACGATCGCCGCATTCGCGTCCCCGCGTTCATGCTTGATCCAAGACGCATAATCGCCAAGCAGCGTTTCGGGGTATACCGCCTGCACAGTATGCAAATAGCGTTTGCCGATTTTGCTTGCCCCTTCTCTGGACTCCCGTGCCAGGCGCGTGCCCGTCATCCGGCGCGATAAATCCAGCAGCTTCGACTTAATCTTGTCCTGCTCCTGCTTCTCAGACTGCTGCCTGGACTGCTGCAAGTAGGCTGGCACCCAAATGGCACTCCAATACACGCCAGTGCCTTCAATAGGGGAAACGGTGCCTTGAATATAACCTTCCATCCATGTTAAAAAATCAGGAATAGTTCGGATTCGCTCCTCCTGCACATACGTTTCCAGGCCAAAGGAATGGGAAAATGCCCCTGTCGGAAAAGCCGAGTCTACTAATTGTGCTACCTGCAAAAAAGACATCATCCTTGGCTTCTCCCTCCAAGCGAGCTTCTAAAATAAGTAGTATCGCTGCGCCATCGGAAGCACGCTCAGCGGCTCGCAGATTGCCTGCTCGCCATCGACCAGCACCTCGTACGTATCTGGATTAACGGTAATTTCCGGCGTTAAGTCATTTAGCAGCATATCGCGTTTGCCAATCGTGCGGCAGCCCGATACCGGCAGTACCTGCTTCCCAAGGCCCAACTGCTGTTTAATTCCAGCTTCAGCTGCTGCTTTCGATACGAAGGTAATACAGCTGCTGTATTTCGCCTTGCCATGCGCGCCGAACATGAGCCGTCCGATTTTGGGCTCCGGCGTTGGAATCGAGGCATTAGGATCACCCATGATTGCGAAGGCAGGCATGCCGCCCTTCAGTACCAGCTCCGGCTTCGTCCCGAAAAATTCTGGCTTCCACAAGACGAGATCCGCCCATTTCCCCGCTTCTACCGAGCCTACATATTTAGAAATGCCATGGGCAATGGCTGGATTTATCGTATATTTAGCTACAAAACGCTTTACCCTGCTGTTGTCGTTGGGACTTACCTCTCCCGCTTTCCCATCCTCGCCAGCCCCACCATTTCCAGCCAATGGGCCACGCTGGCGCTTCATTTTATCGGCCGTCTGCCAAGTACGGGAAATGACCTCTCCCACTCGGCCCATCGCCTGCGAATCAGAGCTAATAATGCTAAGCGCCCCCAAATCATGCAAAATATCTTCCGCTGCAATTGTTTCAGGACGTATGCGTGAGTCAGCGAAAGCGACATCCTCGGGGATGTTGCGATCAAGATGATGGCAAACCATCAGCATATCCAAATGCTCTTCTATCGTATTAATCGTAAAAGGCTTTGTTGGGTTCGTAGATGACGGAATGACGTTCGGATGCCCTGCGAGTGTAATAATATCCGGCGCATGGCCGCCGCCCGCCCCTTCGGTATGGTACGTATGAATTGTACGTCCGTTTATGGCTTTAATCGTCTCTTCCACAAAGCCCGCTTCATTCAGCGTATCGGTATGAATCGCTACCTGGACGTCCATTTCATCCGCGACTGTGAGCGCCGCGTCGATAACAGCTGGCGTTGAGCCCCAATCCTCATGAATTTTAAGGCCAATCGCCCCCGCCGCTATTTGCTCGCGCAGCGTATCCAGGCCGGATGAGTTGCCTTTGCCAAGAAAACCGATATTCATTGGGTATTCCTCAGCCGCCTCCAGCATGCGATGAATATGCCAGCTGCCCGGTGTACAAGTCGTTGCTTTCGTTCCCTCTGCTGGCCCCGTTCCTCCGCCAATCATCGTCGTCACGCCTGAAGACAGCGCCGTCTCGATTTGCTGCGGGCAAATAAAATGAATATGCGTATCGATCCCACCTGCAGTAATAAGCTTCCCTTCTCCGGCAATGACCTCTGTGGAAGCGCCTACGATGAGCTCAGGATGAACGCCCTCCATCGTATCCGGGTTGCCCGCCTTGCCGATAGCGATGATTTTCCCATCCTTAATGCCAATATCACCCTTCACAATACCAGCGTAATCAATAATGACAGCATTGGTAATAACCGTATCGAGCACATTCTCATCCCGAGTGCGAAAGGCTGACTGCCCCATGCCATCCCGCAGCACCTTGCCTCCGCCGAACTTGCATTCATCGCCATAATGGGCATAATCGCGTTCAATTTCTATAAACAGCTCTGTATCAGCGAGCCTCACCAGATCGCCTATCGTCGGTCCAAACATGCTGATATAGGCTTCTCTAGAAATCGGCAAACCCACCTGTTTATCCTCACCCTCAGTACTTAACGGCGAGGCCGCTCCGCCATAAGCTACGAGCTGAACCGGCTTTTCCTCGCCTGGCTCGAATCTCACAGCCGTTCCAGATGGAATATTGAGGCGGAAGCCTTCTGCTGCGGCACGGTCAAAATCCAGCTTAGGATTTACTTGTGCAAATGGAAAATGCGACCCTACTTGAATCGGCCGATCCCCACAGTTCATTACTAATACGTCTCTTACTATGCGACCTGTATTTTGCCAAACGACATCCTGCTTCGGAACTACCTCGCCGGGAATCATTGTTCACTCCCCTTCCTTCGCGGAACAATGGGGTCATGAATCGTAACTAGCTTCGTTCCATCTGGAAAAGTGGCCTCGACCTGCACCTCATGAACCATCGACGAGATACCTTCCATCACATCTTCCTCGGCAAGAATGGTACGCCCGTAACTCATAAGCTCAGCTACCGTCTTCCCGTCCCTTGCACCTTCCATAATCTCATAAGTAATAATGGCAACGGCTTCAGGATAATTAAGACGCAGGCCGCGAGCTTGCCTTCTCCGTGCCAAATCGGCTGCCAGCACGATAAACAGCTTTTCCTTCTCTCTCTCCAGCAAATACATAGCTACACTCCTTTATAGCGTCATCTTCCCATGTTGTATAAACTATATTGTTCTTGTCATATATACTAACATGAAAACCCTTATTTTTGGATATTTTGAACAAAAAAATAAATATTGCGTCCGAACGCCAGCCAGCCTCATATAAAAAAGCCTCCAGTCCCACGAGATTCGTAGTTCTGAAAGCTTCTTATGCGCCATCTAATTCACCTCAGTGAAGGCCACCTTACTGCCGTTAACCTTTAACTTAAAGTTTAGCATTTTGCTCCAATTGGGCACGAATGCCTTCACGATCGATTTGAATCCAATATTCAACGATTTTTCCAGCTTCAACCCGATAAACCGCACTTGCTATTTCAACAATCGGTTTTCCTGTCGGCACAACACCGTCTATTTCGCCCAAATGGTTACCCACCTGCTTCCAGCGCACGTAAACCTGGTCATCCTGTACTAAAAATTGTTCAACGGTTAATGTAAACTCCCCATATATTTGCATCATTTCGCGGACATGAGCAGCATAATCTGCTGGCGACCGCTCTACCGTCACTTCCTTTTCCGATTGAACCTGATGGGCCAATACGCATTCCGCCATTACGCCATGTACCGCTTCAAGCTCCTTGCCTGAACGCACCTTTTCAAAAAATTCGCGTACAACCTGCGCTGCCGACATCCTCATCCCTCTTCCCCTAATGGCTATGAATCTAGCAAGCTCAAAATCATATTCATGCTATTGTCAACAAAAGAACGATCTGGGCGGGCTTTCATCAAAACCGTAAGTCCTATAAGCGACACAACCAGCGTTTGGGCCAACCCCTTGGCGTTGATATTGGAATCAAGCTCGCCCGTACTAATGCCTCGTTCAATCGTCTCCTCAAAAATAACAGTGAGGTACATCTGATGCTCTCTCGTCAAAATTTCGAATTTCTCATCATGAGGGGACAGCTCCACCATTGTATTAAGGCAAAAGCACCCCATACTCGGGCCTTCCCGGTATTCTTTATTCAGCTTTTGCTCAAAAAAAGCACGAAACGCTTCTTTAACCGAAGCCTTCTTCTGCAGGCTCGCACGTACATGAGCGGCATGCTCCCTTGTATATTTTCGCAGCGCAGCTTCAAACAGCGACTTCTTATCGCCAAAAGCCGCATAAATGCTTGGACGCTGAATTCCCATCGCCGCAGTCAAATCACTTAAAGAAGTCGCTTCAAAGCCCTTCTCCCAAAAAATTTGCAGCGCCGCATCCAATGCCTGCTCCTCATTAAATTCGCGTAATCGGGCCATAGCAACCTCCAATTTAATAACGATCGGTATTTTATTATTTTAAAATTGAAAAGGCATACTGTCAATGTGAAAACATTCATACCTTGACAAGGGTACGGTTTTGAAATTATAGTAATCAAGCATAATTATGTACTGATCAGTATTTTATATTAGGCAATGAATGACCCTCACAAAACCGAAGCCATGAAGGAGTTATTTTTGATGATGAAAAAAAGAACACCGTCTGCGAACTTCGACGCCGCAGCTGTACGAGGTAAGTCCAAAGAAAGCCCCATTCCGGTTTTATCGCGAAAAAAAGCGTTATTATTCGCCTTCGCCTGCGGGCTTGCCGTAGCCAATATTTATTTTGCCCAGCCCTTGCTGGACGCTATTTCGGGCGAGCTGGGCATAGCCGCCTCCTCGATAGGCGCGGTCATTACGGTTACCCAAATTTGCTATGCGCTTGGATTGCTGTTGCTGGTGCCGCTTGGCGATTTAATAAATCGCCGCACACTGATTGCCACGCAAATGCTGCTATCCGTCATCGCCTTGCTAGTCGTGGGCTTCTCCACAAGCTCGGCTGTACTGTTTGCAGGTATTGCCATTGTCGGACTGCTTGCTGTTGTCACCCAAACCTTGGTCGCATTCGCAGCGGCGCTAGCTTTACCTGCTGAACGTGGACAAATCGTTGGAGTTGTAACGAGCGGCATCGTGATGGGTATTTTACTTGCTCGCACCTTTGCCGGCATTTTGACAGACATCGCTGGTTGGCGCTCTGTATACTTAGCTTCTGCAGCCCTTACTCTTATGATGGCTGTCGCGCTGTATCGCATCTTGCCACGCGATGAACGGCAGCGTGACAGCCTATCGTACTGGCAGCTGCTGCGCTCTGTACCCACCTTATTTGCGGAAGAACGGGTGCTTCGCGTCCGTGCTGTGCTAGCGCTGCTCATTTTTGCCGCCTTCAGCATATTGTGGACGTCTTTGGTACTGCCGCTTAGCGCTCCGCCCTTCTCGCTTTCGCACACCGCAATTGGCGCCTTCGGTCTTGCTGGCGCGGCTGGAGCTTTAGCCGCATCGAGAGCAGGACGGCTTGCTGACCACGGCTTTGGCCAACGAACAACAGGCATCGCGCTTGCGCTGCTGCTTATTTCCTGGCTGGCCATTCGTTATGGCGACCAATCTCTTTTTCCATTAATAATAGGTATTATCTTGCTGGATTTAGCCGTACAGGCTGTACATGTCACCAATCAGAGCATGATCCTCAGCATTCGGCCGGAGGCGCGAAGCAGACTGACTGCCGGTTATATGGTATTTTATTCCATAGGAAGCGCAGCCGGCTCTATTGCTTCTACTAGCATTTACGCTTATGCAGGCTGGGGCGGAGTATGCTGGCTCGGGGCAGGCGTTAGCTCTATAGCACTCCTTTTTTGGGCGGCAACCCGGTTGCCGAAATCTGCTGCTTAGCTCTCCCTTTTCTTTCAACGGCGCATCCGGGAGTTGTATTGGGGTTTCCATTGCTTTAGGCCGTTATCCCCTTAGCTCAGAAAATGTCTGCGCACTATATGGCACAACGTTTCTGAGCTAAGGGGATAACTTAGCAAAGCGCAAAAAAACAGCAGCAGCGTTTCGCATGAACGATACAATTGCGGCGGAAAGACGCATGGCGAAATCAGTATGAATTCTAAATACATCGGGATAGCTGATGCGCACAAGCTAATAATTCCCCAGGAAATAAAGAAAGTTATTACAGCTATCATAAGAAGCTTGCGGATGCTTTTAGGCATCTTGAAAAACTCAGTTTTCCCATTGATTAACTTTAAATTCTCATCCGGGGCATCAAGAACGTAACCACTCCCGGAATAATCAGCAGCCTATGAGCCATATAAGGAGGCTGTGCTGGCATTGGCGCAAACTGGGCAAGCAGACCTAGGACGGTTGCAGCTCTATCCATTGCGTTCGCGTAATTCCACCACTAATCAGAGACCCGATGTTTATTTATCCGCATCTCCGCCAGACGATCCGCTGCACGGAAAGAAGGAATTTGCTGCTCTTTCGATATTTCAAAAATACGCTGGAGCTGGCTGTAAATTCCCTCTACCTTGCTGAGCACACGCTCCCGGTTATAGCCATACAATTCGTCAGCGACATTCATTAAGCCGCCGGAGTTGACGACGTAGTCTGGAGCATATAATATGCCTTGGGCCGCAAGCTGATCGCCATGCTTTTCTTCCTTCAGCTGATTATTGGCAGCACCAGCAACCACCTTTGCCTTTAGCAGAGGAAGCGTATCATCATTAATAATTCCGCCCATCGCGCATGGAGCAAAAATATCGCATTCGACGCCATAAATATCATCCACGCCGACCATTATTGCCCCAAATTCAAGGACAACGCGCTCTGCATTTGCTTTCACGACATCGGTCACGATCAGCTTTGCGCCCGCTTCATGCAAATAGCGGCATAAATGATAGGCAACGCTGCCTACACCCTGTACCGCAATCGTTTTTCCCTTTAGATCAGTTGACCCGAAAACTTCAAGGGCGGCGGCTCTGATGCTGTGAAATACACCGAGTGCTGTAAATGGCGAAGGATTCCCCCCACTGCCAAACTCTGGCGATACTCCCGTAACGAATTTCGTCTTCTGACGAATAAAATCCATATCCGCCACAGTCGTCCCTACATCCTCCGCCGTGATATATCGCCCGTTCAATGTCCCAATGAATCGTCCAAACGCATGAAACAGCTCCTCGCTTTTATCCGTCATGGGGTTGCCGATAATGACCGCCTTGCCCCCTCCCAAATTAAGCCCTGCAACGGACGATTTATAGGTCATGCCTCGCGCAAGCCGGACGACATCGTGGACGGCGGCCTCCTCCGTTGCATAGGGATACATGCGAGTACCGCCAAGCGCCGGTCCAAGCGTCGTATCATGAATAGCGATAATTGCCTTTAAGCCCGATTTGCGATCATAACCAAAAATGAGCTGCTCCACATCATATTGCTCCAACCGCTCAAAATACAAAACACCCACTCCTATCTCCACTCAAATAATGTCAGATATAATAACACTATGATTATTCATGAGGTTCATACAGGTATTAAGGGTTTTAGAATATCCCTCTTGATACTCTATTCTTTAAAGCTATGATTTGACTCATCCGCTTGCCTAGCCAACCATGCAAGTTTTACTAGACGGTTTGCCTTCGATGGCCCCCATATAGATGGGCCGCAAACAAAAACAGCCTTATTTTCTCGGCGACCCAGAACCGTAATCGTTCTGGGCGAGAGCAAAATAAGGCTGTTTAGGCTAGCTATTTCATTCTATTCCTCTTCTATTTTTGAAAAGGAATTAATTTGCGCACCTGCTCGTTCCGCAGCCAAATGCCACCCCAAGCAAGCACAGCAAGATATACAGGAAATAATGTGTTGCTCAGCAATGGCGCATCCAAGCGCAGATGCGTCGCGATAACCCCGCCGAAATAACCGGTCAGCAGCACAACGCCGAGAAACGACGTACGCGGCAGCGCATATAAAATCGTGGAAATGAGCGCAAGGACGCCCAAAATGACAATATGATGCTCCTGAAACCCGAGCTCGAGTGTTGACTCCACTACAACCGCAGGCTTAATCAGCTTCATAATGCCATCAAACAGCATAAACAAAATAACCAAACCGCTCATAATCCAGGATGTCCAAAGCCGTCCTTTTGAAGTGCGAGCATACATCGATAGTTCCCCCTACGTTTTTGAAAATATTGTACCACATCTGCTACGGCAAGCGGAAAATTCGCGGCAACGCGGGCAAAAGCCTGTCCCTTGTAATGGGATCATCAAAATTCCATTTGGCTTCCGTTACATAAACCCGGCTGCTGTCCAACGACTGCCAATACGCGCTTTTTGTAATGCGCGCCGCCTCGGTTCTAGACCGCTCGCTCTCCCCTACTAATAAGAATAGGCGGTCAGCATGATACTCACTCATTTGCTCCAGAGCAATCGCTTGGAAAAGAATTCCTGCTTCAATTAATTGCCTTACTTTGTCTGCTGGCTCAAACGCCATCGGATGGTAAAGCGTCAAGGCAATGCCTCTCATGCCCATGACATACAAATCACCATCTACTAGGACAAAAATAGCAGCCGTTTCCCTTTCCTTCGTATATAAAGCCAAATGCCGCCACATCTCTCCGGCTTTGCGCTCATAATGTTCAATCCATTGCCTCGCCTGTTCTTCCTTCCCGAACAGCTCCGCCACCTGCATGAGCCGGTCATAGGTCGGCTGCAAGCGATCAATCGATACGGTAGGTGCTATTTTGGACAGCTCCTCCATTCGATCCTGCCGGAAGCTGCTGTAGAGAATCAAATCCGGGCATAGCGCCTTCACCTTGCCGAGCTCCCCCAGCAAGCCAATATCTGAAATATTTTTCAGCTCATTGCGATAAACGACCTTTCGGCCAATAACCGTCATGTCGGCGCCTACTGGCCTAATGCCTAGAGAAAGCAAATCGCCAAGCACATAACCAACTACAACGATTCGTGAGAAAGGGCTACCATCCTGCTTAATCGTCGGATGGCTGACGCCGCGAGTTTTAGCATATTGCTTCGGAGTCAGCCCCATGGCATGCCGGAACCTGCGGGCAAAATAATATTCATCCTTGAAACCTGCCTGGCGGGCAATTTCACGTAAAGGATCATTCGTTAGCAGCAGCAGTTCCTTCGCCCGATTCAAACGGAGCTCCGTCAAATAATCAAGCGGCTTTTTGCCAGTTAACGTTTGGAACAATGCGCTGTATTGCCAGCGGGCTACACCGGACATTTTGGACAGCTGCTCCACGGTTATCTCCTCTCGGTAATGCTCCACCATATAAGCGATGCTTTCCTGAACGGCCAGCTTAGCATCCGATGAGGAACGCGAAGCTGCCACATGCTCCATCAGCAACACAAGAAGCTCCTGCAGCCTAATTTGCTGCTTGAATTGGTCCACTTGCTTGCAGCTTTGATGATTTGCAGCCCCCTCAGCAGCTTGCTCCAGCAAATCAACGAGCCGCGCCATCGCAGTCACATCAATTCTCGTCTCATAGGGCAAGGTTAAGCCTATTTCTTGCGCTGGCTCCCGTTCTCCCACTCGATAAGCATCGAAAGCAATCACATATACCGCTCCCCGATGATCGCACGGCTCACTTCCTTCCACTTGCGCCTTTGCCCCAGGAGCAAGAAGAAAGCACGCCCCTTTTTCGGCATAAATAGAGTGGCCCTCCAGATGAAGCTTGCCCCCGCTTTGTGCAAAAGCAATGAGGCGATGTCCTTCGCTTTCCAATGTATGAATCGACCGGTCAAATGCACAATCTACTATGTTAACAGACGTAAGAATATATAAGTAAGGCAGCGATAGGGAAGCTGATGTTTCATCAGGTTTTATCAAGGAATGTTCATCCATCGGCGTGCCCCCTTCTCATCATAATTGTATTAGTATATCGGAATATAAATGGGCTATCAAGAAACATCCGCGCCCGCTCTTCATTTTGTCCAATAAAAAAACAGACATTTCTCTATTGCTAGCCAAGTGAAGAATCCTTAGTATTATTGAACGTAATAATCATTCTCAATAGATGAAAAGGGGTACCTGCAAAGATGTCCAGAATAAAAAGAAATACCACCCTGCAGACGATTTCCGTTCTGTTCGTATTAGTCATGCTCGCAATGGGATGCTCGCAGCAAGAGTCGGCCTCCAATGGCAACGAGGCGGGAACAAGCACAGCCGCCCCTAAGGAACAAGCGATTACCGTTGCTTGGCTTAGAGATATAGGTCCGCTCAATCCTCATGTCTACTATCCGTCGCAATTATTCGCACAGTCTATGCTCTATGAGCCATTGGTCAGCTACAACGAAGGCGGAGAGCTCAAACCGCTGCTCGCTGAGTCATGGGTCATTTCAACCGATGGCAAGGAATATACGTTTAAGCTCCGCCAAGATGTCAAATTCGCGGATGGAACGCCGTTTAACGCAGCCATTGTCCAGAAAAACTTTGATGCAATCATGCTTAACAAAAGCGTCCACAGCTGGATTGGACTCGTCAAAGTGCTTGAAAAAACGGAAGCTGTCGACGAATTTACGTTTAAAATAACGCTGACCGCTCCTTACTATCCAACCTTGCAGGATTTGGCGATTGTGCGGCCTTTCCGTTTTCTTGCTGAAGCCGGGTTCCCGGATGACGGAGATACGACGAAGGATATCAAGCAGCCGATCGGCACCGGACCTTGGCAGCTCGCTGATTATAAGAAAGATGAATATGCGGTTTTCACCAGAAATCCGAATTACTGGGGAGAAATGCCGAAGCTCGACAAAATAACAGTCAAAATTATACCGGATGGCGAAACACGGGTTCTCGCTTTCGAGAAAGGCGAGCTGGATCTGATTTTTGGCGAGGGCGCAATCAGTATGGATGCTTTCCAGCAATTAAAGGATTCAGGCAAATATGAGACGGGGCTATCCGAGCCTGTTGGCACAAGAAGCCTGCTGCTCAATACGCTAAACGACAAGCTGGCTGACCACCGGGTGCGGCTTGCGCTTCAGCAAGGCTTTGACAAAGCAACCATGGTAGATGGCGTAACGGGTGGCCTTGAGGAAGCAGCCAACAACATTTTGTCCAAAAACTATCCTTACTCCAATATCGACTTTGAGCCTATCGGTTACGATGTCGCCAAAGCAAATGCCTATTTGGATGAAGCCGGGTGGAAGCTCGAAGCTGGTAAAACGGTAAGAGAAAAAGACGGCCAGCAGCTTGAGCTTGAATTAATGTACGATAAAGGCGATCTGATTCAGAAAGCAATGGCCGAAACGATTCAATCCGGGTGGGCCGAAATTGGAGTCAAGCTGAACCTCAATGCTGTTGAACTCGCGATGATTCCTCAGCGCTTGCGGGAAGGCACCTTCGACATCCATTTCTGGTTCAATTACGGTGTGCCTTATGATCCGCATACGCTTATTAATTCGGTCAGGGAGCCGGGCTTCGGCATATCGGAAGCACATAGCAGCCTCCCGATGAAAGCGGAACTGGATGAGCAAATTGTCACAGCACTCGCTTCCACGGACGAAGCCGAGCGCCAGCAGCTGTATACGTCCATTTTAAAAACGTTAAATGAACAGTCGGTTATTTTGCCGATCTCTTATATTAAACAAACCGTCGTTTACCAGAAAAACTTGAAAAACTTCAAATTTCCAGCCAGCCGTTGGGATCATCCTTTCGAAGGGCTCGAACTAAATCCGTAAAATGGGCAAAAACATAGCTGTATCCGTATCCCCGCCTTTTATGCGGCTTTATATTGTAACCTTTTTATTTTTCAGCGCGAATCCGATTATTAATATCGTTGTTCCGCTGCGCGGGAAAGACGAAGGAGCAAGCAATGGCGAAATTGGCATGATGATGGGCGCTTATATGCTTACCAGCATGCTGCTTCGGCCCTGGGCAGGCAATGTGGTCGCCCGCTTTGGCCCACAGTTTGTGCTGCGTTTATTATTGCTCGCAAACTTTATTATTTTGGCGTTATACTCGCTTCTCGGCTTGGAATGGTATTTTCTGCTGCGTGCGCTGCAGGGCGTGACGACCGCCTTTTTTTCCTTGGCGCTGCAGATGGGCATTGTCGATACGCTGCCTGAAAAGGAGCGTTCGCAAGGACTGTCGCTATATTTGTTAGCTGGCATGCTGCCAACCGTTGTTCTGCCTATGGCTGCCCTTTATTTATGGAATTGGGGCGAACTGCACACCTTCGCAGCCGCCATGCTTATTATTGGCATTGCAGCAGGCTTTGTGGGGTATAGCTCCCCCCTTCCTTCCCGCTTGGCCAGTTCTAGCACTGGTGCGAAGACAAGCTCTACACTGGCGCAGCTTAACCAATTATGGAGCAATCGGGCTTTTCTCGTGTGCAGTATAGCCATGCTTATTGCTTCTATCGGCTTTGGTGCTGTCGTCACTTTTATTGCTCTATATACGAAGCAAAGCGGTGTTGGCGATGCCGGCATTTATCTCATGATTCAGGCTGGCATCATTGTCGTTTCCCGCTTTGCGCTGCGGACAAAGCTGCCCTCCGACGGCAAGTGGCCTGCTGGCTTAACGATTAGTTTGCTGCTGTGTATGACGATAGGTACCGAGCTGCTAGCGTTGTCCATTGATTTGGGAGCCGCCTATATGTATGTCGCAGCCGGACTAATCGGGCTTGGCATGGCACTGCTTTATCCAACCTTAATGACCTATCTGACCTTTGTGCTGCCAGCCGCCTCCCGAAATACGCTCATTGGCTTATTTATTGCCATGTCCGATCTCGGCGTTGTGCTTGGCAACATGGCGATGGGACCAGTCGCCGATCATTTATCCTACTCCGTTATGTACAGCATGTGCGCCTTATTATTGCTTGCCGCTGCTGCGGTTGTACGCATAAGCGGCCGCCGCTTGAAATCGGAATCCCGTTAATATGCATGAAAAAAAAGCTCATTGATCGGCTATTTTGCCAGCAAATCAATGAGCTTTTTTATAATATGCTGCCTTCCTAACGGTGTCCAGCTCATGACGAACCAGTTAGGAATCGCATGTATATTTCCCTCTTGAATGGCACCTGTCTCCTGCCACGCAGCTGTTTGTGTCATCCGCTTGAATATTTCCTCGCTGCCTGCCAGCACATGATGCTTCTGAATAAACAAATGCTCTGTGTCCAGTACAGGCAACGCTTCTGGCGGAATTTCCAGCCTCCACATCTCTTCAGGCACTTGTCCACCCGGCTTTAGAGCAAGCTCTTTATAAATGAGTTCATTGAGGGGATGGTCTGTTTTTCCTTGAATGCCAACCGCCCGGTGACTAACCTGCATAACCGTAATCCGTTCCTCGCCCATCGAATGGTGCAGCAGCCGCTTGGCATCTTCAATGCTTAAATCCAGACGGGTCAGCACCGCTTCGGCTTCACGCTCCCGATTTACAAGCTCGGCAATTTTCACAAAGTTTCGTTTCCAATCCCACACGGAAAAATCGAGAAAATACGGAGTTGCGATTTGCTTAAAGCTGTCCTTAAGATGCAAATGGTAATGGTCTGCAATAATTAAATCGCACTTGGAACGCTTTAGCTCGCTAAGCTGCTCAATCAACTGTTTGCTATACGCCTGTTCCCCTATACCTGGATATTGAAACAAATCGACGACGCATACAGGCTCGATGCCGATGGACTGCAAATGCTCGTGAAAGCCAAGTGAAGAAGCGACCGCGATTTTCATCGTTCCGCGCTTCATATAAACGGTTGGCGATACGCCGACTAAACGCTGAAACATGCGGCTGAAATAAAACTCGCTGCGAAAGCCGACGAAATCAGCCACTTCCTTCACGCGCCGATCTTCCTGATCGAGTAATTGCTTCGCCTTATCCATCCGGATTTGATTTAAATATTCAATAGGGCTTGCGACCTTCATTTTGCGAAAAAGGCGCGAGTAAGCGGTTGTCGTCATTTCGGCAGCCTCTGCCAAATGGTCAATGCTTATTTTCCCCGTATAGTTTTCTTTCATATAAATAATGCTGCGCTCAATTCGCTCATCGCTCGCTTCACGCTGCTCCGGTGCATTTGTAATAATAAAGCTGATAAATTCTTCTAACAGCAGCCGCAAGGAAAAAGCATCCGCTCTCGCTGCCCCTCTGCTTTGGTCATGCATATGCAGCAATCGTTGAAGCACCTGCTGCGGCTGGCGAATAGCAATATGGCCCGGCAAAAAAGCGCCAGACAGCGATAATGATTTTACCCCTTCAAACTTCTTGCCTTCCTTCACGAGCATAACAGGCTGGAAAAAAAGGCCGTAATACGTAATCAGGCTGCAGCGGTCCGGAACATCAATGATCATTCCCGGCACTAATAGATACAGCTCGAAGGGGCGAATTCTGCACAATACGCCATCTATTAAAAGGCTTGCTTCGCCTTCCAAAATAAAACACAGCACATGCACGCCTATCCTATGGCTGCCTGCTCCTTGATGAACCGGAAACTTCCGTTTCCGCAACGATGAAAATAAATAGAGCTGATTCGTCTTCGAAGAACGCAACGGCATTCGGTTTAGCACCGACCTTTCGTAAAACCGTGACAATTTCTTCTATTATATAGTATTACGTCTCATCAGCAAATAGATCATATAAGGCGCGCCAATACATGCGGTAACTAGACCAGCTGGTATCTCATAAGGAGAAAAGATGCTTCTCCCTATTAAATCTGCAACGATAACGATTAAACCGCCAAGCAAAGCCGTAACGGGCAGCCGTCTTATGCTGCGCGTACCAACTAATCGCACAGCCATATGAGGGGCGATTAGGCCAACGAACGCAATCGTCCCCGCCATCGATACGGCAGATCCCGCTAACGCAACGCTCATGAGAATAAACCAAAATCTCATCCGCTCCAGGCGCATGCCCAGCCCTTTGGCTGAATCATCAGTTAATTGAAACAGATCAAGCTGGCGTACGCTTAACAGCACCAAAGGGAGCAGCACTGCCATCCACGGCAGCAAAGGCCAAAAATGCTCCCATGTCCGCCCGTACAAGCTGCCAGCCATCCATACCGACGCTTGGGATACGCGAAATATATTGCCAAGTGTCAGCAAATAAGTAATGCATGCTGCTGCCATAGCTGAAATGCCAATTCCGACTAACAGCAAGCGAATGATTGATATGCCATTGCTCCAGGACAACCAATAGATTAAAGCGGCTACTATAACAGCTCCGGCAAAAGCGGCAAACGGCAGCTGGCTCATCGGATAGGCAGGCACAAGCACCATGACAGCGACAACAGCCGCGGCTGCTCCCGAATTCAGCCCAATAATGCCTGGCGAGGCAAGCGGGTTGCGAGTAATGATTTGTAAAATCATGCCGGATACAGCGAGCCCGCAGCCAGCTAAGAAGCCAGTGAGCACTCTCGGCAATCGGACCCCGCGGATTGTAAACGCAAATTCATCATTGCCGACATGCAGCGCCGTTCGAATGGCTTCGAAGGGAGGCACCGCGCGTTCGCCAAGCACGATGCTCAAAAGCAGAACAAGCAGATTTAGTCCAAGCAAGAGTAAAATGATTCCCCAGTAGCGTCCCTTTATAATAGAAGAAACTATTTCGCTCCCCCCTTTCGCTGTGCCAAATAAATGAGAAAGGGCGCTCCCAGAAAAGCAGTCACGACGCCTACAGGCAGCTCCTCGCCAGGCAATATAAACCGGGCTGCGATATCAGCCAGCAATAGCAGCAACGCGCCTAATACGATGGCATAAGGCAAAATCCAGCGATAATTGGTTCCAACCATGAACCGGGCAATATGTGGAACCGCCAGCCCTATAAAAGCAATGGGCCCCGCAATGGCAACAGCGCTTCCGGCTAAAATAATAATGACGCCGATACAGAGCAGCTTGATCAATATGACCCGCTGACCTAAGCCTTGGGCCATCTCCTCCCCTAGGCTGATGACATTCATGTGTCCTGCTAATAAAAAGGAGCCAACCAAACCAAGCAGCATATAAGGAAGCACCGTTAAAAACAATTGCATATCCCGACCCGTAATCGAGCCGGCCAGCCAGAAGCGCATCGTATCCAGCGATTGTTCATTTAAAATAAGAATGCCTTGCGTCAGCGAAGCCAGCAGCAAATTAATCGTGGCCCCTGCTAGCACCAGCTTGACCGACGTTAGCGGCTGTCTGCCGATGGAGCTCAGCATAAATACCGAAAAACCAGCTATAGCAGCGCCCGCAAAGGCTGACCAAGTAAACAAAACCAGCGAAGTTGTGCCGAAAAGGAATGACGCGATAACGGTCGTTAAAGCGGCTCCATAATTAATGCCGAACAATTCCGGGCCAGCGAGCGCATTGCGGCTAAGCGCCTGCATCAGACAGCCCGCTGCTGCTAATGAGCCGCCAACCAGCATCGCGATCATCGCCCGCGGCAATCGGACCGACCTTACGATGAGCTGATCCCGTGATTCGTCAAAAGCCCAAAAAGCATCGATAACTGCTGCAAAAGGCACCCGTACAATGCCAAACATAATGCTGGAAGCCCATGCCAGCACAAGTAAAACAAGCAGTACTGCCAAACCGGTCATTCTGCCCCTCAATGTTTCTACCTCCGAACGTAAAACGGTATAATCATACAGAAAGATTGGGCCGCCAATGCGGGAGACCCAATCTTCAGTGAAACGATATTCGCGAATCTTTTAGCCAGCAACATAAGTGTTTATATCATCAGCCACTTTAGTAGCCGCTTGAATACCTAGGCCACTCATCCAATATTCCCAATCTACCGGATGGACGCTATTGTTTTGCGCTCCTTTTAAGGTTTTCCATAGCGGGCTGCTTTCCAGCTTGGCAAATGCATCCTTCTCCCGATCAAACCAAAGGATAACATTGCCATCAAGGTCAGCGATCTGCTCCTCGGTTAAATCTTTAGAGAAACCTTCATCGGTTTGCGCGGCCGGGCGAACGATGCCCGCTTCCTTCATAATGCCGCCAGCAAATGTGCCTTCCAAATAAATTTGGATTTTATCCTGACGCGGACGGAAGAGCGAAACTTCCTTGCCTTCGACTTTTGCTTTCAGCTCATTTATTTTTTGCGTGTAGCCCTCAAGCAGCTTTGTGCCTTCAGCCTGCTTGTTCACAGCGTCCGCATGCAGCTGCAAGTTTTCCTTCCAAGTTACGCCAAGCGTTTCTACGAATACGGTTGGGGCAATTTGCGCCAGCTGATCATGAATCGCATCGTGTGTATCTTTATTTCCAATAATTAAATCAGGTTTCAGCGCATCAATCGCTTCAAGATTCGGCTCATTGACCGAGCCAATATTTTCAATGCCATCCGTTCCTGCCAAATAGGCAGGATAAGGATCGCCAGCGGCCAATATTGAAGGAGCACCGACTGGTTTGACGCCCATCTCCAGCAAATTATCCAAAGCCCCAATATCAAGCACAACAACTCGCGCTGGATTCGCAGGTACTTCAACATCGCCATATGTATCCTTGACTACCCGGGTCGTTGCCGCTGGCTCCGCGCTGCTTGTGCTTTCAGGTGAGGCTGCATCCGGCGAGGCGGTATTGGTTCCGCCAGAAGCCGCATTGCCGCAGCCCGATAAAATAAGGAGCAAAATCATAAACCCTGCAAAATGAATCGTAAAACGGTGTTTTTTGTCTAAAGCTCTTCCTAGCATGTACGACATCTCCCTGCGATTAATAATGATTATCATTAATAATAAGAATACCAAGCCTTCCGGCAAGCTGTCCATGCAATAAGCTGTCGATCTCATGCATTATTTTTAATATCAGTGAAAATATACCCATTTTTATCCATGAACGTCAGTGATCGGCTAAAGGATTGCGTACTTGATGAATGCGGAGCTCATTATCCGGGAACAGCCTTCTTTTCGTCAGCTGCTCAACGCCAATGACTGCATCGAACAGCGAGAAGCGTTCAAACCGCTCTGCATGCTCTGGAAACTGCTGCTGGTACTCCACAATAATCCGTTTAGCCAGCTGCCAAAACTTCTCCTCGGCGAAGCCGTAATGCTCCTCCATAAACAACGCCAGTTCCCCTAAGTTAATAAAGAAAAAGGCATCATGGACGAAATCGCGCACAGCGGCCGGGTCATCCGTTTCCAAAAACGAATTGCGATTGACCCGTTGATGATATTCCGGAACTTGCACTAGCTGCGGGCACTTGTCTGGCTGGACTAGTGCCGCTTTCATAAATCGAATGCCGTCATGAAAATCCTTCAGTGCAACCCGCTGCGGCAGTCCCGCTTGATGAATCAATACCATATTTTGAGCATGAGATTCGAGAGCGATGCCATGGGCAAATAGAAAATGAATAATCGGGCGTACGCTCGCGTTCAGCAGCTTGGTCAACCAGTTTTCCGCTCCATGCTGCTTAATCCATGGATCAATGATTGGCGCGCCGTCTAAATCCGTTGCGCATAGCGCATTGAACGGCACGGCCGATTCTTCCGGCAGCAGCAGCGGGTGCAGGCTCTCCCGCCATATGCAGGCGAGCACGCCATAGCTTTGCGGCTGCAAAGCAGCGGGAATATCGGCATCGACATAGGCCGCCCCCGCCACCTCGCCTAAGAGGATGACACGCAGCTGCTCGCGTAAATAGCTGTCTTCAGCTGCCAAGCCTTGGAGCCAATCCGTAATGGCAGGTGCATTTTCAACCGTGTGAGGAGCCAGAATCCTTCCGGTTGATGTATTTAAAATACTTAAGGCCAGTTTGATATAGGCTTTATGCGGAGCTGTCCGATTGGCAAGCGTGCGAATCGATTGCTGGGCGGTATAAAGCTCCCCTGCCGTGCCGAGCAGCATGATTTTCCCCTCGCGAATAGGCGCTGCAAATACGGACGTTAATTTATTGTGCCATTGCCATGGATGGACGGGCAGCAGCACATAGGAATCTGCATCAACGCCAGCCTGCTTGAAATAAGCAGCGAATCTGGAACGGCTCCCCTCATCCAGCTGTGTGCTAATCCATTCGTTCAGGTCAGTTTGCGATGAATGGGCATTTTGGCGTGTGGCTGAGCTGCTTGTCCTTGCGAACTCCCGCTGCACAGCTACCCATAGAGGCTCGATTGGCTTAGCAAACTCCGGTCCGTACGCCCAATGATCCGAAACATTAAAGCCAATACGCGATTTGTAGCTCGGATGATACGGATGCCCATCCATAATCAAGCTTTCCCAGTCCTCATAAGGCTGCTGATGGATAGGAATGGCCACTTGATGCCGTTCATATTGGGCAAGCGTATCGTTAATTAGCGTCTGTTCAAGCTCCTGGATAAAATGCAGCGTCCGCGCCTCATCTGCTCCACTCCCCGCAGCCGTCTCAAGCAGAAATAGCGAAAGCGAATCCGCCTCGGCTTCGCTGTTATGGATTCGGCGCCTTAGCGGCTGGCCATCCATCCGCAAGCGGTCAAACGTAAGATGCCGCGTGCCCCCGCAAATATATGCGACCGCCTCCCCGCTCTCGCTCACCCCTTGAATTTCACAGGACCAGCGATTACCCGGCTCCGACTTCAAGCCTTCGACAATTCCTTCATAGAGCATGGACTGAACCAGCTGCCGAAAAATCCGGCGTCTTACTTGAACATAATGAGCTGAGCGCATCGCCAGCGCATAATTGTTTTCCTGCCTCGCTCCCTCTACCGGCAGCGCTGTCAAAACTTCTGTCTTTCCGTATTCCATCTTCTCACTCCCCTACTAATGTGCGGTGCTTCGGGTGGAACGCATACAGCGGGTTGCTTACGCTATGAACGCAATCGTTCGGGCCTACGTATAATCGGCGTTTCGTCAGCTGTTCCACCTCGATTTCAGAAGCAAATAGATCAAACAGCTCAAAACGATGCTGAAGCTCTGGGAATTTCTCCTGATAACCCACGATAATCTCAGCCGTCATTTGCCACCATGCCTCCTCGGGCAAGCCATAATGCTGTTCCAGAAAGAAGGCCAGCTCGGTTAAATTAATAAACATAAACGCATCGAGCAAAAAGTCTTTGACCTCCTTGACCTCTTCCTTCGCAATGAATGAATTGCGGTTGACGCGTTGATGATTGGATGGAGGATACATAATGTCCGGATAGCCCAGCGGATTGGGAACGGCAGGCGAATAGCGAATGCCGTCGTGAAAATCTTTCAAAGCGATACGTGTCGGCAGCCCCCGCTCCAGTACAATCATCATATTTTGCGCATGGGACTCCAGCGCCGTTCCATGCGCGTACAGCAAATGAATCAAAGGTACGACCGAGACGCTAAGCAGCTTTTTCACCCAGCGCTCCATGCCATGCTTCTGAATCCAGCCATCGATGACCGGTGTCCCGTCCGCTTGAAGATAACTTAAGGCGCCAAAAGGAAGAGCTTCCTCGCCTGGCTCCAAATACGGATGCAAGCTTTCGCGCCAAATAGCGCCAAGCGCGCCATAGACCTTTTGCTCAAGCAGGTTTGGCAGCTTCTGATGCTGATAAGAAACACCCAGCACCTCCTTCAGCATAATGAGCCTGAGCTCATCGCGTAAAAAAGCATCGCTTGCCACCATTTCGCCAAGCCAATCCGATATGCGCGCTGCATTAAGCAGCGTATGCCGAGCCAATATTCGGCCGGACGATGTATTCGTAATGCTTAGTGGCAGCTTAACGTATGCCTTGGACTTGTCCGCCCGATTGCTGAGGGTACGAATGGACTGCTGGGGCACGTAGCTATCGCTGCCATAGCCTAAATAAATGATCTCTTGCGTCTCCATTTGTTCGAAAAAAGCGGTCGCCGCGAATCGCTCCCACTGCCAAGGATGAACCGGCAGCAGCACATACTCGCTGGGGTTTTTACCAGCAGCCTCTATTGTCGCTTGGAATGCGGCGTAATCGGCTCCAAGCTCATGCTGCATATAGCTAGTAATATCAAGCATGCGAGCGATCGAAAAACTCGCAGCTTCCTGGTGCACGGCCACCCAAGCCAATTTCAGCTCCGGCTTAAATTCCGGTCCATAGGCCAAATTGTCTTCCAGCGTAAAGCCGATTCTTGATTTATAGCAGGGATGATACGGATGGCCCGCTTGCACATAGCTCTCCCAGTCGTCATAATCGGCTGGCTTATGCTGCTGCAATTCCAGCAGCTTTTGGACAGCCATCGTATCCTTCAGCAGCGTTTGCTGAATTTCATCGATAAAGACAGACAATAAGGTCTCCGTCGTCCCTATCGCGGGCGCGATTTCCAGCAGAAAGCGAGGCAGAGAATCCGCCTCTGCGGCGCGACCTGCCGTGCAGCGCACAACGGGCTCCTCCGACAAGCGGATGCGGCCAAAGCTTTTTTTACGGGAAGCTTTAAACCGATAAGCAACCTCCTCCCCAGAGTCGGTCTTTCCGTGAAGCTCATATTCTGATTCTGCACCGTAGGCGATAGCGGGCCCGGTTACAATTCGCTCATACAACAGCGACTCTATCAGTTGACGAAAAATTCGCCTTCTTACTTGAATCCGCTCATTCGAGTGCAGCAATGTCAAACCTATCTGGCTCATACGCCACCTCCAAAAAGAGAGTTCAGGCCTTCGACATATTTATGCTCAGGATGCGGATGGCTCAAAAAGTCATGATGCGAAATCGCCCAGCCATATGCGCCCGCATAACGAAACAGCAGAATATCGCCTACGCGTACCTCTTTTATTTCAACCTCATGTGCCAGCACATCCTTCGGCGTACATAGCTGGCCGACTATGGTAGCCGAACCGTCATAAAGCGCCGGACGCTCATAGGAATGCGGCCAATGCTCAATGGCAATCCGCTCAAACGGATGGCTGTGATTCCAGGAAACCGGAAGCCGAAAATGATGGGTGCCTCCACGAATAATGACATAATCCTTCCCGTGATTCCGCTTAATATCCAGCACCTCCGCAGCATAATAGCCGCTTGCGGCAGTAAGATAACGCCCGCATTCAAAAAGAATGGTAGTCGTTGGCGGCAGCTCCTTTTCCAGCATTGGCGCTAAGCCGCTGACGAACCCATCCCAATCAAACTGCTGCTCCAAATCCGCATAATTGACACCGATGCCGCCGCCAGCATTGATATAGTTCAAGGTTAAGCCGTATTTTGCAGCCCACTGCCGAGAAATTTCGCAATAATATTCGACTAGGCGAACATGCTGCTCGGCATCCAAATTATTCGATAGGGAGTGAAAATGGAACCCTTCCACGCGGACATGCCGCAGCTTCTGCAATTGCCCCATTACCTCCGGCAGCGACTCCTCGTCAATGCCGAACTGAGTTGGCTTTCCGCCCATGGCCAGCGTCGCTTGCGGAAGCGGGCCCCGCAAATTAATGCGCAGCAGAACCGGTGCTACAATGCCGCGCCTTTCAGCAATCGCATTCAGCTTATTCAGCTCATGCCCGCTCTCCACATGGATGAGACTGACACCGTATTCGATTGCGCCTTCCAGTTCTTCTTCCGTCTTTCCAGGTCCGCCGAATAAAATCGGAATATCTGAAGATATTTCACGCACTTTTCTGATTTCACCTAGCGATGCGACCTCAAAGCCGTGCACAATTTCAGCGAGGGCAGCAAGCACCTCGCGCTCCGAATTGGCTTTAATCGCATAAAATAGCTTGCAGCGCCGGGGCAGCGATTGCACCCGCACCCCCACATGGCTGCGCAACGCATCCATATCACGCACATAGGCACATAATAGTCCAGGCTGCTCGGCCTTCAGCTTTTGAATATAAGGAACGATGTTCTGCATTTCTGAACGTACGCCGCTTGTAGTTACAGACATAGACGCGTACCTATCCCTTTCTTCACAGCCTGCGCATAAATTTCTGCCGCGCTTGAAATATCTTCAACCGCCATTCCCATCGGATTGAGCAAAATAATTTCGTCATCGTTTTCACGCCCCGGCTTGCTGCCGATTACGATTTCACCCATCTCAGCGTGCAGCTGCTCACGCGAAAACTTGCCCTCCAGCACAAGCTGGTTAATCGTTTTTTTCTCGCGGTTGGATTGATCCCAATCGTCGACAACGACTTTATCTGCATGAACGAATACGTCCTTATGCACATCCATAATCGAGATATTGCTGATGAACGTCCCTTTGCTCAGCCATTCATACGGAATATACGGCGCTGAGGCTACTGTCGCTGTGACGAGCACTTCCGCCTGCCTAACCGCTTGCTCCGCCGATTCCACTACCTTGAACTCAACCTGCTTGAACTGCTCCCGCAGCTCTTCGACTAGCCGCAAGGCATTTTCTCGGTTCAAGTCGAATAGTCGAACGGTATGAATGGCCGCAAATTGCTCGACCAAAGAGGTGATCTGCATCTTCGCGATGACGCCGCAGCCAATGACCGAAACCGCACCAAAATCTTTTTTGGCTAAATGCTTTGCCCCAATGACGGTCACCGCTGCTGTACGCATGCCGCTTATGAGACTTCCCTCCATGACGGCAATCGGATAATTGGACTCGGGATCATTCAAAATAATGAGTGCGCTTGCCCGCTCCTTATTGCGCTTTGCCGGATTGTCGTGCTTGCTGCCAATCCATTTCAGTCCACTTACGGCAACCTCGCCGCCGACATAAGCCGGCATAGCGATGATACGATCGGCAATATGGCCTGCATCCCCGTTCACCCGCAAATACGGTTTTAGCGGCTGCATAAATTCTCCCTTGGCATGAAGCTCAAACGCCCGGGTTACCGCTGCGACATATGGCGCTGAATGCATTCCGCCAAGCTCCACAATATGCTGCTTGCTCAAATATAAAATTTCATGCTCCTGTACCTGATTCATTTTTTAACCACTCCTTGCTCGTATTGGTTTTGCTCTGCTGAATCATTGCCAAGCGGCAGCTGCTGTACCCATCGCTCATCGTATACCGTATCCAAATAACGCTCTCCCCGGTCTGGCAGCACGGTTACTACGTTGGCTGAAGGCGGCAAGGTCGGAAGCAATTTTTGCAAAGCGGCTACAAGGGAGCCCGATGATCCACCAGCAAAAATCCCTTCGCGCTCCAGCAATTTGCGGCAGCCCTGCACCGATTCGCGATCGTTGACATGGATGACCTGATCGACCTCAAGCGAAGCAAATAATTCGGGCACGCGGTTTGCTCCGATGCCAGGCAGCTCACGCTGAGCAGCCGGTGTTCCGAAAATAATGGAGCCTACTGCATCTACCGCAATAATTTTGGCCCGTGGAAATGCCTCCTTTACGCGGCGAGAAATTCCGAGTATACTGCCAGTTGTACTCACAGCGCACACTAAATAATCGATTGGGCTGTCCATTTGCTCCACGATTTCCTCTCCTGCCCCATAATAATGCGCTTCCCAGTTAAGCGGATTCGCATATTGATTGATCCAGTAAGCATGGCGATCCTGGCTCGCAAGCTCCTTTACTCTGCTTATTCGTGACTGTAAATAGCTTCCAAATTCATCAGGCTCCTTAACCATGTCGATTTGGGCACCCAGATAAGTAATCATTCGCAAATTGGTCGAGGTAATTTTCGGATCTACCACACAGGTGAATTTTAACCCGTACATCTTTGCAGCGAGTGCGAGGCCAATGCCCAAATTGCCCGACGTACTCTCGATCAGATGGGTATTCGCCTGAATCGTCCCTTCCCTCAGCCCTTTCTCGATAATGTAGCGGGCAGGCCGATCCTTCATGCTGCCGCCTGGGTTCATCATCTCTAGCTTGGCGAAGATAGATACCCCGTGGGGAGCAAACAGCGAATTTAAGCGTACTAATGGCGTTCGTCCGATACAATCGATGATCGTATTGGCTATTTTCGGCGATCTTTCTTTAACCTGCAAAGCGTTTTGTTCCATGCATGAACACCAGCTTTCCTCTAGTTTTCAATGTCGCTTACACGCCTGGATGATAATGATTATTAATATCACATAGCGACATAGGCTCCATTATGCGATTCCTTTTTTTACCTGTCAATATATTTTTATTTTGTATAATTTTTCTTTAATTTTATTGACTTTGATAATCATTGTTGCTAATCTTGGGTGGTATTTGATTATTTATCACGTTAGACAAGGCAGGTGAGGATAAAATGCAGCAATTATCTTGGAATAGGAGTGTACGTGTATTATGGGGAGGAAGGTTCCTTACCAGCGCAGGATTAACAGGCATTAGCCCATTTATTCCGTACTACATGGAGTCTCTTCATGCAGGAAGCCCCTCCCAAGTACTCATGTGGACCGGACTTGCCGTGTCGGCGCCAGCTGTTTCTTATGCGCTGCTTACTCCTTTCTGGGGCAAGCTCGGCGACCGCTGGAGTCGAAAATGGATGGTAGTCCGAGCTTTGTTAGGGCTGGCGTTAAGCATGTTCCTGATGTCCATTGCCGCAACGCCGTTTCAATTTTTTCTGTTTCGGCTATGCCAGGGCGCGTTCGGCGGCATCTCCGATGCAAGCAGTGCGTTCATCGGAACCCACGCTCCGCCTAAGAAGCAAGGATTGGCGCTTGGGCAAATGGAACGCGCTTCCGCGGCAGGACTGCTCGTTGGCCCTTTGCTCGGCGGCCTTTGCGTAAATACATGGGGAAGCGGTCCCTTGCTGTTCATAACCGCCTCTTTAACCGCTTCATTTGCCATCATTGCTGCCTTTGTTTTACCCGGCTCTGCACAGGAAAAGCCAAAAGCTGCGATCCCCCCCTCTATGCGAAGCGGCATATTCGCTGCTTTTGCTGCGCTTTTGAAGCACCCTGTAGCACGCTCCTTTATCGCTGCCGGCATATTGTTCAAGCTTGCGGACTTCGCAACCTTCACGATTTTCACGCCGTATATGCGGGAGCTGCTTGATTCGCCTGCTAAAGCAGCGACGGCGGTAGGCGTACTTATTGCCGCTTCCTCTGCTGGAGAATTAATAGGCGGCCCATGGTGGGGGAAAAGAAATGATAACCATCAGCCCGCACGCAATTTCACCGCAGCCGGGCTATTATGCGCCCTTTGCATCATCGCCCAGACGCTGCCTTTTGGCTTGATCTGGCTTTTTATTGTCCGTTTTCTGCAAGGCTTTTTTTACAGTGCATTATTGCAAACCGTCATGCTGTCTGTCCTCAAAACCTCATCCGACCATGACAGAGGCGTTAAAATCGGGGCAACAAACAGCCTCCTCATGGCGGGCCAAATTTCCGGGCCAACCATCGGTGTCTTTATTGGCGCTCAGCTAGGCCTGTCCTCTGTCTTTTTGGTGATGGGAGGCTTCATGCTGCTCGCCTCTATGCTTGTCTGGTTTCCCGCTGCCCATATTCGGCAGCAAAAACATTTTTCCGCCCAATAAATTAGCGTTTGAAAGGAGCTAATCCAACATGCCGCAAGCCCAAATTAACCAAGATCCTTTATCTAGCCCATCCGTTCAGCTCTCGGAAAAAGAAAGCATCACCCGCTTGTTAAATGCCTATCTTCGCGAATCAGGGCAATTCGAGCCTAGCGATGTTTCCTTTTTTCATCCTGAAATAACGAAAGTCATTTGGCTCCCACACACGAAGCTTGGAATCTACGGAACTGTTCTGCATTTGTCTGCGGGCGGCCATCATGTGTTTGGGGAGCATTTTTATACAAAGGATGCACAGCAGTGGAAAAAAAACTCGTTCGCCGAAGTGATTCAGCTCGTGCTGGATGAAATTTGCTTCGCCCAGGCAGACTCATCGTCTAAATCGCAAAAACGGGCGGAGCTGGAAGCCCTTATTCATAACAGCCAGCAGCGTTTAAATCACTATTTGGCTTTTGCCGCTGAGCAAGAGCGCGAACAAGGGGAGCGGCTCCTTGATTTCCGCTATTTGGAGCAGGCGCTGCTTTGCGGACATCCCTTTCATCCGACTCCAAAAAGCCTGCAAGGCTTTTCGGACAGCGATTCACAGGCTTATTCGCCGGAATTCGGCGCTGCCTTCACGCTTCACTGCTTTGCTGCGGCAGCTGAATATATTGCGGAGGATTGGCTTGGCGAACAATCGAATGAGGAGCACTTCGCGTGGATTCCGCCTGCGATGAAAGCGGCAGCCGAAGCGAAGCTTGGCGCGGCGAGCGGCGATTATAGGCTTCTGCCTTGCCATCCTTGGCAGGCAGAATATGTACGCAGCCTTGCGCCTGTGCAAAAATTGCTGGAGCAAGGGCTGCTTGTAGATTTAGGGGATACCGGGCCACTCGTATACCCAACCTCATCTGTGCGAACGGTATGGAACCCGGAGCAAGCTTGCTTTTACAAGCTGTCGCTGCACATTCGGATTACGAATTTCATTCGTGAGAATACGCCCGAACAGCTGCTGCGAACGCTTGACGCCTCAAGAGCGATTGATGCTATTCGGAAGGAGTATACGACGGAGTCATTTAAGCTTTTGCTAGAGGAAGGTTACCGCACGCTGCGTATACCTGAAGCCGGGCAAAGCTTGAACGAGGAGTTAATGTCTGCTTTTTCTATGATTGTGCGCGAGGCGCCGGAAGAATGCACTTCTGCCGAGGAGCCGCCATTTGTCATCGCGTCCTTGCTCGAAGTCCCTCCCGGACATAGCGAGCCGCTGCTATTCCGAGCTGTGCGCCAAGCGCTATATCCGAAGCTGCCCGACTGGACAAATTGGCTGCGCCAATATTTGCACCTGTCGATGAAGCCGCTGCTGCATTTATACGCGGAAACAGGCATAAGCCTGGAAGCGCATGTGCAAAATGCGATGCTGCGCTTGCACCAAGGCATGCCCGGCACTTTTTATGTCAGAGATCTTGAGGGTATTAGCATTAACATGGAAATCGCCGAGCAGCGGGGCTGGATTAACACCTTGCTGCGGGAGGACAGCCCTGTCCTCTATTCCGAGGAGCAAGCACGCCATCGCTTAAAATATTATTTTTTCGTTAACCATCTCTCCCATCTAATTGCACGAATTTCGTATTATAGCGGGCAGGAAGAGCAGGTGTACTGGGCGATCGCGAGCGACATGCTGCAAGAAATCAAGCAAACATCCTCCCATGCGCTTTTGCACAATCTTATTCAAGATTTATTAACCAGCGCTACGCTCCCGGCAAAGGCAAATCTGCTCAGCCGTTTTCATCAGCGCGGCGAAACACCCTTATATGTGGAAATACCAAATCCAATGCGCAGAGATGAATCATAAGAACAGCTCAATTCCCGTTTAAGCACCAAAAAGCCTGTTCCCGCAGTCATTTTAGATCATGACAGGAGAACAGGCTCTTTTTAATGATAATGCGCTTTATTCAATGATGTGCTTATTCTTTGGAGGTTAGGAGAGAATCCGCAAGCTCCAGCGATTTCAGCATGCCTAATGCCGAATAATCCAGCCAAGGCTGCTGCTCAATCATATAAATATGTCCATTTTTCACAGCTTTCATATTGTTCCAAATCGCGCTGTTTTGGAGCTCTGCATAAAGCGCCTGCGCCTCATCTGCTTTCGCTACTTCCAGCAATATGCGATCCGCATCATATTCGGGCAGCACTTCTCGGGAAATCGCCTGCGGGCCTTCCGGGAATTTCTCAAGTCCAGCAACCGGATTCAAGCCCAAATCCTCATATAGCAGCGAACCGTAACTGCGGTCAAGTCCATACAGCCTGATTTCCTTTGCCATAACCCGAATGACCAATACCGTATCCTCGCCAATCGCTTGCTTAACGTTTGCCTTCACCTTTGCCAGCTTCTCATCGTAATCCGTCATGAATTGATGCGCCTCTTGTTCGCGTCCTGTCTCTTTGCCAAGCTCAAGCAGTTGTTCGCGCCAAGTCATTTCGCCAAATGCCGGAAGCGAATAAACCGGAGCTATTTTCTCCAATTCTGCCCGATTCCCTTTCAAAAGCTCATCCTGCCCGATAATGAGATCGGGAGCAGCATCCACAATGGCCTCCAAATTCGGCTCTTGCGAATTTCCCAAATTCACCGTTCCTTCCAGCAATGGGGCTGCATGAGGCAGAAAATCCTTCCCTGCTTGCGTAACGGCACCATAAGGCTGAATGCCTAACGCCAATAAATTGCTCGTATGCAAAATCGACAGCGATACAATGCGTTTATCGCCTGCTGAATTTGTGTCTACTGCCGCTGCTGGCGAGCTGCTTGCAGTCGCTGCCCCATCCGCTGCCGCCCCTTCCGGCTGTGTTCCTGCATTGCCGCCGCAAGCTGTAACGATAACAAGCAGCATTAAAATAAATATGCGATGAAACTTGCTCATGCTGTGTTCCTCCTATGGATTATACCTGCCCATTTTTTTTGATAACGATTATCATCATCATCTTCAATTGAATTATAGATAGCTATACGGCGATGCTCCATAGCATATTTTATGATTTTTAGCCTTGTACTTTCTCAGCCATAGCGCGGAGCAGTAAGCAGGGCAACCGCATCGTCAAGCTGCTTGGTGATCGAAAAAGGCGAATAGCCAATCCAACGGGACCAATCCAGCATAAACACATTATTTTTTCTGACAGCCCGATGCCGCTGCCACCCTTCCGTTGCCTGCAATTCCGCCAGCTTATTTAGCGCCCCAGCCTTTGGTTCAATCAGAACAAATAAATAATCCGCTTCATATTGTCCAAATTGCTCTGCCGGCACCTCCAGCCAGTTAAAAATAGTGCCCGCATCATGCTTGTTCATTTCCCGGCGGATTTGCTCCGGCGGCTCCAGCCGCAAGGAGCGATAAAACACATGGCCAATGTTGCGCCCGCCATACATTTTGATTTTATGACCGGCAATAACACAAATAGCAGCCGAACTGCGGCCGATTTTCTGCTCCACTTGCTTTAACGCCTGCGCCTCCCTCGCTTCATGCTGCTCCATCCAATGCTGGGCATGGCTTTCCCTATCCGTCAATTTAGCGATTGCCCGCATATGATCAAAGCAATCCAGACTAAGCCAAGGTACCGTAATAATAGGCGCAATATCCCCCATATACATTCGCGTCTCGTTTAAAATGTGCTCCTTGCATAAAATGACATCCGGCTTGCTGCTGAGCAGGCTTCGCCGTTTATATTCCCAGCTCGCCATGCCGTCTGTTTTGGCGGAAAGCCATTTTTTCTCCGAAAGCAGCTCGCCATTACTATCCTTTTCACAGGGATTAATACCTAACACGAGCAAGTTTTCGGTGTACGGGGAAGAAAGGGAGGATACTTTTAATGGCGGATGCTTCTTCATATACACAGTAGGAGAGCTGCCGTAGCTTGCCTTAAATCGGCGGCTGAAATAAAATTCATCGCTGAATCCGGTCAAGCGGGCTATATTTCGCATTTTTTCAGGCGTGGTGAGCATAAGCTCCCTAGCGCGGTTCATCCGCAGCTGATTCAAATATTCTATCGGGCTTTTGCCAAGCCTGAGTTTGAACTGAGCAGAGTAATAAGTCGGGTGCATTTGGGCGACCTGTGCCAGTTCCTGCAGCGTAACGCCCGTCGCATATTGACGCTCCATGTAATGGAGCGTGCGCTGAATCGGATCATCAGCATGCTCAGCATACGCTGGAACGCTGCCAACTAGCAAGGCAAATAACTTATGCATGTGCTGCTGATAGCGCAGAGGATCAACACTCGGCGCTGCATAATCACAAGCTGCCAGTTGCTTGCACAGCCGGGACATGGCGGCAGTATGGGCAATAGCCAGCTTTCCCGTTACGGGAAACTCCAGCTCTTTGTCGAAGGTCAGCTGCTTGCTGCTTCGATCTCCCATCCGAAACAAATGGAAAGCCAGCCGGAATAATAAAAGGGGCCGATCCGGCTCGACTTTCCATTTCACAACCGTTCCTGGCAGCAGCATAAATGCTGTTTTGGGGCTGAACTGGGAGGGCCGGTGATTGAGCTGCAGCTCTCCCTTCCCTTTTACAACGTATATGAGGGTGTGGCTTTTGATTGGATAAGCTTCCTGCTGCCAATCTTCAGGGCTCTCCAAAATATCGGCCTGCTTGATTTCAACTAAGGTTTGATGAAAAAAGGGATGGGCTTCCTTCTTGCTAATCATCGCTGCTGCCTCCCAACATAAAATTCGCCTTTCTTTAATTGATAACCATTATCAATAAGGCCATTTCTATTGTAATGGAAATGAGGGCGTTGTTCAAGAGACAACCCCCATTCTCCCTTCCGGCATAATCACATGTTTCGCAGCGCTTTGAGCCATTATCCCCTTAGCTCAGAAAGCTTGAAGGCTTCAGCCGGAGACGAAGACAGCCTGCCGCCCATCAATAATAACGAACAAAGAAGGACCCTTTTATCGCATGCCATTTGTTTTCATTTATCTGCCGGTCCACAACGAAAACTCCTCCTCGGTAGCAAGCACGCTGTGAGTCGCCGAAACGGCCTGCTCCGTTCCTCTCTCATAATCGATTCCGCTGCTTGCATATTCGTAGGAGAGGGTGACTCTCGTTTTTTCCTTCAACGGATTAGCATGGGGAATCGCCGACAACAACGACTTCGTATACGGATGCACGGGGCGCTCGAAAATATCCTTCGTCGTTCCCGTCTCGACTAAATAGCCTAAATGCAGCACACCGATTCGATCAGAAATGTATCTGACCATCGATAAATCATGGGAAATGAACAAAAAGGCCGTGCTCGTTTCCTCCTGAATGCTCTTAAGCAAATTCACAACCTGCGCCTGAATCGACACATCAAGCGCACTGATCGCCTCATCGGCGATAATAAGTCCCGGCTCCATAATAAGCGCCCGGGCTATGCCTATGCGCTGCCGCTGTCCGCCCGAAAACTGGTGCGGATAACGGTTCGCATGCTCGCGCGACAGCCCTACTTTTTCGAGTATGCGCTCTACCTTCTCTTGGCGCTCCTGCTTCGTTCGGTACAGCTTATGAATGTCCAGCCCCTGCGCAATAATGTCGATTACTTTTTTTCGCGGATTAAGCGAGGCCATCGGATCTTGAAAAATCATCTGCATCTTGGTGCGCAGCAGCGTATGCTCCTTCTCCCTAAGCGTCCCGGAAATATCCGCACCTTGAAAAGAAATCATGCCCGCTGCCGGCTCATACAGCCGAATAATCGTTCGCCCGATCGTCGACTTGCCGCTGCCCGACTCTCCTACAAGCCCGTAAGTTTCCCCTTCATGGATGTCAAAGGAAACCCCGTTTACCGCCTTCACTGTATAATGCTTGCTTACTCTAAAATGCTGCTTCAGATCAGCAACTCGTAAGATGGTTTTTCTTCCCACTCGCTTCCCGCCTCCTTCGCCGCCTTGCCCAATCTCGCTTTCAGCGTCTCTGACATTTCGATCTTCGGCGCATTCTCATGCAGCAGCCAGGTCGCCGCATAATGCGTGTCCGTCACTTTAAACATGGGCGGCTCCAGCTTGAAATCAATGTTTAGCGCATGGACGTTCCGCGGCGCGAAGGCATCCCCAGTAATGGGATGAAGCAAATTCGGCGGACTGCCGGGAATCGTGTACAGCTTTTCATTCGGCGAGCCCATGTCCGGCATTGAGGAAAGCAGCCCCCATGTATATGGGTGGCGAGGATCGTAAAAAATTTCTTCCACCGTCCCCCGCTCAATCATTTTTCCCGCGTACATGACCGTCACATAATCCGCAACCTTCGCAACGACGCCTAAATCATGCGTAATATAGATGACCGAAATGCCTGTTTTCGCTTGTATCGTTTTTATCAGCTCTAAAATTTTAGCCTGAATCGTCACATCAAGCGCCGTCGTTGGCTCATCGCAAATGAGCACCTCCGGGTCGCAGGCGAGCATAATCGCTATGACGACACGCTGGCGCATGCCGCCGGACAGCTGATGCGGGTAGCATTTCATCCGCTTCTCAGGATCGCTTATGCCAACGAGATACAGCAATTCCAGCGCCCGCTTGCGCGCTTCGGAGCGGTTTTTTTTCAAATGGATGATCATGCTTTCCATAATTTGATTGCCAACGGTCATCGTCGGATTCAGCGACGTCATCGGATCTTGAAACACCATGGCGATTCGCCGGCCATTGATTTGCGAGCGCATTTCCTTTTGCGACAGTTTAAGCAGATCCTGCGTCACCCGCTTGCCTTTATCCTCATAGTGGAATAGGATTGAGCCGGCATTAATTCGGCCATTGCTGCTCAAGATTCGCATGATTGCCTTTACTGTAACGGACTTTCCGCTGCCGGATTCCCCGACAATCGCGACCGTTTCCCCTTTGCGCAATTCCAGATCCACTCCGCGTATGGCATTTACGAGCCCGCTTGCCGTTTCAAACGAGATCGATAAATTACGGATTGAAAGCACCGTTTCGCTCATCTGCTTCCCCTCCTAGCTTTCTTTCATTTTCGGATCAAGCGCATCGCGCAGCCCGTCTGCGAGCAGATTGAAGCTCAGCATCAGCAGCGCCAGCACAAGGACCGGAGCGACAATCATATACGGATAAATCGTCATCGATTTGAAGCTTTCACTAATCAGCGAGCCTAACGAGGCCATGGGCTGAGGAATGCCCAGACCGATAAAAGCCAGAAAAGCTTCAGTAAAGATCGCGCTAGGAACTGAAAACATCGACATAATAATGATCTGCCCAAAAATATTCGGTAAAATATCTTTGAAAATAATCCGGAAATGACCCGCCCCAAGCGTTCGGGACGCCAGCACAAACTCCTGTTCCTTCAGCTTTAAAATTTGCGCCCTCGCTACCCGGCTCATCCCAATCCAGCCTGTAATCATTAAGGCGAGCGTTATCGTTACAAACCCCGGCTTCAGCACGACAATGAGCAGCGTCACTATGACCAAATTCGGGATGCCACTTAAAATTTCAATAAATCGCTGCATGGCATTGTCAACCGAACGGCCGAAGTAACCGGAAACAAGGCCATAGCACATGCCAATAATCATATCTACTGCAACGGCAATTACCGCAATGTATAAGGAAATGCGCGTTCCCTCCCAGGTACGGGTCCATAAATCCCGCCCCAGCGTATCGGTGCCGAAAATATAATAGACGTCGGTCAGCCCTTTTTGCTCATAAGCATTAATTCCATTGGCTACCCCATTAAAAATAAAAAAGTGCTCTAACCCTTCAATGCGCGGGGGCAAGCTTTTATGCTTAATATGGATTGATTTATATGTGTGCTCATTCATCATCGGCCCAAAGGCGGCGAAAAAAGAAATGATAATAATAATGACAAGGCCAAAAACCGCACCTTTATTCGCCTTAAAACGCAGAAAAGCGTCCCTCCCATACGACTGGCTCGTATAAGTATGATCGATTTGCGCGCGCTCGCTATTGCCAGCAAGTTCGAAGTCGCCACCTGTACCTGTATAAGCTTGAACCGGATTACCCATGCTTCTCCCCCTTAGCCAAACGAATGCGCGGATCGATAACGCCATATAAAATATCTACAGCCAGCATAATTGCAATAAACATTATGCTGTAAAGGAAGGATACGGCGATGATGACGTTGTAGTCATTGATTTGAATCGCCGTCACGAGCAAGCTGCCGATGCCGGGAATGGCGAAAATCTGCTCAATAACGAGACTGCCGGTCATTAAAGCGACAACGAGCGGCGCCAGCACCGTAATAATGGGAATGAGCGCATTACGCAGCGCATGAACGATAATCAGCCTCGCGCTACCCACTCCTTTGCTCTCCGATAGCCGTATGTATTCTGAGCTAAGCACTTCGATCATTTCAGAGCGAGTAAAACGGGCAACGGTCGCAATCGTAAACATCGAAAGGGCGATCGTTGGCAGCACGGTAGACACAAACGGTGATGCAGAGCTATACAAGAGCGGAAACCACTTGAGCTTCCATCCCAAAAAATACGACAGGGCGAGGGCAAATACATAAGAGGGAAAACTGACACCAATGACTGATACAAAAGTTGTCAAGCTGTCGGCAATGCTATTGTGCTTAAGGGCGGCTATAATGCCGAGAAGCAATCCAATCACCGTTCCCAGCAGAACGGCCTGAAACCCGATTTGGATGGATACGGGCAGGCGCGCCTCCAGCATGGCGGAAATCGGCATATTTTTCTGAATGACATAGGAAACGCCGAAATCACCGCTCAGCATCGCTTTAATATAATGGACGAAGCGATTAAACACGGGCTGGTCAAGGCCATATTTGGCATCCAGCACCGCCCGCTGCGCCTGGGTAATTTTCTCATCGTTAAATGGCGAGCCCGGCATAAGCTCCAGCATAAGGAAGAGAGCCAGCAAAATAACGAGCAGCGTCACAACGGCTAAGCCTAATCTTTTTAACACATAGTTTCTCAATCGTTTCACCTCTCAAGCGTAAACGGATGTCGCCGTCCTCTGGCGGCAAAGCTATCATTTCGCGATAAAATGCAAGCCCATTATAAGCGCAAAACTTATTAATGCTTATCTTTAAAAAATGCCGGATAGCGGCTGCAGCAACGCCCGCCCTGCCATCCGGCTGCTCTCGTTTATTTGATTAGCTTTTATTAGCACTTTTGTAGAAGACGTTGACACCCACCGAATGAAATTCAATGCCGGTTACTTCCGGCTTAATTAATACCGCATTGCCCTTCTGATACACAGGGAAAATGACGGCCTGATCCATGACGATGGCTTCCGCTTGTTTCAGCACGTCCCATCTTTCAGCTGGCTTGCTGGCCAGGTCTCCCTTGCTCGCCCGATTCACAAGCTCATCGTACGTTCTATCTTCCCATAAGCCGTAGTTGTTCGGGCTGCCCATCGTCCACATATCAAGATATGTCATCGGATCGGCATAATCCGGGCCCCATCTCGTCAGGCCGACCTCATAATTTCCCTGCTGCATAAGCTCTATCCTGTTTTTCTTCGGCTGGGACTTAAGTACAAAGCTTACACCCGGCAGCGCCGTTTCAATTTCGGATTGAATGAACTGGGCGACGAGCGTAGCGGATTCCGTATCCTCGAACAGCAGCTCCAGCTCAATAGCCTCCGTTCCAAGCTCCTCCTTCGCTTTCTCCCAATATTTCAGCGCTTCGGTTTTATCCGTCCCCGGATAATTTTCGGCTGTTTCCCGGTAATCCTTGCCGTCCGGCCCCGTCGCCAGCAGCGTCGGAACAGCGAAATCGGCCACAATCGAGCCATCCTTCAATATTTCATCGACAATCGCTTGTTTGTCGTAAGCAAGCGATAGCGCCTTGCGCAAATTCAAGTTTTCGAGGCCCGGCACCTTCAGATTAGGCGATAAATACCAAAGATAGCCTGCCACGATGTTATGATATTCCGCGCTTTGCTGGTAGTTTGCAATTTGCTCGCCGGACAGCATGACATAATCGAGATCGCCATTTTCATAAGCCAGAATCGATTGCTGTGTATCTTTAATAATTTTGTAGTTCAGTCCATCCACTTGGATATGGCCAGCATCAAAATAATCTGCATTTTTCTCTAAGTAAAAGGCCGTGCCGCCCACTTCCCACGTTTTCATTTTGAAGGGGCCGTTTGCAAGCAATGCATCCGCAGTCAAAGCGTATTCAGTACCTTTTTCGTTATAAAACGCCTCATTGATTGGATAAAAAGAAGGAAAAGCCATCAAAGAAGTGAAAAATGCGACGGGACGATCCAGCTCTACGGTCAGCGTTGTTTCATCCACCGCTTTTACGCCCAACTCCTCGATGCCCTTCTCGCCGGCAACGATGGCATCGGCATTTTTGACGCCGGCAACGCCCATAATGAAGCTGTACTCACTCGCTGTTTCGGGGCTTACCAGCCGTTTCCAGGCGAACTCAAAATCCTTCGCCGTAACTGGCGTCCCGTTGGACCATTTTGCATCTCGAATCGTAAAAGTATAGCTCAAGCCGTCCTCGCTCAAATCTGCCTTTTCTGCCATTGCGAATTGCGGCACGCCATCGGTATCAATCGTATACAGCCCTTCAATCGTCGCCGCAATGACTTCAAAAGATAAGCCGTCCGTTGCAATAGCCGAGTCCATAGAAGCTAGCTCTACATCCTTGCCGAGATTAATCACCTTCGCTCCACCCGTGCTCGCTTCTGGCGAGGCACTAGCAGACGGCTCGCCAGAAGCTGCCGGCGCAGTCGTACTTGTCTTCGCGCTTGTACAACCAACCAGCATCAAAATGACCGCGAACATGCAAAACGCTACCTTTACTTTTCCCAAAAATGTTTCCTCCCCAAAATGACCAAAATAAAAAGGAAGAACGTTCCATGTAAAAATTAGGACGTTTTAACCTTTTTATGAATTATACAAACCTGTTAATTTTATGTCAATAAATATAACTTATTAACGTTAGGAATTAGACAGATTAGATGGATTCAATGTCATTTTCGAGATTCCCTTACTCTTATAGGTTAGTTTAATGTTAGGTTTAAACATTAAATGTTTTATTTCGCAAAATTCATTTATTTAAAGCATCACAAGTTAACATTAATCTGGAAGGCTTGTTTTTTACGAGCTTGTTTATAGTTATCGAATAATTACCGAACGATTTTGCAGTTCATTACATCGAATGTTCAATGTATTCCGCTTCAAACCTTGTTTTAAAAAAATGCCGGATCACAGCTGCTTGAACTTCCGCTTCTGCGATCCGTCTCTTCAAGGAATCAGCCCATTATTGTTTATCAGCTAATTTGTAAGAAATGCTGCCACCTATAGCGCCAAGATTAACTCCACTTACCTCTGGTTTAATTAAAATAGCGTTGCCCTTCTGATATACAGGGAAGATAACCGCTTCCTCCAGCACTTTCGCTTCCAGCTGCTTTAACGCTTCCCACCGTTCCTCAGGCTTGCTGGCCAGATCGCCTCTGCTCACCCGATCCGCAAGCTCATCATAGGCTTTCTCGCTCCATTTGCCAAAATTGTTCGGATTGTCTGTCGTCCACATCGCCAAATAGGTCATCGGATCGTTATAATCTGGCCCCCATCTGGTCAGGCCCACTTCATATTCGCCGTTGTACATCAGCTCGACGCGATTTTTCTTCGGCTGGGACTTGAGCGCGAAGGTTACGCCGGGCAGCGCTGTCTCAATTTCCGATTGAATGAACTGCGACACCAGCGTCGCGGATTCTGTATCCTCGAACAGCAGCTCCAGCTCAATGGCATCAACGCCAAGCTCGGCTTTCGCTTTTTCCCAATATTGCAGTGCTTCTTCTTTATTGCCTGATGGATAGCTGCCTGCTGTTTCCCTAAAGTCCTTCCCATCTGGCCCGGTCGCTAGAAACTGCGGAACGGCAAAGTCTGCTACGATGGAGCCATCCTTCAATATCTCATCGACGACCGCTGTTTTGTCATAAGCAAGCGAGAGCGCTTTGCGCAAATTCACATTTTCAAGACCAGGAACCTTCTGGTTCGGTGACAAATACCATAAGAAGCCTGTCAGCACGCTATGGTATTCCGGACTTTGCTGATAGTTTGCAATTTGTTCGCCAGAGAGGGCGACATAATCGATGTCTCCATTTTCGTAGGCGAGGACAGATTGCTGGGTATCTTTAATAATTTTATAGTTCAGGCCATCCAGTTTCACACTGGCTGCATCGTAGTAGTCATTATTTTTTTCCAAATAAAAGGTTGTTCCGCCGACCTCCCAGGTTTTCAGCTTGAACGGGCCATTGGCCAGCAGCGCTTCTGGAGTCAATGCATATTCCGTGCCTTTCTCCTTCAAGAAGGCTTCATTTACAGGAAAGAAAGAAGGAAAAGCAATTACAGAGTTAAAGAAAGGAATGGGGCGTTCAAGCTCCACCGTCAGCGTCTTGTCATCAACAGCCTTTACGCCAAGCTCATCGAAGCTTTTCTCTCCGGCAATGATGGCATCGGCATTTTTCAAACCGGCTACTCCTGCGATGAAGCTGTATTCACTAGCCGTTTCCGGATTAACAAGGCGCTTCCATGCAAATTCAAAATCATGCGCTGTAACCGGAGTGCCATTGGACCACTTCGCCTCTCGCAGCGTAAACGTATAATGCAGGCCATCCTCGCTCAAATCTACCTTTTCAGCTAAAGCCAGCTGGGCCACGCGATCCTCATCAATCGTATACAAGCCCTCTGTTGTAGCGGCAATCACTTCAAAGGACAGACCGTCTGTCGCAATGGCGGAATCCATCGACGCAAGCTCCACATCTTTTCCCAAATTAAGCACCTTCAGCGCTGAAGGACTCGCTTCTGGCGTCACGCTCTCTGAAGGGGCACTAGAGCTTTCAGCTGAAGCTGGCGTCGTACCCGCGCCCTGCTTTGCGCTTGTGCAGCCTGCTAATAATAAAAGGACCGAAAATAGGACGATTGTTATCTTTACTTTTTTCAACAAGGTTTCCTCCCCAAATGCTAGAAATAAAAAGGAATCTCATTCCATGTAAAATTCAGGATGTTTCAACCTTTTTATGCATTATACAAGTCGACTTTTTTAAAGTCAACTATTCTTATCGGAATTATAAAATTAATTAATATACCGATAGAAAAATCAAATAACCCCTATCTCGGCAGAGACAGGGGAACTAAACTAGCCATTCAATGATTACTTAACCAGGCTCACACCAGCGGGCAAGTCCTGCATTGACCGCCTCCAGCGGCGCCGTTTCTGTACGGTCAATCGCCCACGCAATATAGCCATCTGGGCGAATCAATGCCGTATGGACATTTTCCCAACCGGTACCCGCTTCAGCTATAGAAGCTTGCACGCCTTCCACATGCCCATATTTCTCCCAATCGACTAGCTCGCCAAATTGGGAATCACCAGCAAGGTGAAGCAATACATAGGAGCCAGCATGCATGAGCTTGTAGGATTTCAGAAGAGAGCCGCTCTCCAGCCTCAACGTAAGCTCCGAGAATCGGCGTCCATTCAGGGCATGCGAAGGAGAGTGCGGGTCAGGCGCATAGCCCACATTAAAGGCTGAAATTTGGTCAGACAGCAGCGCATTGGCTTCGGGAATTTGCAGAAGGGATGCCATTAGCTTTCTGAGCTCCATTACGCCCGGAAGCTGTCTAATCAATAGAGCCTGCGCTTCGGTATTGCGGAGCAGCGCCGTGCTGACAGGATAACGTTCCTCATGATAGCTATCCAAAAGCCAGTCCGGGGCCCAGCCATTCAGCTTGGCAGCCAGCTTCCAGCCCAAATTCACAGCCTCCTGCAAACCGACATTCATCCCCTGCCCTCCTGCTGGGAGATGAATATGCGCCGCATCACCGGCCAGGAAAACCCGGTTTTTGCTAAAATGCTCAGCCTGGCGAGTTGCATTGCCGAATCGCGAGAGCCACTGCGCTTCTCGAATACCAAAATCTTGTCCATAAACACGCAGCATGCTGGACTTCAGCTCATCCAGTGTTACGGGTTCATCTTTAGCAATCGCCATCCGCTCGTTATCAAACACAATAACCCGGTAAATGTGCTCAGTCACGGGTACAATCATGATGCCGCCCTGCTCCGTAAATTGGGATACGGTTTTGCCTGGCTCAAGATCTGGCAATTTGACGTCTCCAAGCATGCCGGTAAAAGTAGCATCCGTTCCTAGAAAGGCGATCCCCAGTTGTTTGCGGACAAGGCTCCCCCCGCCATCAGCACCCACAGCGTATTCAGCAGTCAGCCTATATTCCCCTTCCGCTCCTATCGCCGTCACTTCAACACCTTCATCGTGCTGGCGGATCGATTTCACTTCCGTTTCCCGGAAAATAGCTACCCCTAGCACTTTTGCCCGTTCCTCCAGCAGCTTCTCGGTTTCACTTTGCGCCAGAAACAATGTATAGTTCGAGGCTGAATCCAAAATTGAAAAATCCAACGGCGTCGGGAGGCCGGCAAAATGCCCTCTTGGAATCGGTCTCCCCCTCTCCAGCAGTTCCGGCGTCATGCCTCGCATATCTAAAATCTCCAATGTGCGAGGATGAATGGTTAATGCCCGGGAATAAGGCGTTGTTTCCTGCAAACGCTCCAACAAGCACACTTTTACATTAGCTAATGCCAGTTCAGAGGCTACCATCAAGCCGACCGGTCCACCTCCTACCACAATTACGCCATAATTCATCTTTCGTCACACCTTTCCATCGATTATTCATCATGTTTGCTCCGTTATCTTTGTAATGCTTTGCTCATAGAAACCGATCAAATCCAGCAGAAACCGCTTGACCACTTCAAGCTCGGCCTCGCTATAGGCATGCAAAATCCCCATAAATTGCGCTTGCGCCTTATCATGTATCTCTTCATGAATGGCATACAGCTGCTTGCCCGGCGTAGTCAGACGAAAAAAAACTTCCTTTTTGTTGTCATTTAATTGTGTTCTGCGTACCCAGCCGTTTTTCAAAAGCCGGGTCGTCACCTTGGAGACGTTTCCTTTGCTAAGCGCCATTTTATCGGCAATTGTTGTCAAATTAAGCGGCTCGTGTTGCCCGATGCAGGAAATCGTATGAATTTCCGTCATATTAATCTGCGTATCCAATTCAAGGCTGTTGCGCAGCTCCTTTAGAAACTGGCTGCCCTCATTCTGCTCAAACTGCTCCATCTGATGCAGCAGCTTAATCAGCAGCTCATAGACATATTGCTTGTTCAACTGGTGTTTTTCCATGCTTAACCCATCCTTTGTTAGCTTCACTCCTTTCATTATAGCGCATATATTGTTTCCAAAGAAACAATTAGAATAATAAAAATGATGCTCTGCCGCTACAGGTTACAGGATGGTCAGCTTCTTTTCAGCAGGAGTACGCGACTTTGCTTTCGGAATTTTATCGTAATAGCCCATTAGCAATATCCCAACAATACGCTCATCCGCTTTGACACCTAGTCCTTCAGAAAATATAGGAGAATGAATACATTCGAGCGTCGACCAAACCATCCCGATCCTTTGCTCCCAAGCCAATAGTTGAAAGTTTTGAATGAGGCAACTGACGGCTCCATAATCCTCCTCTTGCTTATGCGCATCCTTGTCCGCTTTCATCACAACAATTAAAAATGCAGGGGTTTTGCTGTAATGCTGCATCATCATTTGCTTCAGCTTTCCAGGCATTAGCTTAAGACGTTTCATATGGCCCATCGACTCCATCATTAGGTCGACCAGCTTGGCTTTTGCCTCCATACGCTCGGCTACAATAAAGCGCCAAGGCTCCCTAAGCCCATGATTGGGTGCCCACACAGCATCATTTAACAATTGGAGCAGCATATCTGGCGCAAGCGGCTTTTCGTTAAAGTGCCGAATGCTCCGCCTTTCACGAATTGTAACGGCAATGCTCATTGTAAGACTCCTCCTTTATTTTTTTAATCCAGAAATTTTGTTTCAAAGGAAACAATCCAGCTATAGAAAGAGAATTAAATTGCGAAACCTCGTATAAATTGTTTCCTTTGAAACAATTTAATCACAACCATCCTCCATTCGTCAATGAAGGGTTGAAAATAGCAGCTGCACCAAAACCTCTCGCTCCATTCCGCAATCAAAAAAAGAAGTGTCTTCAAACCGCTAGAACACTAAACGAGGAATTGATAGCGTGGCTCCAGCCGTTCTAGGCGGATGAGCCCGTTTTTCCCTATCATCGTTTGTGAATCGCCCTGTTTGAAGACATTCCATGGCTAGCTTCATTTTTTTGATCATTACAAAGGCATTAAGAAGGATCGTCAGCTGCCGGTTCACCGAATACCGGATTTCCATCCTCGTCCCAGTCGATTTTTTTTATTCTGGCATGGCGATTGGGGTCATACAGCGGATTGCCCACAATCTCCTTATAACTCCGGCCATGATAGACAAGCACATCCTCCATCTCGTCCTCCGCAACCGTGAAGCAGCTATGTCCAGGTCCGTATTGTCCTGTCCGCTCGCTCGTCTGAAACACCGGCTGTGGCGATTTGCTCCAAGCAGCCGCATCAAGCGGATCACAGTCCGCATTTGCTGTCAGAAGTCCCATGCAATAATGATGATCCGTTGCGCTTGCGGAATAGGTGATAAACAGCTTGCCGTTTCGCTCTAGCACTGCTGGCCCTTCGTTCACCTTGAAGCCTATCATTTCCCATGGAAGCTCCGGCTTCGTCAATAGCACCTGCTCGCCGCGCAGCGTCCATGGATTTTCCAGCTCTGAAATGTACAAATTGGAATTCCCTGCAACATGCGGCGCTTTCTGCGCCCAAACCAAAAACTGCTTGCCTTTATGAGAGAAGCTGGTCGCATCAAGCGCGAACGTATCCCAAGCGGTGCGGATTTGACCCTTCTCTGTCCATTCGCCTTCCAGCGGATTGGACGAAGCATTTTCAAGGACAAACATGCGATGGTTGAACAAGCCGTCAACGATTTCTTCCGAAGGCGCCGCCGCGAAATAGATGTACCATTTTTCTTCAATGAAATGGATTTCCGGTGCCCAGATTAAAGCGCTCATTGGCCCTATGTCCGGCTTCGTCCATACAACGACTGGCGGACTTCCGGCAAGCTCCGTCAGCCCCTTTGCCCTGCGCAGCTCAATTCGGTCGAATTCAGGCACGGATGCTGTAAAATAATAATACCCGTCCGAATGCCGGTAAACCCACGGGTCCGCTCTTTGTTCGATAAAGGGATTAGGAAAAAGCTGTGTATTTACTGGATTAGCTGCATCTTTCATCGTTGTGAGCCTCATTTCGTCGTTAGCCTTTTACCGCGCCCGCCGTTACGCCGCCAATAATATAGCGCTGAGCGAATCCGTAGAAGATCATAATAGGAATCATGGACAGGATAATAGCTGCGAATGCCATATTTACCTGAGACGTATATTCGCCGAAAAACTGGAATTGCACGAGCGGCAGCGTAGAAACCGCTTTTTTCTGCACAAGCACCATAGAAACAATGAAATCATTCCACGCCCCCAAGGCGCTAAGTACGATGATCGTCATGTTAATAGGCTTGAGGAGCGGAAAAATAATGCTAAAAAAAGTCCGGTAACGTGAAGCTCCGTCCAGCAAAGCCGATTCCTCCAGCTCCCTTGGAACCGTCTTGATGAAGCCGACATACAGGAAGCAAAAATAACCGATTTGCACGCCCGTCAACGAGGTGATGAGCCCCGGCAGCGTATTCAAAATATGAAGGTCCGCCCAGGTTTTGTATAGCGGAAACATCAGCACCTGAAACGGCAGCATAATGCTCGACATAAATAAATAATAGAAAAACGTATAGAAGCGGTTATTGTTTCGGGCAATGACGTAGGCTCCCATGGAGCAGACGAGAATCGTCAGAGCAACCGTCGCCGATGTTGTCACCACGCTGTTGCGAAGCGCAAGGAAAAAGTTGGAGGCTTCAATGGCATCCGCATAATTGCTCCAGGAAATGTGCTTGGGAAAGCTGAGCGGACTTTCGGCCGTCTCCATCGGCGTCTTAATGGAATAGACAATTGCGATATAGAAGGGGAACAAGAACAGCAGGCCGATTGCATAAAGGATAGCAATGCGCATTCGTTCCACCCACTTAGATTGCTTGGCAGCTCGCGATGTGTTCAATATTCCACCTCCCTTCTGCGGAAATAGCCGGTAACGAGAACGGTAATAAAGAGAATGAACGCGAAAAGCACAATGGCGGACATCTGCCCGTAGCCTGCCTTGAAATAAGGGAATTCGTAATTGTAGACATACATAGCCATCGTCTGGGAAGACGTTCCTGGACCGCCTTTTGTCGCAACCATCGAATAATCGAATTGCCTCAAGCCCGTACCGAGCCACAAAGGAATGCAGTACGTAAAGGCAGGCATCAGCAATGGAATTGTAATGCTGCGGAACTGCTGTACGATGCCAGCTCCATCAATGCGGGCCGATTCATACATGTCTTTGGGAATGGTTTGCAGGCCCGCATAATAGATGACCATCGCAAGACCTACCTCTTTCCAGACAGCAATGATGACAATGCCCAGCATGACAGTTGAAGGATTGCCAAGCAGACCGCTATCGGTGTGGAATAGAATCGGATAAATATCACTGTAAATATAGCGCCAAATAATGGAGGCCAACACAAGGCTGATGACCATCGGCATAAATATGAACGTCTTTAACAGGTTGACCCCTTTGAATTTGGTATTGAGCGCCACGGCTAGCAACAGACCCAACACGTTGACGAGAAACGTCGTGGAAAAAGCGAAAAACAACGTATTTTTAATCGGCTCGATAGCATCGGTGTCGCTGAACAGCAGCTTGAGGTTGCGCAAGCCAACATAGTCATAGGTTGGGCTTATGCCATCCCAATTGGTAAACGCAATGTTCAGCCCGCGGAAAAAGGGGAAAATGACAACTAAAGAAAAAAATAAAAGAGCCGGAATCAGGAACGTAAAGGTTACGAGGTTGTTTTTGTATAGTCTCTTCATCCACTCACCGCCAAATCTTTAATAAGAATATAGAGCTTTTCGGCGCCCCTATGCGATTCAAGCGCCGAAAAGCTCGAGCTGTTAATTCATTTTATTGATTTTTGCAAAGCCATCGTCGAGCTTCTTAATCGTCTCATCCACATTGCGCTCGGCAGGGTCGGTTACGAGGAAGAAGGTCATCACTTTTTGCCATGTATCGTCATATTGGCCGTACCAAAGCGGCTTCACCTGATTGTTGACAATTTTTCCGGATTGGAAAACGGCTTGGAACTCAGCCGAGATCGGGTCCTGCTGCGCTGGTTTAATATCTTTGGAGATGGTGCTGATCGTCTGTACGCCATCCGCCCAAATTTGCGCTCCCTCATCGGAGGCCATAAAATCAAAGAATTTTTTCGCCAGCTCGACATTCGCCGATTTGGCCCCGATCATCCATGTGTCATCCGTGGAATACGTCATGTAGTTGTCTTCAGGATTATCAGTCGCCGGGTACATAAACACTCCGAAATTGCCGCTCGGATTGTAACTGCGAATGCTGCCAATCGCAAAGCTGCCCATAATATCCATCGCTGCTTTGCCTTGTGCAAAATATTGCAGGGAACGGTCATAATCAATATCTTTCGCGTCGCTGTTCGCATAGGCGCTAAGCTGGTTTACCCGCTGCAGGAAGTCCTTATATCCAGCAACGTCCGAGAAGCTTTTTTCGCCCGCTATAATTTTGCTCGCATAATCAGGGTTGTTCACGAGCAGCGTCCCCCACATGTCCGGCCACATAAAGCTCATGTAGGAAGCTCCATCCTTCCATGAGGCTGCAAATGGCGTAATCCCTTTGGATTGCAGCGTCTCCGCAGCCTTCAGCAGCTCCGAATAGGTTTTCGGCACCTCAACGCCTGCCTCTTTAAATAAATCCTTGTTGTAAATGACGGCATTCGTCATCAAGTCAATCGGCAACCCGTATACTTTGCCTTCATAAGTGACATTTGGAATATAGGCCGGGTCGACCCTTTTAACAAAAGCCTCATTCGTGACGTCCAGGAAGGCTCCGGCCTTCGTCATGTCAACCATGCCTGCAGGGCGTCCAAATATAATGTCAGGCGTATCTCCTGCGCTGACCTTCAACTTAATGTTATCGTTGTATTTATCTACCGGCATAACCGAGATATCGAAGCTTACGTTTGGATTCAGCTCAGTGAATTTGTCTGTCAGCTTCTTGAAGGTATCTACCTTCGGCTTCTCAACCATGTAGTGAACGACGCTCAGCGTAACTTTCGCGCCTGTGTCTGTTTTAGCAGGAGCGGACGCCTGCTCCGATGGAGATGCACCTGTCTGGGAGGAATCCTCATTGCCATTGCTTGCACTTCCGCAACCAGATAACATCGTTACTGCCAAAAACAAGGTACTCGCCATTGATAACGCTTTCACTTTTCTCATTTTGTTGACCTCCGCTTTAGTTATGGATGGGCATTTCGAATTGTAACCGCTTTCTATTTGGATTATAGAATAAAAAATAATGATATTATATAACCAATTGGTTATAAAAATCACTTAATTATATTTTTCTTTTAACTCCCTCTAGTTTGATGCTATATTATAATTATCTTACCTTTTGAGGTGGCGCCAATGGGCAAATTGCCTTTATACAAACAAATACAAAGCTATTACAGAGAGCGGATTTTAACAGGCGAATTGCGCTACAAGGACAGAGTGCCTTCCGAGCAAGAAATTATGGAGGAATTCCGGGTCAGCAAAATAACGGTGAAAAATGCATTGATCTCGCTGGCGGAGGAAGGACTGATCACCCGTATACAAGGAAAGGGCACCTTCGTCGCTCAAGTGAACGATGAGGCCCTCAGCGTAAAAACGGAGCTGCAGCGCCGTCCGCCTGCCGAAGGTTTGAATGACATTATTGGGTTTATTATTCCTACTCTAAAGACGAAGGTCATTCAAAAGCTGGTCGATTACGTAGAGCTTCATGCGAAGGAAGCCGGGTACCAGACGATTTTGCATATTACGAGGGAGTCTTCTGTGGAAGAGTCAAAAGCGATTAACAAATTGACCGAAATCGGGGTAAAGGGAATTATCGTTTTCCCTACCGAGGACGAGAAATACAACGAATCGCTGCTGCGATTATCGCTCGATAAGTTTCCCTTTGTTTTTATTGACCGTTACCTGCGAAACATTGATACTTATCAAATTATTTCAGATAACGCAGCCGGGTCCTATGAGACGATCAATTATTTATTGAGCAAAGGGCATCAAAATATTGCTTTAATCTCGCCCGACAATACGAATACAGCGATTGAAGACCGCACGCTGGGCTTTGAGAAGGCATATATCGATAAACGTATCTCCATTGACAAAACACTGTGGTGCCATGTTCCGCTCGATATTTTACGTACAGACCAAGCCGAGCCATACGTCACGGCGTTCCTAAGCCTTCATCCCGAGGTGAGCGCCATCTACGCTTTATCCGCCGAAACGGCTCAAATTGCGTATCAATCGCTTGGAAAGCTTGACCGCCGGGAAACCGAAATCGTCTCCTTCGATAATCCCGACCTGCCGGGCATTTCCTATGTCAGCCAAAACGAAAATCGGCTTGCCCAAGCAGCTGTCACCTTGCTTAAATCGCAAATGGAGGGAGAATATTTGCCGCAGCAAACCGTCATTGAAGTCGAGCTAATCTTATTTGACTAGCTTCACCAGCTGCCATAGAATGTGAAAAAAACCGTTTCAAACCAAGCAAAGCCAAGAGGAAATTCCTCTTGGCTTTGCTTGGTTTGACGGCAAAATGTTGCAGTATTGCCTGACTATCAGACCTTCTGGTACGAGAATAACGGCTTGCCTTCCCAAACCTTGCTCGGAATTTCCCGCTTTAATACCGGAATGACATCCGCGGCAAAACGCTCCATCTGCTCGCGCTGCTCCGCCTCCGTCAGCCCATCCACGCTTATGCTCAGCACCTCGTGCCCAAACGCTTGTTGATAATTCAAAATCTTCTCAATCACATGCTCCGCACTGCCGACAAGGGCGGGCCCATTCGCAATATTATCCTCCAAATCCTTGAACGGCGATTGATTATGCTTCGCAGAATCCGTCGACTGGAAGGCGTTATAATAGGGGCGGTAGCGCCGAACCGCCTCCTCATTCGTGTCCGCCAAATATAAGCTGCCTGCTCCCGAACCAACGACCGCATTCTTTGGATCATGCCCGTAAAATGCCCAGCGCTCGCGGTAATGATCAATCAGCGCCTTATATTTCGCCTGTGGATGAAAGCTGTTGGAGGAAAAAATCGGCTCGCCGTATTTAGCCGCCAGCTCCGTTGATAGCGGGCTCGATGCGCTCCCATGCCAGATTGGAATGCGGGCTTGGAAGGGACGCGGCTGCGTCGTCACCTTGTCGAGCGGAGTGCGGTAGCGACCTTCCCAGCTTACCTCTTCCTCGGTCCATAGCCGATTAAGCAGGGCATACCGCTCCGCCATCGATTCCCACTGCTCCTCTTCCGTAATGCCAAACAGCGGATAATGCCGCGGATCATTTCCCTTGCCAATAATGAGCTCCAGCCGCCCGCCGGACAGATGGTCCAGCGTCGCATAATCCTCGGCTACGCGCACCGGGTCAAGCACGCTCAATACGGTAACCGTCGTAAGCAGACGAATGCGCGACGTTCTGGCGGCAATCGCAGTGAGAATGACAGGAGGCGACGAGGACAAAAACGGCGCGCCATGCCGCTCCCCCACCCCATAAGCGTCAAAGCCAAGCTTTTCTGCCAGCACCGCCTGATTTAGCACATTTTGAAATTTTTGCTGCGTGGTGAGCGCCTCTCCAGTGACGGCATTGGGAATATTCATCAGCAAGCTGAATAAAGCAAATTTCATGCTTGTTGCTCCTCTCAGGATAAAAGGTCGATATACCACTATTCACATGATTATAATATGAATTAAGTTAAATTCACCTTATCACCTGTTTCCTGCTGCCGTCTAATAGAGATTATTGATTTTCCAATTTAAATAATGAATACGAAAACGAGTGGCTCTGGGCGCGCAGAAAAGTCGGGGCTCTTTGGAAGTTTACTTGGACAAAGGCACGCGATACACGCCTTCGCTGCCGCCCGGCGCTGTCCCGATATATAAATAGCCGTTATGATTGACCGCTGTCGTTATGCCATAAAGCGTGCCCTCCGGGTCATGCCAGCTCTCAAGCAGCTCCCCTTGCGGGCTGTATTTGGCGACAAGCCCATGCTTCACCGGGGCGCTGGCACCATTAAGCAGCGCTTGCGGCACTTTAGCCATCAGGCCAGCCAGCCACGGGCTGCTGTGCATTTGATCGGCAAACGCCAAGCGGGTCGTGAAAATGCCGACCCAGAAGTTCCCTTGTGCATCGCGCGTTACATTGTCCGGGAAGCCCGCCATATTTTCAGCAAAAATATCCGCCGTCCCCTGCTTCTCGCCCGCAAGCCAATAACGGGTCATCTGATAGTGATACGACTCCGCCACCAGCACAAAATCCTCATCAGCAGACAGCGCAATTCCATTGGCAAAATAAAGACCGTCCAGCAGCACCGAGGTTTGCTTCGTCGCTGGATCATATTTCAGCAGCCGTCCGTGCGGCTTGTTTTCCGCCAACTCCTTAAAGCTCACCTTGCCATAATTCGATGTATCTGAAAAATAAACCGTGCCATCCTTCGCGATATCAAGCTCATTGGCTAAATAAATCGGCTCGCCATCGACCGAATCGGCAAGCACCTCTACCTCTCCTGCTGGAGATACCTTCAGCAGGCCTTTCTGTACATCGGTCACAATAAGATTCCCGTCAGCATCAAACATCATGCCATTAGGTGTTCCTTGCGTATCTGCAAACACTTCTGCCTGTCCGGAATTGCCCTGCGCATCGAACGGAACTTTATAGATTTTACCGTCGGAATCGCCTGTATAGAGCTGTCCATCCTGATCAAAGGCAATAAACTCTGGAAAATGCGGGGCATCCGTAACCAGTTGGGCGGAGCTGAGCTTGTCGTTCTGCTGCCACGGCCCTTCCGCCTCGAAAGCAGGCGCGGTTGGCGCGATCCATTTTACCGGGTCGACTGGGGATGGTATTGCAATAAACACCAGCGCACCTGCCACGAGCAGCCCTACTAGGGATAAGGCCACCCGGCTGATGATTTTTCTTTTGGCGGGAGCTTTCGTTTTTTTCACTATAGTTGTCATTTAAATAACTCCTCTAAGTTGATGTAATAGCGAAAGGGATCGTTAGTGCGGCTTCAGCATGCCTCCTACGACCCGAAGCGACTGCCTGCGGGTGACGAAGCGCGACAGCTGCGCACCGAGATAATTTTGCATACCCGGTACAAAATACGACTTGCCTTGCGCCAGCTTGCGCAGCGCCTCCTTGACGATTTTTTCCGGTGTATCTTTTTTCCCGACGGAAGCGGATTCCGTACCTACGACCTTAAAGAAATCCGTATCGGTCGAGCCGGGACAGAAGGCAAAAAACTTCACGCCGCGGTTGCGATTTTCCCACGATAGAGCATCCGTGAACGATAAGACGAAAGCTTTCGTCGCCCCGTAGACGGCCATATAAGGAAGCGGCTGAAAGCCCGCAGTGGAGGCTACATTAATGACGGTTCCTGAGCTTCTGCGCAGCATGCCCGGCAAAAACAGATGGGTCAGGCTCACTACCGCTGCAACATTGAGCATAATCTCCTCATGCTGGCGCTCGCCCGATACTTGCTCGAACAAACCATGTGTAGCAAAGCCTGCATTATTGATAAGCAGCTCAATATCCAGCTTCAGCTGCTGGCATTGCTGATACAGCTCGCTCGGCGCACCCTCCTTGGACAAATCCAGCGCAATGGCCTTTGCTTGTATGCCGTGTTTTTTGCTAAGCTCGGCGGCCAGGCTTTTCAGCTTGCTCTCCGACCGCGCTACAAGCACCAAGTGGCTGCCTTTCTCCGCCAATTGTCTGGCGAACTGCTCTCCTATACCTGATGATGCCCCTGTAACAAGTGTCCATTTTCCGTGAATATTCATATAACGTCCTCCTATTAATATACAATGTATTTTTAAAGAAACACTGTTACCAAACCTTTAAAAATAAGCACCATTACCGTGGGTTAGCCAAGTGGGCTTTCGTTTGGTAACAGTGTTTCTTTATAGAACCATAGTAATTCAGTCTATACATACTGTCAATGCTTTTTTATCAATAAATAAAATTTCACTACAGCCGGTTTCTAAGCGGCTCGGACGACCTTCCACCATCCCCCGCTTCCACCCTGTTGTTAATTCGCATTGACAAGCCCTCCCCGTCTGTATAGAATTTGGGTAAGCAATTTGGAAACTCTGTTTCTAATTAAAAACAGATTGACCGAGACGAAGGTGATAAAAATGAGCGAACAGGATCGTTTCCTTAATACGAATAAACGCGAGTTGAAAACCTACCAGGAAGCACGGCTGCAAAATACCGAAAATCTCCGCAAGCTCGTTGTAGATGCTGCGGCTACTATTTTGCAGGAGGAAGGCCCTGAGGCGGTTACCGTTCGTAAAGTGTCACAGAAAATGGGCTGCTCCACCAAAATCATTTACAGCTTGTTTGTGAATAAAGAAGGTCTAGCCCAGCAGCTGTACCTTGATGGCTGCAAAATAATGGCTCGCGAGTTTGAAGCAACGCCTGCACTAGCCGACCCGAGGGCGCATTTGCTTGCTTTAGGCGAAACCTATTGGCAGTTTGCCCAGCGCTACACCAGCTACTACAAGCTGATGTTTGGCGGAGCATTCGGCGATTTCAAGCCGGATGAGGAAAGCATGCAGGGCACCGTGACGGCTATGCGGCAATTAATCCATGTCATCGGCAGCGCCCAGCAGCAGGGTCTTCTATCAGCTGCGGCACCGACGGATACGATAGAAATTGTCCGCCTCGTCTGGGGCGCCCTCCACGGTGTCATCCATTTGCAAATGGGCGGGCATTTTGGCGATGTTCCCTCCGCCCACGCCACCTATCAGCAAACGATCTCCCTATTAGCGAGCACCTTGTTCGCTAAGCAGGAAGGTTAAAATCGCACCCTGCCCCTTAGCTGTTAGTCAAACTGCAAGGTGATTAATCCGACGTCCTTATTCCAGCGTGAAAAAGCCGCCAATCCTCTAAACAGGAATGGCGGCTTTCTACCGATTATTTTTGATTCGCCGTCATGACGCTGACGACTTTCTCCAGTTGAAGCTCCAGAGAATACGGATCTTCCATAACGAACTCATCGCCGTTTTCGCCAAAGGTGCCGTATTTATATACTTGGCCCTTTTGCACGGCAGGCAACTGCTTCCACAGCTCGCTGTTCAATATTTCCTCGCTTCCTTCGTCCTCTGCCCCGTATAAGAAGATATGATCGCCCGTATATTGAGACAAAACCTCCAATGAAATACTTACAAAACCATCCTTCATATCTTTCGCCTGCTGGGTTGGCGGCAGCTCCAGCATTTGATAAATGGTCGAGCTGCCATAATTGCCGCCCTCAGCCGCGATGACATACAAGGCTTTGTATCCGAATTGAACGATGGAGACCGTTTCGCCTTCCTTGACGATTCCGGCTATTTTCGCTTTGGCCGCTTCAACCTTTGTATCATACTCTGTGATCCACTGCTCGGCTTCCTTCTCCTTCCCGAATATTTTGCTGACGTTCCGGAATTTCTCCAGCGGTCCTGCTGTCTTCAGTTCTTCCCAATAAGGCAGAAACACCGTCGTGCCTACCTTCTCGTATTGCTCAATATTTTCATCAATAGAGCCAATGATGAGATCCGGCTCCAAATACGTCAGCTTCTCCAAATTCATTGGAAAACCGCCCAAATCCTCTATGCCATCCAGTACATCCTGCGAAATGCCGGAATCCCCAAGCCAGGCCTCATTCAACATAAAGCTTCTGACCCCAACTGGAATAATGCCCAGCTTCAGCAGATGGCCCATATATTGATCAGCGGCAACTCGCTGCGGATTGACAGGGACCTCTACGTCTCCTTTAGGCGTAGCTACAATTCGGGTCGCGGCTTGCGGCTCCGCTTGCTGAGCCGCAGGCGATGTCTCCGTATTTGAAGCTCCAGCCGACTGATTAGCTGGCGCATTCGAAGGACTGCCGTTGGTATTCGCGATGCCTCCACATGCGCTTATAAGCAAGGTAAAGCACATCACTAAAGCCATCACTGCTATTTTCGTTCTTCTTTGCATCAATAACTCTCTCCCTGTCGGATAATGAAAATGATTTTCAGTATCATTATAGGGGTAAAACGGGGGTTGCAGAACGGCAAATCCTTGCATCAATAAGGGCAAATCCCGACCTTTCCCTTCCGCACTATACTTCTCTCTGTATCGAGCTGGAGAAACTCCCTTATATTTCTTGAAGCTGCGGCTTAAAGAATGGGCATCCGGGAAGCCTACGCTTTCGGCAATTTCCTGCAAGGTCGCATCCGTCCGCAGCAGCAGCTGCGTCGTGCGCAGGGTCCGAATCTGGCCTAAGTAATGCATTGGGCTGCTGCCTGTTTTATTTTTGAACAATCTTGATAGATGCCCTTCACTGCATTCCAATGCCGCAGCAATTGTTTCCAGCGTAAGCGGCTTATTGTAATACTCATGAATATAGCGAATAGCCATTGCTGCCAAGTCAGGTCGAATCGGGGCCACTTCCTGCTGATGCCATTGCCAGAGCAGCTCATAGACGAACTGGTAAAACCCCGCCTTCACCTGCAGCCTGCCCAGCCCCGTCTCCTGTCTCCACTCCTCATACAGACGCTCGACTTTATCGAACAAAGCAAGCGGAGCACTTGGCTCAAACGCATATTGATAATGGAAAGGGTTATCCTTCTCTATCCGCTTCGCCAAATCCTGTGCGCTTGGCAGCGCAAGCGTCGGCTTGTACAAAATCATATAATATTCCAGCTCGTCCTCTGCTAAAATAGCCAGATTCATGCCTTTGCCGCCATGAAAAAGATGAAATCGCTTGGCCGTATGCATTTGGCGGTCAAGCCAGATTTTCGCGCTTCCGCGCACGGTGTACATAAACGCACTGGCTGGCAGCCGATAGGAGGACAGCTCTTCGCCTTTGTCCATTGCCGAATAGCGAATATCAATTATTTTAATGAAAACATGGTTCCATAGACGTATATGTTCATTTAATTGCATGCTGCCGCTCCACTCCTCTATTGCAGACCCATCCGAACGATTATATTTAACCCCATTATAATTGATAATCATTCTTAGTGGCAACCGAAGCAGGATGATTTAATGAGCAGTGGCTAGTATAACAACATGGTATACAGGCGGCGACCTGCCACAATAAAAAACGCTCTGCTCTGAATGATAAGAGCAGAGCGTTTTATTTTCAACATAGCCGTCTTACGGTCACTTGCTCGCTGCTGTCGCCAGCAAAGCGTTCGTAATGACATCCAGCTGCGTATTCAAGGAATAAAGATCGGTGTAATAAAACAAGCCAAAATCCGCTGCAATGACATGTCCGGCCTTCACCGCAGGCAAGCTGCTCCAAACGGGATGCTCAGACAGGTCGTCCATCCCCTCCCATGAAGAACGCAGCACGTAATCACCCATAAATTGTGGCAGCACTTCCATAGAAACCATTTCGCTTTCTACCGTTTTCGTCTTATCGACCTTATGCTGAATGACTTCCGGCGCTTTCATGCCTAAATAATCATAGACGATTTGCGAGCCCCGTCCGTACTCCTTGCTTTCAATGACCAGCATTTCTTTATTGCCGCCTTCGACAATTGTAATCGTCTTGTCCAGCAAGCCCGATGTGCGAAGCTTTTCTTTGCTTTCTTCTACTTTGCTCTGGAAGGTGTCCAGCAGCGCCTGCGCTTCCTTCTCCTTGCCGAATACTTCGCCAAGCTTCTTAATCCGCTCCTCTGTCGAGATTTGATCAGCCGGAATAAACACAGTTGGCGCAATATCCTTAAGCATCCTATAATTATCCTCGGAATTGGCAATAATCAAATCAGGATCTAGCGACATAACCGCCTCCGGGTTCGCTTCATTCCAGTGGCCCAGCGATTCCACACCTTCCAATTGCTCAGAGAAGGCTGCTCCATCATAAACCTCTGAAATACCGATTGGCTTAATGCCAAGAGCAACCGCATCACCTAGCATATACAGCACAACGATCCGTTTCGGCTCCGCTGGAACAACAACATCTCCTTTTACCGTGGAAATGGTCCTTGTACTCGCTTCACCAGCCGTATCGGCATTGGCTGCAGAAGTTGCCGTTACGTTCGTCGCAGTCTGGGATGTGTTTGAACCCGCATTGTTTACTCCCGCTGAGCAAGCGCTAAGCAGCAGTGTCAAGCTAAGCAGCACGCTCAATACTAGTGCTGAGTTTTTATTTCTCTTCATATTTGTAAACCCTCCGCCATAATATTGATAATGATTATCACCACCATCCATACTATAACGTTGCTGTTCGTACGATCCAATGGACAATTTGGCCGTGCTCAATGGACTATCTTCCTTAGTGCTGCTGCCTCGTTCCTTGGCTTGATAACGTGCTGGCGATAGGCCCGTCTGCTTCTTAAATAAACGGCTGAAATAATATTCATCCGCATAACCGACATATGCCGCGATATCGCGAAGTGTGGCACCCGTCTCCAGCAGCAGCTTTTTCGCTTCCTTAATGCGGATTTGAATAAGATAGTCAATCGGGCTTGCGCCCGTCTGCTTCTTGAACCTCATCGACAGATAACGCGGACTGTAATTAAAGCGATTGGCGAGCTCATCGAGCGAGATGCCCTCCTGATAATGCTCGTGCAGAAAACGTATCGCCTGAGTCACAAGATCCGGCTCGCTGCCCGCCGCCTCCGTTGTTTTCAGCTGGCCCAGCACCTCGTGCACAAATTGGTAGAACAGCCCCTTAATTTGCACGCTGCCGAGACTTCCTTCATTTCTGAGCGTCTGATTCATCGTTGACATCAGCACGAGCATGGCAAGCGGCTCATCGGGCTCAAACCCATATTGCATTTCAAAAGGGCTTCGGCGCTCCAGCAGCTGGCGAATTTCCCTCCAGCCAGAGAAAGCAAGCTTTGCCCGGTAATACAGCAAATAAAATTCAAACTCTTCCTGGGCTTCGATTTCCAGCCGCATGCCCTTTGCGCCATGCAGCAAATAAAAACGCCGCGATTTATGAAATTGACCGTCCAAATGCAAGCGCGCTGCGCCTTTTACCCCATACAAAAAACCGCTAGCAGGAAAACGATAGTCGCCCAGATGCTCTCCCGCATTCATGACGATATGTCTAATATCAAATATTTTGACCGCTGTATGATTCCATACGGCTATATGCTCACCCAGCTTCACACTGCTTCTCCCCTACTGTAGCCAAACCGCTTTTCCCCCATTATAAATGATAAACCTTCTCAATAAAAGTTAAAAAGAAGAGCATATGCCCCATGCGCATGCTCTTCTTCAGTACGATTCACCCGCTTCCTGCTGCGGGAGCTGTTATCATTTGCTCAGCAGGTTTCGTGTTGCCCTTGTTACAATCCGCTTCGTTTGCTTCGATTCGGACTGCTCCTGCCAGCGCCTGCAAAGATGAAGCACCCAATCCGGATTCGTTTTGCCAGCATCATTCAGCCAGTTGCTTACCGAATCCTGCACATATTTTGCCGGATCGGAGCAAACCGCCTCCAATAGCGGCAATGCAGGAGCAGGCTCTACCTTTAAAGCCGCAATATGCTTGGCCCATACGCCTACCGGGCGCGTCGCTTCAATGGCAAACCGCCGAATATTGGCATCGGCATCCGTTACCCAGCCCTCGAAACATGCCAATGCTGCGTTTAATTCGCGAATAATGGGCTCTCTGACAGCCATCCAAGCGATTTCGCGCACGCCAAAATGAGGGTCTGCCGCATACGGCTTAATGCCAGCCAATTTCTGCTCCAAGCTCAATTGGGCATCGAGCCCGATGATGTATGCGGCCCAGCAGCGGACACTATCTGAGCGGTGGCCCGCCAGTGCCTCGCAGAGGCTGGATCGCTCCGCAGCATCTTTGCCTTTAAGCCATGCAAGCCATTCCCCAGCTATGGCCGGAATGACCTTCATGATTTTACGCTCGCTGCATGCATCCATACGACGCAGCATGGGCCCGGCCTCCTGTCCGAGGCTCAGCTCAAGGACCACTGCATGCAGCAGCGCTCTATGGTCAACTGCCAGCCATTCGGTCAAATTGGCGCTTTCAAGCTTGCCCTCATTCAGCAGACTGGCAACCTCGGGCGGTATATCCTCTATTTTTCGAGCACCTTTCCGGTGCAAAATAATATCAGGTATAAGCGTTTCGGCATCCATGAAACTCTCCCTTTCCTTTTTTAAAAATAGCAGCATGCCAGCAAGCATCGTCGGGTTATAACCGATAATGCCTTCAAAGCAGGCTGCTATTAATAAAATACGCGATAAGGGAATGTAAAAGCTGTAAGGCAGCTTACAGCTTTTGAACAACTTTAGTTTAGTTTTGTTATGTTTTGTTTTTGCAGCTAAGTAGCCAGACGCTCCAGAAGCTTGCCTTGATGAATGCAAATCGTTCTAAAGCCGGTGCTAATGAAGCCTTCTTTAACGAGCTCTTGCAGAGCAATCGTCACGGATTCCCGGCTAGCTCCGACGAGATGGGCAATTTCCTGATGAGAGAGCGGAAAGTTTATTTTAGCAAATTCGCCCGTGCTCGCAAGGCCGAAGTCCTTGCCGAGCCGCATAAGCGCATGCAAAATTTTATCATGCAGGTTCCCGAGTGCCAAATGCTGCGTCAACTGGCTCATGCCGTTCAGGCGTTCGCTTAATACTTGAAGCAGTGACAGCATAAAACGGGGCCGATGCAGCAAAAAATTTTCAAATCGCTTCGGGTCCATTAAGCAAATATGGCTGTCTTCAGCCGCTTCAATGTAATGGTTCCGCGTACCAAACGAAATCATCGCCATTTCCCCAAATACATTGCCTTCGCTCAAAATATCCGAAGTGAACTGCTTGCCCTCCGCGCTAAGCTGATACAAGCGCACCTTGCCTTTTTTCACAAAATAAAGCCCTTCGGCAAAGGATGCCGGCGTCTGAATGAATGTATTTTTCGGGAAGGGCGTAATGACGGTCAGCTCCTCCATCTCGATTAAATCTTCCATCGACAAGGAATGAAGCAAATTAAATTGCGACAAATATTGAATTTTATCCACGATTGGCCTATTCGCTTCGCACATAAACGAGCAGCTTCTGCAGCCAAGCGATGTCGCTCTGAAGCATTTGGTAGGCGTGGTCGGCCAGCAGCTCAAGCGGCTTGTGCTTCTCCTGCGAAATTGGCAGCGTATCCAGATCCGTACCCTCAATCATTTTGAGTTTATCCTGGCGCTTGTCAATCGCTTCCTCAATCAAATAAGCCAGCTTGTGTTTATCAATCTTGTCCAAATAAAAAAGCGTAGCATATAGAGATGTTATGTTAGTCACATTTTTATAAGCGGCATAAATTTCGGTTTCCAGCGCTTTGAGGCCTTTATCTGTAATGCCATAGGTCGTCTTTTCTGGACGGTTGTCTGTCTGAACGACCTCAAGCTTTTGAATGAGCCCTTTTTTCTGCAGCACATCAAATTGGTAATACAGCGTTCCGTCGTTTATTGGAATCGTACTGCCGAGCGACTTGAGCACCTGTTTTTTTATATCATACGGATGGCTTTCCGCTTCGCTCAACGTTCCAAGAATAAAAATTTGCAAGGTCATTGCTTCGCCTCCATCACTAGCTTAAAGGGCTGGCAAGCTGCTAATCCGCCTGCCAACCCTTTTATTTTACATGAATTGCGGCTGCGCTGCAGGCGTATTTTCCTCGGTCGTTGTTTTAACCCCTTTAAATTGGTGAATCAGCGTATTGATCAGCAGCGCTCCAACACCAATTAGCGCGAGCCCCAGCAAATATTTTGACGTCTGCCCCCCGCCGAAGAGCAGGTTGTAATCCAGCTGAATCGTATAAAACATCGGGGAAATATAGCTGATGACTTTGAACAAGCCTGGCATCATTTCCTGCGGCATCATCGCTCCGCCTGCAATGGACTGCGACAGCAGAAGCGGCATATTAAGCAGCATGCCCACTTGGCCGGCTAGCATGCAGAAGATGCTCGTAAACGAAATAGCTGTAAATAGTTCAAGGGAATGTACCATCCACACTTTTAGAAATGTCTCGGCACCATAGCCATGAATGGAGAAATAAATAGTTAAGCCAACGAGTGGAACGATCAAAGCCAGCAGCGCATTAAGCCCCTGCAAACTAAAAAAGGCTTTCCATTTGCCCAGCTGCCCTTTCATTTGCTGCAAGGCGCCGACACTAATCATGGAATAAATCATAGCCCCAACATAGCCTGCCATCGTCAGAAACATAGGTGCCATCTGATTGTGCATGCCGGCAGGCTTCGGGTTGGTCACAACCATATTGGGAGTTACTTTGGTCATGACGCCTTCCACCATCTGCTTCGCCTGATCCTCTGGCAGCTGCATATTTTGCAGCAGCCCTTCAAAGCTTTGCGTCTGAATTTGGGCGACCATTTTGCTGGAAATTTGGTCAGCCACGCTTTGCATCGCACTGCTTGTCGTCGACGGATTAGAATCATTCATGAAAAAATCCAATTGGGCCTGTTCACCCGGCTGCGAAAGCTGCTGCGTGAAATTTTGCGGAATATGCACGATTAAATGGACGTTGCGATTTTCCAGCTCGGTTTTGGCCTGCTCTAGACTAAGAGCAGTATTGATATGAAAGGGCAGCTGCTCTTTCAATTGCTCCACCATCTTCGCTCCGGTCTGCTCGTCCTCGCTTACAATGGCCACCGTGAGATCAGGCAGGTTTTTCGGCACCGCGCTGTACCCGTACATAAAAATTCCAATCATCGCGATTTGATAAAAAACCATCATAAAAATGCCACCGATTACGATTTTGTTTTTCAAAAATACTACCATGCTCCACGCCACCTTATACTTTATTTTATATACTTTAATTAGAGTAATTAATTTAGTGTATACTGTCAATGTAAAAGGCTACCATATTTAGTTCGGTATACAGTATACCGCTAGCTGGCAGGTGGCTTTCCCGTCTCGGCAAGCCGCCTGCCTGAACAAATAAAGAGACGGGAAGCGGCTGCTCCCCATCTCTTTATTTGTTTCCTATAAGGCCTGCTGATTCAATCGCTCCAGCTTATCCGGATTGCGGATAATATAAATATTTTGCAGCAGCTTGTTTTTCATATGGAGGAATACGGCGGAGGTTATGCGCTCTTGCTGCCTGAACATGATGGCGGTTTGGCCGTTCAGCTGCGCGATTTCGATGCTGAAGCGATCGTCCTCTCCTTCGCCTGCCTTGCGAATGATGCCCAGCAGGAAACGGGCCACATGGTCGCTCGACTGGATAGGACGCATAGCGGCGCTCACCTTGCCTCCTCCGTCGGATAGCAGCATGGCGTCTTCTGCAAGCATAGACAGCACCGTATCGACCTTCCCCTCGGACAAAGCTGCGAGAAATTGCTGCACCCACTCGTCGCTAACTGCGCCTGCCCCCGCAAGCTCCTGCTCCGAAACGCCCATTTTTCCCCGGGCTCGGCTAAGCAGCTTGCGGCAGTTCATTTCACTTTTGCCCGTAATTTCCGCTATAGCGGCGTAATCGAACGAGAGCGCTTCTCTGAGCACAAATACCGCCCGCTCGGCTGGTGATAGACGCTCTAATAATGCAAGCATCGCATAAGATAGCAGCTCGCCGCGGATGATAGCCTCAAATCCATCCTCAGCGTTCATTTGCAGCGGCTCGGGCAGCCATGGCCCGATATATTTCTCCCGGCGTTTGCGTGCAGATTTGAGCAGGTCATAGCAATGATTCGTTATCATTTTGCATAAATACGCCTTTGGCTCCTGCAGCCGCGCCGGGTCCACTCGCTGAAGCTTGATGAATACGTCCTGAACTGCGTCCTCCGCATCACATACGGAACCGGTTAGCTGATACGCCAGCTGGAATAAAAGATTTTTGTACCGTTCATAAAGCTCCGTCACTTCGCATGCCCCCATCTATGCTTGCCTGCACTTCTTGTATCACTTGTATCGATCATATCAAGCACACCATTAGGCGTCCATACGCATCATTAAGCAAGCCCATGTCTTCTCCTGTAAATCCATTTGCCCATATAACGAGGAGAGGCTGATTTTTGTGACATTTTGTTTTGATTTGAATTATTGTTTGAAATGAATTATACTTGGCGATATGTTTAAACAATTAAACCATATAGCGGAGGAGTGGAGCCATGAGCGAATTTATCGGCAATCAGAAAGCGATTCACATTTTTGAAAGTTTAAGCCCTTATTTTCAAGGCTTGGGGGACCCTGTTCGCCAGCAAATTATATCGCTGCTAATCGATAAAGACAGTATGAATGTAACGCAAATTGCTGAGCATATTCCAATGTCGCGGCCTACCGTTTCGCATCATTTGAAAATATTGCGTCAGGCAGGGCTGCTTACCGTTCAGAAAAAAGGGACCGAAATGTATTATCGGCTTGAAATCAATGATGCGATTGCGCTTATGAAACAGCTTGTCCAATTCGTGGAAGAGGAATGCCAATGCTAGTGCCAATATTAGGCTAGCTTGCTGCCATTCCTTTTTCAAACGGCTATAGGTTGAATAACTTAAACGTATAAACATTTAATCGGAGGTTCATTTTATGAATAGAAACAAGGTTCTTATCGTTGGGGGATATGGAGAAGTTGGCAGGCAGATCGCCCACATTTTACTTGAGCGGCATGCGGATTTGGAAATCGTATTGGGAGGAAGGTCACCGGAGAAAGCGAAAGCCTTCACGTCTGAACGCGTACATACTGCCGCTGTAGACACGAATGCGGAAGATCCGCTCCAGCATGCAGGCGAGCATATTTCGCTCATCATTAGCGCAGTCAACGATCTGCAGGATAAACTGCTTCTTGCTGCCGTGAGAAGAAAAATCCCGTTTATCGACGTGACGCGCTGGACGGAGCTATTCGAGCAGGCTTCTGCAAAATTGAGAAATATGGCGCTCCATGCTCCTGTCGTGCTGTCTTCAGGCTGGATGGCAGGAACGGCCTCTCTATTTGCTATGCTGCATGCTGATTCGCTTGACCACGTAGCTGTCGATATCCATGCCCTCTACTCCCTGCGGGATAAAGCAGGCCCGGATTCTACCGCATACATGGATCGGATGACGATCCCCTTTCATATTACGGAAGCGGGAAAAAACCGGCTTGTCCATCCGATGACCGATCCGGTGAAGGTCCAGTTCCCCAATGGCTATAAGGCAAAATGCTATCGGCTGGACACCCCTGATCATGTGACACTGCTTAAGGCCAGCCATATTCACACAGCCAGCTTCCGCATCTCCTTCGACAGCAAAGCATCCACCTCTCTGCTTGTGGGACTCGTTAACAGCGGCATCTGGAAGATGATCAGCGGGAAGAGGTTCCGCTCGTTCAGACAGCGCCTGCTCTACAATCCGGGTACCGGCAGCGCCCATCATGTGCTTATTCACCTAAAGGGGCACGACCCTAATGGACGCCTGGTAGAGCGGCGAATCGCCATTTCGGACCCGCTTGGCCAGACACATCTTACCGCTTTGGGCGCTGCTGTCCAAGCCGAGAAATTGCTGCTGATGCTGGAAAATGAACCGCTCGCCCCTGGCGTTTATTATCCGGAGGACCTGCCGGATTCGCGGATGGACACGGCTGCGATTATGGGCTTTTTCAAACAATATGGCGTGCTTGTCTCCTACTAATTTAGAGCGTCATTAAGCCGCCGTATCTAGCCAAATATTGTTCCTTTTCTTTATAATCCGGCATTATGCTGCCTACCCGCCGCCAAAAGGAACGATCATGATTCATATGGAAGAGATGGCAAAGCTCATGGATAATGACGTAATCAATGACATCAATCGGCGCCATCGCCAGACGATAATTGAAGGTCAAATGCTTGCTTGAGCTGCAGCTTCCCCACTTCGTCGCGGACTCTACGATTTCAACCGTTTTAGGCTTTATTTTCAGCTGCGCCTGATAAATAGGCAGACGTTCGCCTATTATTTTTTTGCAGTTTGAAAAATAAAACTTTTTGAGGTTTTTTCGCAGCTCCTCCTCTGATAAACCGTTTGTCTCGATTAATTCATGCAGCAAATGCTCTTTGCCAAGGTAGAGAAATTTTTCTTTATCTTGGTATTGCTTCGTTTGGGGCGCTTTATTAGCCTCCGCAAGATGCTGCGTCTGCTCCAAAATCCATTTGCCATGCTGCCCGACGGCCCGTTTAATGACCTCTTCGCTTGCCGCTTTCGGCGCTTTAACCGTGATGAAGCCTGAGGGCTCGATCTGAATGGAGATTTTCTTTTCCCGATTGCCATATTGAACATGAAACGATATCGTATGATTTTCAAATTCAATGTTCATCGGCTAGTTATAGGTCATCCAGGCTGTCGTGCCGAGCACTTCAAAATCTTGCTTAAACCAGAAGTTGCGCGATTTATCCAGCGTGTACACATATATTCTCTTTTTCGGGTATTTCGCTTTAAGCCAGTTGATAAAGGAAGCCGCATGGCCTTTGCCTTCATATTCCTTCAGCACATCGAGCGCTTCGATAAAAACAAAATCCTTTTTATTTTTAATGTCGATATAAAAGCCTTTTTCCAAATATTTTTCGTCATCGCTAAAATAATCTTTTTCGGCTTTTTCGATCAGCTGCTTGCCGTTCGCGTATTCCCAGATGACGCCGTATCCGACCATCGTCTCGTCTGTTTCAATTATATAAATGTTTTCCGGCAGCTCCGCTTGGTCCTTCTGGCTCAATTCGCTTGCATGATAGGTCGTCGTAATCTCGCGGAGTGTGTTCTGCATTTCTTTATCAAATGGTTTCGCTATAATGCTAGACATGATTATGATCTCCTTTTTTTGCTTCAAAGCTTATATGATTTGTCGCTCTGATTCGTGACTGTTATCATACCATACTAGGTGTAACAAGGTGAAACGGCCATCGTCGTCCTTTGGCGGCGCGGCGCGTTTCATTCCGAGAAATATAGAGAAAGGATAGAAAAACCATATACTTTCCTATATTTCAAGGTGAAACGGCCATCGTCGTCCTTTGGCGGCGCGGCGCGTTTCATTCCGAGAAATATAGAGAAAGGATAGAAAAACCATATACTTTCCTATATTTCAAGGTGAAACGGCCATCGTCGTCCTTTGGCGGCGTGGCGCGTTTCATTCCGAGAAATATAGAGAAAGGATAGAAAAATCATATACTTTCCTATATTTCAAGGTGAAACGGCCTTCGTCGTCCTCTGGCGGTAAAGCTACCGTTTCGAGGTTGAAATTTAAGCCCATTACAAGAGTGAAACTTATAGAAGCTAATTTTTTGAAAAAACAAAAAAGACACGGAAGGCCCCTCCCGTGTCTTTAACACCAAAATAATGAGCAGCCTTACAAAGTCCCAATCCGCTTCGAAAGCTCTGCCAAATCTTGTCCTTTCAGTGCGCCCTCCACAAGGGCAGGAAGCAAGGCGGGCGTACAAGCAAAGCACGGCGTGCCGTCGCGGGACAGCTGTTTCGCAAGTCCCTCGTCGTAAAATGGCTTGCCCTTGTCCGATAAAGCAAGCAGGCACATCGTACGCACACCCGATTCCCGCATTTCACGCATTCGGCGAATAAGCCCGGATTGATTGCCGCCTTCATAAAGATCGGAGACAATAATGAATAGCGTTTTCTTCGGCTCTTCAATAAATTGCTCACAATATTTGACCGACTTATGAATATCCGTGCCGCCGCCAAGCTGAATGCCGAACAGCATATCGACGGGATCGTTGGCACATTGCTCGGTCAAATCCACAACCTCTGTGTCAAATACGACTACTCTTGTATTTAGCGCCGGGATGCTGGCAAAGATCGAGCCGACAACCGAAGCCCAAATAATCGAATCGGCCATTGAGCCGCTCTGGTCAATGTCGATAATGACCGTCCATTCCCTGCTTCGCTGCGCCCTGTCAAAATAATAAAATTTCTCAGGTATGATTACCCGCCGCTTCGTATCATAATGCTTCAAATTCCGCTGAATAGTCCGCTTCCAGTCGAGCCCGCTCAGGGACGGCAGCGGCGAATGCTGCCTCTTGTTGAGCGCTCCCGTCACCGCGCGGCGAATATCGGTTTCCAGCAGCTTCACCAGTTCATCTACTACCGCTTTCACAAGCAGGCGCGCCGTATCTTTCGTCTTCTCAGGAATTTTCCCCTTAAGCGACAGCAGCGTGCCCACAAGCTGAATATCCGGCTTTACGGAGGCGAGCAGTTCCGGCTCAAACAGCAGCTGCTTCCAGCCTTTGCGCTCCATCGCATCATTTTGGATGATAGATACGACATCCTCTGGAAAAAACGATCTCACGTCGCCGAGCCACTTGGACAGGTTAAGCGATCCGTGGCCTGTGCTTGACCCTCGCCCAGCTCCAGTGCCTGAGCCGCCCTTCGTACTGCCGGCCGCACCGCTTTCATCATAAATGGCTGCCAGCGCCGCATCCATAATAAGCTCCTCTTCCGTAAGAACAAGCCGTCCGTCTTCGTTACAGCCAGCCAATTGGCCTTCCGCTTCTTGTCCCAAAATCAGCCGCCAGCGCGATACTGTATTTTCTTTCCGATTGTCCTCCATAGGTTAAAGGTCCTCAAAGTCAAAATCATTCAGATCGTCCAGCATTTTTATCTCTTCCTCCATTAGCTCACCTGTAATAATTTCTGCGGCCTGCTCCCCGCTTACTCCCCACAGCTCGCCCAGCAGCTCGCCGATCATCGTCATCTCCCTTGAAGAGAAGGAGCTGAACGCTCTCCGTAAAAAGACAAGCGCCCGCTTAAACTCATCGTCCTGCAGCGAATTAATGTAATGGTTCAGCTGTTCCCACAAGCTTGTCCGTGAGAGCAGGCTGTAGCGATTGCGCATCGATAGCCCTTCAAACCAGCCTGCACCAAGATCAGCCGTAATGCCTGGGGAAAGACGCCGGGACACTTCCGATGCACACTGCTCCGCCGTAATCGCACCCCGTTCCATCAAAATAGCACAGGCGAAGCCGGATAATTTGGGATTGCGGTCATCCCGCTCCGATAAATGCAGCAGCTCTTGCACCCACTGCTTGTCGTCAATGATTTCACTATGCTCCTGCGAAATGCGGTTGAGCTCGTTTATCGCCGTAATCATGCCGCCCGCCGCTTCATCATTGCAGCTCGCACCATCCAGCAAATATAAGGAGCCGCGGTGAAACAGCTGCTCCAGCAGCGGAATAAGCGGCTGTGTATCTACCTTGCGAATATCGCCATAGCCAATAATCATCGATAATCCCCGTGCCGCCGCTGCAATTTGCACGACATCGCGGCTGTCGGCAGCCAGCGTCTGCAGCACTCTGCTGCCCTCCTCCATCTGCGAGGTCATTCCACAGCAGCAGGAAACATGGATGAGCGCCGAGGCTTCTTCAATAGAGCGGCAGGCAAGAAGCTTCTCACGAAGCACGTAAGCACACGCTACTTCAATTGTTTCCCCGAGCAGCGTCGCTTCCACAACTTGAATTTCAGCTTCCGGCGACCACTGGATGAGCCAATTTTCCGCCCAAGTTGCTCCTTCTTGGCCGCTTGGCTGGCTTTTCACAAAAGATATGCCAAGCAATAGCAATCGGTGGCATAAGATGGAACGGTTCAAGTCCAAAAAGGCAGCTTCTACTGAAGCGACCCTGCGGTTTTCTCTGAGATCAAGCGTTAGGGTGCTGGCGATTGTCGTCTTGTACTTTTCCAGCTTTAATCTTTTTAGCTGCCGGTTCAAATCATCTTGAATAGGAGTTTGGCTCACTCCTTCTGCCAAGCGGCCTATCGCCGTTCCCACGTCAATTCTTGCCAGCGCCTCAGCGACAGCAGATAACTCTCCATGCCCGAGCAGCGTTTGGGCAGCATCATGAAGATCGCGCAAAGTAGGCGCGCTGCCGTCATGCAGCGCAGCGAGCGACTCTGCCATTCGTACAGCTTCAATTACCTCGGCAGTAGAGCGGTGAGTGCCCCCGCTCCTTACAAGTCTGGCAACCGAGGCGAGATAACGGTGTGGAAGCTGCTCCAGCATTCCGCCCTCCATCGCCTCCCACATCATTTGGAAATAGTGGGGCGCATTATTTCCGGCACCATAACCCGACATCGTCGACAGCTTATAATAAGAGTAAGGCATTAACGTATGCTTGGCGCTGCGGGATGGCAGTCCCGCTGCCTCTTCATCGCTCATCACCGCCGCTGTCAAATCCGCTAGAGCAGCAGCATGATAGGCGCCGCAGACGACCACGATTCGCTGGGGGTCATGGCCCGCAGCAATCGTTTGCTGGATCTGCCGCCGCATATAAGACTCCCGTAATGCATTATAGGCATGCTCAGCCGGGTACTCGCGCCGCTCCTTCGCCTCGCCAAGCTCTCGCAGCTCCGCCGAAAAAGCGAGAATGGCTTCCCGGTATGCGCCGGGATTGGCATTATGCTCAAAGCTGCGCTCCCAATACATATCATAATCGCTTTCACCGGCAAGCTCGGCAATCCGGCTGTAAATGGAGCGTTTCTCCTCCCCTTCGGGTACAGCAGAAGGCTCCTTTCCCTTTGAACGGAGCGCATCCTGCAGCGCTAGCGTCACGGAAGAAGGAAGGTCAATAAATGCCGCAGCCGCGCCATGCTCCTTAGCCCATTTCATCGCCTGAAACTCCGGCGAATATACCGCGAAGGGCCATAACACCGTACGCACGGGAAGCTCTTCGGTAAAGGCTAATATAGCTGCGGGCAGTTCAGTAGCGGCATGTGTCAAGTGCTTAATCTCGCCAGTCGCATCCGAGGGGCCTTCAATAAGCACCGCCGTCGGCTCACGATCATTCAGGTACTCAAGCAGCTGCTTCGCCCCGCCAGGAGATAGATGGCGCACTCCGAAAATAAACACCTGATCGTCAGCATTTACATTCACTCGTTCATCTCCTTGCACGCTTGATACAAATTCCGCCACTCCGCTCCCCGCTTCTTCATGACGTTGTCCAAATATTCCTTCCAGACGAGCTTGTCCTTATCATCATCCTTGACAATGGCGCCCTGCAGACCGGCCGCCAAATCGCTATCTGTCAGCTCCCCGCTGCCGAAGCTTGCGGCCAGTGCCATGCTGTTGGTCAGCAGAGAGATCGCTTCCGCAGTCGAGATGACACCTGCTGGCGATTTCAGCTTCTCTTTCTTGTCGAGCGTCATGCCGCTGCGCAGCTCGCGGAATATCGTAACCACCTTGAGCAGCGCCTCGTCTGCTGGAAGGGAAGCCTCCAGCTCATAGGACGCCGCAATTTCGCCGACCCTTTTTTTCACGATTTCAAGCTCGGTTTCTAGATCCGATGGTGCCGGAAGGACAATGATGTTGAAGCGGCGCTTGAGCGCGGCAGACATTTCATTCACTCCGCGATCCCGGGTATTGGCTGTCGCAATAATCGAGAATCCTTTGCGGGCGCTCGTCTCTTTTCCAAGCTCGGGCACCGATATCGTCTTCTCGGAAAGGATCGAAATGAGCGCATCCTGCACCTCCGACGCACAGCGGGAAATTTCCTCAAAGCGGGCAATGCCGCCATCCTCCATGGCCCGCATAATCGGACTTTTCACAAGCGCCTCAGGCGTAGGCCCATTAGCCAGCAGCATGGCATAGTTCCAAGAATAACGCACCTGCTCCTCGCTCGTTCCGGCGGTTCCCTGCACGACCAACCCGGAATTGCCATAGATCGCAGCAGCCAAATTTTCCGACAGCCATGATTTGGCGGTGCCCGGCTCCCCTATTAACAGCAAGGCGCGGTCCGTAACAAGCGTAGCAATCGCCATCTCGATTAAGCGGGTATTGCCAATATATTTAGGCGTGATGACCGTCTTGCCGGCTTTGCCGCCAATGATGAACGTCAGCACCGAGCGCGGCGACATTTGCCAGCCTGCCGGAATTTTTCCTTTGTCCGCCTTGCGCAGCGCCTCCAGCTCATGGCTGTACAAAACTTCTGCCGGCAGCCGCATCATATCCTGAAGCTGTTCTTGATCTGTTGTCATTCGTACATCTCCTTTAAGTTTATATAAGCTGCCGAACATTCAACGCTAAAGCAGCCCTTATTTTCGCAATAAGCCGATTATTTCTTCCAGTTGTCTCGCACAGTCATATCTATAGCTAGGAAGAATAGCTTCCAAACGGTCTGCATAGCTCTTAGGGAAATGAAACATCAAATGGAACAGATAAACGGAGAAGCTGTACAGGCTTTTGTCCTTTGAATCCTCCAAAATCTCCATCAACAGCTCGAGGCGCCGAGCTTCTTCCACTCCGGCATGCTCCAACCCTTTAAAAACATGCACGCCAATTGTATTTAAACCGCTTTTCTTCTTCTCTTTCCACTCTTGCAGGCTCTGCAGCAGAAATTCTTCTACCCTCTTGTGCCCAGGCCGTGCAAAAACAGCGACCAGCTCCAAATGTTTACGATCGATGAGCCAGTCCAGCCAGCGGGCATCCCAAGCTTCAACCAGCGGCGCTGCCGTATTGATCTCTCCATTGTAATAGTCATAGCTGCCTACCATATACTCCATCGTATCGAGCAGCTGGCGCTCGCGAGCGCTTGATGCTTTGGTGACGACCGATTTCAGCTTGATCGCAGTAGAACCCACATAATGCATGTATACATCCTCAGGAGGCAAAAGGCGCTTCGCCATGCGGAATGAATACGGCAAATAACGATGATTTTTGTGATCCAGCTCCTGCAGCAGGCTTAACACTTCCATGGAATTCGTTTGTTCCAAATATTGCGCTGCTTTGTCCAGCAGCGTAATCCAGCTTAAAGCGGTAAAACGGTCCGCTTCACGCACAATCTGATCATAAAGCTCCTCAAGCTGGGGCATGCGCACATATTCGAACGCTCTCAAAAACGGCTGAGCTTTCGCCCATGCTTTATCGGTAGCCTTCTCATCCTTATTATTCAGTGGAGCCTGATCCAGCTCTGCTCTAAACAAGGGAATAAGCCTTTCCGTCAACGGCTCAGAAGGAAAGCGGTTGAGTGCCTCCGCCGCGAGCTCAATGTCTTTTCCAGAAAACGCCGCAAATAAACGCTCTGTGCCCTGCGCAGAAGCTCCTGCTGCCAAGGCGGCATAAGCCGCTTCTCTAATGGGTTTCTTTTTGTCCAGCGTCCAGCCTATTAAGGCATCGGTATACTCCTCATGAGCGGCAAGACATTCAATGGCAGCGACCCTAATTTCATCTGCCCCATTCTCCGCCGCATCAAAGATGAGATCCAGCTCCGCTGCACCACCTGCCTTATAAATAACCCGCAGCTTGCGCACATCGCTTTTGCCGCCGGAACGGTTAAAGCATTGGATTAAATACGGAACTACCGCTGAGCCATAGGCGGGCAAAATTTTATCCATAGCAAATTCGGCCATTTCGGAATAGGGATCGTCCAGTGCGCGAATCGCAAATGGAAATAGGCGCAAATCGTTGAACAGCCCTTCGGCAAAAGCATCGGTCACAATTTCGTAGCGGCCGCTGCCTGTCGTAGAAAGCGCCTTTTGCACCTCGGCCAGCTTGCGATAGGAGTAGCTTGTGGATAATGGAACCCCTCCGCCTGCCAGATCCAAAACCTCGCCATCCGCCGCTGTATGGCCTTGCGTGTAGAGCACAGAGCCTAGCAGCACGGCCAGCTCTTGCAGCTTCACGGATGCTCCCGTGCCTTCGGCTGATTCAAGCAGCGCTGCAATGCCCTCTCCCAATCTTTTGAAAATGGCTGCGCGTTCGCCTAGCTGCTCGAATTGCGGCAGAAGGCGCTTCAAACGAAAATCCCCCGCAGCCAGGTCGCTCCCGGCAATATAAAGCCGTCTTACCTCTTGATGAAGCTCTTGCAATAACGCTGTACTCATGGGTTGTCCCCCTAAATGGATAATAGAAGCTAGTATAAAAGCCGGGTTATATTTTCACCCTTTATGATAGTCAGCGGCTGGGCAGCAAGCCGCCCTTGGTCCATCCGGTGCTCAAACATGACCAGAACGCAGCAGTCCTTCAGCTGAGTGTCATTCAGGTAAGGCAGGAGAGATACGGTACCTTGCGGCAGCGCTGCAACATCCTCCAGCACAAGCTGTCCTCCCGCTTCGTCTATTAGCGCGAACTGTCCGCTTTCGGTTGCTCCGACTTTGGCGGCGTGCAGCAGCATAACAGGCGACTTGTCGCTGAGCGGGTTTTTCAGCTGGTTCTTTACACGCTTGACTGCTTCTGCATAAGTGCCGTTCGCCTTGGAAGCTACGTTCGCCAAATCAGCAGCTGTCACAGCTCTCGGCGCCATTTCCTCAAAGCGCACCCGGGCGTTCATATCCCCTGGATACTTGTATAAGGAAGGCACACGAGCGACTTCAAAAAAGCTGTCATCCTCGCGCATATGCTTTGCCGCTTTGCGGGGGCGATATTGCACGGTGCGGTGAATTTCGCCGCTAGCCGTTTCAAGCCAATAGCCGACATCTACAAACTCTTGTCGGGCATCATCGTCATAGCTGTAGAAGGCCAACTGCAGCAGCTCTGCTTGTTCTGTTACAAGGCCAAATTCCTTCAGCTCGGTTAACTGCCAGGCATGGCCCAGCCACTCCTCCATTGTTGACGTATAGTCCAGCGCAAGCTCCGGATCTTCCAGCTTGGAGAGCAGATAAGCTCGGCCTTTCTTGATAAAAGCATGCAGCCTGGTCAGCTGTTCCGCCGCATCGGTATAACTTGCTTCCCGGTCGCGTTGATCGGCGAGCAGCAGCGCAAACCGCCGCAGCTCAATCTGCGCGCCCGACAAATAATAGTTGCCCAATTGCTTAACGTGCTCTTGGATAGCTTTAAGCATTTTGCTGTCGATGGTGCCAAGGCCGCTGCGAATGAGCGAAAGAATGAGCTTTTCCAGCACATCAAGCCCCTCTAGCTGGGAAGCTATTTTTTTCTTCAGGGCTGTCTTGTTCACCTTCTTCGGTTTAGGCGGCTCATCACTATTTTCCTTTTGTGCTTTATTTTCAACGCGTTTTTCTGCTTTTTCGCGTTTGCTTATAATATCTTCAGGAATGGGCGCCACTTCAAAGGACAATCCATCCGTGTACGCATACAACAAGCCTAAGCCATGCTTGCAAGGAAATTGGCGGCTAGGGCATGTGCAGCGAAAAGTCGGCTTCTCTAGGACGATAAAGTCAACCGAGCAATCATAGTTGGACTTGCCGCTGCCTGCGCATTGCCCAAATAAAAGCTCTCCATCTTCAGAACGGTTTAATTGCACAAAGCTGTTTTTCTTAACAAGTCCTTGCCCGTTCTTGATTGCGGCAGCATTCGGAGCAAGCGAATCGACATAGGATGCTGAAATTTCAAGCAAAAAAGATTCCTCCCTACTCATTTCCTATAATTTACTTCACATTCTATTATAAGACATTTGCTAATATTTTTGATAGAGCATTAGAATCTGAATAATTCATCTAATTTTAAATATTTTGTTATAAAAATAGGTCTTTCTACACAGAAAATATTGTAATTAATCTATTTTACTCATAAAAAATAAGCCTTGCCCCGCGGCAAGACTTACAAAGCTGCATCCTAGTTCATGCGGAATCGGCAAATTTAGGGCAGCAAAATATTAAATTCCCTAGCAACCTGCAGCGCCTGGACGCGATTGCTCACACCAAGCTTTCTATATATGCTCTTAATATGCCACTTTATCGTCTCGCTCGCATTGCCCAGCTTGGCAGCAATTTCCTTATTCTCCAAGCCATCAGCAATGAGCCGCAGCACCCGTATTTCCTGTTCCGTTAAAATCATTTTCACCTGCTGCTTCTCTCCTGCTTCCACATTCAAAGCAAGAAGCAGCTCCCTTACATATTCCAGCGTTACAACAGGCTCCCACTGCTCTTTAACGTTCTTATTTGCATTTCTAGCCTTTGTATAAGCGATGAGAAGTAGTACCATCCGCTCGCCTTCATCAATGAAGCTGCGAATGTAGCCTTGCGGCTCGGCAAGCCGCAGCGCTTCCTCCAGATGTGCAAGCGCAGCATCCATCCGGCCCATTTGCTCAAAGATTAAGCTTTGCAAAATTATGCTTTTTATGCGGTCGCGCAGCCGATCCTCCGCGCTCAACAGCTGGAGCAGCCTCCCCAGCAAATGCAGCGCATCGCCCGGCCTGCCGCAGGCAGCAAGCACTCTGGCCAATATGAGATGCTCAGGCACACGGCCTAGCGATACTTCGTCCGTATGCAGCATGCCGCAATGATGGAGCCAATTTTGCGCCTCTTGGATGAAGCCTTGCCGCAAAGCAAGCCGAGCTTGCTCCGCCTCAATTCGCAAATGGAACAAAACCGCATCGGGAGAATCGATATGCGACTTTAGCTGCATGAGCAGCTCCGCGGCCCGTTCACTATTTCCCTTGGCCTGCTCGATTTGTGAAGCGCTAACCGCTAAATGAATCATAATTCGGGCAAAAGGCTTAATATCGTCGCGTCCAAGTGCCTGATTCGCATAAAACGAAGCTTCATCCAACCGATTCCATTCATAAAGCAATTTGCTGTACGACACGTTGAGGAAGCCGATAAACGGGTATTGTTTTTTATGCTCCCATGCTTTAATCCATCTCAGTAAAAATGCGCCCGCCGCATGAAAATCGTTTATAAATGCCAAGTGGTCGTCAAAGGCATCATAGCCTTGATAGCGATTGCGTCCCATCGTTTGAAAAAAACTGCCCTCGGGCATGTATTGCTCCATTTGCTCCAAATCATTCGAAGTCAGCTTGAGATCTTTATGTAAATAGGAAACGATGGAGCAAAAGAAATATATATTGCCCATTGCCCGCTTCCAATCCGCTTCAGCTAATTGCTCTTTCAAAGAAGCAAAGCGAATTCGGGCTTGTTCTATTTTGCGGAAAGCGGCGTTCCATTCTCCCACCCCGAGCAGGACCGAAATATAAAACATTTCGACCATCGGCTTATCTGCAAAGGTGCTTTCCGGCAAGACGGACAGCCATCTATTTAATACAACGCTCTTCGTTTGCATGAAAGCAATGAGATTTTTCTCCATTAAACGTACGGCATCGCTATACTGCTGGCCCTGCAAAAAATGCTCAACTGCCACCTGCTCAAGCCCTTGGCTCTCCAGCCATTGTGCAGCGCGAATGTGCGCTTGCAGCTTTTTATCCGGCTTTTCCCTCAGCAGCTGCTGCTGCAAAAAATCCGAAAGCAAATGATGATACCGATACCAGCCGCGCTGCTCGTCAAGCGGGATAATAAATAAGTTCAATCGTTCGATTTTCTCCAATTGCTCCTGGCTGTCGGCATAGCCCGTTACCGCCTCGCATATAGAAGCGTTCAACCTTTGTAAAATAGACGTTTCCAGTAGAAAATCGCGCAGTTGAATCGGGAGCTGACTAAATACTTCCTCCAGCAAATAGTCCGAAATATGGCGGTGATGCCCATTAAACTGCTCAATCGATTCCGGAATATTGCCGCTCTGCTTTAAGGAAATGGCAGCTAGCTGCAATCCGCTGATCCAACCCTCCGTCTGGAGGCACAGCAGCGCCACCTGTTCTTTCGTTAAATGCAGCTCCGTCAAATCGCGAAAAAAAACAAACCCTTCCTCCAGCTCAAACCGCAAATCGGGCATCTTGATTTGATGAAATTCCCCTTTTGCCCGCAGCCTTGCTGTAGGAATGGAAAGTTCATTGCGGCTGGCGATATATATATGAATATGGGCAGGCAAGTGCTCCAGCAAATAAATGAAAGAATGCTGAATAGATGGCAGTTCAATAAATTGAAAATCGTCAAGAATGATGGAAAGCTCGCTATCCAAGCCAGCAAGCTCATTCAGCAGCATGCTCATCGCAGGCTCTGCGGATACCGATGGCCCTTTCTCGATCAAGGCTCGAAGGGAAGGAGCAAACCCAGCAATACGGGTTTGAATGGACGCTGCCACATAGCTCCAAAAGGCAATCCAGTCATTATCATGAACATCCAGTGAAACCCATGCTACTGGCGAGCTGCATAATTTCGCCCACCCGCTCAAGGCTGTTGTTTTCCCATAGCCAGCCTGCGCGGAAACGACGGTCAGCTTCGCTTTCATTCCCTCGTCGAGCTTGCCCATCAGCTTCGGCCGAAATACTAAAGAGCTGCGAATGGGAGGAATATGAAGTTTAATGCTTGCCATTACTTGCGGACACCTCCGAAAATGCCTATGTATCAATACTTCTTATTTCAGGCCACCCCCTAGTATAGCAGAAAACAGGGCAATAAAAATACGGCACGCACTGTTTGACCAGTACCCGCCGTATTAGAAAGGTTAGCTTATGAATGGACGATTGTTGAGGTGTCCCACAGATGGGCAGCGCCTCTAAGTGGAGGCGTCGCCGCGATCTGCAGTATATGCTGGCATCATTAAAGCTGAGCAGCTCGGCTGATGCCTTGAGAGGTAAAATGCGTCGTTTTGTGTCACTGAAAAAAACAATGCTGTATTCTTGCTTATCATAATATGAAGCAAGCGATTAGAAAATCCCCCGTTTGGGGGGGAAGATCAACTCTTTTCTTGAAACAGCTGCTTCGCCGCTTGGATAGCAGCTGCGGCACGCGGCCAGCCTGCGTAAAAAGCAAGATGGGTTAATGCCTCTACGACCTGTTCCTCCGTCAAGCCATGCTGCCTCCCTAGACGAATATGGAAGGGCAGCTGCTCCGTCGATCCGCCGGCCACTAATGCAGATATCGTAAGCAGGCTGCGATCCCGAGGCGACAGCTGCTCTCTTTTCCAAACCTCTCCGAAGAGCAGCTCCTCCGAATATTGGACAAAAGCAGGCGCTATAGCTCCGAACGTTTGCCGGACATTTGAAGCGATCGCTTCTGGAGGGCTAATCATTTGGGCGATCCCGCTGCCGAACGTCCAATCTTCCAGTTCCGTCCCGACGAGCATGATGAATACATCTTCCTCGCGAATGGCCAGCCCGCTCTCCAAACGCTGCGCTACCTTTTTATAAAAATGCTGCTTTTGCACCGTGCTTCTACCAGATTTCAAAGTAATTTGGATAAAAAGCAACTCATCGGTCCGCCTAATATTTAAATAATGGGGACTATAATAAAATTCGCTTGCCCGATGCCCATGGAATACTTGAAAAAAATCGTCCTCCGGCACATGGAAATGCTCCATAAGCGCGCCCATAATGACCTGGCTAATGGCTGACAGCTGTGGCTCATCATATTTATTTTCCAAATAACTGACTCTGACGAATGGCATGCTGGCTTCCTCCTTCAAATGGATGCCCTCATTGTACGCCCTTCTCAATTATTTGTATAATTGAATAAAATCATATTCTTATTCAATTCCATTGAATAAGATGGTTAGCTATTTATACAAGGAGCTGTTCAGCAAGCAACTTGAAGGAAATAAGGCCTAGGCCTACAGCGCTCACTCTTTTTCCCGCAGCGAGTTGAACCCCTCTCCGAACACTTCGACGACGTCGTGAACGGTAACAAAGGCGTAGCGGTCCGTATCGTGGACCAGCTTTTTGAGCCGGCCTACTTCGGAGCGGCTGACGACGCAGTAAATAATTTTTTTCTCGGCATCGCTGTAACCGCCTTTCCCATGGAAAAACGTCGTGCCTCGCTGCATTTCCGTATGAATGAGGGCCGATATTTGATCGGCATGGCTCGTAATGATGATCGCCGCTTTGCCTCTTCCCGAGCCTTCCATGACGTAGTCAAGCACCCGCGTGCCCACGAAAACGGCCACAATCGTATACATCGCCCGTTCCCGATCCAAATAAATAAGCGACAGCACAATAGTGGCGCAATCGAACATAAAAACGCTTCTTCCGACAGGCCATCCCCAATACTTTTTGAGCACCTGCGCCAAAATATCCGTTCCGCCGCTCGTCCCGCCAAACCGGAAAACAAGGCCCAAACCGACGCCGACCGTCACGCCGGCATACAAGGAAGCCAGCAGCAGATCGCTCATAACAAAATGAAAGTCCCGAAAGACGTATACAAAAAACGAGAACATCAACGTTGCAAAAACGGTATAAGCTAAAGAACGCCCTCCGAGCGCCTTCCAGCCAATAAAAAAAAGCGGGAGGTTAAGCAAAAAATTGGTTACCCCTGCATCCCAGCCAAACATATATTTCAGCAATAAGCTGGCTCCGGTAATACCACCCTCGGCCAGCCCGTTAGCTGCATTGAAATAGTTGATGCCAAAGCCCATAATCGCCGAGCCGACGAGGATGGCAGCACCGTTTTTCAAATGCTCGTTCATGCAAATTCTTCCTGGAGCCGCGCTTCGGCCGCCTCGTTCGTAGTCTCTTGGCTGAGGCTCCGGCGCGCTACGCCCGACTGGTAGGCTGCGGCAATGACGGCTTCCCGCACTTTTTCCACAACGTGTTGGTTAAATACGCTTGGAATAATGTAGGATTCATTCAGCTCCTCTTCCGTAACGACGGAAGCGATCGCGCTTGCCGCGGCCAGCTTCATCTCCTCCGTAATTCGCGAGGCGCGGCAGTCGAGGACGCCGCGGAACAAGCCCGGGAAGCAAAGCACATTGTTGATCTGATTCGGGTAATCCGACCTTCCGGTTGCCATCACGCGGACGTACGGCTCCGCTTCTTCCGGCGGAATTTCCGGCGTCGGATTCGCCATGGCGAAAACGATCGGATCGCTGGCCATATTTTGCACATCGCCCACACTGAGCACCTTAGGCCCGGACAGTCCGATGAATATATCGGCGCCGCTGATTACTTCGCTCAATGCGCCGCTTCGGCCCTCGGGATTCGTATGCTCGGCAAACCATTGCCACGCAGGATTGTCATAGTTTTGCCCCCGCACGATAGCGCCTTGCCGATCAACGCCGATAACGTTGGTCACCCCGGCGGCCAGCAGCATTTTGGTGCAGGCGATGCCCGCCGCTCCGATGCCGCATACGACTACCTTGCAGCGGCCGAGCTCTTTTTTCACCACTTTGACGGCGTTCAGCAATCCTGCTAGCAGGACGACCGCCGTCCCATGCTGGTCATCATGGAAAACGGGGATATCCAGTTCCTCGATCAACCGGTTCTCGATTTCAAAACAGCGCGGCGACGAAATATCCTCTAGATTGATGCCGCCGAACGTCGGCGCGAGCGCTTTGACAATTTGAATAATTTCTTCGGTGCTCTGCGTATTCAAGCAAATGGGAAACGCATCTACACCGGCCAATTGCTTAAACAGCATCGCTTTGCCTTCCATAACCGGCATCGCCGCCTCCGGCCCGATATTGCCAAGTCCGAGCACCGCGGAGCCATCGGAAACGACCGCAACCGTGTTGCGCTTGATCGTCAGCGAATGCGCTTTTCTCGGGTCCTCGTGGATCGCCATGCAAACTCGCGCCACGCCCGGCGTATAAACGCGCGATAAATCCTCGCGGTTTTTGATCGGCATTTTCGGCACCATTTCGATTTTCCCGCCGAGATGGATCAGAAAGGTTTGGTCGGAAACATGCAATACTTTGATGCCTGCCAATTTTTTGACAGCGCTTACAATGGAGTCGGAATGCTTATGATCGCTCACGTGAACCGTAATATCCCGAATCGTCGTCGCTTTGCCGGATTTCGCGACATCGATCGCAATAACATCCCCGCCGGCATCGCCGATTGCTGTCGCGATCTGCCCGAACGTCACCACATCCTTGGCGATCTCCAGCCTAATAATAATACTTGTGCCCCCACTTACATTAGCCTTTACCGTCATTTCCGATCACTCCCATTCCACAAATTGCCGCTGCTGGAAACGGCCGTTCCAACCGTTCCAAAGAGCTGCTCCATTTATTGCGCAGGCGGCGTCGCCGCTGATTTTTTGTTTTTCAAATAATAAATAAGGTAACACATGACGACGAAAGGAACTCCGCAATACAAAGCGATGCGCTGGGCAGGATCGAAATACAATCCTATGCAGGACGTCAGACAGAGCAGGAACGCTGCAATGGGCACATAAGGGTACAGCGGAGTCCGATATTTCAAATCCTGGAGCCTGCCGCCCTCCTTAAGAAACTGTCTGCGGAACATAAATTGCGAAGCGACGATGCCCATCCATACGGCTACGACGGCGAACCCGGAGATGGCAATCAGAACGACGTACACGGTATCAGGAGCAATTACACTGGAGAGCAGGGACAAGCAGGAAACCAGCATGCTAATGATTAGCGCATTCAACGGTACGCCATTTGATGTCAATTTGCCAAGCCACGGGCTGATCATTTTTTCCTGGGAAAGCGCCCAAAGCATCCGCGTCGAAGCATACAGCCCCGAATTGCCCACCGATAGCAAAGCGGTCAAAATGACAAAGTTCATAATGTCGGCCGCATACGGAATGCCGATCTTGTCAAATACGAGAACGAATGGGCTTTCGATAACTCCCGCTTCCTTCCACGGGATAAGCCCGGCCAGCACGATAATCGCGCCGACGAAGAAGATCATCGTCCGCCAAACGACTGTGCGGATGGAGCGAGGGATGCTGACGTCCGGATTTTCCGTCTCCCCTGCGGTCACGCCGATCAGCTCGGTGCCGGAGAAAGCGAAATTGACGGATATCATGACGAATAATACCGGCAGGAAGCCGTTTGGAAATAACCCGCCCTGATTCAACAGGTTAGAGAACATCGGCGCAGAGGCATGGCCTTCCATCGGAATGAGCCCAAACATGGCCGCTCCGCCAAGCCCGATGAAAAGGATAATAACAATGACCTTAAAGCCGGCAACCCAAAACTCGGATTCTGCAAAAAACTTCACGGATAAAGCATTTAAAGTAAACAGTAAAACGGCGAATATTGCGCTCCAAATCCAAACCGAGATATTGGGGAACCAGCGCTGCATCAGCAGACCCGCCGCCGTAAACTCCGATCCGACCGTTACGACCCACGTCAGCCAATAAAGCCAGCCGATTGTAAAACCCGTAGCAGGCCCGATAAATTTGGTTGCATAAGCCGGAAATGAACCCGTAACCGGCATCGCCACGCTCAATTCGCCCAGACAAAGCATCACTAAATACATAATCAGCGCGCCGACCAGATAAGCAAGCACAGCCCCTCCCGGTCCGGCCAGGTTCAGCGTATAGCCTGTGCTTAGAAAAAGTCCCGTTCCGATGACGCCGCCAAGTGAAATCATGAAAATATGCCGGCTTTTCATCGATCTTTTCAATGTGTGCTGCTCGTTCTCGCCAATTTTGCTCATCCTATTTCGCTCCCTTGTCGAAGTTTTCGAGATACTCAAGGCCCGCAATTCCAGGGGTTGTCATTTCAAAGGGATTTAATATAACATCTAGCTCTTCGGGGGTCAAAAGATTTCGTTCCAGACATATTTCCTTGATCGTTTGTCCAGAATGAAGCGCTTCCTTTACAAGCCTGGCAGCGGTTTCATAACCGAGATGAGGATTCAGCGCCGTCATGACGCCGAAGCTTCGTTCCACGTGCAATCTGCAGGTTTCCTCATTCGCCTGAATGCCTTCCACGGCCTCGCGCAGGAAAACGTTGAGCCCGTTGCGCAAGATGAGTAAGGATTGGAGCAAATTATGGGCCAAGACCGGCCCCATCACATTCAGCTCAAGCTGGCCCGCTTCAGCAGCCAAGCAAATCGTATGATCGTTGCCGATCACCTGAAAGGCGATCTGGTTGACCAATTCCGCCATGACCGGATTAACCTTGCCCGGCATAATCGACGAGCCGGGCTGCTTGGGAGGAAATTGAATCTCTCCCAGCCCGGCTCGAGGTCCCGAAGCCATAAGCCTGAGGTCATTGCAAATTTTAGACAGATTTACCGCCATAATTTTAAGCGCCGCAGAGAGCGCCGTAAAGGCGTCCGTATTTTGCGTAGCGTCCACCAAATCATCCGCCGCAGTTAAAGGGAGTCCTGTGTGCTCAATCAAATGCCGCACGGCCAGCTCGCTGTACTTCAGATTGGCGTTGAGCCCTGTGCCGACGGCTGTCGCGCCCAGATTAACCGTCATCAATCCGGCTGCCGCCGCGGTAATTCTTGCAAGGTCCCTGCCGATTACGCGGGCATAGGCGCCGAACTCTTGTCCCATCCGGATCGGAACCGCATCCTGCAAATGGGTGCGCCCCATTTTCAGAACATTGTCAAACTCCTCCGCTTTCCGCGCAAACCCCGCTTCGAGAGCCGCGACAGCGTCCAGCAGCGGTTCGGCGAGCCGGTAAGCGGCGATGCGGATCGCCGTCGGAACCGTATCGTTCGTCGATTGGGACATATTGACGTGATTGTTCGGCGAGCAGTGGAAGTAATCGCCTTTCTGCTTGCCGAGCCATTCCAGCGCCCGGTTGGCCAGCACTTCGTTCATATTCATATTGATGGAAGTGCCCGCACCGCCCTGGATGGCATCGACGATAAAATGCGCCGACAGCTTGCCCGCAGCCGCCTCCTCCGCAGCCTGCACAATCGCGGAACCGATCGATTTCGACAGCATGCCGGTTTCCATATTGGCCAATGCCGAGGCCTTCTTGATCTCGGCCAAAGCCGTCATCAAATGCGGGCTGACCGGGGTTCCGGTAACCGGGAAATTTTCGGTGGCCCGCAGCGTCTGAATGCCGTAGTAGGCTTCGGCGGGTACCGCCTTTTCACCGAGAAAATCATGTTCGATACGCACTGACATGTGGATCTCTCCCCGAAGTCATCTTGGTGGAATACAAGCTCGTTTCATTTATTTGGACATCTGAAAGCAGACCACTTTCGGCTCGGTCATTTCGTGAAGCGCGAAGGCAACGCCCTCCCGGCCAAGTCCAGAGCCTTTAACGCCACCGAAAGGCATGGCATCAATGCGGTAATCGGAGCTGTCGTTGACCATCACGCCGCCGACGTCAAGCTTGTGAACGGCCGTAAAGGCATGCTCCAGATTTGCCGTGAAAATTCCTGCCTGCAGCCCGAAATCGACGTTGTTGGATTCGCGTATTGCCGTATCCAAATCAGGCACGCTGAAAATCGTCACGACGGGACCGAACACTTCCTCTTTCACGACTTTGCACGTCTTCGGAACGTTCGCCATAACCGTCGGCTCCACAAATGCACCGCGGCGCTGGCCGCCGCATAGCAGTTCTCCGCCCTGCTCTACCGCTTCCTGAATCCAGCTCTCCACGCGCCTTGCTTCTCTTTCGTTGATCATTGGACCCATGTCCGTGTCCTCTTCCAACTTGCTGCCCATGCGGTACAGCTTCGTTCTGGCGACGAATTGGGCGACAAAGGATGCGTACACCGCCTCCTGCACGTAAATGCGCTGCACGCCCAGGCAATTTTGGCCCGCTGCCCAAAATGCGCCGGATACGGTCGCTTCGACCGCGTCGCTAATATTCGCGTCGTTCAATACGATAGCCGGGGAGTTGGAACCGAGCTCCATGCCCATTTTTTTCAGTCCGCCCTTTTGCATAATCGCTTTGCCTGTCGTCAGCCCCCCGGTAAACGAAATCATTCTCACATCGGGATGCGTCACCAAGGCATCGCCGATTTCACTGGCATTGCCCGTTACGACCGATAAAATTTTAGCAGGCAGACCCGCGTGATCAAAAGCTTCCGCCAGCATCAGCGCGCTAAGCGGAGTTGCAGGCGCAGGCTTTACTATAATCGCGTTGCCTGCGGCGATTGCAGGGCCGACCTTGTGCGCAACCAGGTTCAGCGGATCGTTGAAGGGGGTAATCGCCCCGATGATGCCAATCGGAAAACGGTAGTAGTAGCCGAAACGTTTTTCACTGCCCGGCATCTGGTCGAACGCGATCGTCTCGCCGTGCAGCCGCCTGGCCTCCTCCGCGCTGATACGCAGCGTCTCCACGCATCTTCTGACTTCCTTCCGCGCTTCTTTGATCGTTTTGCTGCCTTCGCGGGCAATCGTCTCCGCATAGTCTTCCTTATGGGCGTCCACCCAGTTGGCTGCGCGGTTCAGAATGGCGATCCGCTCATGCGTCGGCAGCTCCGAGCTTAGCTTGAACCCTTCCTTCGCCTGCTCGATGGCATACAACATGTCCGCCGTCGAGGCAGCGGGCACGGTCGCGATCAGGCTATCGTCCTGCGGATCGCGAACCTCCATCAAGTTCTCGCGCAGCACCCATTGTCCGGCCAAATACATCTTGCTTTTCTTTACCATAGTTTCCATAGTCATTGTTTACACCTCATCCTGGTTGTTTAATTTCTATGATTGCAGAAGCTACAGCTGATTGCGGTGAATGTTGATCAAATCAATCAAAATCGAAAAGCCTGTTTCCTTGCGTCCGGCCCCGGCGCCCATCAGCGTGATCGGCCCGGCCAAATCGCAATCGTACGTAACGGCATTCAATGCGCCGCCAACGCCCGCCAGCGGATCGCTGAGCGGAATCGCCTCCGGCCCTACCTTGGCGATGACCTCCTCGCCGTCTCGCCAGCAGCGTGCGATCAGCTTCCAGCGCTTGCCTTCCCGTTTGGCGCGCTCCATATCTTCCCGGGTCAGCTTGCTAATCCCTTCGCAGGCAACGTCCTCCCTTTCCAGGGGCGCATTCATTACAATATTGCTCAAAATCGTAATTTTGTACTGCGCGTCATAGCCTTCTACATCGCTGGTCGGGTCCGCTTCCGCATAGCCTAGTCCTTGCGCCTCGGCAAGCGCGTCCGCATAGCTCATGCCCTCTTCCATCCGGGTCAGCATATAATTAGTCGTCCCGTTCAAAATGCCCTTGATCTCGTTGATTCGATTGCCCGAGAGCGCAGTGATCGGCATGCGGAGCGCAGGCGTTCCGCTCATGACCGTTCCTTCGTACCCCCAGCGAACGCCGTTTCTGCGAGCAAGCTCCGACAGCTCCTGATAAGCAAGCGCGACCGGTCCTTTATTGCTCATCACGACATTTTTCTTGCAATTGAATGCAGCGCGGCAGTGATCGATTGCCGGCTGGCCCGTCTTCACATCGGTAAAGGTCAGCTCTACAATCGTATCGGCATTCGTTTCCTGAATCGTTTTGAAACTGTCCCAGCCGCGGTTTAGCCCCGGCTCTTCGGGGTAAGCGTCGAGCCTGCCTGTTTCTTTTACAGCACGCAGAGCTTCCACGATATTCAAGCCGTCTGGATGATACAAAGAGCCTTTCATCATGTCCGAGATCGCGACAATTTTCGCCTGAAACCCGGTATCGCTGTGCAATGCCTTGCTTTTCTCTTCCAATATTTCCGCCAATCCCTGGCCTACGACGCCAAAGCCAAGCAATGCAATTTTGAGTTCCATATCGATCACTCCTTATAGGTTATGGATGCTTAAAGGCATCTGCGATTCTACATAGGCTAGCGCTTGCGACAAGTCGGCGATCAAATCCTCCGTATCCTCGATGCCGACAGAGATGCGCAGCAGGCCTTCGGAAATGCCCAGTGCCCGGCGCTCCTCCAGCGTGCATTCCACATGGCTGGTCGTTCTCGCCGGTCCGTAAATCGTTTCGACGGCGCCAAGGTTTCCTGCCCGGTTCGCATACTGGAGCCGCGGCAGCAGCAGCTTGATCGTTTCCATTTCCCCTTTGAGCACAACGCTCAAAATGCCGCCAAAGCCGTTCATCTGCTTTTTTGCAATATCATGATGCGGATGTGTTTCCAGACCAGGATAGTTGACAGACTCGACAAGCGGATGTTTTTGCAAAAAGCGGGCAATTTCCATGGCGCTTTGCGCCTGTTGGCGGACGCGGAGCTTAAGCGTTTTCATCCCCCGCAAAATCAGATAAGCCGCCCACGGATCGAGGTTCGCCCCGTGAATTTCCCGGTAGTGGTACACCTTCTCCATCAAAGCTGCGGACCCGCACACGACGCCTCCAAGCACATCGGCATGACCGCTTAAAAATTTGGTCGCACTGTGAATGACGAGATCGACGCCGAGCTTCAGCGGATTTTGATTGATCGGCGTTGCGAACGTATTATCGACCATCACCAGCGCGCCGACGGCTTTCGCCGCTTTGGCCAAACGTTCGATATCGGTAATTTTCAGCGTCGGATTCGTCGGCGACTCCAGGTAAAGCACGTTGCAGCCCTTGGCAATCTCGCGCTCGATCTCCTCATGATCACCAGTATTGCACAGCACCGTTTCTACATGAATTTGCGGCAAAAATTCCGTAAAAATTTTGTTCGTTCCGCCGTAGGTGTCCTTGACGGAGACGACGCGGTCGCCAGGCCGCAAAAACGTATAAAGCGCGCTGCTGATCGCCGCCATGCCGGACGAAAAAGCGATAGCCTCTTCCGCCTCTTCCAGTAGCCGCACCTTTTCTTCCATCGCCCGGACGGTCGGGTTCGACATCCGGTTGTAGGTATATCCCGGTTTGTTCCCCAGCGCCACTTCCTGCCATTCGTCAACGTCGCTATAGTCGTAAGCTACGCTGAGAACGACGGGAACCTGAGTGGCTCCAAAAACTCTGAAATCCTTCTCCCCGCCCCAAACCGCTTTTGTGCCTATTCGCGCATTGTTATCGATGTGTTCACGCATTGCTTCTCACCCTTTGCTATTGTTCATAGATTCGAGGAAAACTTCACTTGCACCTTTATAAATTGTATATTGTATACAATATATGGCGCACTTGCTGCTTTTGACAGCGGCATGAATGCCCCCTGATCAATTTGTATTTTGTATACAATATACAATATCCTTGTTTATGTTTCTGATCATATCATGCTTCCTTTTGAAAATCAACAAAATTATAAAGCGCTTTCAAAAAGGACCTCGCCGCTTGATCAAACCCTATGACAATGGTACTATGAATCATAGATTTCCCTGCAGATACTGGAAACCAGCATTTTTCATTCGTCCTAAAGGAGCGCTACAATGACCATCAAAAAGTACCAGTCCTTAAAAGATCATGTGTACAATTATATAGCAGAAAAAATTCAAAACGGCTCTTTGCTGCCTAATCAGAAATTGAACGAAGCCTCCATTTGCCAAACGCTGGGGGTCAGCCGTACCCCTGTCCGGGAAGCATTGATTCAGCTGGCCTCGGAAAATTTGCTGGAAAACTTGCCCCGCCGAGGCTTCATCGTTAAAGAGCTGGATACAAAAAAGAAGCTGGATGTTTTTCAGGTCGTCGGGGTGCTGGATGCGCTTGCCGCTACTTTATCCGTTTCGAATTTAGACGAAGACGATGTCGCGACGATGGAGCGGCTGGTTGAAAAAATCGACTTGGCGATCCAGCAGCAAAATTATACCGATTACCAGCATTGGCAGAACGATTTTCATAATGTTTACTTGCTGAAATGCAACAACAGCACCTTAATTGACATATTGAAATCGCTGCAAAACAGCTTTATCCGGCAAATTTATTTAAGCGAGGACAAGCAGCGGCTGTTTGCGGTATTATCGCAAATGAATGAGGAGCATAAGCAGATTATTCAGCTTTTCAAACAAAGAGATTCTGCAAAGCTGGACGAGTTTATTAAAACTGTGCATTGGAAAATTGATTACCTCGATATGATTTAAACGGCAAAAACCAGTAAACGAGACGCTTGTCACGTGTACTGGTTTTTTCGTTTTTCTCCGGGCTGCGGGGCGCAGTACCGTTTCAGCCCTTTGCGCTGGCGATTCCCGAGGAAGATGGATTCATCATGCTGGTCATCAATTGGCGATCCCTATTGAACGCCTCTCCCATTTATTTGTATAATTGAATGAGATCATAATCTCATTCAGTTTTAACAAATAAGATTATTCGCTATTTATACAAGGAGCTGTGCAGCATGGATTTGAAGGAATTAACGACGTTTCAAACGATTGTTCAAGAAGGAAACTTTTCTAAAGCCGCCCTCAAGCTGCATTATGCCCAGTCTACCGTCACTAATCAGGTCCAGCGGCTGGAGAAGGAGCTTGGCATTCAGCTGTTCAAACGGGGCTGGGATGCCGAGCTTACGGCCTCCGGGCAGCTGTTCGCCGCCGAGGTAGACAAGCTTATTGGGCATTGGCATTATGTAGCGGAGCAGGCGAAGGCTTTGCAGCAAGAAGAAATCGGGAAGGTCAGCGTAGGCGCGTTAGAATCGCTCGCAAAGCAGGTACTGCCTGCTTCGCTCCGGCGCTTCCAGGCGCAAAAGCCTCGTGTTTCCTGCCATTTTGTTATAGGCAACACCGACACGCTGTCGCGTGGAGTGCTGCAAGGCGGACTCGACTTTGCCATTTGCGGGGAGCCTGCTGATTCGACCTCCTTTCGCTTTGAGCCCTTGTTCGAGGAAAAAATCGCCTTTGTTGCAGCGAATGGCCATCCCCTAGCGAACAGGGACGGCATAGATTTTGCTGAGCTGCTTGCTTATCCTTTGCTAATTGGGGGAAGTACATGCCTTTATTATTTGCGATTATCCAAGCAGTTTTCACGCTATGACGAAGCCCCCCTCCTGCATACGGTCAGCCAAATTTCCGCAATTCCAGCCTTTATCCAGCAGACAGCCGCCATAGGCGTTGTTCTTGCTTCGACAGAGCTGGCGCCAAATCTTGTTGCCCTCGATGTAAAGCTCAAGGATGCCTCCATTCCCATCGGCTTGCTGCAGCTGCGCAATGAGAGCTATGCGGCCACCTCCAAGCATCAATTGATGCAATATATCAAAGAGGAGCTGTCACTTGCTTAAAGTAAGCTTATAGGTTTATGATAGTCATACAAACGGCTTATTCACCTATAATTATGAAGCAAAAATTGTTATAGCTTATAAATTCATTGTTTCTACTTATAAAAACTTTAATATTAAAGGAGGAATCTTTCGTGGATCATGTGGACAAACAAATTTTATTCCATTTGCAAAATCAAGCGAGAATTTCCATGACGGACCTTGGCAAAAGTGTGGGATTGTCCCAACCGGCTGTAACGGAAAGAGTCAGACGGCTGGAGGAAAAAGGCGTTATCGAGGAATACCGCACGATCATTTCCCCAGAAAAAATCGGCAAGTCCTCCGTCGCCTATATGCTGTTTCAGACGCGGGATTGCCATGCCTTTCTCGATTTTGTCCATAGCTCTCCCGATGTCATGGAGTGCCACCGCATCAGCGGCCAGCACAATTACTTATTGAAAGTGTTGACCGACTCTACCCGGTCCCTTGAAGAGTTTGGCAATCAATGCGATAAATATGGGACGTATACGATTTTGATCGTCATGTCGTCCCCCATTGATCATAAGCTTCTGATCCCTGCTCTTGCGGAAGCACAATACCTCACGGATTTAGGCTGATGCTACTCAGCCTCTATTCGAGCGAAAACCATGCTCCTTGGCAACGAAGGCGATGAGCAGAGCGATGATTACCAGCAAGGAAAGTGTCCATGGGAAAGAAATAACACCCAGCGTTTCAAGCAAAAGCGCACCGATTAATCCACCCCCGCCAATCGCCAAATTCCAGGCCGTCACCAGCATGGATTGCGCCACATCTGCATGATCGCCAGCGGCTTCGGCCGCTGCTGTCTGCAGCAGCGTCGCTGCCCCGCCAAATGTCACCCCCCACAATGCAATGGCTATATAAACGATCATTGGCTCGCTGCTGCCTATGCCCAGCAGAATAGAGGCGACGGCGAAACCCGCGAGGCTTATTAAAACCATAGCCCGCAGCATGCGGTCAATCAACAGGCCAATGAGTATGATGCCCGCAACCGATGCTACTCCAAAAACAAGTAAAACGACATCAACGCGCTCCACAAGCCCGACCATAGCCAAATAGGGCGCTATATACGTATAAAGAATGTTATGTGCAAGCATCCAAGCGAGAACGACGGCTAAAACGGGCCTTACTCCCGGAATTGTCATTACGTTGTAGAGGGAACGTCTCTTGGCAGAAGGTTGCCCTGCAAAGTCCGGCATCTTCCACATCATCCACAAGATGAGCAGCATAGCAAGCAGCGACATGATTCCAAAAACAAACCGCCAGCCCGCAAATACACCAAGAAAAGTACCTGCCGGAACTCCCAGTGCAAGCGCAATTGGCGACCCAAGCATCGCTACCGCCATGGCGCGGCCCTTCAGCGCATCAGGCACCATACGGCGAGCATAGCCAGCGGACATGCCCCATAATATGCCGGAGCTTACACCCGCCATAAAGCGGGCAATCAAGGTCAGCCCAAAACTGGAGGAAAATGCCGTTACGCTGTTGAACAGCAAAAAGCCAAACATACATAGCAGAAGCAGAGGCCGTCTACGCCAATTGTTCGTAGCCGCGGTCAAAGGAATGGCTGTCAATAAAGTGCCGAGCGCGTACGCGGTGACCAGTTGGCCGGCAAGCGACTCTGAAATCTGGAGTCCCCGGGCGATTTGCGGCAGCAAGCCTGCGGGAATCGTCTCGGTCAGAATACAAATAAATCCTGCCATAGCGAGCGCTAATAATGCGGCCCATGGCAAACGATCAGTAGCCGGGGTACTCGCTGCCGCTCGGCGGGAAGAAGTAAGTTGATGCTTGTTCAATGTAAAAACACTCCCTTAATAATAGGTTCACTCGTCAGCAAAGCCATCCATCGTTTTGCTGATTCAAGTTTACATAATTAAGAGCTTGATTTACATGCAATGAACAAGGCATACTTGTTGTTTTTCAATGGAATTGCATTTAATTGCCCTTCTCTACCGTTAATTTAAAAGCGCATCCTCATTCAGCTCTTAATAAAATCGCTGCATGCGATTAAATTGGTCCAGCTGCAAAAAAAGCTCCTTCATAAAGGCCTCGCTTGCTGCGGTCAGCTTTTTTTTCTGATGCACCCAATATAAATGCACGACAGGCTTTTCCTTAATAGGGATCGGAATGATTTGGCCTGTGGCCACATAAGGGTCCATTTTCAGCGACATATCCATGTAGAAGCAAATCGCCATCCCTTCCGCCGCCACACATTTTGCCGCTTCTGTGCCTTTCGAATGAAACAATTGCCGTGGCGTGCCGTGCGGCTTCAACAGCTCCTGCATATGGCCGGAGGCGCCCAAAATCGGATATTCCAAAATCTCCTTTAAGGAAAGGCTTTTCCGCGAAGCAAGCGGCGACTTGGCACCTACACAAGCCATAATTTCACAGGACAGAAAACGCTCTGCCGTCAGCTGCTTATGGGAATATTCGCCCGTAATGCCCATTAATCCAAGATCAAGCTTTCCCTCCAGCAGCCGCTCCTCAATTCCTCCGGAATGATCCTCGACGACCTCCATTTCCACATAAGGATATTTACTGGCATAGCTGGATAAAGTACGAGGAAGTACGCTTGTGCAAATGCCGGAAATGGCGCCTATAGACAGCTGCTCGTCAAGCAGCGTCGAGTGGACCTTCGCGGTTTCCTTTAAATCATCGAGCTGCAGCAAAATGCTTTGCGCTTTAGCAATAATCGATTTGCCAGCCTCCGTCGGCGTCGTTCCTGAACGTGTGCGATGAAATAAAGTAAGGCCGACCTCCTTTTCCAAGGTAGAAATCGCATGGCTTATATTCGGCTGTGATACGTGCAGCCGCTCTGCTGCAATCGATATAGATCCGGTTAACGCTACTTCCACAACGTATTGCAGCTGCTCAATTCGCATATTGGCCCCCATTACATAAATGAAATTTATGATAAGATAAAAAATTCATATTTTACATCAGAAGTATTTATATGAGTTAATAATAGCAGTTAATACCCCACTAATTCAATAAGGTTAGGTGATATTTTGACGCAAAAAGGTGAATTGACGATACGTTCCTTGCATAAGTCATTCAACCGCGGAGCCGAAACGCTGAACGTCTTATCCGAAATTGATTTTAGCGTCAAGCCTGGACAGTTTGTGAGCTTCATCGGTCCCAGCGGCTGCGGCAAAAGCACGCTTCTCAAAATCGTCGCCGGACTCGATGGGCAATATGCAGGAAGCGTCATGCTAAGCGGGAAAGAGGTCACTCGGCCCAGCAAGGAAAAAGGCGTTATTTTTCAAGAGCACCGCTTGTTTCCTTGGCTTACGGTCGAACAAAATATTGCGGCTGATCTGTCGCTGCGTGCTCCTGAAGTTAGAAAACAGGTCGATGACATCATCGCCTTGGTAAAGCTGCAAGGATTCGAGAAGTCATACCCGCGCGAGTTGTCCGGGGGCATGTCACAGCGGGTCGCCATTGCTAGAGCTTTGCTGCGCAATCCTGAGGTGCTGCTGCTGGACGAGCCATTCGGTGCGCTGGATGCTTTCACGAAAACACATATGCAGGAAGCCTTGCTCGATATATGGGAGAAAAATGGCACCACGATGCTGCTCGTCACCCATGATATCGACGAAGCTGTATTCCTGTCGAACCGCATCTATGTAATGGGCGCCCGGCCCGGAACGATTAAAAGCACCATTACGATCGATCTTCCGTATCCGAGAGACCGTACAGGAATAAGCTTTCAACAATTCCGTACCAAGGTGCTGTCTGCGCTCAATGATACGGCCCCTGTGCTGGCAGGCTGGGAAATTTAAAGCATATGGACAAGCTCAGGAAGGATTGAAATGCAATGACTAAGCTAACGAAAAAAAGTCACAAAAGAAGCGCAGCGAGCCGCTTCCTTATAGGAGCTGTACTGCCGCTGCTCGTCCTTATCATCTGGCAGTATTTATCCTATGCGGAGCTGATTTCTGCTCAATTATTCCCATCGCCGCTCTCTATTATGAAGGATTTCTACGAGCTGCTGATTTCGGGGGAATTTATCAAGCATTTGCGAATCAGCATATACCGTGCTGCGATGGGCTTTTTAATTGGGGGTACGCTCGGCTTGCTAATCGGCCTATTAGTCGGTTTGTCCAAACGCACCGAGGATGTGCTTGATCCTTCGATTCAAATGCTGCGAACGGTTCCGCTGCTGGCGATTACGCCGCTATTTATTTTATGGTTCGGCTTCGGCGAGCTTTCCAAAATACTGCTGATTGCCGTGGGCGCCTTCTTCCCGTTATACGTCAATACGTTTCTCGGAGTTCGCAACGTCGATTCGAAGCTGTTCGATGTAGCGCGGGCACTTGAATTCACAAGAGCCAAGCAAATTACAAAGCTGGTGCTTCCAGCCGCTTTGCCTAATGTGCTGCTTGGTCTGCGGCTTTCGCTCAGCATGGCTTGGCTGTGCCTCGTCGTTGCCGAGCTGATGGGCGCGGATCGCGGCATCGGCTATTTGATCCAGGATGCCCGCTCCTTCATGCGCACCGGCGTCGTCTTCGTCGGCATCTTCACCTTCGCTGCGGTCGGCAAGCTGACCGATTCATTTGTACGCCTGCTTGAGAAGCGCCTGCTGAAATGGCAGGACAGCTTTAAAGGCTAATTTCCAAGCAATCATTTTACTCCTAAAAAATAAGAGGTGACCTGCCATGACGGCTATTATTCCAGAAGATTTTTCATTCGCTCAGCGCCTTCCAGCACTCCCGCCGCTTGGAGCGGCTCAAGCAGCAAGCCAGGCAAACAGCATTCCGCTTTCTTTCGGAGCGCCGCATTCCGATACTTTCCCTTATGAGGCATTAAAGGAAGCAGCCGTCGAGGCTATCCTTTCACAAGGCCGAAATGCCCTTCAATACGCTGGAGCTGGCGGTCCATCCTCGCTGCTTCAGTGGGTGGCGAACCGCTCGGCCCGCCGCTCTATTCATGTCGATGCCTCTCATGTGCTGCTGACGTATGGCTCGCAGCAAGCAATCGACTATGTTGCCCGGGCTTTGCTAAACCCCGGCGACCATGTGTGGCTGGAGGCCCCGACTTATTTCGGAGCTGTCAGCACCTTCCGTACAGCAGAAGCTGTCCTAACCTCCTTCCCCATTGATGCGGATGGCCTGCTTGTCGATGAAGTCGAACAAGCACTGGAGCAAGCGGCAAAGAATGGCCGCCCGATTCCAAAATTTATTTATGTCATGCCGAACTTTCATAATCCAGGCGGTGTCACGCTTTCGCTGGAACGGCGCAAGCAGCTTGCTGCGCTGGCTTATCAATATAACTTTTTCATCTTGGAGGATGACGCTTATACCGAGCTTTCCTTCGAAGGCGACCCGCTTCCATCGCTCTATTCGTTCGCTCCGCTGCGGGTTATCCACCTGAGCACCTTCTCCAAAATCGTCGCGCCAGGCATTCGGCTAGGCTGGGCGATCGCTGCCCCGGATGTTATTGCCCGCATCAACGTCTTCTTTCAAGGCAGCAAGGCGAGCGTTTTTTCGCAGGAAATTGTGGCTCAGCTGCTGCAAAGCTTTCCTTTCGAGGAGCATTTGGAGCGGAGCATAAGCCTGTACCGCAACAACCGGGATGCTATGGTCGCAGCGCTCGCGCATTATTTGGGCGATGATGTTAGTTACAATGTGCCGAAGGGCGGCTTCTTTATTTGGCTCACCTTCCCTGAACATATTGATACGAGCAAATTCGTAGCGGATGCGAATGCAAGTGGTGTCAGCTTCATCGACGGCAAGCAATTTTTCGTGAGGCCCGAAGGCCACAGACATGCCCGGCTTTCCTTCAGCTATTGCAACGAAGAGGATATCGTACGGGGTGTAGAGCTGTTTGCCAAAGCCTATTACACCTATATTAAAAACAACAAAAACGGTCTAGCTTAGCTCAACCTAGCAGGTCCCTTTTTAAATGAATTCAGCCATACATGAAGGAAGTGAACGCTTTGAAGCGTAACGATAAACGCAACAATAAGCAAATGAGCTTGGGCGCCTTTTTATTCAGCTTCGGCCATCATTTTGCCGCTTGGCGCCATAACGGTACAGGAGCAAATTCCCCCATTGAACTGAACTTTTATAAAGAAGCTGCCCAAATGGCGGAACGTGGAAAAATGGATATGCTGTTTTTCGCCGATGCGCTGTCTTTACCGGATAAAGCCGATGTAAAGCATGATGTCAGCGCTGTTTATCCCGATGCGATGATTGTGCTTGCAGCATTAACTGCCGTTACGGAGCGAATTGGCCTTGCGGCTACCGTATCGACTACTTTTAATGAGCCTTATAACTTGGCCCGCCGATTTGCAACGCTCGATCATTTGTCAGGCGGGCGAACGGCTTGGAATGTCGTCACCTCAACCAAAAATACAGAAGCGCATAATTTTCAAGGCGAAGATCTGCCTGAGCATGGCAACCGTTATGATCGGGCGCATGAATTTATCGATGTCGTCCATGCGTTATGGGACAGCTGGGAAGAAGAAGCGCTGCTTCTGAATAAAGAAAATGGCATTTTTGCAGATCCATCACGCATTCATTCCATTAATCACAGCGGCGCTGCGTTTCAAGTGAAAGGCCCGCTTAATATTCCGCGAACGCCGCAAGGACGCCCCGTCATCGTTGAGGCTGGCACGTCGAAGGCCGGTCAACGGCTTGCAGCGCAAACCGCTGATGTCGTATTTACTGCCTGCTCGGACAAGGAAGAAGCGATTCATTTTTATGATGCTTTAAAAGGGCAGCTCGCCGAGTTTGGCCGAACAGCGGATGACTTGAAGGTTATGCCGGGCGTCATGTTCTTCATTGGGGATACGGAGGAAGAAGCGAAGGCGCAGGAAGCTGCTTTTAACGAGCTGATCGTGCCAGAAGCGAGCACCCGCTACTTATCTCGGCTGCTAAATATTGATTTGAGCAGTTATCCGGTTGACGGTCCGCTGCCGCAGATCGCCCTTGAGAACAATTCAAGCCGGGCACGTATGGTCGTGGAAATGTCGCAAAAGGAACAGCTTTCGATCCGCGAGCTTGGGCTGCATTTTTCCGTGGCCCGTGGACATTTAACCGTATGCGGCACTGCCGAACAAATCGCCGATCAACTGGAGGACTGGTTTCTAAGCGGCGCTTGTGATGGCTTTAACGTCATGCCGCCGCATTTGCCGGGCGGACTTGAACCATTCGTAGAGCAGGTTATTCCGCTGCTGCAGGAACGGGGACTTTTCCGCCAAAATTACGAAGGTTATACGCTGCGCGGCCATCTTGGCCTGAAGCAGCCGGGCAACCGATTCCGCGAGCCCTCTTATTTTTGACTGGACAGCCAGAACATCATAGATGCTTTTCACCAATCGAACACACTTTAGGAGGAAATTTCATGCAACCGAAGAAGAACATCAAGCTTTTGCCTCTAGCCGCTATCCTGCTCGCCATTGCCATTATTGCAGGCTGCGGAACAGCAAATAATGCTTCACCAAACAGCTCGCCAAGCTCGGCTGAGGGAAGCTCCGCCTCACCAGAAGCAAGCAAAAGCGCAGACGGTGTACAGGTTAATGTTGAAGCCAGCCAAATTGGCCCGATTCTGATCGCCAAGGAAAAAGGCTTTTTCGAAGAGGAGTTTGCAAAATATGGAGCAACCGTGAGCTATCAAACGCTGCAAAGCTCCTCGCAATTTTTGGAAGCTATCGCCTCCAATCGCCTTGATTTTGCCCGCATCGGCTATGTAGGTGCGATTACTGGACAAGCTGCCAACGTCGATTTCAAGCTTTTGAGCGAAGGCAGCGACGGCGCTGGCGATGGCATTCTCGTCCAGAAGGACAGCCCCGTCAAATCGGTTAAAGATTTGAAAGGCAAAAAAGTTGCCGTCGCTAAAGGCAGCAGCTCGTGGGGTCTGCTTCTGCGGGCACTGGCGAAGGAAGGCATGACGACTTCGGATATCGAGCTGATTAATTTGCTGCCCGATGAAGCTCAGGGCGCATTCCAGTCTGGCCAAGTTGACGCATGGGGCGTATGGGAGCCGCATCGGACGAATCAAGTCAATACGAACGGCGCTACAATTATTGCCGACTCTAAAATCATCGATGCATATACCCCAGGCTATAATATCGCCCGCACCAAATTTACAGAGGAGCATCCTGACCTCGTTATCGCCTATTTGACAGCCTATGAAAAAGCGCTGCAATGGGAAAAGGAGCATTTTGACGAAGCCATTTCGCTGCTTGCAACGATTAAAAAGCTGGACGAAGAAACGGTGCGCATCTCTTTGAAAAACAACGTCGATTTGAACAATCCGGTATCGGACAAAGCAACGGAAAGCCAGCAAGTGACTGCCGATATTTTGCTGGAGCTAGGCGAAATCAAGGAAAAACTTGACGTCTCCAAGGTCGTAGACAACAGCTTTATAAACAAAGCTTTGGGAAAATAATTATCCATTTAATAAAAAACGAAACGACCTCTGTCCTGTTTACCACTGGACTTGAGGTCGTTTTGCTTTTCTTGCCATTTTTCAACTATCGTTTCCCATTGGCGAACTAATGCATCCGTGCATCCACGACTTTGGTCGGGCGCCGCCACCTGCCGCAGTCTGTTCCAAATCGCGGCGTTATCCGATACAATATAGCCACATATGTTGGAGGAGCGATTGAGAATGAATTACGAACAGAAAGTGCACAACGATATTGCCGCTTGGGAGCGCCAGTTATTTAAGCCGCCTGGCTGGCTGGAGCGAACATCGAAGACGATTGGCAAGCGAATCAACGACTTGATTCCACCCAAGGTGCACAACGTCATGACGGCCACCATAAAGTCCATCGTGCGGACAGCGCTGTTCGGTGCGGAATATACGCCTCAGCGACCGGTGCAGCGGACTTTTTCTCTAGAACATGCCGATCAAGAAGCGCAACGCTTGTTTTCCTTATACCAAAAAATCGCGACTGCCGAAGGCGCAGGCACCGGGGCGGGCGGCATTGTGCTTAACATCGTGGACTTCCCTGCGTTAATCGCAATTAAGATGAAATTTTTGTTTGAATTGGCTCATAACTACGGGTATGACACGAAGGATTTTTCCGAGCGCGTTTTCATTCTCAAGGTGTTCCAAATGGCGTTCTCCGGTCCCGAACAGCGCGCCAAGCTGCTGGTCTCGATTAAGTGTTGGGATATGGAAAAGGAGCAGTGCTTCACGGATAGCGATTACTCCAAAAACATGGACTGGGAGACGTTCCAGAAAGAATACCGCGACTCCATCGACTTTCGGAAAATGCTGCAGATGGTGCCGGGGATTGGAGCGGTGGCAGGCGCTTGGGCGAATTATACCATTCTCGAGGAGCTAGGCGAAGCCGCCATGAACGCCTATCGGTTGCGCAGATTGAGCGAGGGCCAAATAAAACAGGTTTATTGATTGTCAGCATCGCAGCCAAGCCATTTTGCCGGCTGCAATGCTGCTCCTTGATTCGTTCTCCTAAGTTCAATAAAGTCGATTATTCCTCCAGCCTTTTAGTTTTCATCGCTTTTATATTCTAAAATATCGCCAGGCTGACATTCTAAAGCTTTGCAAATAGCCTCTAAAGTCGATATCCGAATCGCTTTTGCCTTTCCATTTTTCAGTATAGAAAGGTTAGCCAGCGTTATTCCAACCCTCTCCGAAAGCTCTGTTACGCTCATTTTCCTCTTCGCCAGCATTACATCAATATTAATGATTATCGCCATTTCATTCACCTCAGACCGTCAAATCATTTTCTGATTTTATATCAATAGCCTCTTGCAAAAGCCTCTGGAGAACTGCAGCAAACACAGCAATCACTAATGAGGCAAAAATGATGACCAGCCCGATTACCATGATGCCTGGGGGATCGACTTTCCGCGTGATCAGATAGAAGAATGGCATGCCTGCCACATACAGGCAGCTGATTAGGATTGCACAAAATTTTATGTTCTTTAAAACACGCACAGATAATTCCGAGAAAGCTTTATTGTGGTCAATATAGCTTAAAAGTTTTAAAGCTTGATACAGTGCAAAGTAAAAAGGGATCGCCGCTGCATATACATCGATGAAAAAGAGATATTTCAAATAAGCATGAGCTGGATATGACTCTGCTATAAAATTCGCAATTTTCGGTACCAGAAATACGCATATAGCAAAAACTGGAATGCCCATAAAAATAACTGCTGCCTTTAAAAAAAGTGTTGTTCCTCGTTGCATAAGAAGCCCCTCGCTTAGGATTAAATTTAATTCGACTTTAACACGGTATTTATCGTTTTACAATAAAAATTTCATTTTATTTAATATATTATTGTTGTTGTTTAGAAATCCATTTCAAACGAAAAAGAGCATTCCCCTATGCAGAGAAACGCTCTTTCAATCCTATTGCAGAAGGCTAAGCCGCCTCAGACACTTTCTGCTGCTCCCGACTGCCGCCAAATTTCAATACAAATATCCCGCCGATTATGACCATCACGCCCAGCAGCTTGTTGATTGTAAACGGAACCTGTTCCAGCCCCATCCAGCCAAGCGAATCCCATAATAGGGCAAATAAAACCTCAGACGTCATGACAATGGAAATCGCAATCGTCGGGCTAAGCCGCTTCATCGCTTGCACCAAGCTCATGACTACCCCAACCCCAATTAAACCGCTGAACCAAAACCAAGGCTGCATTTCCTGCCAGGCAAATAGCTGCTTCCCTTCCAAAATAAAGCCAATGGTCATTGAAGCTAGAAACCCGAGTCCCAATACGAGCGTTGTGGTCGCCCACGTTCCTGCCCGTTCATTTACCTTGCTGTTAAAAATCGCCTGTATGCTGACGAGCGCGCCCGCCATTAGCGAAAACAATATGCCTGTCATCATTGGCCCTGCTCTCCCTTCTGATCCGTTAATGTGTAATTATGATGATTGGCCCGTTTGCTTAACGCGTCCTTATTTTTAATAACAATCCATTGCTTCGTCCGCTCGACGAGGCCTTCCTCGCAAAACTGCCGAATGACCCGGTTCAGGTGCCGATAGCTTGTGCCAATCAAGTTAGCGACATCCTTCAAATTGTCCGTACTGAGCTCCCCTTTGAATTGCTCATCGGATTCGTCGTAGGAAACCGACAGCAAATAGCTCGCCAGACGTACATCCACAGGCTGCATCACATTCAAGCTCATGGAATTGGATTTAAAATAAAACTTCCGCGTAATTTTCTCCAATAAAAATCGCAGCAGCGGCGCATAATCCCTTCCATGCTTATCCAGCCAGCGATGCTGAACCCCAATCATTATGACGGGAGATACCGCCTCCACTGTATTGAGAAACTCCGTGCCGCGAATATATTCCACATCGCCAATGACCTCAAGGGGCGTCTTAAAGGAAATAATGAGCGTCTTTCCCTCCGGCGAGTTCGTATAGACTTTAATTTTCCCCTTCACGAGCACGTACATATGCTGAGGCATTTCCCCCTGGCCGCATATAAGCTCCTCCTGTTTAAAGCTGTACAAGCTCAAATAAGGAAGCAGCGGCTCATTAAACACAGACTCCAGCTGGTGCAGCTGCAAATAATGATCTAGCAGCTCTCGGTCTTTGATTTCAATCATTTCTCCACTTCTTTCATGGCTTAAGTTCGCCTTCGGCATCAGCCCTTTAATAAAAACACACCACAAATCATCATGCCAATGCCGATCAATTGCGCCCCGTTTATTTTTTGCTTCTTCATGCCAAAAAAGCCATTCGTCTCTATTATAACCGTCATGCCAAGCTGGGCAATCAGCAGCATCGCTACCATGAGCGTGACACCGATCTGTTGAATAGCTGTTACATTGCTAAAAATAATAATAGCTGCAAAAGAGCCGCCTGCCAAATAGATAGGCTTCACCTGCTGAAATTCACGCCATTTTCCGGCACCTACGCTCATCAATATAATGAACGCCACGATAAAGCCAGTAAATTGGGTAAGTGTTGCGGCCTGCCACGTTCCGATGCTTCCGCTTATTCGGGTATTGGCTATTCCCTGCAGCGTAATACATGCCCCTCCTAATATTGCAAACAAAATCCCTTTCATGAGTGCTCTCCCCGTCCTCTTCGTTTCCTTAATTAAACGGCAGAACACCGCATATTGGAAAGGACATATGTCCTAGGCAAGAAAAAGAGCAGCTTTATGCACAAATGTTATCAAAATCAGAAAAATAAAAGGCCCGTCCTCAAGGAGGAACGGGCGAAGCTTACTGCTCATGCGTCTTCACTTGTTGTTATTCACAAGCATTTCCGTCAGCAGCTCAAGCTGTTTCTTTACGGCTACCGGATCACTTTGCAAAAACAAATCGTAATCGAGCATGTACACCTTATTATTTTTCACAGCCTCCAGCTTATCCCATATGGCCGTGCCTTTGAAGCTTTCAAACGCTTCCTTGTTGTCGGCATATGTTGATACTACAAGATGGTCGCCTACAAATTCAGGGATGACCTCAGCCGAAATTTCCATATATGGCGCAGTCTGTGCTTCGTTATTGATAAAATCGCTAACTATTCTTTCCTGAGGTTTCAATCCTAAATACTTATAAAGGATGTTCCCTCCCATATTTTGGTCTTTATAAATTCGGGTAGCTTTATCGAATACGCTCATAATGGTGAACGTTTCATCCGGCGCAATGACTTCACTTACTTTTTGTTTTGAAACAGCAACCTTCTCCTCGAAATCCTTGATCCATTGCTGTGCTTCGTCTACTTTCCCCAAAATATCACCCATTAGCGTAATATCCTTTACAGGGTCATAATAAGGCTCAATGACGATCGTAGGCGCGATTTTGGCAAAAGCATCATATCCGCCGCTCATCTCTACGTACGCATCGATCAGAATAATTAAGTCCGGCTCCAAATCCAAAATTTTCTCCAAATCAAGCGGTACGCCTACATCCTCAATATCCTTTGTGTCTAAAACCGGATTTTGCAAAATGTATGTAGATGTCCCAAGCGGTTTGACACCCAGCGCCATCATTTGGCCTAAATGAAAAGCTGTAACAATGCGCTTAGGATGTGACGGAATTTCTGTCTCCCCATGCAAATGCTTGAACATTCTCGTTTCAGCGGCTTGCTGTCCGTCCTCTGTTGCATTTGATCCATTCGCAGATATGGCAGGGCTTGCAGCAGGAGACTGCGTTTGTGCGGCACTGTTATTGGCATGGTTCAGCTGATTCCCCCCCGTCTGGCAAGCACTGATTAATAAGGTCAAGCATAACAGCATGACTGCGGCAAAAGATGGTTTCGTATTTCTTGACATAGCTGAATGTACCTCTCCTCTTTGGTAGTAATGATTTTCATTATCACTATAGAGGAATCGATTTCCTTGAACAATAGAAAATCTTGAACCTGTTAATGGATTAAATTGAACCTCTTTCTCTTTCATGATCCTCTTCTTGAATTTCAGGGGGGATACGCCCATATGTTTTTTAAAGAGACGGCTGAAATAATACACATCGTCATAGCCTACAGACTGGGCAATGCTCTGCAAGCTCAATTCTGATGAGCTGAGCCTTTTTTTCGCCTGCTCCACACGCACCTGAATTAAATAATCATGGGGGCTTGTCCCCACCTTCGCCTTAAAGATTCGGGATATATAACTAATGCTGCAATCGAGCAATTGAGCCAGACTCTCCATCGTTATCGCTTCCTGGTAATGCTCATGCAAATAGCGAATCGTTTGTTGGACGAGATCCGGGCTGCTTTCCAGCGATCCATTGACGGACAGCTGCCGCAATAGCTCATGAACACAATCATAAAACAACGATTTTACTTTAAGCTGATCCAAGGCCTGACCATTGTGCCATAGACGGTTCATTTGATTTAATTTGTCGTACAATGACAGCGGTTCATGGGGAACTGCTTGGAAAGGAGAGTGAAATGGCTTTCGTTCATCTGCTAAACGGTGAAGAGCATTGCCCACTGTAAATGGAAAAATCGCTTTATAGAAAACGAGATAAAATGCGAATTCTTCTGCAGCAGGCATAATCTCCAGGTTCGCTCCTTTGCCGCCGTGCAGCACATGAAACGGGTGGAGCCTGCTTGGTTCCCCATCCAGACGCACGTCAGCACTGCCCCTTGAAGCAAACAAAAAAACACTGGAAGGAAGCAAGTAGGAAAGACTAGCCCCCTCCTCCTCCTCCATTACCCGAAATCGTATATCTATAACTTTTGCAGCCGCTTGATTCCATAGTAAAGCGTATTCGTTCCAGTTCATCATGAGACCCTCTTCCAAATCATTTGCACCGTTTGGTTATAAATTTATTATACCATGTCCCCGGCACAAGCCTACTTAATGAAGCTTGCTATATTCCATGTAAATTGTTTAATTCGATAGGCCATTTTCCCAGTAATCATGATATCCATTCCCCATTTGTGCACCCATGTTAATCCTTTTTCCGGCCCTAGTCCGATGCTGAAGCTATCCATATAGCCGGTATGCCGAGGAGCAGCTCTTCCTTCAAGATCAGCTGCTACCACTTTGCCAAGCCTAGCCGCTTGCGGAATAGCCTCCTTGCATGTCATGCCATCTGAGCGGCCCGTATCCGGATCGATTACTTTCGCACAATCCCCTATGCTGTATATGCCGCTGGCAGCCTTAACCCGATAGCTTGCATCAATGTTTACAAATCCGTCCTCTGTCGTCGGCAAGCCCAGCTTTCTTAAAACAGGGTTTGGCATAAGGCCTAATGTCCAAATGCATAAGCCAACGGGCAGCTCTTCTCCACCGGCCAAAAGCAAGCGCCCTCCTGCCGCTGACAACACCCGGCTTCCATGAACGACTGCTACTCCGTTATTCGTTAGCAGCTGCTCCAGTTTCGAGGCCACTTTGCCTGGTCCATTCAAAAATAGTCTTTCGTGTGCATTAAACAAGCGAATGTGCACTTGATCCGGATTTAATCCCAGCTGCTTCGCATCTGCCCGCACATAATGGGCTAATTCGGCGGCTGTTTCAATGCCGCTTATGCCCGCTCCCGCTACAGCAATCGTCATAAGGCGCTCTCGTTCAGCCGGATTGGCTTCAATTGCGGCCTGCTGCAAATTAGCACGCCATGCTGTCCGAATGTTCACCGCATGCTCCAGCGTAGCAAGCGGAAACCCGCCTTTTTCCTCGTCGAGCTGGCGGATGATACTGCCAATTGCGACTACAAGCACATCGTAGCTTAGCTGCTGCTGCTCCCCATTTGCATTCCGCAGCAGCAGCTGTTTCTCTGCCTTCTTAATGTCAGTAACCGTTGCCTCAACAAGCTCAACTTCTTCTGGAAACATTTGGTCAAGTGGCATGCAAATATTTTCATCTGTTACCGCTGGCTTAAATAGGATGACCTTACGCAAGTGATAGTTATTTTTGTCAATTAATACGAATCGGATAGACTGGCTTCTTTTACTGTTAATTAAATTTTTGCGTAATTCCTTCATCGCATGAATGCCCGCATATCCCGCTCCAATGACGATACAGGTCAACGTTTCCATTACAACCACTCCCTTTAAGTTCGTTTGCTTATTTGCATGTATAACGACAAGGGGGTGTGTTTTGTGACAGATTCGTTTTTGTAGGGCTGGGCTTTTTTGCTATATTTTTATTTCCAACCATCTTGCGCGGAGTGACTGTTCTATGTATAATAATAAAAGTGTCACTCGGGGCCTTAGCTCAGCTGGGAGAGCGCATCGCTGGCAGCGATGAGGTCAGGGGTTCGATCCCCCTAGGCTCCATAAAATAAAGAACGTCACCACATAGCGTGGTGACGTTCTTTATTTTATGGAGAGCCAGGGGGCGAACCCCGGGGTTCAGTCCGCGCGGACGGAGCGAATGCGGAGGAGCACGGCGTCTGAATCTACCTCTAAAAGTCTTCTCCGATTCCCCTTCGTCAGCCCTTTAATCAAAGATTCGGACATCCCATGATGGATTTGCGAGTAATCGAAGCAAATCCCCTAGGCTCCATAATAAAGAACGTCACCACATAGCGTGGTGACGTTCTTTATTTTATGGAGAGCCAGGGGGCGAACCCCGGGGTTCAGTCCGCGCGGACGGAGCGAATGCGGAGGAGCACGGCGTCTGAATCTACCTCTAAAAGTCTTCTCCGATTCCCCTTCGTCAGCCCTTTAATCAAAGATTCGGACATCCCATGATGGATTTGCGAGTAATCGAAGCAAATCCCCTAGGCTCCATAATAAAGAACGTCACCACATAGCGTAGTGACGTTCTTTATTTTATGGAGAGCCAGGGGGCGAACCCCGGGGTTCAGTCCGCGCGGACGGAGCCCTCTTCCCTATTGCCTCGACAATTTTTGAACCATCTGGTTCAAAAACAAATCCATCTCCGAACTATTTTCTAAATTAATGAATTCCGATTTTATGATTTGGTGTCTCATCACTTCGTAATAATCGGATAATGCCTGCTTCAGCGACAAATGATGAAGCATTAGCAGCTTGTGATCAATCATTTTCCTAAGCATCGTGTCCATTTGAATGAGGAGGATGACCGGATTCAAATGCTGGAATATATCGTTCTTCATCCCTCTGTCAAAAAACGCCCTCACCTGTTCATTGCGAAGCTCAACCTCACTTGAAAGCTTTTCATATAAATGTGGATACAGATTGTCCAGCTCCTGCAAGAAAATATCGGACAAATAAACCGCCATGAGCAAAGACTGCTTAAACACTTTATCAAAGGATTTGATATAGGACGTGTTATCGTTCAAAGACAGGTCTTGTACCATTTCCGAAATATATTCTGCGTAACGGGCTACCACCGCTTCAATGATTTCATCCTTAGAAGCAAAATATTTGTACATGGTCGCCTTGCTAATATCCATATATTTAGCTGCATCATCCATTTTCAGCGTAGCAAATCCGTTTTTTTGAATCACGGGTATTATCTTTATAATTAGCTTTTGGATCGTTTTATTTCTCTTCTCCAATGCCTGGGGTTTCATATCCATGGGGTAAAGCCTCCTATTTCTTCATACCTAAAATTATAACTCAATCGAGCAAAAATATGAACGTTTTGTACTATTTAAACTTTTTAAGACTTTTAAGTTTACTTTTTGGCGTTTAGCGTGCTATTGTTATTTTCAAGAAATGCAGAAATAAAAGGAGGCTTGAACACGATGGAAACTTTGGCATTGGGTAGTCAAGGACTGAAAGTATCCCGTTTGGGATTAGGATGTATGGGAATGTCCGAATTTTATGGGGCAACGGATGAGTCAGAGTCTTTAGGCACGTTGAATCACGCTCTGGAGTTAGGCATTACGTTTTTTGATACAGCGGATATTTACGGTTATGACGAGGACGGCATCGGAGTAAATGAAAAACTGGTTGGTAAAGGATTAAGGCCACACCGTCATTCCGTGCAGATCGCAACCAAATTTGGCTCCCTTCGTAATCAAACACAGCATCTAGGCTACAATGGAACGCCGCAATATGTGAAGCAAGCCTGCGAGGCAAGTTTGCAACGCTTGGGCACGGACTACATCGATCTGTATTACTTGCATAGAGCAGATCCTAATGTTCCGATCACAGAGACGGTTGGAGCTATGGCTGAGCTCGTGAAAGAAGGAAAGATCCGCTATTTGGGGCTTTCAGAAGTGACCCCTGAACAATTGGCCGCTGCTCACGCTGTCTTTCCTATTTCAGCCGTTCAAACGGAATATTCCTTATGGTCCAGAGAGCCTGAGCTCGGTATATTGCATGCTTGCAGAGAGTTGGGCGTCGGTTTTGTCCCCTACAGTCCGCTTGGAAGAGGATTTCTGACTGGCACGCTCTCCAGTCGAAGCCAATTGGCACAAGGTGACTGGCGCATGTATAATCCCCGGTTTTCTGAAGAGGCATTCGAACAAAATAAAAATATCGTTCAGGGGATACAGCTGCTTGCCCAGCAAAAAGGAGTAACTCCCGCCCAAATCGCACTGGCTTGGGTATTCGCGCAAGGCAGCGATATCGTTCCGATTCCGGGTACGAAACGTGTGAAATATTTGCAACAAAATGCAGAGGCCTTATCCATCCGCTTAACAGCTGAGGAGCAATCCCAATTGAATGAACTTGCCCCTGTCGGCAGCACCTTCGGCAGCCGCTATTAAGCATGATAGGCTCATCCTATTAAAAATGGAATAAGCGCAAAGAAGCCAGCCTTAACGGCTGGCTTCTTTGCGTCTTGTACAAGCTGCTGCATCAGTCTTTTCTGCCGTTGCTTCCCCCCTGCATTCCGGCATAATAAGGCTCTCCCGGATCAAGGTCGAGGACGACGCGTCGTGGTGCGGCAAGAGCGTATTGATGCTCACAGCGCCAGCGTATGTCCTCGGTCCCGCCGACCGTCTCTCCATCGTTGATAACATCCCCATTTTCAAATAAATAATAGGCGATATTGCCAAAATTTTGGGCCACCTCATTAGGGTCTAATCATACTGCTAGCTATTATTTAATTTTAATTGGTTGCAGCCATGAACAACTTCACCAATGATAGGGTCCGATTTCAAATCAAAAAAAGGCCGAAGCTAGAAGCATCCTCTGCTCCTAACCCCAGCCTTCCTTAGCTATCAAGCTGCTATTGCTGCTATTTCCATACGACTTCCTCGCCGTAGTTTTTGCCCCAATCGTACATCATGCGCAGCACAGGCATCAGGCTTTCGCCGTAAGCCGTTAACGTATATTCCACTCGCGGCGGAACTTCCGCATATACTTTACGCTCAACCAGCAAATCCTCCTCCAGCTCGCGGAGCTGATTCGTCAGCATTTTCTGGGTGATATGGGGAATCATTTTCTTCAGCTCACTGAAACGTTTCGTTCCTTCAAGACCAAGATGCCACAATATGATCAGCTTCCACTTGCCCCCAATGACGGCCAGCGTAAGCTCCTTCTCGCAGTTGATTTCACGTAAATTAATACGTTCCTTTAATTCCTGAGCCATATTCATTCCCCCTCCTTCCCAGTATACATGATGAAGCAGCTTCCAGCTATGCTGCGCGCCACCTGCTATTCCAGATTCGCGTGATTGCTGTACATGGTGTTGCCGCTAAGCCCCTTCTTCTCCATCAAGCTCAAAATAACCGCATCATAGAAAATGAGAAGGCCTTGTTCAAAAAGAGAAGCCATCGGCTGCACGGTCTGCTTGGCCCCATCCTGCTCTTCCTTCGCCGCAGCCTGCAGCGTTACAACGATATGCGCCGCACGTCCAAGCGCCGACTCTGGATTCGTCGTAATGACGGCCAGCTTGCCGCCGAGCGCCTCCGCCTTTTGCGCCATCGCAATGAGGCTGCTCGTCCCGCCGGAGCCCGAGCCCAGTACGAGCACATCGTCTTTGCCGAGTGCACGCGTCACTGTCTCGCCAGCCACATAAGCGTCAAAGCCCATATGCACGAGCCGCATCGCAAAAGCTTTGCCCATCAGGCCCGAGCGTCCAGCGCCTGAGACGAAAACACGCGGCGCGCGCATAATTGCATCAGCCAGCTCGCCTGCGGCTTCATCCGGAATGAGCTGCGTCAGCCGCTCCAGCTCCTGTACGATTTCTCCTGCAAGCTGACTCATACGCATCAGCTTTAGGCCTGTTTGATCCACTGCTGCATTTGCGATGCAGTTGCGGATTTATTTTCAACGCCCGTAATACCGCCGCCTACGATAACCAGATCAGGCTTTGCCGAAATAACCTCTTGCAGCGTATCGATTTTGATGCCGCCTGCGATTGCGGTTTTTGCTTGTTTTACAACACGCTTGATCGCCGCCAGCTCTTCGAAGGAGTTTTTGCCTTCAGCTTGGTGATCATAGCCGGAATGGACACAAATATAGTCTACCCCAAGCGCATCAATTTCCGCTGCACGGGCTTCAATATTTTTCACATTAATCATATCGACCATAATTTTATTGCCCTGCTTGCGAGCTTCTTCAACTGCACCTCTGATGGTGGAGTCGTCGGAAACACCAAGAACGGTAATGATGTCTGCACCCGCTTCGGAAGCTTTCATCACTTCATAGCCGCCAGCGTCCATAATTTTCAGATCGGCCAATACTTTAAGGTTAGGGAAAGCTTCTTTAATCGCTTTTACCGCATGCAGACCTTCATTGATAACGATAGGTGTTCCGATTTCAACGATATCGATAAACGACTCAACCTCTTTGACCAAAACCTTTGCTTCCTCAATGTTCACCAAATCAAGCGCCAATTGCAATTCCATGTATACGCACACTCCTTCATCAAATGTTGGAAATTGTTAACCTTGCTACAGGTTTTAGTCTAGCCCCTTTCCGACATTTGAGGAAGTACGCACTTGAAAGTGGTGTAGTTACTTGAAGGATACTAATGCGATTTATCAGGCTTTCTAGACAATTGTATAGTTCACCCAGCTGCCTTGAACCGCATCCATTTTAGCGAAAAATTGTTGAGCCCGCTTATTTTGCGGAGCTGTTATCCAGAACATATGAGCAAAGCCTTGCTCCTGTGTGTACGTTCTGCATGTCAAAAATAGTTCTTCCTCCACTTCCGTATCCCGATACGGCTCCAGCAGAAAAAAGTCATTCATGAGCGTAATCTGCGCTGACTTCATTGTACTAATTGTAAAATATAAAGTAGCAAAGCCAATCAGCTGCTGCTCCTTCTCTACGACAAACTGGATACCGCCCTGCTTTTCCAGCAGCTGCTCCATTAATTGATGAATTTCTGGTGTGCCCGGCCAAGGATTTTGATAAAAGCCTACGATATAGTCGTGCATTAAATCGGTCAAGCTGCTGATATCCTTCTTTTCCGCCAGCCTAATTTTGAATGACATACAAAAAACCTCCCTTTCAACAATGAATATTTAAATGATTTAATATTCAATCTTATTATTGTTTAAGGCGTTCTAACGCAAAAAACAAAAAAACAACGCCTGGAGCGGCGCTGTTTTCTCCAATCTATTCATGCCGCAGCTTCCGAAGGCAGCATCTGATTTAATCCTTCATTCCATTCGGCGAGCTGTCCTTCGACAGCAGGCTGCTAAGCTCCTTCATGAACATATCGATGTCCTTGAACTGCCGATACACAGAGGCAAAACGGACATAAGCTACTTCATCTACTGGATACAGCTGCCCCATCACCAGCTCGCCAATGACACGGCTCTCCACCTCAGCGTGTGCAGTTGTGCGCAGCTCCTTCTCTACCTCAGAAACGACAACCTCCAGCCTTTCAGCGGGCACGGGGCGCTTCTCGCAAGCACGGATTAAACCACGCAAAATTTTATCACGGCTGAACTCTTCACGGCTGCCATCCTTCTTGATGACAACGAGCGGCGTTTCCTCAATCATCTCGAACGTCGTGAAGCGGCTTTTGCATTTCTCACATTCCCGGCGGCGGCGAATGGACTTGTTCTCGTTAGCGGGGCGCGAGTCCAGCACCTTCGTTCCGGAGTAGTCGCAATATGGACATTTCATTCTCTTTTCCTCCCTTCTAAGCTATCCCTAAAAATTACCAAACAATTCCTGTAATGAAGTTCGGATTTTCGCACATAATACTTTTACCAACCGCGAGGAGGTGAACACACATGAGCGCAAACCGCAGCAGCAACCAACTGGTTGTACCACAAGCGACAGCAGCACTCGACCAAATGAAATTCGAGGTTGCTCAAGAGCTTGGAATCGCGATTCCACAAGACGGTTACTACGGTAACATGGCTACAAAGGACGCTGGTTCCATCGGAGGGTACATTACCCGCCGTCTGGTACAAATCGCTGAGCAATCCCTTGCAGGGGGCTCCCATTAATAAATAGCTCTTGTAATAACAGACAGCTTTGGCTGCTTAAGTCCTGAAGTGACGGGCAGCCAAAGCTTCTTCCTGTTTACGGTTCCAGTTCCGGGTACAAGTCTTTGTACTTATTATAATACTTCACGACCTTTTGTACATAATCGCGTGTTTCTTTATATGGAATTTTAGCGGCATCATCGAACGTGCCGTCCCATTCCCCCGAATCGAGCCATTGCCGGACTTTACCTGGTCCTGCATTGTAGGCAGCAATGACAACGATATTATTTTCATCAAATTGTTTGTGCAGCGAAGCCAGATACCATACCCCCAGCTCGATGCTCACATCAGCGCGATTGCGCAGCGTCTCCTCGGTCACCTGCTCGAAGCCTGCCTTCTCGACAATCCATTTGGCGGTGGTCGGCATAATTTGCATCAGTCCGAGCGCGCCTTTCTTCGAAACTTTGCCCGTCTGGAAATTCGTCTCCGCTTTAATAATGGCCGCCACCAAATGGGGATCTACCTGATAGCTAATGGCACTTGCCCGAATATCGGCCTTATAATCAATAGGATAGAGCTTCTTGAGCATCCATGCGGGCTGAGCGACAATAATGACAACTATGATAATAAATAATAGCAAAAACAGCCTTCTTCGAGCGACCTTTCTTCTCTTGGCCCTCAGCATGTATGACCCTTGCTCTGCCAAAACGCCTGAACCTGCTCCCTCGTCTGCGCCAGCGTTCCACTGTTGTCGATAACCCAATTAGCTCTGCGCTTCTTCTCTTCCATGCTCAGTTGCAGCCCCATGCGCCGCCTTGCTTCCTGCTCATCAACGTTGTTGCGCGCCATCAGGCGCTCCAACTGGATATGCTCTGGCACATACACAACAAGCACGCCTTCATATAAATGCTCCTGCTCCGTCTCATACAGCAGCGGAATATCAGCAACGACCAGCTTGCCTGGATGCTGCCGTTCATAGTCAGCCATTCGCTGCTGCATCGTAGAGCGAATCGCCGGATGCAAAATCGCTTCAAGCTGCCCCAGCTGCTCTTTATTATTGAATACGATTTGGCCGAGCGCTGCCCGATCAAGTGTACCGTCTTTATGTAACACAGCTTGTCCAAACGCAGAGGCGACCGCCGCTAGAGCGGGCTCCCCTGGCAAAACAACTTCCCTTGCTACCTGATCGGCATCCACCAGCAGCGCTCCAAGCTCCACTAATAGGTGGGCAACGGTGCTTTTTCCAGTAGCAATGCCGCCGGTTAATCCGATCCTCATGCCCTTCCACCTCATCTTTACAGCAGCTTTGATATTCCAATTATAATAAGCAAAATGCCTGGCAGTACCGCCAGCGCCTGCATGCCCTTCCAATGCGAGAAGCGAAAACCGAAGCTGATGCCCCCTAGCAAAAATAGGGCGCTAGCCGCAGCAATCACAATCGCTGTCAGCAAAGCAGGCAAACCAATCATCGCGGCCCCGATTCCCGCGCCGAAAGCATCGAGCGACAGCGCTACGCCGAGCATAATCGCCTCGGAGGCGGAAATCGTGCCCGATTTATCAACGTCAGCAGCCTGCGGTGTCCGTAAAATCTGAATGACAAGCCCAATGCGCCTCAGCTCAACTATCACAACGAGCACCGGATGGCTTGCCTCCGCAGCGTTTGTTTCTACAGCCGGATGGCCGGAACGATCCTCGGAAACAGGGCCGCTAGCACCAGAAGCGGCAGACGCATTTTCAGCATCCACCTTCTTGCTTTCATGGCGATTTCGCCGCAGCTGGAGCAGCGCCCAACAGCCAATACCCATCAGCACGATGGCGCCAATCAAGCTCGCCGAGCCTGGCGATAAATATTTGGCGATAACGCTGCCTAGCTTCATGGACAATAAAATGATCAGGCCTGAACAGCACGCGATAATCAGCACGGACAGCAACGGGATGCGAATGCGGCGCAAACCATACGTAATGCCAACGCCGAAGCCGTCCACGCTCACAGCAAAAGCGAGCACGATCAACGAAACCAGATGCAAAGCCAACCCTCGTCACTCCCTGCATACGCAGGTGCCCCGATTACACTCTACAGGGCATCTGCCTATTGTTCTTCACAACAGCATATGCAGCTGCATGCCTAGGGTGAATGACTACATTATGGAGGGCTTGGCTTAAGTTACCGCGATTAGCCTGCGCTTTGCTCACCTGCTTGCTCCGGCGCCTTCTGGCAGCTAGGGCAAATATGCGTGCCTCTGCCTCCAACAACAAACTTTTCAATGGCTACTCCACAAGCCGGACACGGCTCGTCCTTTCGGCCATAAACGAGCAGCTGATGCTGGAACATGCCCATCTCGCCTTGCCCATTTACATAGGATTTGATCGATGAGCCGCCCGCTTCCACCGCTTTGCCAAGCGTCGAACAGATTGCTGCATGCAGCTTATCCCATTCTCCGGCACTAAGCGAATTGGCGCTCCGCTCAGGATGGATACCCGCTTGAAACAGCGCCTCATCTACATAAATATTGCCCAACCCGACCACATATTCCTGATTGAGCAGCAGCGGCTTGATTTTCGTAGAGCGCCTTGCCAGCTTGGCATGCAGCACATCGCGAGTAAATGCAGGCTCAAGCGGCTCAAGGCCCAGCTTATTCAGCGGCGGCAGCTCAAACTCCGTGCCCGGCGTGAACAAGTGCATCGTGCCGAACTGCCTGACATCTTTATATCTTAAATCCGTTCCATCCTCAAAATGGAACAGGACATGCGTATGAAGCTCGATCGGTTCATCGCTTTGAAATAATCCATAGCGGCCTTCCATGCGCAAATGCGATACGAGCACAAGCCCGTCCATGACGATACGCAAAAATTTCCCGCGCCGCTCGACCGTCTCGATTGTCATGCCGACGAGCGCATCCTCAAATTGCTCCGGCACAGCCGGACGCTGAATGATGCGGGGCAGCCGCACCGTAACGGATTTAATCTTTTTTCCTGCAACAAGCTCAATTAATGTTCGTCTAACCGTTTCTACCTCTGGAAGTTCCGGCATTGCATCTCACCTCAACGTCTATTATACCTGATTTCCGCTCCCAGCGGGTTATTTCGCTTCATACCAGTTCGCTCCAAAACTGACGTCCGCCTTAAGCGGAACATCGAGCTTGATGGCGGATTCCATCACTTCAGGAAGAAGCTTCTTCATCTGTTCCAGCTCATCCTCCGGCACCTCAAATACCAATTCATCGTGTACCTGGAGCAGCATGCGGCTTCTGAGCTTCAGCTCGTGCAGCTTCTTATTCATATGCACCATCGCCAGCTTAATAATGTCCGCTGCTGTGCCTTGGATCGGCGAATTCATGGCTGTGCGCTCTGCGAAAGAGCGTTTATTGAAATTCGAATGGTTAATATCCGGCAAGTACCGCCTGCGATCGAGCAAAGTCGTCACATAGCCTTGCTTCGCCGCCTCGACTTTAATCCGATCCATAAACGACTTCACGCCTTTGAAGACGCCGAGATATTGCTCAATAAACCGGCCGGCTTCATTTCGCGTAATGTTCAGGTTGTTGGAAAGCCCAAAGTCGCTGATGCCATACACAATGCCGAAATTGACCGCTTTCGCCGAGCGGCGCATATTGGAATCCACCTGATCCTCGGTTACGCCAAATACGTCCATCGCCGTTTTCGTATGAATGTCCATGTCCTGAATGAACGCTTCCTTCATATTTTCATCGCCGGAAATATGGGCGAGCACACGCAGCTCAATTTGCGAATAGTCCGCTGCGAGAATGGTCCAGCCAGGCTCGGACGGAACGAATGCTTTGCGGATTTTGCGGCCCTCTTCCAGACGGATCGGAATGTTTTGCAAATTCGGGAATTGGCTGCTCAGACGGCCTGTTGCCGCTATCGTCTGGCGGAAATACGTATGGATTTTGCCTGTCTGCTCGCGAATTTCCTTGAGCAGCCCTTCCACATAGGTAGATTGCAGCTTCGCCAGCGTCCGGTAATGCAAAATCAGCGGAACAATTTCACTGTATGGCGCCAGCTCCTCGAGTACCTCGGCGTCTGTCGAGTAGCCCGTCTTCGTCTTTTTCCTCGCAGGCAAGCCAAGCTTCTCGAATAACACCTCGCCCAATTGCTTCGGCGAATTCAAATTAAATTCCATACCCGCCTGCTTATAAATTTCCGTCACCAGCGTCGTAAGCTGACGCTCCAATTCGCTGCCGAGCATCTCCAGCTCCGCCTTCTCCACGCTGATGCCCTGATGCTCCATCCCTGCCAAAATAACGGAGAGCGGCAGCTCCAGCTCTTCATACAAGCTGAGCATGCCTGTCTCCTTCAGCTCGTCGCGCTGCAAAGGCGCCACTCTGCGCACCGCATCGGCTTTCGTTGCCAGATGCTGATACAGCACGGCCGCAGCTGGAACTTTAAGCTTCGCTCCTTTGCCGTACACCGATTCATCGCTAGGGACAGCTGGCTGTTCGTAGCGATGGGTAATGCCGGAGAGCAAAAGACTCGACTCCGTAGGATCAATCACATAAGCGGCCAGCTGGACATCAAAGCTCACGCCGCTCAGCGTGATGCCCGCCCACTTCAAAGCCAGCTCCACTTTATGCGTATCAAAGCCGACCTTCTTCTTGCCTGGATCAGCGAGCCAGCTCCGCAGCGGCTCTGTGAAAGCTTCCTTCATCGCTGCGAAAGGCAGCGCATATGCCGCTTCGGCGTTTGCCAGCGCCAGCCCGACCAGCTCAGCCTGATGCGGATTTTCGCCTATCGCTTCCACATATAGACCGAAGCCGCTCTCATCTGCTTCAAGCTCCTTCATCAGTTCATCGAGCTTCGGCGCATCCGCAGCCGATTCGATCGGGGTCAGGTTCAGCTCAGCCGCTTCGCCTGCTGAACCGCTTCCCTCGCCGCTCAGTCCGAGCCGCTCTTGAACGGATCGGAATTCCAGCCGGCGCAGCACATCTGCAAGCGCCGGCCCATTAAAGCCGCTGTAGCGAATCGCCTCCGGCTCCTGCTCCGGCGCAAGCGGCACCTCGCGGTGAATCGTCGCGAGCTTCTTGCTCATCACCGCATCCTCTTTATGCTGCTCGACCTTTTCCTTCATCTTCCCTTTCAAGCTCGCTGTGTTGGCCAGCACTTCTTCAACTGTTCCGTATTCATGCAGCATCTTGAGCGCTGTTTTCTCGCCGACACCCGGAATGCCCGGAATGTTGTCGGAGGCATCGCCCATCAGCCCTTTCAAATCAATGATTTGATTCGGCGTCAGTCCATATTTCTCCTTAATTTCAGCCGGCGAATATCTCTCCTGCTCGCTTACCCCTTTGCGCGTCAGCGCTACGGTCACATGCTCCGATACGAGTTGGAGCATATCCTTGTCGCCTGTGACGACAAGCGTCTCGACCTTCTGCTCGTCCGCAAGGCGGGTGAGCGTGCCAATAATATCGTCCGCTTCAAACCCGTTCAGCTCAAACTGCGCAATTTGAAAAGCCTGCAGCAGCTCCTTGAGCACCGGAAACTGTTCCGACAGCTCCGGCGGCGTTTTTTCCCGTCCGCCTTTGTATTCTGCATATCCTTCATGGCGAAAGGTTGCCTTCCCTGCATCAAATGCAACGAGCACATGTGTCGGTTTCTCGTCTTCCAGCAGCTTAAGCAGCATCGTTGTAAAGCCATATATCGCATTCGTATGTAAACCAGCCGAATTCGTAAGCGGAGGCATTGCAAAAAATGCCCGGTACGCAATACTATTGCCATCTAATAACATCCATTTATCCATTATTGACACCTCATTTATCGGTTCTAATGGTTATCATACCATAACTGCAAATGCCTTTGCTTCCTTCTCGCGCTGGGCTGGCAACATTCTTGAAAACCCGCTGCCGCTGCTAGCATAAGCAAGGTTGGCGCGCACTTCATACAATGCCCAATTCGCGAAAAAAAGCTCTCTCCAAGCTCCATATGGACCGCTCAGAAACAGCTTTTCTCATCCCGGCTATCGCCGCTGGACCAGACCGGCAATTTCACCCGGGCGCCCTAGCAAATAGCCTTGGGCATAATGCACGCCCATTGCCTTTACTTTGTCCAGCTCCTCTTGATGCTCAATGCCTTCGGCGATAATGCCAATCGCCATTTTGTCGGCCAGCTGGACAAGCGTATGCACAATATGCTCCTTCATCTCGTGCTCATGAATGCCCATAATGAGGGAGCGGTCTACTTTTATATAATCCGGCTTCAGCTCAATAATAGCCTGCAGCGACGAATAACCCGCGCCTACATCGTCGATTGCGATTTGAAAGCCTTGGCGGCGATAATGCGCAAGTGTAGCAAGCACGGAGCCATAATCCTGAATAGCCGAACGCTCCGTAATTTCAAAGACGATATGATGGGGAGACAAGCCCCGCTGCTCCATCATTTTGGCGAGCCTGTCGGGGTAAAGGCTTCCTTCATTTAGCAATTGCGCCGTCATATTTAGAAACAGCTTCTGATGCGGCTGTAGGCCGGTGCTGCCCTCCACTGCCTGCTCGCGCGCCGTCTGATCCAGCCGTGCAACCTCTCCCGACTCTTCTGCGAAGGCAAACAAGTCGAGCGGACTGGAAAACCATTTATTTTTAGGGAACCGCGTGAGTGCCTCATATCCGAATGCTGCCCGCTCGCTGCCGCTTTCCTGTAGCGACATAATCGGCTGATAGACCGGAATGAGCAGCTTGCCGCGAATTAGTCCGTTCAAATATTGAAGCCGCATGGCGCGTGTTAAAGCTTCCTTCTGCTGCCCATATAAGAGCGCTCGCTTAGAAGCTTCATAGAGACGGGAGACTGGGCTTCCGGTACCGCTGCTCTCTACCAAACCTACGCCTGCATGAAGACGCATATCCGTCATGGCTCCAAGCTCGGCGCCACTGAACCCGCGCTCGGCTTCCTCCTGCCAATTGCCTGCGGCTTGCAGCAAATTCCCCAGCAGCTCCTGCTGCTGCAAATCCGGCAAAGCCATTACAACATACAAATCATCACCCATCCAAAACTTGTCCCGTACATGGACAGCTGTTTCCGGATTCGCATAAATCATCATCTCTATGTATAGCTTCCATCTCTTCATAAATGTGGGGGGCAGCTGCTCAAAGGTGCCTGCCGACTGTTCACTGTGCCAGGATAAATAGATAACGCCAATATTTTCCGGCTTTTCATCCACTATAAGGTTGCTTCGCTGCACTATCGCTTGATGATGTCCCACGTCTCACTTCGATCCCCTCTGTAGCATTGCGTTCTTGTGTGCAGGAGGTCATATCTTCCATGACATACACACTGCCCTTCTGCATCTTGGCACGTTTCTTGAGCTTCGCTGTTAAAGTGGATATGCGGCTTGGCGCCGTCCCGCCGGAAGCAAGCATTAAAGATAGGGACAAAGTAACCCCTTCCTGCTCAACTGTGTTGCCGTGACGATCCTCCACCATGCTGACCTCCACTCCACCGTAATACCTTTTTACCCCGCCGTCAAAACGTTCAATCAACCTGCTGCAAATTTTTTCAGCATAAGAGGCTTCCGTCACCATAATGAAATCATCACCGCCAATATGCCCGATAAAATCGCTTGCCAGCCCATATTCTTCCTTGATGCCAACTAGCGTATCCGCCAAAAAACGAATGAGCGCATCGCCTTGGCTAAACCCAAAGCAATCATTAAACCATTTGAAATAGTCCAAGTCCGCATAAATAACGGCGAACGGCTTGTCGCCACTGCTTCTGCGAGCCAGCTCCAGCTGGATGCCCTCATTGCCGGGCAAACCCGTCAGCGGGTTGGCCGATCTTGCCGCCTCCATGCGCAGCGTCGTAATGCGCTCCAAAATATCACGAACCGTCGTTGCGCCAAGCAGCTGGCCTCCCGCCGTAATAATAACGACATCATATAAATGGGAAATATCCCGCGCCATCGCCAGCTGAGATACATGCTCAATCGGCATGTCCGCATCTACAATTAATGGCGATGCATTCATAATTTTCTCAACAGGACGGGTGGAATAAAGCGGCAGCCCATATTTCCCAGCTAACAGCTCATGCAGCTTTTGCTTCATCAGCAGGCCGACGGGGCGTCCCTCCTCCTGCAGAATCACGCATTGCTCCTTGCCGTTCATATTGAAAAAATCGGCAATTTCCGTCACGCGCGCCTGCGCTGAAAAGACGGGAAACGGCGCTGCCTGCTCGCCAATGCTCATGCCTGGAGCCGCATAATAAGCGATCGCCGCCGCTTCCGGTTCAAGCGCAACCGCTATCTCCTGTAGGCTCTGCCTTTCTTCAAGCGCCATTGCCGCCATTGTTCCCAGCTGCCTATCCGGACCCGGGCTCTTGGCTGCCTCTACTGCCTGCTTGCTCGAAACCCGCATGCTGCTCATTTCCGCTTGCCGCCACGCTTCCCTAAGCGCTTTCCATGCGGCTTGCTCAGCGGCTTCATGGCTCTGCCCCGCAGGCGGATCTGCGATCACGTGGCCTATAATAACGCTCTGCTCGCGGCTTGCGAGCGCATGCAGCTCCGCTGCGCTATCATTCATCGCCTGCTCAGCTCCAAGCCTCGGGCCATTGCAGCCAAGCATAATGTAATACTCCTGTCCAAAGCTGCGCTTCCAGATCAGCTTGAACGGCTTCAGCTTCCGCTCCCATGTCAGGAGCCATGTTTCGGGCAAGGCTCGTTCCTCCGCAAGCCGTATATATATGACGCCAATCTCCCCAAGCCGCCAGCTTTCTCTCATCACTTGGAGCAGTTCTATATGGATCAGACCAATTGCCATCTCGTCCATGCCAGGTCTCCCTTTAATCTTGGTTGTTCTGCTTCTACATTACCAGCCAAATGTGAGCAGAGTAACATATTCATGTAAACTATCTGTAAAGCACAAGACTTTTGCCCTAGTTGCCGCAAGCAGGCTTGAGTGCTATACCTACTTTTTCGCATATAAAAAAACAACTCCATACCGGCTTGCTTAGCAGGCAGAAGTTGTTGCTGGGGCATACAGGGTTCCCTTATGGCTATGCTGGAAGCATGCGTGCAAGGGGATCACCCGAAACGACCTGAAATATAGTCGCTCGTTTCTTTTTTGCTGGGATTCGTAAACATTTTCTCTGTATTTTCGAATTCCACGAGCTCGCCGGATAGGAAAAATGCCGTTTTGGCCGAAATCCGCGCCGCTTGATGCATATTGTGCGTGACAATCACGATGCAGTAATCCTGCTTCAGCTCCGTAATCAGTTCCTCTACTTTAGAGGTCGAAATTGGATCAAGCGCCGAGGCAGGCTCATCCATCAAAATAATGTCCGGCTTGACCGCAATGGAGCGGGCAATACACAGCCGCTGCTGCTGTCCGCCAGACAGCCTGAGCGCGGACGTATGCAAGCGGTCCTTCGTCTCTTCCCAAAGCGCCGCTTTGCGGAGCGATTCCTCCACCAGCTCATCGAGCTCGCTTTTATTTTTGATGCCATGGTAACGCGGGCCAAAAGCAATATTTTCATAAATCGACTTATGAAAAGGGTTCGGCCGCTGCCATACCATGCCGATGCGTCTGCGCAGCAGCACCACATCGGTTTTCGGATTGTTGATATCCTCATCGCCAATCCAAATCTCACCGGTCATTTTGGCGTTTGGAATCAAGTCGTTCATCCGGTTCAGCGTCCGCAAAAACGTCGATTTCCCGCAGCCGGACGGCCCGATGAGCGCCGTAACCTGTTTATTTTCAAAATCGATCGATACATTTTTAACAGCCTTATTGCTGCCATAATAAACGCTTAAATCGCGTACGGATATGCCATTTTCAGCCATATGCTGCCATCCTCCTATTTCGTAGCGGTAAACTTGCGGTACATGAAGCGGCCGAGCCAGCGTGCGAGCAAATTAAACAGCAGCACCGTGATGACCAGTACAGCCGAAGCTCCAGCAGCAATTTCCGCAGCATCAGGAGCAAGCCCCTCGGAATTAATTTTCCAAATATGAACCGCAAGCGTTTCAGCCGGACGCAATGGGTTAAGCGGAGATACCGGGCTAAATGGGTTCCAATCCGAGAAATCGAGTCTTGGCGAGCTCATGCCTGCTGTAAAGAGCAGCGCCGCCGCTTCGCCAAATACGCGGCCCGCAGCCAAAATCGTGCCCGATACAATAATCGGCAATGCGATAGGCAGCATGGTGGACGTAATCGTCTTCCACTTCGTCAAGCCGAGTGCCAGACTCGCTTCCTTCTGCTCTCTTGGTACGCTTTTGAGGCCCTGCTCCGTAATCCGCACCATCAGCGGCAGATTGAATACGGTCAGCGCAAGCGCACCCGCAAGCAAGGAAAAGCCAAGACCGAAATAATTGACAAGCATAAGTAACCCGAACAAACCAACAATAATGGAAGGAAACGAAGATAATACCTCAACGACAAGCCGGATAAAATCAGTCAGCTTGCTCGGCTTCGCATATTCACTCATATAGATGCCTGCGCCAATCCCAATCGGAACGGTGATGATCATCGTAAGCACGAGCAGGAACAAGGAGTTAAACAACTGCGGCCCAATGCCTCCGCCCTCCCTGAACGATTCAGGAGCCGAGGTCAGGAAGCTGAAGCTAATATGGCCTAGCCCGCGCACAAGAATGAAGCCGAGCAAGCCGATCAGCAGCAGCACGATGAATGCAGCTACGCAAATAATGACGGCTGTGGCAATTTTATCTACTGTTTTTGGTTTCATAGTTTAGACCTGCCTTCCAGCCAGCGTACGATAAATACGAAAACGAATGTCATGAGCATCAAAATCATCGCAAGCGACCACAAAGCATTGTTATGCGTGGAGCCGGCAGCAGTGTTGCCCATGCTGAGCGTAATAGCGCTTGTCAGCGTCGAAGCCGACTCAAACAGGGAGCGCGGCACAAAGGGCGCGTTGCCGATAACCATTTGTACAGCCAGCGCCTCGCCAAATGCCCGGGCAATACCGAGCACGACACCCGTCATGAGCGCGGGAAGCGTAGTCGGAATAACGACGCGATAAATCGTTTGCCAGCGTGTGGCACCGAGTGCGTACGAGCCTTCCTTAAGACCGGCAGGCAAGGAAGCTAAAGCATCTGTCGCAACCGTCGTCATCGTTGGCAAAATCATAATGGACAATACAAGTGCGCCCGCAGCTACACCTAAACCTTGTCCAGGAAAAATATCACGGAATAAAGGCACGATGACGCTAAGACCGATAAAACCGTATACAACGGATGGAATGCCCGCCAGCAGCTCAATAACCGGCTGCAAAAATTTACGTCCGAATTTCGGCGTAATTTCAATCATAAAGATCGATGCGCAAATGCTAAGTGGCGCAGCAAGCAGCGCGGCAAGCAGCGACGTGCTGAAGGAGCCGAAGATGAACGGGAATGCGCCGAAGGATGGGGGAGATCCTTCCGGACTCCATTTTAAACCGCCTAATAGCTCAAATACGTTTACATGATCTTTAAAAAAGGTGCTTAGTCCGCGGGAAGCGACAAAATACACCATGGCAATAATCGTCGCAACCAAAAATAGAACACATAAGGTTGTATATACTTTACCGACCCATTCTTCAACAAAATGGTTATTGCCCGCGGTACGGCCATTGCCCGCCGTTTTTTTCGGTATCGTCTGCGCCATAATAATCTCCTCTATACAGCCAGAAAGAGGCAGATTGCGAATCCGCCTCTTGTGCTGGCCTATGAATGATTAGCTATTACTTCTTAGTGATGTTGCCGTCAAGATCGCGAACGACTTGCATTTGGCTAGTTGGGATGTAACCCAGCTCAACAACCAAACCTTTTTCGTTTTGGATTTCTTCGCTCATCATGTATTCCAGGAAAGCTTTTGCCGCTGCATCAGGCTCGCCTTTTGTATACATGTGCTCGTAAGCCCATACTGGATACGTGCCGTTGGCTACGTTTTCTACGTTAGCTGCTACGCCGTCATAGCTTACTGTTTTGATGGAATCATCAAGGTAAGAAAGAGCAAGGTAACCGATAGCGCCTGGTGTTTCACCGATAATTTTCTTAACCGTACCGGACGAATCCTCTTGGATCGAGCCTTGAAGATCTTCGGATTTCTGGCCAAGTGCATATTTCTCAAAAGTAGCGCGAGTACCGGAGCTTGCTGGACGGTTTACGATTACGATTGCTGCATCATCGCCGCCAAGGTCTTTCCAGTTCGTTACTTTGCCTGTGAAAATATCAATCAGCTGTTGTTTCGTCAGGTTGTCTACTTTTACATCCTTGTTCACAACTGCTGCCATAGCGACTACTGCCACTTGGTGGTCAACCAATTCTTTTGCTTTATCTGCATCCAGCTTCTCTTCTGCATAAACGTCGGAGTTGCCGATATTTGCTTGTCCTTCGGATACTTGCGTCAGGCCTGTACCGCTGCCGCCGCCTTGTACTTGAATCGTAACGCCGCTGTTTTTCTCCATAAACATTTTCGATGCTTGGTCAACCAATGGTTGCAGTGCAGAGGATCCTGTTGCAAGAAGCGAGCCTGTTAGACCAGATGCTTCTGCTGACGGTTCAGCGGATGGCTCTGTGGATGGGCTGCTTGAGCTTGTTGTGTTGCCAGCTGTTGTACCTCCATTGTTAGCTTGGCCGCATGCAGCCAGTGTAAATGTCAGTACCATTGCCATAATCAACATCAAAGACTTCTTCATTTCTTATTTTCCCCTCTCAATACCTTGTTTGCTTCACAAGACCTATTGTAGATCGGGGGCATTAACCTAATGTTTTCTGTTTGTAAAATTATCAATTAAATCTCATAGATTTTTTCTATGAATGTGGATATGATATAGATAAAATGAAAGATTTCAGGAGGCAGCTCATGAGTTTGTTAAAAATGAAGTTAATGGTCCTCATCGATCGCTATAAACAGATCACGGCGGTGGCCAATGCCCTGCAAATCAAGCAGCCTACCGTCAGCTTTCATATGAAGAAAATGGAGGAGGAATGGGGCGTCAAGCTGTTCGAAATGCGTACGGGGAAAGTGCTGCTTACCCGCAATGGAAAGCTGCTGCTTCATTATGCGTCGCAAATCGACCAATTATATAGCGAGGCGGAGTCGAGGCTTGGCGCCATTCATGCGGCAGAGAAAAATCGTTTTGTGATCGGCTGCACGACCAGTACCGCCGCTTACCTCGCAAACAGCGCCGCAATGGGAAAGCTGCGGACGCTTTCCGAAAGCCATGGCGCTATAATGTCCATAGCCGTTCATGATGAGGAGGAGCTTTATCAGAAGCTGCATCTTGGAACGGTCGACTTTATTATGTATGGGGAAGGAAAACAGCAGGCAGATGGCGGCGAATTCCGCTATCAGACGCTGGGCGCCTCGCCGCTCCGGGTTATGATCCCTCAGCAGCATCCTTTATATGCTTGGTCAGAAGAAATTTCATTGGACTCCCAGCTCGAGAAATATGAGTTTGTCGAGCTTGCTGACAGCTCCGTCGCACAGCGTATTCATGAATGGAGCCGCAAGCACCAGTACTCCTTAACCTCGCATGCGTCCTTTGGGTCGGTGGAGCTGCTTATAAATGCCGCCGCAGCCTGCGGGGACCTTGCCATATTGCCCGAATGCTTACTGCCGCAAGCGGCTAAACTAGATGAGCTCGGATTACAGCTTGCCGCTCTGGACAGTGAGGCAGCCCGGTGGCCGATGATCGCCAGCTGGCGCAGCCAGCACTGGGATCAAGCTTTTATGCAGCAGGTTCTGGATAGAATCAGCTTATAAAATAAAAAAGGCTCCATTTCCACAGCTGCGTGGAGACGGAACCTTTTTCACTAGTTCATGAGGCTATACGTTCAAATCTGGTCTTGTGCCTGTCACAATGTAGACGACGCTCTCACCGATGTTCGTCGCGTGATCGCCGAAGCGCTCCAGGTAGCGGCCAACAAAGCTAAGCAGCGAGGATTGCGTAATGTTGCGGGGATTTTCCATCATTAGCGAGTAAAGCTCACGGGTAATTTGCCCGTACAGCGCATCGACCTGATCGTCATCCTTGGCCATTTTGTAAGCGAGGTCGACATTTTCTTGAATGAAGGATTGGATGGATTCCGTTGTCATCATTTGAACAATTTCGGCCATGCGCGGAAGATCGATGAGCGGCTTGATCAGCTCCTGCCCTTCCATGCGCAATACGACCTTGGCAATATCAACCGCCAAATCGCCCATCCGCTCCAAATCGCTGGCAATGCGGAAGGAAGATAAAATCCGGCGCAAGTCCTTCGCTACCGGCTGCTGCGTCGCAATGAGCTTTGCCCCAAGCTCTGTTACTTTCTCCTCCAGCTGATTGAGCGAAGGATCAGCGGCGATAACCTGCTGCGCGCGCGCCACATCAACGGCTTTTAGAGCTTCGATGGATTCGACCAAAGCATTTTCAACAAAATTCCCCATCTCAATTACAAAATCATGTAGCTTCTCGAGGCCGAGGTCGAACTCCTTGCGTGTTGTCATCATTTTAAATTTCCTCCCAAATGATCAATCTTTACATGGAAAACGCATGAGTCCGCTTATTGGCCATTAGCCGAATTTAGCCGAAGCGTCCGGAAATATAATCTTCCGTGCGCTGGTCAGACGGATTGGAAAACAGCTTTTCCGTATCCGCATATTCAACGACTTCGCCGTTCAGGAAAAACACCGTTTGGTTGGACACCCTAGCCGCCTGATGCATATTGTGAGTGACCATAACAATCGTATATTTGTCCTTTAACTCCTGGGTCAGCTCTTCGATTTTCAAGGTGGAAATCGGATCAAGCGCCGAAGTTGCTTCATCCATCAGCAAAATATCCGGGTTAACCGCAATCGCTCTGGCGATACAAAGCCTCTGCTGCTGACCGCCCGATAAGCCCAGTGCCGAGCGCTTAAGGGAATCCTTCACTTCGCCCCACAGCACCGCAGATTTCAAGCTCGTTTCTACAATTTCATCGAGCTCTTTTTTGTTTGTAATGCCATGCAGGCGCGGACCATAAGCCACATTATCATAAATCGACTTTGGAAAAGGATTCGGCTGCTGGAACACCATGCCGATTTTACGGCGCAGCGCTTCTACCTCTACCTCGTTAGAATAAATATTTTGCTTATCAATGATAATGCTGCCTTCGATCCTCGTTCCTTGAATCATGTCATTCATCCGGTTAAGCGTCCGCAGCAAGGTCGATTTGCCACAGCCGGAAGGTCCGATAAAGGCGGTAATCGCCTTAGCCGGAATCGTAAGCGATACGTTCTTCAGTGCGTGGAACGCCCCGTAATAAAGATTCAGCTTGTCTATGTTAATTAGCGCTTCCAAACGTTCTCCTCCTTATTGCTTTCCATTGCCCGTTTACCCCTTGTTTAAGGGTTGTATGTGTTTCATGTCGCAACTAGTCTGTTCCGTTCTAGAAGTGTGGTGAAAAAGAGTCTGCACTGCATGAAAAGCTTGGCTTACGATCGCCATTACCCTTGAATTTCTTTGAATAAGCAATTAAATGGAGAAATTCAAGGGTAAAAACGAACGCTGCCGCTTCTCCAGCTCAAGCTTTCCATTCCGTTACGCCTTTCCCACCACGCTTCTATATGTTACAGACTGTTTGTAAATCTTATATTGCATTTATGTTAACGTAGTGTTAAAAGTAGACGTTTTATGAAAGAGTGTTCTTTTGAAGGCTGCTCATTTCCTGTGCGACATGCTGCACTTGCAAATAAGCCTGCTCGGACAATGCCCCAATTTGCCCGGCATTGCCGCGATTTTCAGCCGCCGCATGAAACAGGCTATTGAATGCGCCTTCTACCTCGTGCACATGCGCTTCGCTTGATGCCGTTTCCAATCTCCCATTTTTCGCCAGCTGCGCCGTTTGTTCGATTTCCTGGATGATCGTTTGAATGAGCGATGTAATCGTGGCAGCAGATGTTTTCGTCTGGTTCGCCAGCTTCATCACTTCGCCAGCCACGATTGCGAAACCCCGCCCATGCTCGCCAGCCCTTGCGGCTTCAATCGAAGCATTGATCGCCAGCAAATTGCTTTGTTCTGCCAGCTCCTTTATCAACCCTGACACCTTGCTAATCGAGCCAGCTTCCGCCTGCAAGGCACGCATTCGCTCCTCCTGAAGCTGGGAGTTGGCCGCGATGGAAGCGAATGCTTTCGTTACGTTATCGAGCTCGTTTTTCCCCTTCAGCGTCAAATCGACCATCACGACCGAAAGCTCCTCGCCTTCCTCCGTGGAGCCGCGTACGCTCTGAATCGCTGATTCAATCTCCTTTACACGCTCCTCCGCTGATCGAATCGTCCTGCGCTGGGCCAGCTCCGCCTCTTCCTGCAGCCTTTTGGAAAGCTTCAGCAAATCGGCAACTGTCAAGACGCCTGTGAATTTGCCTGCATCCGTCACAAGCACGCAATCATAGAGCACTTTCTCCTGACGATTAAGCGCCCGCTCAATGAGATGGTCCGGGGCGCTTTCGAAGTCAATTATGAGCGGAGTTGCATCCATCATGACGGTTATAGGCTTTTCATAATATAAATCGGCACTAAAACGATGGCCCAGCTTTAGAAAAAAACGATTCCGCATCATGAGTCCCTTCACTCGATCAGCAGCGTCGCAAACGACGACACATTCCGATTCGGGATGCTGCTTGAAGACCGCTATCGTCTCTTTGCAGGTCCGCTCCTCCCGCACAATCGGCGCCTGACGAACAAAATCGGCAAGCCGGGCAGCCTGCTGCGACGGAGCGTCTGTCTGCTCTTTCGAACCGGGAGCCTCCGCAGCTAAGACGTTTTCTGCCTGCTGCTCTGGATGCCGGGCTTCTAATTCGTCCATTTCCAGCTTCATATCCATCGGATGCGCTAGCTCAGCAGTCGTCATTGGTCATCATCCTTCCGTAATTCCTTCTTCCTTCACTATAGGTCTTTAGCATCAACGGAAATACTTTGCTATGTTAACGCAATGTCAAATTAGACCAAGCCCGCTTCTCGGAAATTCCACTTTAAGGAAAAGAAACAAAAAAGCGCTATTCACGCTGCGAATTGAGCAGGCGAATAGCGCTTTTTGGAGAAAAATTAAATTTTAAACTGCGACAGTTTTTCCAGCAGCTCCTGAACCATATGGTCCAGTGACTCGGCCGCCGCCGATATTTGCTGCATCGATGCCAGCTGCTCCTCGGAGGCCGCTGCGACATTATGGGAATTGGATGCCGTGTCGCCCGCTATAACCGCCATTTGTTCAACGCTTGCGGTCATTTGCTGCGAGCTTGCATTCATTTGGCCAGCCGCCGCTGAAACCTCTTGAATTTGGCTGCTGACTGCGCTCATTTCATTCATAATCGCATTGAACAGCTCGCCGCTTCCCTCTACCGTTTGCGCGCCGCTCGCCACTTCTTTGGAGCCTCTTTGCATCGTTTGCGCCACATGGTCCGTATCGCTGCGAATGCCTTCCACAAGCTGCGATACTTGATCCGCTGCCTGCTTCGTCTGCTCCGCCAGCTTGCGCACCTCTTGCGCTACTATGGCAAAGCCCCGGCCATGCTCGCCTACCCGCGCAGCCTCAATGCCGGCATTCAGCGCAAGCAGATTCGTTTGTACGCTGATTGCTGTAATCAGGCCCGTCATTTGTCCGATTTGGGTCGAGCGTTCATTAAGCCGTTCAATCGCTGCTTCCGTCTCCGACACCGAATGCTGGATTTGGCCCATTTGCCGGACGGCTTCCTGCATCAATTGATAACCATCCGCTGTCTGCAGCGCGACCCCATTCGCTGAGGAGGCTACCTGATCGCTCGATTCAGCTATGCGCTGAACATGGCTGGACATCGCATGCATCGCTTCTGCTGTGCCGCCGGCATGCTGATTTTGCGTCTCGGCATCCATCGCTACCGTCTGAATCGATTCGGCTATCGTCTCGGACGCTTTGCTCGTCTGATCGGCGCTAGCTGTCAACTGCTCCGACGTTTCACTGACGGCTACCCCGAGATTCGTCACGAGCTGGAACATGCCCCGCAGCTTCTCCGTCATCCTATTAAAGGAAGCAGCCATTTGGCCCAGCTCATCCTGCTGTTTAACGGCAATCGTCTGGGTGAGGTCGCCCTCGGCCATTTTTTCAAGCCCTTTATTAAACAAGTTCAGCTTGCGAATAACCATAAAGCGGATCAGGAGAGAAATAATAATACCCAATAAAATCATCGAAGAACAGGCAATTATTAACGATGCTGTGCGACTGGCATTAAAATCTTCAAATATCGCTGCTTTAGGAACAACGCTCTGGCTATACCAGAATTGATTGCTTCCCGGCAGCGCTATCGGCTCAAACAGCCGCATGACTTCGTCGCCATTCGAATCCGCCGTGTATCCCGAATAACGCGTACCGCTCATCACATCATCCAGAAGCGCCTGCTTCCCTTCATTATCCGCGAAAGCCTCATTCAGTGCTGCCGAATCATTCGGATTAGCCAAATAATTGCCTTTTTCACTAATCAGGGATACATAACCGCCCATTGGCGAATATTCGGCTGCCGCCTTCTGGAAGCTCTCGATGGATAAGTCTGCTCCGACTATCCCGAGGAAGCTGCCACTTTGATCCAATATGGGAACAACAATTGATGTAATAAGCGTCTGCTGACCGGCTACATTATAAAAATAAGGATCAACGTACGTTACTTTTTTCGATTGCTTGGGCAGCAAATAATAGTCTCCCGCCCCTTCCACCGTATAATCCGAAAGCGGATTAATTGCCGTTCCACTGCCGTTACGGAAAACATAAGGAATAAAACGGCCTGTTTTATCATCGTATGACGAGTAGTTACTATTGGACTCGTCCTCTTGGTCAAAAGCATCTGGCTCCCATAACGTATAATACGCCAGCACACGTGGATCATTTTCGACCATGGTTTGCAGCATTTCAACGACCTTTTGACGCGATAGCTGCTTTTCACTTCGCGTTTCCTTTAGGACAAGCATCAAATTTTCCAATTTGGATTCGGTTGCCGTAAGCTCACGCTGTACCGACATCACAAAATCAGTTCCGGCCAACTGCGCCTCCTGCTCGCCTTTCGTCACAGCAAGCGACTCCAGCTGATTAATATTCAGCACATTCATTACAGTAAAAATGACAAGCAAGCAAATGACCACACAGGATACCAATTTAACCGTCAAAGATAAATGCAGCTGCTTCCTTCTCATGCCACCCACTCCTCCATACAAAACAACATGAATCGTTAATCGACAATATGCCTATATTTGATTATAGGTATTTAGAACTATATTCAACGTTCCTCATATTTTAAAATTCAATAAAGCGTTTTCCAGCACAAAAGAACCGCGAACGAGGTTCGCGGCTCTCTAATATTTTTGTAACGATTAACGAGATTTACGTTTTAAAATCCGAACATCATACGCAGCAAGCGTGAGCGCAGACTCCGCTTGACCACCATTCAATACATCCTCATAGGAATGGCTATCGAGCACTACCTGCTGCTCTTGCGGCGTGAAGTTGGATACGAATACATAGTCCGACTCCCCATCGCTACGCAGCTGCGCAGTCACGCCTTCAGGCAGCTCGGTATCGAGCACTTTGCGAATGCCCTCCTGCTCCACAAGCGTCTTGAAGAAATCTGTGAAAAATGGTTCTTTGTTGCGGGAAGCAACATAATACGCTTTCCCCTTGCCCAAGCGGTTCACCGTCAATGCCGGGCGGCCAGCATAGAAATCTTCTCCGTATACGGCCAGCGCCTCTGCTCCTTCAAGGTGAATAAGGTCGCACAGCTCATGCGCTTCGTACTCACCGGACAAGCCCAGTGCATTGCCTTCCGACATGACTACGCGATTCGTCTCGCCGTCATGAAGGGAATCGATTTCCTCCGACCAGATGCCGAGCGTTTTGCGAAGCGGCCCTGGGAAGCCTGTCAGGAAGCATAGATCGCTTTCGTTCACGATGCCGGTCCAGTAAGTCGCAATAAACGTGCCACCATTTTCAACAAACTTCTCAATGGCCTCGCCCACACCTGGACGTACCATGTACAGCATAGGAGCGATCACGATTTTATAAGAATTAAGTGCGCATTCGGAGTCGATAATATCGACCGGAATACCTAGCTCCCAGAACGGACGGTAATGCTTGCGCGCCGTTTCCTCGTAATGAATGCCGCAGTTGCGCGGGCCTTGGGAGTCTTTGACCGCCCAGCGGTTTTCCCAATCGTAAATGATCGCGACTTCCGGCTTAACCGATGTTCCTACTACATCTTCAAGCTTCGTAAGCGCATGGCCTACGTCGGTTACATCTTTAAATACGCGGGTATGCTCATGTCCGACATGGTCAACGACCGAGCCATGCAGCTTCTCGCTGGAGCCGCGGCTTTTGCGCCATTGGAAATATTGCACCGTATCCGAGCCATGGGCAACGGCCTGCATGGATGAAAGCAAATGCATGCCCGGCTTCTTCAGCTTGCTGACCGGCTGCCAGTTCGTCATGCTTGGCGTGCTTTCCATCAGCATAAATGGCTTGCCGCCTTTGAGCGAGCGGAAAATGTCATGGTTGAAGCCGATCCAAGCCGCCAGCTCGCTGTCGCTCTCCAGGCTGTGCCAAGTCGGATAAGCATCCCACGAAATCATATCGAGCATATCCGCAAACTTCCAATAATTCAGCCCTTCGAAGTCGAGCATAAAATTAGTTGTAATCGGCAGCTCCGGGTTGATTGCGCGAAGCGGCTCCATTTCCTTGCGGCAGAAGTCAACCGTCTGGTCCGTAACAAAACGCATCCAGTCCACATTCATGCCGTGAACCGCCCGTTCACCGCGCCGCGTTGGCGTATCGACTTGGCTCCAATCTGTATACGTATGGCTCCAGAACGTCGTCCACCAAGCATCGTTCAATGCCTCAAGTGTGCCATAACGCTGCTGCAGCCAGCCGCGGAACGCCTCGGCGCACAGGTCGCAGTGGCATTCGCCGCCGAACTCATTGGAAATATGCCAGCCAATAACCGCTGGATGGCTCGAATAACGCTCCGCAAGCTTCGTATTCATAATTTGCACTTTCTCGCGGTACACCGGAGACGAGAAGCAGTGATTATGACGTGCGCCATGCAGATTGCGAATGCCGTTCTCATCTACACGGAGCACTTCCGGGTATTTGGAAGACATCCATGCCGGTCTCGCTCCGCTCGGCGTGGCAAGCAGTGCATAAATGCCGTTGGCCGCAAAGCGGTCGAGCAATTGATCCATCCACTCAAAAGTGAAGACGCCTTCCTCTGGCTCCAGCGCAACCCAGCCAAAAATGCCAACCGACATGACATTGCTGTGCGACAATTTCATTAAACGAATATCTTCCTCTAAAATATGAGGATATTTAAGCCACTGGTCCGGATTATAATCCGCGCCATGAAGCATTTGGGGAATTTTCGAGCTGATTGGCGGAAATTTGCTGCTCATCTGTGTAACCTCCTGTAATAGCGGCATTCGTTTGACGAACGCTCATTCTTTAACTATATTCATATTATATATTTCGTTTTATTGAAACTAAATCTCACAATATTCTTATCTCTATAAAAATATGAAACAGGATGTGCAGCATATGGATACAATTGCATTTCCGCTTGTAACGGATACCGAGCTTGCGCTGCCGCTTTACGTCGACATAATCGGACATTGGGGCAATCAGGAGACGATCGATCGCATGAACGGCTTTCCCCACTATCAATGGCTGCAAGTGGCTTCTGGGGAAGGCGAGCTTATTATCGGGGAAAAAACCTATTCGGTGAAAAATGGCCAAGGCTTCTGCCTGTTCCCCGGAGTGCCGCATCGTTATTATGCGACCCGCGAGCCGTGGGATGTGCATTTTGTCAGCTTTGGCGGCAGCCTGTGCGAAACGTTGTTCGAGCAGGCCGGCATTACGGAATCCGGCGTCTATGCAACAGCAGACGGAGAAGTATTAATTTCACATATGCGCAGCATATATGCGATGTCGCAGTCGGACCGTCCTTTCCTCGGCCTCGAATGCTCGAAGCTGCTCTATGCCATGCTTCTGGATCTAATGAAGGTTGTTCGTGTCAGCTCCCATTCGGCGCATCAGAACTTATCGCGGCTCCATCCCGTCATTCAATATATTGAAGCGCATGCCGGCAGCCTCATTACGATTGAGGATTTAGCAGGGGCGATAAACGTGACGCCGCAATATTTATGCCTATTGTTTAAAAAAGCGATGCGCATGCGGCCGATGGAGTACGTCAACCGTGAACGTATCAGCCGCAGCAAGCAGCTCATGTTCCGCGAGAGCACGCTGAAAATGCAGGAAATCGCCAAGCTGTCCGGCTTCGACAGCGCCAGCTATTTCAGCTCCGTCTTCAAGCGGCTGGAAGGTGTTGGGCCCGAGCAGTTTAAAAAAATGCACGGCATGCGCTAACTTAGCTATTTGCATAACGCCGGGAACAGACGCTTGGACTGCGATTGTACCGCGGCTATACTGCGGTTGTTCTGCGCCTGTACTGCTGTAGAGTAGCTTGTTCAGCTTGAACCCCCGCATATGCCGATGGGGGCCGCTGGCTATCTAGCAGACTGCGCGGCATGTTATAATGCCAGCATCTGCTTTATTTATGATGTGGTTACAAGCGGTTGCTTAGAAAGGAATGAAGAGGATGCTGAATAAACCTACGATATTTGAGGAAATCGACCGTCATAGCGAGGGCTTCAAGGCGATTTCCCGATCGATTTTTGCGAATCCGGAGCTTGGACATGAGGAATTTAAAGCGTCGGCAGCGCTGTGCGCGGAGCTTGAGCGTCAAGGCTTTAGCGTTGAGCGTGGCACGCTTGGACTGGCTACTGCTTTCATCGCCACCTATGATACGGGCAAGCCTGGCCCGGTTGCCGCTTTCCTCTGCGAATATGACGCATTGCCGGAAATCGGTCATGCCTGCGGTCATCACCTCATCTGCATGATGAGCATCGGCGCCGCGGTCGGCTTGAAATCGGTTTTAGAAGCAGGAAGCATTCGCGTCTATGGGACGCCTGCGGAAGAAACGAAGGGCGCAAAGGTGCCGATGGCAGAAGCCGGCTTGTTTGATGATTGCGATTTCGCCTTGATGGCGCATCCTTACCATACGTTTGAAAAATCCGGCGAATCGCTGGCGATGGATGCCGTGCAGTTCGAATTTACAGGAGCGGCTGCTCATGCGGCAGCCAGCCCTTATGAGGGCATAAATGCGCTCGATGCGGTCATTCAGCTGTTCAATAGCGTCAATGCCTTGCGCCAGCAGACCCGCAGCGATACGCGCATTCACGGCATAATCGACAATGGGGGCAAGGCGCCCAACATTATCCCTGACTATGCCTCGGCAAAATTTTATATTCGCTCGGCTTCGCGCACGTATACGAACGAGCTGACGGCGAAGGTGCTTCGCTGCGCCGAAGGTGCCGCCCTGCAAACGGGCTGCGAGCTGCGCACGAACAATTATGAGCTGTCTTATGATGAGCTGCGCACGAATGAGGCGCTGTCGGAGCAATTTTCCGCCAACCTGATTGCGGCAGGCATTCAGGTTGGCGAAATTCAAATCGGCAAGGACCATGGCTCGGTTGACCTCGGCAATGTTTCCACGCACTGCCCAGCTATTCATCCTTATGTGAAAATCGTCGAGGAGCGCTTGCTGCTGCATACGGAAGGGTTCCGTGATGCAGCCATTACAGAGCGCGCTTTGGAGCGCATGATCTTCGGGGCGAAAATGCTCGCTGCCACTGCTGCGGATGTGTATAACGATCCAGCTTTGCTGGCACGGATTAGAGCAGAGTTTGAGCAGCAGACCAACTAAAATAAAGATTAACGATTATATAGAGTAACTTTGGCAGCAGCATTTAAAAAACTGCTACGTTCAACTCGCTGCCTTTTTTCTGGTTGATTCAGGCGCTCGGACACTCTATCTCGTATTTGGCTTCATCAATCTGGGGCTTGCCGTTTGCTCCAGTAGATGTTCGGCTTGTTGTTTTATCGCACCGAAAAAAGGCCGGTAGCTGCTCATAAGAGCGAGCATACCGGCCTTTTTTAGTAACGCATAATAAAGTTGCAATTCATTGAGTCAATGAGCTAAACGCTACTTCAGTTCCGGAATCACATATTGCGGCTCGCGCCCATAAAGGCCGTCCACCAGATTGCGGGCAGCAAGCATCGCCATATTGTATCTCGTCTGATGGGTAGCCGAGCCAATATGCGGCAGCAGCACTGCATTGTCGAGCTGGAGCAGCGGGTTGTCTTGCGTAACCGGCTCTTTTTCAAAAACATCCAGCCCTGCGCCGCGTATCGTTCCGCTTCTCAGCGCCTCAATGAGCGCCGCCTCATCAACTGTCTCCCCTCGTGAGCAGTTAATAAAGATGGCACTGCGCTTCATCATCGCAAACTGCTCCTTGCCGATCATATGCTTTGTCTCCGGCGTTAGCGGCGTCATCAGCACGATAAAATCCGACTCTTGAAGCAGTTGATCAAGCGGGCTGTACTGTACGCCAAGCTGCTGTTCGAAGTCTGGCTTGCGCGAACGATTATAATAGCCGACTTCCATATCGAAGCCGTATTTTGCACGTTTGGCAATCGTTTCGCCAATGCGGCCCATGCCTATAATGCCAAGCTTGGCGTGATGAACATCAATGCCGAACAAGGACGTACCGATGCCGCGCTTCCACTCGCCTGCGCGAACGAGCTTATCCAGCTCAGCCACCCGGCGTGCTGCAGCCAGCATGAGCGCCATTGTCAAATCTGCCACCGTATCGTCTAGCACGTAAGGAGTATGTGTACCGATAATGCCGCGTTTTTTCATCGCATCCAAATCATTATGGTTGTAGCCGACGGAAATGTTGCTGACGACTTTCAGCTTCGGCGCCGCCGACAGCAGACGCTCGCTGATTGCGTTGCCCGCAGCAAGCAGGCCTTCCACTTCACTAATTTCTTCCGCCAGCTGCGCGCCGGTAATCCCCTGCTCGCCTTCCCACATCCGGCATTCGCAATGCTCATCAAGGTAGTTTTTCACCTCTGGGGGTATTTTGCTCGAAATAAATACTTTTGGTTTCATGTTATAATCCTCCATTTTCCAGAATTCATGATGTTCCTACTTACCTGCTCTTGCCTTTCAGCCCTATCCCCTCTACAATAAATCATATTGCCTCCCGGTACCAACAATCGATTTCGTTCCCTGAAGGAGGAGCAGCCTTGGAAGCTTTTAACGAGCAGGTTCCTTACGAGAACCCGTTGCTTTCTATCCGAATTTTTCGAACACAGCGCTCAACCAGCGAATTGATCAAGTGGCATTATCACAAACAGCTGGAGCTCATCTATATTATTAATGGCAGTCTCAAGATCGATATTGAGGACGACAGCTTTGATCTTGAAAGCGGAGACATTGTCGTGCTTGGCTCAAGCCAGCTGCATCGCGACCGTAATGTTGGCAAGCTGGACTATATTGTGCTGCAATTTAATCTTGAGGATTTTTTCGACAACAGCACCATACCTTATATCCGCTATTTTTCCGAGACGGAAAATCCACTGAGCCGCGCCAATTATATTTTTCGTGAAAATACAGCCATCCGGCAGCAGGCAAGCGAAGCGATTACTAAGCTGCTGCACGAAGCAACCCACAAGGAAACCGGCTATGAAATTGCCGTCAGCATCCAGATCAAGCAGCTGCTGCTGCTTATGCTGCGTGGCGACAGCCAGCGCATCCTTGCCAGGCAGGATGATTTTGACCATATCCGGCTCAAGCCTGTCCTTGACTATGTCGAGAACAATTTGGGCGAGCGCATTCAGGTCGAGGACATGTGCCGAATTGTGAATATGAGCTACTATTATTTCGTTAAGTTTTTCAAAAAAACGATAGGCCTTTCCTTCACCGAATACGTCAATTACCGCAAAATCAAGTGGGCGGAGCGTATTTTGCTAACGAAGGATTTAAGCATTGCCGACGTAGGCGAGCGGATTGGCATGCCGAATATGGCCCATTTTTATAAAACCTTCAAAAAATACAACGACTGCTCCCCCAAGCAATTCCAGCGTAAAATGCTGGAATGGGACCGAAGCTAAAGCAAATAGCTTCTCTGAGTTTGGGTTACCATTTTCGTCTTCGGTTCATAAGCTCTTAGCCTGTTGCTCTTTGTTCTTAGTCTTTGCTCTTTGTTCTTTGCTCTTTGCTCTTTGCTCTTTGCTCTTTGCTCTTTGCTCTTTTACACTTTCGCTCTTCCTGCTTTACAGACTTTGCTTTTTTTATTGATTTTTAGGGAGAGCGAGGAGAGGAGGGGTTGGTGTGGAGAGGAGTGAAAGGTTTGAGTTGGAGAAGCGAAGCGTTCGCTTTTGCTGCCAGATTTCTACGATGCGGAGCATTGTTGAGGGAAATCTGGCAGCAATGGCGATCGGAGGCCAAACCTTTCACGCAGCGCAGCACAGCCCTTCCTCACCGAGCCGCCGCGTGTGTACGCTCCCTAACGAACGATGAAAAAAGCTTGTCCACCTTAACTTTTAGGTGTGACAAGCTTTTTGTGCATAACGAGCTTATAGCCGACGCCGCGAATCGATTCGATTTGCACCGACTGCTGTCCAAGCTCCAGCTTTTTGCGAAGCGAGCTGACGTGCACATCTACGGTACGCTGACCGCCAATGTAGTCGAAGCCCCACACAACATTCATCAAATCGTCGCGCGTAATAACCATGCCTGGCCGCTGGACCAGATACAGCAGCACTTCAAATTCCTTCGGACGCAGCGGGATCGATTCCCCATCCAGCACGACCTCATACTTATCCGGATAGATCGACAGCTCGCCCGCTGTAATGATCTTCTCTGTCGTTTCAGGCATCATGTTATCGTCCTGAAGCTGAGTCCGGCGCAGCACCGCAGATACGCGCGCCAGCAGCTCGGCAACGCCGAACGGCTTAGTAATATAGTCATCCGCACCATGCTTTAAGCCTTGCACGACTTCTTCCTCGGCATTGCGGGCTGTCAAAATAATGACCGGCGTCCGCAGGCCATTTTGACGCAGGCGATTTAAAATGTCGAAGCCGTTCATTCCCGGCAGCATAATATCCAAAATAATAAGATCGAAGCTGCGCTGCAGCGCCGTTTGCAAACCTTCTCCACCATGATCGGCGACCGTAATTTCGTAGCCTTCCTGCGTCAAATTGTATGACAGAAGCCTAGCGAGTGTCGGTTCGTCTTCAATGACAAGCACTTTATGCGACATGGTAACCTCCAGCATTATTGCATTTATTCAACCCTATTCTAACATGAAATTATATAGAAGTGGTAAACCTTTTGCGCTAAGCGTGAAACCGCTACTGCTGAAGCACGGGCAGCTCAATAATAAATGTCGTTCCACGGCCCACTTCGCTCGTTACCGATATCGTTCCTTTGTGCAGCTCGATCAAATGCTTAACGATCGACAAGCCAAGCCCCGTGCCGCCTGAACTGCGCGAACGCGCCTTGTCCACCCGGTAAAAGCGCTCAAAGATGCGCGGCAAATCCTTCTTCGGAATGCCGATTCCCGTGTCGCTGATACGTATGCGGATATGGTCCTCGTTTATGCCTTCCATTTTTACGGTCACCCGCCCGCCCTCTGGCGTATAGTTGATGCCGTTCGAAAGCAAATTCATTACAATTTGCCGCAGCCGGTCTTCATCCGCTTCCATATATAGGCCTGCTTCCAGGTCCATTTTCAGCTCAATCACCTTGCGCGATGCCTCCGCCTCCAGCAGCTTGAGCGTTTTATCCATAAATGCATCCATATTGACCGGTGAAAAATAAAGCGGAACCCGCCGCGACTCAATTTTCGACAGCTCCAGTATATCCCCGATCAATCGGTTCAACCGATCGCTCTCATCAAAAATAATTTGCAGAAACGAACGTGACGTTTCCGCATCATCGACAGCTCCTGCAATCAGCGTCTCTGCGAAGCCTTTAATCGCCGTAATTGGCGTTTTCAGCTCATGCGATACATTCGCTACGAACTCGCTGCGCATTCGCTCCAGACGGCGAATAGCTGTCACATCCTGCAGCACGAGCAGCATGCCCTCGTATTCTTCTCCCTCTTGCTCAATCGGCACCAGATTCAGCTCCAGCAGCCGCTCCTCGGGAAAATAGAACGTAACCTCCTCGCGGATATGCTCGCGCGTCTCCAGCCCCTCCTGAATCATTTGGGCTAGCTCAAATTGCTGTTTGCCTTCGGCGTAATGGCGCCCTACGAGCTCGCGTGCCGAGAAGCCGAGCAATTCCTCAGCATGCCTGTTCATCAGGACGAAACGTCCGGTACGATCGATCATGACGACGCCGTTGATCATATTGTCCAGCACGCTTTCCAGCTGGCTTTCATTTTGGCGGATTTGCGTCATTTGCACCTGCAGGCTGTCCGCCATGGCGTTAATCGCATTGCCAAGCTCGCCAATCTCATCCTGCTTGGCTACTACTACGCGCGCCTGATAATCCATATTTTTAATCCGCTTCGCGACGCTTGTAATTTGCTCAAGCGGCCGCGTCAGGCTGAGCGCAATGCGGTAGCTGACAAAAGCAGCAGCCAAAAACAGCAGCAGCAGCCCGCCGCCAATAACCGTCCATACGTTGCGGATGCTTTGCTCTACTTCACTTAGGCTCATGGCCAATCGGATCACATTGGAGTTCGGATTGCTGCTATCCGTCAATATCGCCACATACAGCAAATTCTGATGCAGCGTATCGCTTTGCCTGATCGTTCGGCCAACGCCGTTCTCGCGCGCTTCGGCAACCTCCGAGCGGCTGTTGTGATTATCCATCGTGGACACTTCATGATCCGAGTCGCCCAGCACGACGCCATCACCGGAAATAAACGTGACTCGGGCGCCGGTGAAGCCTTTAAGACTTTTTGCTTCCTCGGTAAAATAAGGCTCCACCTCGCTCAGCGTGCCCTGCTTCCATTCCATTTTCGCCAAAATGATGTGCATTTCCCTTACCATATTGTCTTCCAACGCACTAATATGATTTTGCTTAAACGTATTTGCCATAATAAGTCCGGCTGCCGTAACGGATAAAGCAATCATTAAAATCATAATAATCGTCAGCCGATTTCGAAAGCTGTTCACGCCAACCACTCCTCGTGTTCATTGCACTCGTTTATTATAAAATCGGGGGAATGGTGCTTCGCTGCGCGAAAGGTTGGTCTTCCGATCGCCATTGGTGTTGATTTTCCTGAACAATAAATACTTTATCGGAAGAAAATCAACACCAAAAACGAACACTCCGTTTCTCCAGACCAACCCTTCACTCCGCTCGCTCCATCCACCCGTTTTCTAAAAAAACCTCGTCCATCCTGAACATCTTATCATACAGATATAGAAAAATGGCACCTGCATTTTTCATAAAAAAATCCCTGTAGAGCTGCGGAGAGGAGCTTATCTTGACAGATAAGCTCTCCTACTGCAAGCCCTATAGGGATTATGCCCCGCTTTTCAACTCAAGCTAAGGCCGTTTAACGAAAATATTTTGTTTTTGTAAATTCGTTTAACAAAGCCTTTTCATACCTTTAATATCCAAATACCTTCCAAGATTGGAGTCCAGTTAGCACCGACTCCTCGCCAGGGATAAGAACGCGAATTTTATTCGTCTTCACCGGCGTAAAGCTCGTTTCATTGGCTTCATTTGCCTTCAAGCCAAGACCCGATGCTTCCGCTACGTCAAGCCATTGCTCGCCGTCCCAATATTGAACGGAATATTGCTCCGGCAGCTTAATCGTACCTTCGCCATCGTTCCAATGAACACGAATGCTGCTAATCGTGTAGTCTTGGGCAAACTCGTATTGCGCCCATTGAACAGGCGCTTCAACAGCCCCCGGAGCAGAAGAAGGAGCACTCGGTGCCTCGGTTGCTGAAGGAGCTTCCGCACTTAGTGCGACAAGCCGCAGCAGATGCAGCCCAACTGCCGCTGCTGGTGTCACCGCACCAGTACCAGTATTAAGCTTGCCCTCTGCCTGTTCACCGCTAGACTGCGTTCCTGCTTCCACGCCTTGCGCTTCATCCTGTGAAGTCGTCAGTGTGCCTTGCTCTGAAATATCCGCAGCCAGCGAGGAACCGCTGAATATGGAACCGATTTCCGTAGCGCTTAACGCACGGCTGTAAATTTTGAAATCATCCAAAGCTCCATCCAAATACGGATCGCCATATTGGGATTTGCCGAGGTAATTTAAATTCGTATTGCCAAGGCTTGATGGCTTTAAGGTCATCGACGTATTAATCGCAACCTGCACCCCATCGACGTACATTCTGCCCGTCGTGCCCGAAAGCGTTACTGCGACATGCTTCCAGACGCCCGTTGGCAATGCTGTTGCATTAAGCTGCTGCTCCGCGCCATTGCCGCTTGACGTGATGGCAAAGCGCAGCCCGCTGCCGCCAGCACGCGGCGTCAGGAACATATTGGCATTCGTTCCTGTGCCAAAATCGAAAATGCGCGACCAGTCGCTAATGGTATCTAATTTGACCCATGTCGAAATCGTAAAATCATTTACAGCGCTGACGATGCCCGTCGGCAAGGACGCATAGCCGCTCGTGCCGTTAAGGTCGAGCGCATTGCCGGAATGCCCCGCTACCCATGCCGTCGTGCCGGATAACGTTGCATTTTTCCCGTTGCCTGAGGAATCTGTCGCGGTCGTTCCGCTTGTCTGATTAAACAAGTAGTTCACAATGACCTCAGGCAAAGGAGCCGCCGGGTTAACCGTATGCGTAACCGTTGCATTCGCAGTCAAGCTGCCATCGCTTGCCGTCAGCCTGAATACATAAGTTCCCGCCGTCGACACCGTCGCTGTCGTATTTACAGCTGCTGCGTTTGCGAATACCGCCGTTCCCGGACCGCTCACAAGCGTCCACGTCGTAGTCAGAGTGCCAGAAGGCAAACCGTCATCCGTTGCTGTTCCTGCCAGTGCAACTGGCGAAGGAAGCGTGAATGTGCCTGCTGTGCCCGCGCTTACAACCGGTGCTGTATTCGTTGGCGCTGTTCCTTGCGCAAGCTCAATGTCATACGTTGCAGCCGTGCCAATGTTTAGGGTAACTACAGCTGCTCCGCTGCTTGAAACATTGACTCCGCCAGCTACAGCGTTGTTTACCAAAATATTATAATAGCCCGCAGCCAAGCCTTTGAAGGTTACTTTCGTTGTGTGTGCTGTTCCCGAAGTCGAGTTTTTCAAATTGAATTTCACATTGTTTTTCGCCTTCGTAATCGTTGCTGTTGCAATTTTGTCGCGCTCCAGCTCCATGCCGAATTTCTCAGTAATGAGGTTGAGGCGCTGGAATACGCCGTCCTTCGGCACAACCGTATAGCTGGTGCTATTGTCGGTTGCATCGCAGCCATAACAGTAGACGCCGAAAATAGGATCAACCGCTACGTCGGAGCTCAAAATTTTAATGGCGCCGAACAAGCCCAGATCTGCTTCTCCCGCCATGCCGCGCCAGCCGTTTTGCAAGGCGCCGCCACCTACTCCTAGTGCAGGGTAGTTGCCTTTTTCCGCTTGATACGTCCAGGCTACAGCACCAAGATCTGCTGCGTCTGCGCTGATTTGACCGGAGTTGATCGCGCCGACGTTTGCGATTTTAGCTGCATAGGACAAGCGCTGCTCCACTTCCGCATTAGTTGAGTTGTTGCGAACCCAATCATCCATCGCATAGCCTGCAAGCGATACCGTGTACTGGAAGTTCCACCAGTTCTCGCCGGTAATCGTCACCGGATCGGCATAATAATACCAGACCGGCATATGACCGCGTGCAGCCCGCGTTTTCAAATTGATTTTGCTTTTCATCGTATTGTTGTTGTTCATCTTGGCAAGCGTGTAAACCGCTTCTTCGCCCGTATTGTCGTAGTTGTACTCCGAGCCGTAAGGATACGTCGTGTTAGCGAAATTATTGTATTTGGTCGCCATTTTGGCAATCAAATTATTCGCTTCCGCCGTGTAGCCCTCGTCCTGAAGCGCCTTAATAATATCCGGCGTCGTCATTTCGCCCATTAGGCCCGTGTTCCAGTTGTAAGCGACACCTGATCCGTACAGGGCATTGAAAATGTTATAAGCCCGCAGCAGATAAGTGTTTTTAGGATTGTCATACGTAATCAAATTCGGATACAGCTTAGCGATTTTGTACATGCTGAAATACGTGTTGTAAATATGCGGATAAGCGTAGCCGCGGTAGGTTGGCGTGTCATTAGGCTCCGGCATCAGGAAGTCGTGGATCAAATAATCCGTCTGATGCTGCGCCATGAGCCTGCCCCAAATAGCGACCGTCAAATAATCGTCAAGCGCCGTAACCTCGGAGGCAACAGGAGTTTGAACATTTTTCTCCGCTAGGAACTGTGCATGGGTGTAACCCCAATCATCGCCCCAGCCCCAATAGCCGTTGAAAATATTGCGTTTGGAGTTTGTATCCATCATCCAGTCGTCAAACACCTTGTCGCGAATATCGCCTGGAACGTTCCACTGCGTGCTGTTCACCATGAAGGTGGAATGCCGCTGTAGCGCTGCATCTACGGGTTCAATGGCATAAAACTGCAGAACCGTCTTTTCCCCGTTTCCATAGTTGACCGTAATTAAATTCTGTCCCAGCTTGTTCATCGTAATTGAATACAGCTTATGATTCGTGCCCGTTGTGCCGAGTGACGTAATCGTCGTGTCGGACGGGTATTGCGCTGTAATGGAATTGATCGTTTTCGTCGTGTGCAGATCGAATTTAGCCGTTTGGTTCGTTGGCACGATCATGCCCGGAACGACCGTTACATCGATATGGCCCTCGTTGTATAGACGATCCTTCACATCATTTTCGTTCGCTACTTTGAAAAATTTAAACGCATACGTTTTGCTTGCGCCCGGTGCGAGCGTCAGGCTCGTATTCGGCAAATAGCCGCGATTCGTGCTTTTGATCACATTGGAGTGGATGTAGAAAACGTTAAGTCCTTCAATCCAGCCGCCTTGATCCATCGCCCATTTGCTGCCCGGATGCTCCTCGACTCTCCAGCGATCCTGGTATTCAAAGCCTGCTCCAGTGCTCGCATCAGGAACCATCAGCAAATAAGGGCCGATGCCGCTTGGCCGTGCTGCTGTAATATAGGAGCTGTTGTTGCCGACAAAGGAGTGGGTAAGCACGCGTGTTTCATAAATTTGCTCGTTGCTGCCGCCCGTCCAAAATTCGTTGAACGGCAATGGCAAACCAATGTCGCCAAATTCAATTGCTTGCGTACTCGTATTCGTCAGTTCGATTTTCCATAAAAAATAATCGTTTACGAGCGAATACGTATTCACCAGCTTGAAGTTTTTGACGCCATTTGCATTCGTCGAATTCTGGTAAGTAATCGTTACATTGTTGCCCGTCTGGCTTTGCGTTCTGCCATCGGTGGAGCTTTGTGTCAGTGCCGTCTGCCAAGCTCCTGTACCGAAGCGGTACTTGAACATGAGCTCGCCCAGCCATTGGTGATCGGCGGTGTTCTGATTCGGCGTTACTGTCGGGTTCATCACATATTGCGTGTTGAAGGTGTCTCCCGTCAGGCGCAGTGAATTGATTTCTCCGTTTGTGCCGGTGGAAATGTTGAAATTGCTGTCTGAAAGCGTGTAAGCGGAAGCGATGTGAGGAATTAAAATTACCATTAAAGCGGTTACAAAAACAGATGTTGCCAGCTTAAGCATTTGCCTTGAACGAGGTAGCCATTGCATGGTCATGCGGTTTAGCCTCCCTGAACCTATTTTTATAATGCATCTGTCCTCCCCAGGATGTAAAAGCCATTTTTTTCTTGAAATATAGGAAAGGATAGGATTTCGCTAACCTTTCTCTATATTTCTCAGACTGAAACGCGCCGCGCCGCCAAAGGACGGCGGCAGCCTTTTCACCTTGGGGCAGCGTCTTGCACTTCCGGTATGGTACACCCGTATGCCGCTGTGCCGCCTTGCCGCTTTGTAATCCCCACACCACCTCCTCTCAGCGCTTTTTTCCATCAAAAAAGACCCTATTACTCAGAGCTGCGACTCCGTTAGCCTGCTGCTGGCAATAGGGAAGATGGGGGAGTAATCATTACTCCCTCATCCGGCAATCCATTTCATGCTGTGAACGCTATGGGATGAATCAACTCGTACGCTATTAGTTACACTTCTATTTCACATACTCCCATTTGGGACTATGTCGTTTCTCTCACCCAAACGGCCATTTCCCCTGCACCGCGATTGGCCCAAGCAAAATACGGAATAAACTTCAGCTCGGCAGCTTCCTGCTGCCAATCGGCATTATGACGGTACAGCTGTCCTTGCCAGCCATCCGAAACCTGCCGCTGTCCAAGTGCCGAAATCGTCTGCATGCCTCCCAGCAAAGCAGGCTCAAAAGCGGTACTAAGCTCGCTTCCCGCAGGCAGCGCCAATTGGTAAAGCTGCTCGCCATTGTCCGTTTCCTCCAAGCAATAAACGAAGGGACCGCGCTGCAAAGCCACTTTTCCGGCATTTTCGCGCACTAGCGGATGGCTTTTCATCCGGTGAATCGGCATCGTAAATACGAGCTCTACCGTATCGCCGCTTTGCCATACACGATCGATTTGGGCATAGCCATTGTCGATGTCACTGCCTTTAATTTGCTGCGGCTCGCCGCCATTAACGACCCACGATGCTGCTCCGCACCAATCCGGAACACGCAGCTTGAGCGCAAACGCAACCGGATGAGCAGTGCTGATCGTAAAGCTGACTTCACCGTCCCAAGTATAAGCCGACTTTTGTTCAAGCTGCACTTCCGTATCCGCTACTTCAAGCGTTGCCGCTCCCCCTACATACAAGTGCACATAAATGGCTGATTTTTGCACGGTGTACACATATTGCCCAAGCGAAGCCAGCAAACGCGCGATATTCGGCGGACAGCAGGCGCAGCCGAACCAGCCCTGCCTTTGCCCGCATACATGATGCGTATTTTTGTTCCCGGCCAGCTGTGAAGGATTCACCTCCAGCGGATTGACGTAGAAAAAGGTTTTGCCATCCCGCGCCATCCCGCTGACGACCGTATTGTAAAGCGCCCGCTCCATTACATCCGCGTAGCGGCTGTCCGGTTCGATTTGCAGCATGCGATGGGCGAAGAAAATCAGGCCGATCGAGGCACATGTTTCGGCATAAGCCGTATCGTTCGGCAAATCATAATCGGATGTAAAAGCTTCTCCCTCCGCCATTGAGCCAATGCCGCCTGTAATGTACATACGCTTGGCTACTATGTTATCCCATAGCTTTTTGCACGCTTGCAGCAGCGCTTCATCTCCCGTTTCTGCAGCCAAATCGGCCATCGCCGTGCACATATAGACGACACGTACCGCATGGCCAACCGCTTGCTCCTGCTCCTGAACCGGAAGATGAGCCTGGCTGTAGGGCAGATCATGGGCGATGTCCAATTGTGGAAAATGAACCTTGCGCCCGCGCTTCTCCCACTCTTGCTCATAGAAGGACGGCTTAGCGCCCCTTTGCTCTATAAAATAACGGCTTAGCGCCAAATAATGGTCTTTTCCCGTCGCATGGTAAAGCTTCACAAGTGCCAGTTCAATTTCCTGATGACCGTCATAGCCGTTCAGCTTGCCGGGTTCCCGTCCAAATACACGATCAATATAATCTGCAAAACGGCAAGCTACCTGCAAAATCATCTCATTGCCAGTTGCCTTGTTATAGGCAACTGCCGCTTCTATTAAGTGGCCCGCGCAATAAAGCTCATGGCATTCCGCCAAATTCGTCCACCGGTTTTCAGGTTCCTTCACCGTAAAATACGTATTTACGTAGCCGTCAGGCTGCTGGGCTTTCGCAATCAGCTCCACAACGCTGTCTGCTACCTGCTGCAGCGCCGGATCGGGCTCTGTTTCCAGCAAATAGCTGACGGCTTCCAGCCATTTCGCTACATCGCTGTCTTGGAATACCATGCCGTGGAAAGCGCCTTCTGCTTCGCCAGCGGCGATTTTGAAATTTTGAATCGCATGGCTTGGCTCAGCTTCCGGCACCCGGTCGTTCAGCGCCTCCCATTGATAAGGCACAACCACCTCGCGCACAAGCCGAATATAGCCCGACCAGAATGCGTCGCTAATTCTCACCTTGTCCAAGGTTAGCGGTTTTGAGCGATCCGCTAGCTTGATTCCTTCCTGCAGCTGCTCATTCATTTGGTTATTCATTCTCTTCCTCTCCTCTTCTATCTATGGTCAGCCTTTAACGCCGCCTACTGTAAGTCCTGCTATGAAAAAGCGTTGAAAAAACAAGAACAGCACCAAAATCGGAATAATCGTCATAATCGAGCCTGCAAGCAGCACCTCATAATTGTTGCTTGTAGGCGACAGCAAGCCAGACAAGCCAATCGGCAAGGTGAATTTCTCAGTTGAGCGCAGTACGATGACCGGCCATAAAAAGTTGTTCCAGCTGAACAAGGCTTGCAAAATCGTCATCGCGCCAAAAGCAGGCAGCATCAGCGGAACCATAATCCGGAAGAAAATGCCGAATTCCGTACAGCCATCTATGCGGCCAGCATCCATAAAATCTTTCGGCAGCCCAATCGCAAATTGGCGAAAAAAGAAAATCGGCAGCGGCGCTACGACAAATGGCAATATAACGCCCCAAATCGAGTTGATGATCAATAGGTCAATCGACAGCTTATACAGCGGAAGAATAATAATTTCCACCGGAATCATCATGACGGCAAGCACGAGTGTAAATACGAGCGCCCTTCCTTTAAAGCGGTACATCGCCAGCCCATAACCAACCATCGAGGAAAGCAGCAGGCACAGGAAGGTAAATAAGAGCGTAATGACAAGGCTGTTGCGATACCAGTCGAAATAGTTTTGCGAGCCCCCTTTTCCCGAAAAAATCATTTTGTAGTTGGCCAGCGTCATCACATCAAAGTCCAGCCTCACATTTAGTCCGTAACGAAACAGCTCTGACGCTGGTTTAAACGAAGCTAGCAGCAGTGCAAACAGCGGGAACAGCGCGAGCACTGCAAACGCCCCGAACAATAGCACCAGCAGGAGGGAGAACCCTTTATTCCCCGTTTTTTCAGCCATCTCCCTAATCCTCCTTTTTGAAAAATCCGAGCAAATTCAGCTGGATGACGCTAACGACCAAAGTGATGCCCAGCAGCGTAATCCCAATCGTTGAACCAAAGCCCAGATCAAAGTACTGAAAGCCTTGTTGATAAATGTAACCGACCATCGTCAGGCCAATATTTTGCGGTGACCCCCGGCTCCCCCACAGCATAAAGCTTTCGGTAAACATCGCATAGCCGCCATAAATGGTAATCGTGAACACATAAATGGTGATCGGCTTTAGGAGCGGAATCGTAATTTTGAAAAACTTGCTCAGCGTGCCCGCACCGTCCATGTCCGCCGATTCATACAGCTCGCGCGGAATGCCCTGCAGCGCTGACAGAAAATACAGCATATTAATGCCTGCCCAACGCCAAGTGGCGAGCACGACTAGCGCGAACATGCTAAGCGAGGGGCTAAGCAGCCATTTTTGACTGGAAAGGCCGAACAGCGAAATGAAGGAATTCATAATGGCCCCATCCAGCTCGCTAAAAATAAGCCGAAAAATAATGCCCGCGACCACGATGGAGGTCAAAGCCGGTATAAACAAGCTGGCTCTGAAAAAGTTTTTCGCCCGCATAATGCTGGAGTTCAGCAGTGCCGCAAGCGTGAGCGGCAGCGGAATGAGCACAAGCAGCGTCCAAAACACATAACGCGAATTGTTCCATAAAGCCTGATAGAAGTCGCTGTTCCACAATTTGCGGTAATTGGCTAAACCAATAAATTTCACATCGCCTGGCAGCACCTGCTGAAAGCTCATAATGACCGCATGAATGAGCGGGTATGAGAAAAACAGCAGAAACGAGACGATAAACGGCAAAATAAACAAATAGGGAGCAAGCTTCTGCGAATTCATGCGCCTGGGCGCTGTTTTTTGCTTCTTAAGGGCGAGCCTGCCCGTGTTGGCATTCATGCTGATTTCACCTCCGACTTGCGCATACTTAGGAGCTGCGAGAAAATTAGCGGTACTTTATTTCGTAGCAGTCTCTCATAGTTAACGTTTTCTTTCTAGTCGCAGCGCTTGCGCTGGCTGCCTGAGCAAGCCGGGCTTAAGTTGCAGCCTCGGCTAGAGCACTGGCAGCCATGCGAGCGCAGGCGTCTTGCTTAAACCTGTGTCCCTCTCGAATTGCTCTTTAATCTGTGCTTAATTGATTATTTGACTATTTCCCTGTATCCTTGCGAAGCTTAGCTGCGACTTCTGCAATTACGGTCGCTGGATCTTCATTGAATTGGAATATTTTAGGGATAACTTCATTGCGTACCGCGTCGAACACAACGGGCGACGTCTCGCGAATGTTAACCGGATAAATTTCATCCTTGATTTCAGTCAATGTTTTGAAAATATCTGTGCCGAAGTAGTCGGTAAATTTATTCGGCTCCGCCATTGCTGGATCGCTCCATACTTCGGTACGGATTGGGTCCATGCCAAGCTGCTTCCATACTTGAATGTTGCCGTCTTTGGACAGCTTCGCATAAGCAAGGAATTTTTTGGACAGCTCCAGATTTTTCGTCTGAACAGTAATCGACAAGCCGGTTCCGCCCATGCCTGCTGAACGATTGCCGCCTTCTTCCCATGCCGGCATTGGACGAATGATCATTTTGCCTTTCAAATCAGGCATTTCATCCGTGAAACGGTTCATAAACCAAAATGGCATAAATACCGATGCTGCTCCGCCGCCATTCATAAAGGCTTTGTACTCTGGCGTATCATGTCCAACTCCTGGTGCGACAGCTGCGATTTTTTCATCTACCAGCTTTTTAAAGAAGGTCATCGCTTCGATATTGCGCGGATCATCAACGGTAATTTCGCCGTTCGGGCCCACCTGATCGGATTTCAGCTGATTGATGGCCGGCCACCATGACCAGTTGCCCGCGCCTTCAAACGTGATGAACGGCACGCCTGTTTTTTCCACTACCGTCTTCCCGTATTTCTCAACATCGGACCACAGCTTGATATCATCCGGGTTGACGCCTGCCTTATCCATCAGCTCCTTGTTGTAATACATGACCGTTGCGCCGACGTGCATATCTACGCCATAATACTTGCCGTCTTTGCTGTAAATATCGACGCGGGATTTAACGATATTCGGAATTTCCGGTTCAACGATATCATTGAGCTCCGCAAGCTGAACCTGGCCCTTCATAAAATTCGGGAATTTGCTTTGCTCGATATCGACTAAATCCGGTGCCCCTTCATTCGATTGAAGAGCTAGCAGCAGACGTGTATGCATGTCATCATAAGGGATCGTTTGAGCGTCCAGCGCGATTTGCTGTTCTGGATTATTTTTGTTCCACTCATCCGCCATAAACGTATAGAAGTCTGCATGCTGCTGGACGAACGTCCACAGCGTCAGCTTGACCGGGTCCGCTGAAGGCGCCGCCGTCTCTGCGGAAGCTGCTGCTGTCGGCTCAGTTGTTCCGCTGTTTGCCGGCGAGGCCCCTCCATTCCCATTTCCGCTGCTGCAAGCCGCCATCAGCATTGTGACTGCTAAAATGCTTGCGGTTATACCCAATCTCCCTTTTTGCATTCCATCATCCCCCGTGAACGTTTTTTATGCTTAATCCTTGCGGATTATAGCTGCACATTGGTAAGCGCTTACAGTCAAATGTTAAACGTTTAGATTTATATTGAAAAGTAACGGATGGTACCGTTTTTCACCATATACTTCCGTATTGCATCATGGAGTGGGCAACCATCCGTTATTGTCATACTCATTTTTAATAATCAGGGTACCTATTTATGTGGCAAGCTCGGCTACCGAATCCCGTTCAATCAGCTTGCAGACCGGCTTCTCGCCCGTTTCGACTTTCTCTCCTTGCAGGATATGCGACAGCGCCTCCATGGCCTTATATCCCATTTCATGAAGCGGAAGATCCATCGTTGTAATACTTGGACTTACATATTCGCTAAATTCGCGGTTGTCAAAGCCGATAATCGACAGCTGCCCAGGAATTTGGAAACCCAGCTCCTTCGCGGCCCGCATGACGCCGACAGCCATAACATCATTCATGGCCACAATAGCCGTAGGCGGCTCGGGTGTCTCCAGCAGCTCTTTCGCCAGCCGGTAGCCGGATTCCGCCTCCCAGTCGCCCATTTTAATCCACTGTGGATTGAATGGCAGCTCGAATGCCGTAATCGCTTTATAGAAACCGCCCAATCGCAGCCGCGAGGGCATGGAATCCACCGCCCCGCTGATGATTGCAATTCGGGAGTGGCCCTTGCTGGTCAAATAGCTGATGGCTTCAAAAGAAGCTTGCTCGTCGTCGTACTGGATGGACACATCGTTTTGCGTGTAGCAATACGTATAGACGATGGGCTTGCCTTCCGTATCGAACAGTCCCGTCAAATCGCGGGGATGCGCGCCGATATAAATCATGCCGTCCACTTGCTTGCCAAGCAGCTCGGACACGGCATCCTCCGCATATTTGCGGTAAGCGTCCACCTGGTCGAACTGGCGGCCTATCCGTTTATCCAGCCGCAGGTTGGTCAGCAATATATGCATGTCGAGGCGATCTGCACAGTCGTTGATGCCGTCGATTATTTCCGGCACATTAAACACCGTCACATCCTCTGCAATGACTCCAATCGTATTCGTCCGCTTGCGCTTTAAGCTCTGAGCCGCATTGTTAGGCTTGTAGTTCATCTCCTCAATGACCTGCTCGACCCTTTCGCGCGTCTTTCGGCTGACATTTCGCGTGCCATTTATGACATAAGAGACTGTGGCGGTTGAAACTTGGGCTTTGGCAGCGATGTCTTTAATGCTAATAGTCGACAAACCGTCACTCCTTTATGTTAAACGATTAGATTTTGTTCTAAATTGGTTATAACACATGAAATCATTTTTATGCAAGCGCTTTTTTGTTAGGCCATGAATTTTAAAAAAAGCCAAGGTCTCAAAATCACCTTAGGCTTGGAAACTCATTATCCTATGAGCATTACATTAAGCAAGTTATCAACCGTTTTACCAAACTGACAGCCTCGTTCTTGTGTCATTTTCGCTAGTCACATACTTATGATAAACCTCCTTAACGTATAATCATTGATTTCTTTAAATGTTCTCTCCTTTTTTGTATCTTTTGCAAAATAAAATGATGGAGCGTCGCCAGCGGCTGCTGCACCATAATAGACAGAACAACCGGCACAGCAGCCAGCGGGCTGAAATAGCCGAGCGCCAGCACCATGCCCAAGGAAATGTTGCGCATGCCTGTCGCAAACGATACTGTAATTTGCACCTCTTTGCTTGCTGCACGCATCGTTCCGATAAAGCCGACAGCGTAGCATAGCGAGACGAGCACCACAACGAGCGGCAGCAGCTTGAACAGGTCGCCCTTAAGCTGCTCGGTATACGGGGCAATTGCCGCTGCATTCAGCGCGACTACCGCCACAAAGCACAGCTTTGAAAGAGGTGCTGCGACAGGCTTAACCTGCTCCAGCAGCCGTCCGCGGCTCAATTGATGGAGCAGCACGCCAAGCAGCGTTGGCTGCACAATGATGAGCAGCAGGTCCAGCATCAGCGGCGCGCTCTCCACCTCTACTGCCGTTTGGAAAAATAAATGGAGCCCTGCCGGCACGACAAATGGGCATAATGCCGAATCGATCACGACCATCGCGAGCATGAGCGGTACGCTGCCGCCTGACATGCCGACCCATAGAACCGTAGACACGCCAAGCGGAATAATAGTAAATAGCACGAGCCCCACCACATAAGGCGATGAGGCACCGAACAGCAGCGTTCCAAGGCCATACGCGATAATCGGACAGAGCACATGGGCGAGCAGAAACGTCCAGGCAAGCACGCCTGGCTTTTTCAAGACCGCTCCAAGTTCCTTCAGACCGCAGCCAAGCGCCATCGTCAGCGTCACATAAGCGAACAAATAAGGCACGGCCGCCACCATGCTGCTGAGCCTATCGGCAAATATAAATCCAACAATCAGCGATACGGGAATAATAACGAACATCCATTGCTCAAAATAACGGTTAAAAGCTAGTCCAAACGCTTTCGTAAGCCATCCCTCTTTTGCTAGGCTCTAGAAGTGTATATAAGCCATATTTTCAATAAAAATAAAATCAAGATGCAGGTGCTTCCTAGCTGCCCTTGCGTTTAGCCTTTATAATAGCATAGAACAGCAATCGTCTTTTGCTTTCATATCTATTTTATCGCACAAAGGAGTCAGCATCTCATGGACAGTCATTTTTTTGCTTATATGTACCGCCTGAACTATATTGAGCGCTGGAGCCTCATGCGCAATACGACAAAGGAAAACGTCGCTGAGCACTCCTTCCGCGTTGCCCTGCTCGTGCATATGCTTTGCGAAATCGGCAATTCGCTTTTTGCCAAACAATTTAATGCTGATCGCGCGGTGACGCTCGCTTTGTTTCATGATGCTACGGAGGTGTTTACTGGCGACATCCCTACCCCCGTCAAGCATCATAATCCTAAAATGCTCGCCAGCTTTCGCGAGCTTGAAGCCCTCGCCGCTGAGCGGCTGCTCGCGATGGTTCCTGAGCCTATGCAGAAAACCTACGGCCCGCTGCTCGGCAAGCACCACGGCAGCCTTTCTCCCGAGGAGCAGACGCTTCAAGCGATGGTGAAAGCCGCTGATTTGCTCGACGCTTACTTGAAATGCCTCTATGAACTATCAGCAGGCAATCGCGAATTTCTCGTGGCGCGGGGACAAACCGAGCAAGCGCTGGCTACGCTTAGCATGCCCGAGGTCGAATGGTTTCTCGCCCATATGGCGCCTAGCCTTGGCATGACGCTTGATGAGCTGTCTGACTAACACTAAGCTAGCTCTTATCTAAGCTTAAGCTTAGCGATATTAAACTAACCCAAGCCAAGTCGGGTCCGCAGCTGCTGGATATTGTTGCCCTAGCGTATTCATCTAGGCTGCTCCATACACGAAATGGAAGAAAGGACGGAATAAACCCCGTCCTTTCTTCCATTTTTTTCGCTTAGCAGCCCTAAGCTCAGTCGCGCATTTTCGCTACATAAGTGCTGACCGCTTCATAGAAAGCTTTCCATTCTTCATTCGATTGTTCTGCTGAAACAGCCTCAGGAAGCGCGGTCAACTGATCAGTCGAAGACGGTATAAAATTAAGCGCCCCATGCTCCTCAGCCCTTGACGCTTCGTTTCGTGCTTCGTCAGGAGCATCGTCTCCTGCTGCAATTGAAGCTGTGCTCCCTGCTTCGCTAGATGTCACACCCAGCACGTGAGCCTGCGCCTGGCCTACTTCGGCCTCGGCTGCTCCTTCGCCGCTGCGCTTGCGGCGCTCGGCCATTACTTTCGTTAGCTGGTCTCTCAGCTTCTCTTCCGCCATCTGGCACTCATCCTTTCAGCCAGTTTTTCCGCAGCTCAAACAGTTCCTTCAGCTCATCTGTAGACAGCTCGGTTATCCACTGCTCAGACTGGCCAACCACTTGGTCATTCAGCGACTGCTTGCGTTCAATCATTTCATCGATTTTCTCCTCAAGCGTGCCTAGCGTAATAAACTTATGAACTTGCACCTCGCGCGTCTGTCCAATTCGGAAGGCGCGGTCAGTCGCTTGATTTTCCACAGCCGGATTCCACCAGCGGTCAAAGTGAAATACATGATTGGCCGCTGTAAGATTGAGTCCCGTGCCGCCTGCCTTAAGCGATAGGACGAAAGCGCTGCATGGCTGCTCGGGATTTTGAAAGCCTTGAATCATCTCGTCACGCTTTATTTTGGGCACTCCGCCATGCAAATAAGGAACGCTCGTGCCCAGCCGCTCTTCCAGCAGCTTCTTGAGCTGATGGCCCATCTCGACGAACTGGGTAAAAATCAGGCAGCGCTCCCCTTCGGCAGCAACCTCCTCCACCATGTCCATCAGGCGGGCGACCTTGTTCGAACGATCTTCCTCCCACTGCTTCGCTCCGCCGTTATCCCCTTCCATCAGGCCGGGATGATTGCAAAGCTGCTTAAGCCGGGTCAAGGAAGCCAGAATAAGACCGCGCCGCTGCATCGCTCCTAGCGTATCAAGCTTCTCCAGCAGATCCGAGACAATATTTTCATACATCGCGCCTTGCTCTGCCGTGAGCGAAATATACGTCTTGCCTTCAAACTTCTCCGGCAACGACAGCTGGATAGCCGGGTCCTTCTTAATGCGGCGAAGCATAAACGGCTTCACCCAGCGCTGCAAGCCTGCAATCATCTTCTCATCCCGCGTCCGTTCGATTGGAGCGACAACTTCCTTGCGGAACTCATTAACCCCGCCCAAATAACCTGGATTAATAAAATCATAGATGGACCACAGCTCGGTCAGCCGATTTTCCATCGGTGTGCCCGTCAGCGCTACCCGGTGCCTTGCAGGCAGCTTGCGAATGGCTGCCGACTGCTTTGTGTAAATGTTTTTTATATTTTGCGCCTCATCCAAACATAATGCATCCCAAGATACTTCGCCTAAATCCTCTTCATCCAATTGGGCCAGCGAATACGAGGTAATGACCAGATCCATGTCACGTACAGCCTCCTCGAACGCTTCCCCCTTCTCCCGCTTCGGGCCATAGTGAAGATGAACCTTAAGCTGCGGAGCAAATTTCTCCAGCTCCTTCTCCCAGTTGCCGATTACCGAAGTCGGGCATACAAGCAGCGAAGGCGCGTGAGCTAATGCCAAGGAAGCCCCGAGCTCATGCTGCTGCTCGCGCTGCTCCTTCACATAAACGAGATAAGCCATGAACTGAATCGTCTTTCCGAGACCCATATCGTCTGCAAGGCAGCCGCCAAAGCCGAATCTCCGCAAAAACAACAGCCACGAAACCCCTTGCAGCTGGTAAGGACGAAGCTCGCCAAGGAAACCTTCCGGCTTGTCGATAAGCGGAATTTCTGACGTATGCTGAAGCTGTTCCAGCCATCTGGACAGATGCTCATTGAGCTCTACTTCGGCCCGCAGGTCATGGACCTGCTCCTCCTCTTCCTCCAGTACAGCTCCGCCCATCAAGTGCATTTCCATAATATCGCGGAAGGACAGACCGCTTTTCTTGCCCATTTTCGAAACCCAGCTGCGGATTTGCGCCACATCCTGCGGATCTAAATGCACCCATTCGCCGCCAATTTTCATCAGGCGCCGGTTTTCCTCTGCGAGGCGCATAAACTCCGCTTCCGACAGATCGACATTGCCGAGCGCCATTTTCCAATCGAATTGCACGATTTGGTCAAGTCCGAACATCGGCTGCGCATCCGAGCCAACTGATGATTTGACCTTCGCCTTTAGCCGCAGCTTGCGTGATCTAACGGCTTCCCACCAGCTTGGCAGCAGCACGGGACAGCCCGCGTCAAGCAGCGTCAAGCTTGCCGATTCCATGAAGCTCCATGCTTCATTGTCCGACAGCCGCAGCTTGATTTGACCGGCTGCTGCCGGATCCTGCCAACCCGGCAATGCGCTAACCCATTTCGCTTCTTCTTTCGCAAGCTTCGCAGGCAGCAGGGGCAGCCACTCTTCGGGCAGACTCGCCTCAGCCTCAGCAGGCACTAAACCTTCCGTCCCCGCCTTCCACGAAGGCGAAGAATCAGGCTCGCTGTCTGCAGCCAGCGCCCATGCTCCGGCAGCGCCGCGTACTAGCGGCAGCCAAGCACCGCCGCTGCGGCTTTGCAAAGCTGGCCGCAGCGTCCATTCCGGCTGCTCGCCCGGCTCCACGAGCTGCAAAGCCACCTTAAACGGCAGCGAATCTTTACGCAGCCCAAGCGCAATCAGCCAATCTTCCTCCTCGGCTGCTTTGCGCAAAACGACGATTTCGCCGCCAGCAGCTGTGCCGACCTTCTGCCACGCATCCGCAGCCAAGCTATCCGGCTGCTGCAAAACCTCTTCTACCGCCAGGCTTAGCCAGCGCTGCACATCAACATCTCCCGCATGCCCGGCTTCCTGAATAAGCCGTTCCCACAGCGTATTTGCCTCGCCGCCTGCCTTTGTTTCCGGCACATTCAGCTTCCACGCCCGCTGCTCCTCCGACCAGCCGCTCCAATCCGGCATAAACCAGCCTTGCAGCAGCGCCTCCCGGATCAGGGAAGCCAGCTCTCTCAGACGCTGGGCTCGCTCCGTCCACTCTACCTGAAGCAGCCGAGCATGCTTGGGCTGCGACAAATAATCGACCGCCAGCAGCGGCGACAGCAGCAAAGCTTTGCGATCGCCATGCTGGGCATCCTCCACCTCCGTGCCGTACCAGGATGCTTTGTGCCAAGCGAATAGCACGGAACGCAGACGTATCGCCGACTCCTGCTGGTCGCTAGCAAACAGAGCAATCCGGTATTCGCCGCTCTCCGCTTTCATCCAGCAGGCGTCCATCGTTAAAATTCCAGTGCCAATAGATGCTCTCATGTCACAATTTTTCCTTTCCACAGCTCCTCTTGGAACGCGCGCAGCCGCTGGTATTTACGGCTGACGCCCGTAATATAAACCTGCCATCTGTCCATTTCCTTCTCGGCTTTATAAATACGCTCCAGCTTCTTGAGCTGCTTCACCGCCATTCGGTAGCCTTGGCGATTGCGCGAGCTGATCCAATTGTCGATGGCCTGATGATAGAGCGGCATCATGACGCGCGGGTTCACCTTCGACACCTCGCGCACATCCTGAATCGGCAAATCATCGGGCTGGGCGCCAATCAGCATTTGCAGCTCCGCCCATTCCTCGTATTTTTTCTGCGCAAACCAATGCTCCGTAAGCTCCGAATAAGAATGCGGCAAAAGCGACGTCATGTAGGACGTCCATTTCAAATTATCCGGTTGATCCGTATCCGCGCGGCGGCACAAGGTTAGAAACGGTCCCACTGTCCTTCCGCTCCGAATCGCATAAATTTGCTTGTAAAGATAGGTCATCCACGCCTCAAACGGCTCCCAGTCGCCTGCTTCCAACCGCTGGGCTGCGCATGTATATACCATTTTTTGCGAGCCTCTAAAATCCGTTTTCACGAAATGGGCCAAAGCTTCCTCATCCTGCCCATCGAAAAAATACATCATCGCAATCGCCGTATGAATAAACGTGTCGTTTACTTGCTCGTCAGCGTTCTCCGTATGCTCGCCTGCCGATGCGAGCATCGAAGCCAGCTCACGCTGCTGCCAGTCCCGGTTTTCCGACATCTTCCCGCACAGCGCCAAATAAATATAAGGCCAGTCGAACAGCTGCTGCTCCTTGCGCAGAGCCCGGTTATAGGCATATCCCACAACCGCATCGGCCCATTCACGCTCATCCTCCAGCATTTCGGCAGGAGACAGCTCCAGTACGAGCGTATAATAATGCTCCAGCCATGGCTCAGCCATACGGACGAACGACATTTCGTGATAATAGCGGCTGAAAGAATCTACCGCTTTAATCGCCAGCTCCGCCTGATCCAGCACGAATAAAATGACATTCATCCAGTGCAGGCGCTGCTTTTTTTTATCCCAGTCTTTGGACGTGCCTTTGAGGGCAGACAGAACAGGCTGCAAGGAGTGCAGCGAGTGGCGGCATACGCGCCATGATTCGCCGTACTCCTGCTCCATCCACTCCTGCCAATCTGCAGGAGACGCCTCCATGCCCGGGGTAGAGGTTGCTCTCCCCCGCTGCTCCACAACGACAGCCGCCCGCGGCGCAGGCTCCGGCTGAAGCCCGGTCAGGCGCCGATACGCAGACTCCGGAGTGCCATGAAGCGCCTGATTTTGATCGCAAAAAGCAAAAAATACGGCGGACATATGCTTGCAGAACCCGCCATACGGACACGTACATCTGCTATATGCAAAATCCATCACATCAATGCTTACCGCATACAGCTCCGACCCTGCAACGACGCCTGTCAGCAAATGCTGATCATGCACCTCCACTTTTCGAACATAGCCTTTACGAAAATATTCCCAGCCGCACTCGACAATAACCTGCTGCATATGCTCCCTGATATTGCCTTCTAACAGCTTCAATAGCTGACCGTCATTTCTAGTCAAAGCTTTGTTCACCCGCTTCCTTCCGCTCAAGTAACATTCTTTCCATTATAACACATGAGAAGACGACTTTCCGAGAAGTCTGCTGCGCTGACAGGAAGAGGCGGCCACTGTGTCCATGAAAAGCCCATGCACGAAGCTGCCTTTCGGTGTGCAGGTTCCTCCTCATTTCTGTACTTATCACTGCCAGATGGAGCCTAGAAAAAAAGCCTCTAGCCGAGCTGCTTAATTAGCAGTCGTGCCAGAGGCGAATAACTAATACTTGCTACCATTCATTAAGCCTGAAATACTGTCTTAACCGTCTGCGCTACCTGCTGCAGGTTCGCTTTCAGCTCCGCTTCGCCGATATAGCCAATGCCGCCGAAGAACAGATGTCCAACGGACTTTATGCCGACAAAATCAAAAATGCCCGTATCTGAAGTCATTTTCATGCCGGCAGTCATGCCGATTTGATCGTAAATTTCACTTGGCGTGCCGTGCGTGTTAATGATAAAGCCTTTTTTGCCGGTAAGCAGCTTGTCAATGCCGGTTTCTCCGTACGCATAAGCGTAACCGTAAGCAAATACGCGATCAACATAGCCTTTCATAATGGCTGGAAGACCCGTCCACCAAATCGGATAGATAAAAGTAATCGCATCTGCTTCAGTCACATATTTCTGCTCTGTCAAAATATCCTCTGGCGTCTGGCCAGCACGCATGGCTGCTGTGTCTTCCGGAGTCAGCACCGGCTGAAATTTCAGCGCATACAGGTCACGCACCGTTACTTCATGGCCTTCAGCTTTCAAGCTTTGTACCGCTGTGTCCAAAATGGCACGGTTGTAGCTATCTTCGTTCGGATGGGCAAATACGATAAGATGTTTCATAGAAAAATGCCTCCTAAATAATCGTTGGATTTTTTAAAACCGGCTGTGTACTTGCTCCAGCAGCTGCTCTAGCTGCAAGCTCTGCTCTTCACTTAAGCCGCCGTAAATCACGTCATTGACCTGCTGGGAAATAGCTAGAAAAATCGGTTCCAGCCCTAGGCCCCTCTCGGTTAAAACGATCAGCGAAACTCGGCTGTCCCTGTCGTCCTTTGTCCGTTCTACATACCCAAGCTTCTCCAGCTTGTTGATGAGTACAGTCGTCGTCGGCTGTGTGCGATGGATTTTCTCCGATAATGCCCTGACAGACAGCGGCTGCTTCTCCCGATAAAGAAACATGAGAATATCGCCGTGCGATGGTACTATTCCCGTAATTTGCTTCGCTTCCAGCTCGCTTACAATCAGCTTATTAGCTTTGTCTCGAATTTTAGCAACTAATGACAACGCGTTATGTTTTATCATATTGCGATTATACATAGATGTCTATGTATTTTCAAGCCTTTATTTTTCTATGCTATTATTTCCCTCGCTATGCACTAAATAATCACAAGATCGGCTTATCCATAAAAAAAGCAGCTCCCGGCTTTCATAAGAAAAGCAGGAGCTGCTGTAGGGCAAAACGATTAAATTTTATGAGGAATCGTAATAAAAAAGGTCAGACGGTCAGGTCCATCCGCATAAATGTCAATCGTGCCTTTATACTTGTCTACAATAGATTTCACGATGGACAAGCCCAGACCTTGGTGATCCTGATCACCCTTCGTGGAGTAGCCCGCCTGGAAAAGCGGCATGGCCGCCACCTTCTCAGCATCCTCGCATGTATTCGTAATCGTAAATTCAAGAAAGCCGTTTCTCTGCAAGCCTTGCAGCTCAACTACTCGCATGCTCTCCGGATATCTCATCGTCTCATCGAAGGCATTGTCAATGAGATTGCCGAGAATACGGTTTAAATCAAGCGTCTTGACGCCCATTTCCAGCTTGTCAAAGCTCGTAAAAGTACATTCAAACATAATTCGGTAGCTTTCCGCCTGCGAAGTTTTCGAGCGAATGAGCGCGGCAATCGCCGGATTGCCAATATTAATAATATCGTTCATCTGCCGAATTTCGCCCGTCAGCTCCTTCGTATATGCAATGAGCTCCTCATGCTTGTTCAATTCTGCAAGCGAATGGATCGTCTGCACATGGTTGAGAAAATCATGGCGCTGCGCCCGAATCGATTGAAACATCTGATTGATTTCATCGACGTACGTTTGCTGAGTGACCTGCACGGCATTATCACGCGAACGGCGGTAATAGTTCATCACCACGCCCGCCGTCACTAGGCTAAGCGCCGTTACAAGGACAATAATGATGGCAATATTCAGCAGCTGCGTAGACATTTGGTCACGAATAACCTGATAATCAGATACCAGCGTCAGCACATAGCTGTCCATTGGCACGCCGTTCTCATCCACAATATTCAGCCCTTTGTCCTCGGTAAAGACGGGAATGAACATTTTGAAAACATGCTTGCCGCCCACTACCTCATCGACGGTTACATTTTGCTTCGTGTTGAAGGCCTTCGACACATTAGCTACGTCGCTGTCCGCAACATAATTATAGCTCCCGTACAAAATCGGCTGCTGCAAAATATGCTCCTGCACATCGCCGTTCGGGTGAACCGTCTCAAAAGGGCCTTTCGCAAACGTCTCCGGATTAAGCACCGTAACTTCCAGAAGCGCTTTGTTGCTTGCAATCGTCTTCTTAATCAACGAATCTACACCTGTCAGCTCCTCGTATTCCGCCAGCTTCGTATAGCTGACATAAGGATCGGTAATGTAATTCGTCGTCCCGTCAAAATAATAGCCCCATTTATAAATGCTGCCTGGATCGGTAGAAGCCACCTCGAATGGACCGCTCCAAAAGTTGGGCAGCGATTTGCCAAGCCAGTCGATTTCCACATTTCGCTGATCAAACAGCTGGTTAAACACGATAAACCAAGGATCCCAAGATTTCGTGCTTTTGCCTAGCTGCGTTTTATCGGACGATTTATACAATAATATATCATCCTTCACGCGTTTAAGCAGCGTAATGTGGTTGACGCCAAGCTTCGCGCTCAGCTCCACCAATTGCTCGTTCGTTACTTTATCGACGTCGGGATCAAGGGCATATTGGGCAGCAATCGATACGACCCGAAGCTCGTCGCCGATTAAATCCTGATAACGCTCCGCCCCTAGCCGCGATTGCTCCACTGAAAACTCAATCTGTCTGGCCACGGCGGCAACTTCCCGATTTAATGCATCTTCCAATGATTCTTTCGTTAAAAAATAATAAGCTGTGTTGTTCAATAAAATAATGACCACAATAACTGAAATCGCCATAAACCATATATTCCGCTGCATGTATTGCTCCTCTATCGTGTACGCTATTAATTAGATTATGTACGATTTTTAGGCAAACGACAATAAACGTTTTTTAAACGCCGCATTGCAATCTTTGCCATAACTTGCTCCATCTTCTGAACCACAAGCGAAGAGCCCACTTTCGCTCGCCGCGTTTTTTATATTTGGGCAGCGTTCGATAAATGCGCAAGCCTTCCTCCATTGCGTTTTTCGCATCCTGCTCCTTGCCCATCGTCTTGTATATGCCCGCAAGGCGCTCGTAAGCCTCGCAGGAGGACGATTGAATGCGTTGAAACGCTTCAATATAGGAAATAGCCTGAGATGCATCTTTGCCTGCATGCAACGCAGCCAAACGCAAATACGGCGCGCCGTATTTCACCCGCTCGTTTAAAGTTAGCGCCCGTTTAATGGCCGCTTCGCCGCGCTCCGTCTGTCCCGTTTGCAGCAGGCAAAGGCCAAGGTCATCCCAATATTCGGCGGAATCCTCCAGCGTATGCTCCATAGGAGAAAGCCAGGCTAGCGCTTCGTTATATTTTTTCTTCTCGATTAAAATTCTCGCGATTTCCTGTTTGGAGGACACATCATTGGGAGCCATATCGACATGGCGTCTCAGCTTTCTGAGCTGGCTCGATCTTCGCAAAGGACGCACAAAGCTAGGCGTCAAGCCGACAAATCGGCGATCCAGCGCATACAAAATAAGCAGCAGCACGATAATCGCAATAAACGGATTTCCCGTGAGCCAAGTCAAGAAGAAAAATAAAAAGATTTTACTCATTCGTTCCTCCCATGCCTGAATAACACCGCGAGCATATACAGCAGGGGCTCCGGCGTCAATTGGTTAAATTTTCATCTATCATACCATAAAATTCGCCGCTTGCGCCCATTTTCTCCGCCAACAGCACCATTGGTACCCGTCATTCATACTATATTTTGACTGTATCCCTTAACCTTGTTAAACCATAAAAACCCAAGCAAGGAGGGGTGACTGAAAAGGTGAAAGGTAGCGACCATAAGAGCAAGTTTTTACTGACACATCGTGAGCGCGAGGTATTCGAGCTTCTAGTCCAAGACAAAACAACACGAGATATTGCGCAACAGCTGTTCATTAGCGAGAAGACCGTCCGCAACCATATCTCTAATGTGATGCAAAAATTAAACGTTAAAGGTCGTTCGCAAGCGGTTGTCGAGCTAATCAAGCTCGGGGAGCTGCAGATTTAATTCACGGCTCTCCCTTCTTTATTGCTTTGGCAAAAGCCATTTGCTAATAGGTTGTTACCATTTATGGTATTTCGCGAGGCAGCATAGTGCGCTATGCTGTCTTTATTTTTGATTCTGAAGCTTTCAGGCATGACATCCGTTCTCTTCCAACCAAATCCGCCCTCCTAAAACAAGTAAGTTCAATTTTGGAAAAAGAGTGCAGATTAGCGCCTATACTTCATAAAAATGGTTGTTTTATAATGAAGCAAAGCTGATTCTATAGAAAATACATATATTACCCAGGCCCTTTGGGTTTCTTTTCATTATAAGGAGGTGGTACAAGCTCTGGATCAGCAGAGACTGCAGCGAGGCAATTGACAACAGCTAGTTTACAGCCTAGATCGTTTTCCATAAACCCAGAACAAGGAGGCGTAACTGTTGAACATGTCCAAATCCTTTCGTTTCGCCAGCATCACCCTTTGCTTCGCTCTAATTTTGAGTGCATGGTCATTCACTGCTTCTATTCCAAAAGCCGAGGCTGCTGATGCCAGCTCCTACCCCTATCAAGCGATGAGACTGGAAAATGTCAACAAAGGCTGGAACTTGAACATTCTTGGCTACAGCAGCAATTCTGAAGTGAACGTATGGCCTACGAATGGAGAAAGCAACGAAAGATGGCGATTTGAAACCGCGGACGGAGAATACTTCAAGCTCATTAATGAAAAAACAGGCCTGCTGCTCTCTCCGCTTAATTGGTCCTTGGCAGATGGAACAGCGGCCGTGCTTTATGCAGACTCGAACAGAAACGAGCAATTGTGGAAAATAGTTGGCAACGATACCGATGTTAATGGCGACTATATTTCCTATCATGTCTTAAACAAAGCTGACAGCACGAAGGCACTTATCCTTAATCTATCGACAAATAAAACGATGATAGGCACCTATGCTGGCAGCACTACCCACAAGTGGAAGCTCGTCTCAGACGGCCTTGTCGGCTTTGCCGGATTCGCCAAGGATTTGAACGGGGCCAATAAAACCGGAACGATCGGCGGCTTGCTGGGAAAAACGGTTTTCGTCCATACGCTTGCCGAGCTGAAAACCGCTTTGCTCGATATAAAGCCGCTGACAATCGTCATTTCCAGCAATATAGACAATGCCAACTCGGAGGTTTACGATTTACGGATCGCCTCCGATAAGACGATTATAGGATCCTTTGCGGCCAACAGGCTGACAGATGCGCGTCTGCGCACCGATGACTATTTTAAGGCAGAGGGCGTCAGCAACAATGTCATCATTAAAAACATCAACTTTGAAATCAAAAACAGGAGAGATGTTGTGACTGTCGCCATCTACGGGTCGCGCAACGTATGGATTGACCATAACACCTTTACCTCCTCTCTGGGCATTGATGTTGGCGAGGTCGGAAAATTTATTTGGGTCAATACGAGCGTTTATTCCAACACCGATCCGGATTATGTCACCATATCCTACAACAAGCTTTCTAACCGTTATTGGACAGTCGCTTTCGGCACAGTAACCGCATGGAACAAAAATAATGCGACAGTTATGCTCAACAACTTTAATTCGACCGTTCGCAGAACGCCGCAATCGGGCAATGGCCGAATGCATGTATTAAACAATTTGATTCAGCGGACGCTGCCGAGCACGGATGACGCCGGCTATGCAGCCATTATCGGCGGCTCGGGCGCACACGTATATTCGGATGCCAACCGCTTCCATAATTTCAAGAAAGCATCCAGCGGCTATTGGGATACGGAAATTACGATTGATGCAAATGCAACCATCAAAGATGTTGGCTCCTATACAAATAAAGGTGAAAATGCGCCGGTTGCGACGCCTTATGCCCTGCCAACTCCAGCCGGCACGGTGACGACCTTCAATCCCGCCTCCAAATACAGCTATCCAATAATGAAAGCGTATACTGCGTCAGGAAACGACGTAAAAACCTTCACAACCCAGTTTGCAGGTGCTGTAAGCAACGCCTCAAGCTTGAAATACGTTCATTACCCTGAATTCGCATCCTACCTGCAATAAGCTTTAGAATCGGGCTTGTGAAATTTTTATAATGCAAAAAAAAGCGCAAATACCGAGGCTGCCCGAGCGTCGGTACTTGCGCTTTCTCCTTCATCGTTGCCTGCTTTAACAATAATCAATTTGCATCGTTCCACGTGCTTGCTCCTTGCACAAAGATAGAATTGTTGGACACGGCAGCCGCTATTTCAACAAAACCACGGGTATGGCACGTGTTACGGACTCAGGAGCCGCTAATACGCTGACAAAAGCCATATTGATAGGATAATGAGGGCAATAGCGGATTTCATGTCCGCTTTCTATCTGAAATCTTAACAATAGACACAATAGCGGAACCTCAGTCCTCAAAAAAGGAGGGATCATTCCGATCTAAATCAGCAGTCTCTTCCCCTTTCATTCGCTATTCTAGGTATAAGAGAAATCTGCTCTCTCTTAATTGAATTTATATTATGATAAAATAGAGTCATATTTAAGATTTTTACTGGGGGGATTTGCAATGAAATGGCAAGAAGTCAGAGAATTGTTTCCCGATCAATTTGTATTACTCACCATTCTTAACTATCGAGAAGAGGAAGATAAAAAAATAATTACAGATGTAGCTCCTATTCGCATGGTCCCTGAGAAAGATGCCAACAGAGAATTTTTCAATGTTGAGCCAGGCAACCTTGTTTATCACACCTTTAATGAGGAATGCATCATACATTTGCGTAAAGATCCTCTGATGAGAGTGAGACGCTAATCATGAAGATGGCTTATGATGGACAACTATTAACAGCGACACTAACCATTAGTTATCGTGGAAAAACACTGCAACTGACAGATATCATTATTGATACGGGATCCTCACATACTATATTTAGCCCTGACGTACTGGAAGATATCGGGGTTACTTATGAAAATGGAGACACTGTTTACGAAGCTTATGGAATCGGCGGAACGATGCCTTTCTATACTAAAGTGCTGGATTATATTCAGATTGATACTCTTCAAATCGAGCATATTGAGATTGATGTAGGAATGCTTCCTAATTCACATAAAGGTTTGCTTGGTTTAGATATTCTGAAGGCCTATGGTTTTATTGTAGATATGAACAAGTTAGAACTTCACTTATCTCTTTCGGCTTTAGACACGTGAATCGCCTTTCACATCAATAGCCCATTTTCTAAAAGTTTAAGTTTTGCTTTACATTTCATGTTTGTGTGCTTGAAATTGTACCACATTAGTGATGCAAAAATTAATCGTTAGACTAAGCATTCAATTAAAATAATATAAGAAGAATAAAAATGGAGTAGAGGCCGCCCTACATTAAAGCAACCTCTACTCCATTTTACTCCCCCTCCAAAACCGCAGGCTGCTCCACCCGCATGCGCTGGAACAAGGCAAATAGGACAGCTGAGGTCAAAATAATAACAAGCCCCGACCAGAAAAACCATGCCTGCACGCCATACTTATCGACAACAGGTCCTGCTAATGCCAGCCCAATTGGCGAAGAGAACATCATTACGCTTGTGACGAGAGAAATCACACGTCCCAGCATCGAAGGGTCAAATGCCCTTTGGATCATCGCCATATATGGCCCATGGAAGAAGGGCGCTGCCGCTCCCATAAAGAACGACACAATGACGAACAGTATGAACGCCTCCTTGTTGAACACACCGCTAAGCAAACAGGTCAGGCCAATTACAGCCAAGCTCAGGCTCATATAGGTAATGTCCTTCCATTTTGAAGCGACTACCGACAGCAGCACGCCACCCGCAATCATGCCAATGCCAAAAATCGCTTCAACGATGCTTGCACTGTAGCCCCCACGCCCGAAATGAGACAACGTCATATAAGGAAACAAAGTCGCCAAAGGCATAAACACGGTGGAGAAAATAGCAGTAGCCAACGTAATCACAATTACGGGCTTTACTTGAATGAAAGCATCCCAGCCCAGCTTAAACTCTTTGATAAAGGAGGGGGCTTGTGTCGCCTCCGGCTTTGGCTGATGAATTTTAATAAACAATAACATGACATTTGCAATAAGCGCACCAGCCACATCAAGCAATAGCACCGCTCCCAGCGAGGTTGCTGAATAAACAGCAATGCCAAGCGCCGGCCCGATTATACTGGAAAAGGAATACACCATCTGCTGCCAGCCCGCCACACGTGTCAATTGATCAGCAGGCGCCAATAATGGAATGGCCGCTTGAAAGGATGGCCCATGGAATGCAGAAGCGGCAGAACGAACCATTAATATTACATAGACAAACGCTAAGCTCGGTTCTCCAAAAAAGAAATACACGCCTAAAACCAAACTAAAAAAGGCGATCGCACTATCGGCTATAATCATCGTCAGTTTACGGTTCCAACGGTCCAGCCATACCCCAATAAAGGAGCCTAAAACAGCCTGTGGCAAAAATCCTGCCAATCCCGCTATCATTAAAACCGAAGCGGACCCCGACGTTTGCGTCAAATGCCAAATCACCGAAAACTGCACCATTGAACTTGTCAATATAGAAAAGATTTGTCCACTAAAAATAATCGCGAACGTTTTTTGCCATTTAAGCTGCATGATTATAGTCTCCTTCAATCATTTTGACTATGACATATGCACCTCAAATTAACGTAAACGCATGGAAAGGGTCAAAGCAGGCACCTCCTAAAAATCAAAATAATTATAACAAATAATAATGCAGCCCAATAGACATTTAAGTTAAACGCAAACGAAAGCAGCCGGCTCTGATTCGCCGGCTGCTTTCTATTATAATTAATGCTTTCGCGCGCGTCACGCTGAATGCATCATGCCCTATTTTTCACTAAACGTTAGTCGTAAATCATCGGGCTGCTTCTGTGGGCATTTGTATAATTATCGCGGTCTGTACGGTCGGTCATGCTGCGGTAGTTCATGTCGCCATCATAACCGCGCGTTTCGATTTTGTTAGCGTTGGCCGGGAACAAGCGCTCAGCCATTGCGTTGAATTCGACTAGGAAGCCTTGGATCGGATGACCGTTGCGAACATCCGTCATGTAGCTCGTCATACGGCCGACAAAATCGGGGTTAGCCGATACGTAGACATTGTCTACACCTGGCTTCACCTTTCTGACTTCCTTGGCAATTTCGGCTTTAATTTGGTGGGTAAGCGCATTTTCCCCTGTGCTCATCGTATTCATGCGGCGTTGGTAATTCGAGCCGTCACGGCCCATATAGCTGGAGTTGGTGCGGCTCATCAGCTTTTTATCGCCATTTTTGAGATTATCCTCAAAGGATACCGCCACATAAGCATTGTTATCGGTCAGCAAAACGTTTGCGGATTTTACGTTATGCTTATTGGCAATACGTTTCGCAATTTCTTCGCTCATTTCCATTTTATAATTTTTATGACTACCTACAATGTTATTGCCCCGGATGCTTTTGCCATTCACGTAGTTTTTCTCATTCATATGATCGTTTGCGAAACGATCGTTTAATATTCTGTTTCCATTTGCATCTTCCCTTACCATTTTGGTGCGAATGTTCTTATTTCCCAAATCCCCTTGATTGGCTGCACAGCCAGTCAACATGGCGCTAAGCAGGGCGCCTGCGGACAAGACAGCAAGAAAATTCGTTTTACGCATGTGCCGTATTCCTCCCTTGTTGTTGTTTACAGGCCTCATGACCCGCTATTAGGATGAGCGTTCGCGATTCAGACTATGCACCAAATGGACTTGACAAAATGTATGGAGAGGAGTAATTTATTATCAGGTATTAGCATCTGGTACTAAATTGTGAAGGAGTTGTTTTTCATGACCATTTCCACTCTCGTACAATCCCATGCAGCAGTAACGGCTATCGGCACTTATGTACCTGATCGCATTTTAAGCAATCCAGATTTAGAAAAGCTTGTAGATACTTCGGATGAATGGATTTTTCAACGTACAGGCATCCGCGAGCGCCGAATAGCTGGAGAACAGCAATATGCCAGCGATTTGGCCATTGAAGCTGTTCGCGATTTAATCCACAGATATAATAAATCCGTTCATGATGTCGACTACATCATCGTTGCAACTTCCACACCGGATGCTTTCGTCCCCAGTGTAGCTTCACGAGTGCAAGCCTCGTTCGGCATGAAGGGCTGCGGAAACGCTGATTTGCAAGCCGCTTGCGCCGGCTTCACGTCTGCCCTGCAAATGGCCAATGGCCTGCTGCTCTCCAAGCTATGCCGCAAAATTTTAATAATTGGCACCGAAACCCTTTCGCGCGCTACCGACTATACAGACCGGACGACCTGCATTTTATTCGGCGATGGCGCCGGTGCCATGCTCGTTGAAACGCTGGAGACGGGAGCCGATTTAAGCAGTGCGTCTGCCGCTGCTTCCACACTGCCTGCTGGCAACATACTCGCTTCAAATGCGAGCACCGATGGTGAGCAGGGGCATCACGTATACCGCAGCAGCCTGGCGCCACACATCGGCAGCTTCGAGCTTTCCCAAAATACGATGCTCGTCCAAAATGGCCGGGAAGTGTATCGCTGGGCATTGAGCCGCGTAGCAACAGGCGTTCAAGAGCTGCTGGACGGCAGCGGCCACACCGCTCAGACGATTGACTGGTTCGTTCCGCACAATGCCAATCAGCGAATTATAGATGCTTTATGCGAACGTATCGGTTTTGAAGAGCAGCAGGCGCTGTCCAGCATTGAGCATTATGGCAACACCTCTGCCGCTTCCATTCCGCTTGCGCTGGATGCAGCCGTCAAAGACGGCAGAGTGAAGCCCGGTCATCTGCTGCTGTTATATGGTTTTGGAGGCGGACTTACGCAATCTGGCGTTATTATGCGGTGGTCTATTTAAGCAGCCGCAGCCAAAGCAGCATGCCCCAAGTTTCATTATGAAAATAAAATGGACAGCATCGCATGCAGCCTATGGGCATAAGTATGCTCGCTCAGCGTGCGATGCATGCCGCGAATGGCAATTTCCTTGCGTTCATTTTCATGATTTAAATAATAGTCCAGCTTTTCCACCATTTCCTGCGGAGATTCATACGTTACAATTTCCAAACCCGGCGTGTAGAAAGAGGCCAAATCTTCCCGCACATCCGTTAGCTGGAGTACAGCACAGGCTGAAATTTCAAACGTGCGCGGATTTGGCGATGACGCCATTATTCCTAGACTATTGCTGTTAAATAAGGCATCATCATAAGCACGGTGCATATTGATGACGATTTTGGACGCATTATAAGCAAGCGCCGTATCCTGCGGGGTCATCCATTCTCCAAGATTGATTTTAGATCGCAGCCTATCGAAATTTTCCAGCCGATCCCACCATATCCCCGATATGAGAGTATCTTTGGTGGCCAGATAGGAAGCCGCCTCGTTAAAATATTGAACTCTGTTCAAATAGCCCGAGCCGATGAAGCTGATCTCCTTGCGTTTGCTGCGCTGCGGGTTCATCGGCCTGAATTGGGCAGGCATGACGCAGAACGGCAAATAATGCACATTGGCACAACCGCGTTCCTGATAAAGCGCTACACAATTTCGATCAAGCGTAAACACGGTATCATAATGCGGGGCAAGCGTTGTCGTGATATCCGCGTAATAAGGGTCATCTGTAAACCAGATAGCTGTGCGAATGCCTAAAGCGCGCATGGCATCAATTTGCGCTATATCAAACTGCAGCCCATCCAGCACAATAACATAGTCCGGACGAACTTGCGCGGCGATTTCTGCTACTGGCTCCCCCGTCTTCACGACAGTTAGCTGAGCGACCATTCCCGATAATGTAGCGGCTACCGCTTCATCAAGCGGCGAATAAGGAAATCCCTTTCCTGTGGACACGTACATGACATGTACAGGCCATACTCCTACTACTGGAGGGATACGGCTTATTACTGATTCGCATTGGCCAATCCAATAACCGTCCCCCCAGCCTGCATGGTAGCCTGCAGCTCTTCCTAGTTCCACTTCAGTAGGCGGGACCTGCCTTTGCCGCAAAGCCGATCGTTTAGCCATTCGGCTCTCCCTCCCTCATAAAAAGCTGTAATAACTGCACGGTACGTGATCGGAATGTATGGTCCCTCAGCGTGCGGCGCAGACCATTAACTGCGATCCGGCTGCGGGCTTCCTCATTTTCCAAATAAAAATCAATTTTTGCCGCGAGCTCCTCAGCATCTTGAAAGGTCTCAATTTCCTGTCCAGGCGTGTAATAATACGGCAAGTCTTCACGAATATCCGTTAGTTGAAAAGCGCCGCAAGCGGCAATCTCAAACGTTCGCGGATTGATTGAGCGCCCCGGGCTTTGTAAAGCATTAAAATTGTCTGAGCCTACCTCCGTCGTTCGATGAATATTAATGACGATTTTGGCACTGTTATAATAAGGGATCGTCTGTTCAGCACTTAACCAGTCGGTATGAATAAATGGCTGCAGCCTCTTATAGGCCGCTAAACGCTCCCATAGCCCCCCGGACAAAAAGATTTTGCGCCTCTTTGCCAGCAAACGCTCGCTAATGGCATCAAGAAGCCCGATTCGGTTCCAAAATCCTTGCCCAATAAAGCAAACATCGCTGGCAAAAGCTGAATCCGTTCGCTGCGGCCGATACAAGCCGGCATGCACCGCCAGAGGCAAATAATGTACATTGGTGCAGCCAATGCTGCGATACAGCTCAACTGTCCCAAGCTCATGCGTCAGCACGACATCATAATGCGGCGCTGCTATAACCGTCTTCTCCGTCATATAAGGATCATCTACGAACCATACCGCTGTCCGGATGCCTCGCTGCTTAACCTCGCCGATCTGCTGCAGATGATTGTCTGGAAAAGTATGCAGGCCGTTCATCACAAGCACGATGTCGGGGGAAATTGCTGCCGCTTGCTCGGCAAGCTGTTCTGCGCTTCCGACATGAAGCTCGGTTACACTCGCTTGCAGCGCCTCAATAAGGCCCGTGTCAATGGCCTCAAATCCTTGCGGAATATAGAGCATTCGCATTGGAACAGGCGTCAGCTCCGGCTGAGGCAACAGTCCGCTTACCGCTTCGCAAGCGCCGTCTCGCCAGCCGGTATGAAAGCCGGTTTCATACCCACTTTGCCGTACTTGCTTGCGGGAATTATTTTTTCTGGCCACCATTTGCTGCACCGCCTTGCTTCGATTTCAATCGCTGCACAACACGCTTCCCATATGTATATGTCAAAAAACAGACCAGCTAAGCGGCACTTATCCCTGCATCGCAAAAATTGGCGTTTAACCTGCTTTTTCCGCCAAGATTTATGCCCTATATGGATAGGAATACAGCTTGTCCTCAGGCCAATATTCCAAAAAAGCTCTAACCTGCTGATGGCGGAATAAACCATCAAGCGGGCAGAGCTAATTTAAATATATTGTTCGCATACTTCCGTAAAGCATGACCAGGTCCGTACAGGTTACGGCGTTTGCTCATACGCCAACTGATGCCCATCTTCAAAGCCTTTCGCAAATCCAGCATTATAGCCGGAATTATACGTCTGGTTGAAGCCCTCATTAAAGGTCTCCGGCTCTATCACGCGTTGTCTGAGCACCTTCCTGCGGCGGCGCAGCGATGAGCTGCTTCCTGTTTTTTTTCCGGTAGCCCTGCGCTTACGCGAGCTTTTTGGGCGGCGTGTTACAGCTTTGCTGGCAGAGCGTTTCGTTGCCCGTTTGCGGACAGACACGCGTTTTTTTATACTCAATTCCAATTCCTCCTGTTCACTTGCGGATGCCACCGCACCTGCTTTTCTCGCAGCTCGTTACGGAGCCATGGCTTGGGCGGGCTGCCCTTCTTTACCCGGTAGCTGCGCACTGGCCAACCCGTCACGCTTTCCGCTAGCTGCTCCTGCATATTGGTCAGCAGGCGTACATTTTCACCAATTCGCTTGGCTGTTTGAGGTGCCAGCTCCGCTACATCAGCCACGCTGTTCAAAATGCGGGCAAGCGCGAGCTGGCTCCGCGCAATCGAAGCCAGCACCTCCAATTTAACCTCTCGCTCGCGGCGCACCATTTCTTTCAATTCCCGCCTCCGAAGCCGCCGCCAAAGTGGAAATCCGATCCCGAAGAATCGCTTTCCCCTCCATCCTTCTGCAATACGGCTTTGAGCACGGATACGATGCCTTGGCTCATTTTAGTAATGCCTTCAATCGTCTCGACCATCTGGTCATGTACAACTAACGTTTGCTTAAGCTGCGTACGGTCGCCTGGAAACGTGCCCGTATGAACATGATTGCATATCCAGTTGCGGGCCTTCTCCGCTTCCTCCGCTTTCGCTTCCAGAATTAGTGCCACGTTCCACTGCATATTGGCTGTAGCGCCCAACATGCGCATATAGGCTTGCTCTCGGTCCATGACATGCGCTCCCCTTTTCGCTCCGTCATTCTTCCTCGCCCGGGTTCAGCTCTTTTATCATATAAGACAGCTGAGATGCCAGCGTCTCCTGCAGCTCAGCCATGCTGTTTAAATAAGCAATAACGCTGCCGAACAGCGATTGCGATTCCCCGAGCAGATCGTCTACGCCTCCAAAATTCGGTTGATGATCGGGGAGGCTTTTCACAATTTCGGCCATACGTACCGTGACATGGCGCTTTGCCTCCAGCATTCGTGCCATCTGGCTGTTGGAATGGGATAAATGCTCAATAATTTCGGTTACGATATGCTGCATGGCCAACGATCCTCCCTCTGGCTGTGGCTTGGCCCTGTGCCGCCATTTGAATTGGTGCAGCTATTTACAGCATATGCACGGCAATACACAGTGATACTTGGCGTCAAACAGTGGCCGAAAAACCATTTTATAGTTGTTGGCGAAGCTTGACAGTTGGTATAATCGGCAGTCCCTCCGGAATCGCATGCAGCTGCTCCAATGTAAGCTGGACGGATGGCCTTGCCTTAAGCGCCCAGCCTTCAAAAGCAGCTTCCGTTATCATTTTCCGCTTCAGGCCCTGCTGCATATAATAATGAAAGCCATCTAACCCGCTAACGGTTTTGCCATGAAGATCGCTGCCTTCCATCGCTAGCATTTGCTGCCACTTGGCATGAGCTTCCTCGCTAGATATCGGCGAGCCCAGCGGCCAGCGTCTGATGTCAATTTGTCCGATGCGGACGGCTTCTCCGCTAAACTCGCCTTCAACAGGGCGCCTGCTGCCGCCTTCAATCCAATACGCTCTACCAGTTAATGAAGTAACCGCAATGCTATCCGGGTAATAAGCGGCTTCCCCAAGTGCCGCCAGCTCGGCCTGCAGGGCAGGCTGCTCGGCAGCACGATGCTTCATAACGCTGACCAGTTCATGCGGGTTGCCCCATTTATTCATATAATGCTGCAGGTTGCGGTTATTAACCTCTTCAAGCTGTGCACCTAGCGCTTTGATGCTGACGCTGCCAAAATGGTGGATAAACGAGTCGCGGGCAATGACAAGCGAATACCCCAGCAGCTTCACTCGAATGTTATAATCATCATCTTCAAAATTGCCAATTTCAAAGCCTTCATCAAAATAGCCAATTTTCTCCCACAGTTCTCTGCGGAGCAATAGGCAGAAGCCCGTCAGCCGTTCAACCTGCTGCCAGCGTTTGGCATCTGGCACATTATTAAGTCTAGCAAAGTCCGGCATATCCGCCACGTTCGTATAGGGAACCTCTATCAGCTGCTCCCCGCCAATATAATTGGTGACAGGCCCGACCATGCCAATTTGCGGATTGCTGTTCAAGCAGGCCAACATATTGTCCAGCCAATTGTCGGTTACGAGTGTATCATTGTTCAATATAAGCATCATCGTGCCTTTAGCCATCATCATGCCTCTGTTGACTGCCCCAGCGAAGCCATAGTTTTCGCTTAAAACCCGGTAGCGCACCTGCCCATCAAGCTGGGCCAAATAGCTTCCCGTCCCATCGGTCGAAGCATTGTCAATGACGATAATCTCATAAGCAAGGTCCGTATGGTCTACAATACTTTCAATGCACAGCTTCAAATATTGGAGCTGATTATAGCTCGGGATAATGATGCTCGTTCCTTGAAACTTTTCATTATAGCTAGTAAGTCCCGCTTGCCGCCCATCCTGATAGCCTTGCTCGACACCTTGGGCATACGACGCTTGCTGCCGCACGCGAGATTGTTTTGTAGTGCGGGGCCGCTTTCTTGCCGCTATTCTTCTCATTCTCCCGTCTCCTTCAACAGCCTCGCGGCCGCTTCATGCAAGGATTCGAACGTGCCCGCATCGGTCCACCATCCTGCAAGTGTATGGGAGGCAAGAGTTCCCGCACGGGCATACATATTGTTCAAATCGGTAATTTCCAGTTCGCCGCGGCCTGACGGCTCCAGCCGATCAATCGCTGCAAAAACGCTGGAATCATACATATAAATGCCCGTTACGCATAAATCCGATAGCGGCTCAGCTGGTTTTTCATCTATATAAGCAATTTGTCCCGCCTCCTGAAAAACTGCTATGCCATAACGATGCGGGTCTGGCACCTGTTTGAGCAGCACCATTGCGCCTTCCTGCTGCTGGGCAAATTTCCGCACATAAGGAGCCAAATTATCCTCGAACAAATTGTCGCCGAGCAGCACGATAAACTTCTCATCATTCCGTATAAAATCGCGCGCCAGCTCCAGCGCTTCCGCGATGCCGCCCGCTTCCTCCTGAATACGGTAAGTCAGCGAGACACCAAGCTCGCGGCCGCTTCCCAAATACTGCGCAAACAAACCTATCGACTGCCGTCCTGTCACGAGCAGCATTTCTGTAATGCCTGCCTGATGCAGCTTATCGATGCCATAGAAAATCATAGGATGCTTGCCTACGGGTAACATATGCTTATTCATTAATGTAGTCAGCGGTTTTAGCCGCGTCCCTGTTCCTCCTGCCAAAATGACTGCTTTCACGGTTTAACCTCCATGCCGCTTTAGCCATAGCCTAAAGCGCAAACTCGCGACAGCGACGGTAATCCTCAAAGCCGCCACGTTCATTAGATTGTGTAATGAGCCAGTGGATCGCTTCCAAATGATCCCCCACAATGAGATGCTCCAGCGGGCTGCGCCGTTCGCGCTGCGGCCTGCGCCTGTTTATTTTGCCAACATTGACCGTATGCACAGCTTCAACCTTCAAACCAAACCGAATCGCTCTCGCGTGGGCAAGCGGCGGGACGCACAGCGCCTCTGCTCCGATTAGAGACAGGCATTGCCTGCTTATGGCATGGGGGACTGCTGTGAAGGAAGCTCCTTTCAAATCTGGGCGTTCCAGCACAATATTGAGCGTGTGCTTCGCAAGCACGACGCTGTGCACAGCGGTTTTGTCCACAGGGCCGGTATAATCATTTAAAGCAGCATCTACTCCGCGATGCAGTACTGCATAGACAAAATGCCGCATTTTTGCGGTGCTGATGACCATATCACCATCCACAAACAGCAACACTTCACCTAGGGCAGCCCGCGCTCCAACGCTTCGTCCAACATCATGGCCAAGCGCCTTTTCATAACGGAGCACTCGTGCCCCTGCTCGCCTGGCAATTTCGGCTGAACCATCCGTCGAGCCATTTGCAACGACGATAACTTCAGTCCGGGGATGGACACCCGCCGCCTCCCTTATGACCCTTCGGATGGTAGCCCGTTCATTCATAACGGGAATAATAACGGATACGACTGGAGACTGCATCGGCTGCGCTTCTCCGGCATACTCGTCTGCGGCCGCACCGCTCTGGGCGGGATGCGGCTTTTTCACAGCGCGGAAATTCCGGGCTTTTTTCCCCTTTGCACCCTTCGCTTTCTTCATCCGCTTTGTTCACCTCGGTATACGCCTATAGTTCAAAATGGTGCTGCAACGCAATTACACCACATTGTATGTACCTCCATCATCTGCGCAACGGCAAATGTACAACTCCCAAGATGTCTGTCCCGCACCCATATCAACAGCAGTAGGCGGTTAACAGCAAAAAAAAAGAAATTCCCCTCGCGCCTTGCGTGAGAGGAATTCTTTTCCGTGCTGAATGATAGCGGCTTATCAGCAAATCGCTGATGGCATTTTAAGCAAGAATTATTGTCCGATTGCAATCCAGTTGATGGTGCCAATGAAAGCCTCACTGAAAAATCGGCGATTAATGGATAGGATGACTTGCCCCGGCTCCTTCGCTTGAATGCATATATAGCAGGCCGGGTGATCGGTCGTTGCTGTCAGCACATATTGATTGCTTGAGAACGGTTCGTCAAAAAGAATAACCTGCTCTAGCTGCTGTTTCTCAGGAGGAAAGCTGTACGGGCATAACCCAAATTGCTGCTTGCTCATGCTGCCGCTCCGACCAACGATTGGCGAAAAAGCAAGAGCCGATACCGTTACGCTGGCAGGTGCTAAATGCTCGGCGGTGACAGCACCGTGCGTAATTTTGTCACTCGTTACGCTGTTAGTCGACAAATGCTCCGACTTCACGGCTCCTTCTGCCAGCGCTTCACTGCCTACGCTCGCAAAGGCCAGCTTCGATCCCGTTATGCTTGCTTCGCCCAGCTTTTCCGTTGTGAAGCAGCCATCTGCCAGCTTTTCGCTCGTTACGCTCTCTGCCGATAGATGCTCAGCCTTCACGGCTCCCTCCGCCAGCGCTTCACTGCCTACGCTCGCAAAGGCCAGCTTCGATCCCGTTATGCTCGCTTCGCCCAGCTTTTCCGTCGTGAAGCAGCCATCCACTAGCTTTTCGCTCGTTACGCTCTCTGCCGATAGATGCTCAGCCTTCACGGCTCCCTCCGCCAGCGCTTCACTGCCTACGCTCGCAAAGGCCAGCTTCGATCCCGTTATGCTCGCTTCGCCCAGCTTTTCTGTTGTGAAGCAGCCATTCGCCAGCTTTTCACTCGTTACGCTCTCTGCCGATAGATGCTCAGCCTTCACGGCTCCTTCCGCCAGCGCTTCACTGCCTACGCTCGCAAAGGCCAGCTTCGATCCCGTTATGCTCGCTTCGCCCAGCTTTTCCGTTGTGAAGCAGCCATCTGCCAGCTTTTCGCTCGTTACGCTGCCTGTTGACAGATGCTCCGACTTCACGGCTCCATTTTCCAGCGCTTCACTGCCTACGCTCGCAAAGGCCAGCTTTGACCCCGTTATGCTCGCTTCGCCCAGCTTTTCCGTCGTGACACTGCCATTCGCCAGTTTTTCGCTCGTTACGCTCTCTGCCGATAGATGCTCCGACTTCACGGCTCCTTCTGCCAGCGCTTCACTGCCTACGCTCGCAAAGGCCAGCTTCGATCCCGTTATGCTCGCTTCGCTCAGCTTTTCTGTTGTGAAGCAGCCATCTGCCAGCTTTTCGCTCGTTACGCTCTCTGCCGATAGATGCTCAGCCTTCACGGCTCCTTCCGCCAGCGCTTCACTGCCTACGCTCGCAAAGGCCAGCTTCGTCGCTGTTATGCTCGCTTCGCCCAGCTTTTCCGTCGTGACACTGCCATTCGCTAGCTTTTCGCTCGTCACGCTATCCGTCGTCAAATGCTCGGCGGCAACTGCTCCATTCGTGATTTTGTCACTCGTTACGCTGCCTGTTGACAGATGCTCCGACTTCACGGCTCCATTTTCCAGCGCTTCACTGCCTACGCTCGCAAAGGCCAGCTTTGACCCCGTTATGCTCGCTTCGCCCAGCTTTTCCGTCGTGACACTGCCATTCGCCAGCTTTTCGCTCGTAACACTATCCGTCGCCAAATGCTCGGCGGCAACTGCTCCATTCGTGATTTTGTCACTCGTTACACTCTCTGCCGATAAATGCTCCGACTTCACGGCTTCTTCCGCCAGCGCTTCACTGCCTACGCTCGCAAAAGCTAGCTTCGACCCCGTTATGCTCGCTTCACCTAATTTTTCCTTCGTGACACTGCCATTCGCGAGCTTTTCGCTCGTCACGCTATTCGTCGCCAAATGCTCGGCGGCAACTGCTTCATACGTGATTTTGTCACTCGTTACGCTGCCTGTTGACAGATGCTCGGCGGCAACTGCTCCATACGTGATTTTGTCGCTCGTTACGCTGCCTGTTGACAGATGCTCCGACTTCACGGTTCCATCTGCCAGCGCTTCACTGCCTACGCTCGCAAAGGCCAGCTTCGACTCCGTTATGCTCGCTTCGCCCAGCTTTTCCGTCGTGACACTGCCATCTGCTAGCTTATCGCTCGTTACGCTCTCAGCCGTCAGATGCTCGGTGATTATGGCCCCTTCCGCCAACGCTTCACTGCCTACGCTCGCAAAAGCTAGCTTCGACCCCGTTATGCTTGCTTCGCCCAGCTTTTCCGTCGTGACACTGCCATTCGCCAGCTTTTCACTCGTCACGCTATCTGTCGCCAATTGCTCGGCGGCAACTGCTCCATTCGTGATTTTGTCACTCGTTACACTCTCTGCCGATAAATGCTCCGACTTCACGGCTCCTTCCGCCAGCGCTTCACTATCTACGCTCGCAAAGGCCAGCTTCGATCCCGTTATGCTCGCTTCGCCCAGCTTTTCCGTCGTGACACTGCCATTCGCCAGCTTTTCGCTCGTCACGCTATTCGTCGCCAAATGCTCGGCGGCAACTGCTCCACACGTGATTTTGTCACTCGTTACGCTGCCTGTTGACAGATGCTCCGACTTCACGGCTCCCTCCGCCAGCGCTTCACAATCTACGCTCGCAAAGGCCAGCTTCGACCCCGTTATGCTTGCTTCGCCTAGCTTTTCCGTCGTGACACTTTCATTTGCCAGCTTTTCGCTCGTCACGCTATCTGTCGCCAAATGCTCAGCGGCAACTGCTCCATACGTGATTTTGTCACCCGTTACGCTGCCTGTTGACAGATGCTCCGACTTCACGGCTCCATCTGCCAGCGATTCACTATCTACGCTCGCTAAGGCCAGCTTTGATGCCGTTATGCTCGCTTCGCCCAGCTTTTCCGTCGTGACACTGCCATCCGCCAGCTTTTCGCTCGTCACGCTATCCGTCGCCAAATGCTCGGCGGCAACTGCTCCATACGTGATTTTGTCGCTCGTTATGCTCTCTGCCGACAGATGCTCCGACTTCACGGCTCCTTCCGCCAGCGCTTCGCTATCTACGCTCGCAAAGGCCAGCTTCGACCCCGTTATGCTCGCTTCGCCCAGCTTTTCCGTTGTGACACTGCCATTTGCCAGCTTTTCGCTCGTCACGCTATCCGTCGCCAAATGCTCGGCGGCAACTGCTCCATACGTGATTTTGTCGCTCGTTATGCTCTCTGCCGACAGATGCTCCGACTTCACGGCTCCTTCCGCCAGCGCTTCGCTATCTACGCTCGCAAAGGCCAGCTTCGACCCCGTTATGCTCGCTTCGCCTAGCTTTTCCGTTGTGACACTGCCATTTGCCAGCTTTTCGCTCGTCACGCTATCCGTCGCCAAATGCTCGGCGGCAACTGCTCCATACATGATTTTGTCGCTCGTTATGCTCTCTGCCGACAGATGCTCCGACTTCACGGCTCCTTCCGCCAGCGCTTCGCTATCTACGCTCGCAAAGGCCAGCTTCGACCCCGTTATGCTCGCTTCGCCCAGCTTTTCCGTCGTGACACTGCCGTCTGCTAGTTTATCGCTCGTTACGCTCTCTGCTGTCAGATGTTCGGCGATTATGGTTCCTTCCGCCAGCGCTTCACTGCTTACGCTCGCAAAGGCCAGCTTCGACGCCGTCACACTCGCTTCACCTAATTTTCCCGTTGTGACGCAGCCATCCGCCAGCTTCTCGGCTCGGATTGAGCCATTTTTGAGCTTGCTTCCAAAAATGCTCTCATCCTCGGCACGGTCAACCGTAATAATATCGGCTGCGAGATGCGCTATAGATAGCGAGTTTTTACGAATATGATAGCCCTGCACCGTTTCGGCACGAAGATGCTTGCCGGCTATAGTCTCCAGCTGCAAATGGTCGCCAGATACGGAATCCTTGCCAAGCTTTGCCTCAGTCACACTGCCATCCTGCAAATTAGCGCTGGCAACGCTGTTTATAGCCAAATGCTCCTCGCTGATGCAATAAGGCTGAATATGCTTTTCTCCTACGGAAAGCGGGGCCAGCTGTTCAGCAGTCACTGCCTGATTTTGCAAATGCTCCGTACTGATAATAAGCGGCTGGAGCGCTGCACTGGTGATTGCCGCCTCCTGAATATGCTCGCTTGCAACGCTAGCTTCCGCGAGGTTCGCCGCCGTCACAGCTCCTTCCGCTAAATGAATATCGCGGATGCTGCCTTCCTGCACATGAATGCCCAGCACCGACCCATTGGATAAATGACGGCTGTGAATCGCTTCACCCGCAATGTGCTTCGGCTTCACAGCATCCAGCGCCAATTTCGCTGAGTGAATCGCCAAATCAGCAACCTGCTCACTTCCAACCGCTCCCGGCTGCAAATGAGAGGCCGCAATAAGCCCATTTTGAAGATGCTCTCTCGCAAGCGAGCCTATCTGAATATGCTTGCCTTCAATAACGGCTGGGGCGATATGCTCGCCTTGAACCGTTTCTGGAGCAAGCTTCGTTCCCGTCACGCTGGCTTCAGCAAGCTTTGCTCCCGTTACACTGAAATCCGCCAGCTTATCTGACGTCACCGCTTCCGGGGACAGCTTAAGAGAATTAATGCTATGATCTGCCAAATGATGGGAAGATACAACACCCGGCGCAATATATCTTTCTGTCACAGCTTCATAAGCAAGCTTTGCGCTCGTTACGGCGCCATCATGGAGCGTACGAGTTGTAACGGTATCATCCGCCACATGCTTCTCCTGAATAATTTGCGGCTGCAAATGATTAGCAGCTATCGCTTCAGGCGACACGGCCTCCCCCGTCACAGCTCCATTTGAAAAATGGTATGCCCGCAGCGCTTCCGGCGCGATTTTGTGAAACGTTATAGCTTCATCGCGCAATTGCCTTGTATCCACCGAATTATCTGCAAGATGTGCAGCAGTTACGGCTCCTGCGGCAAGCTTCGTTGAGGTAACGCTTTGCTGAGCAAGCTGTCTGCTGCCCACAGCCGCATCCGTCAGATGCTGCACCCGAATCGCTCCTGGCGCAATTTTCTCATCTGTGACCGAACTGCTGCGCAAATGCTCCGTACCAACCGCCTCTTCCCGCAGCTGGACGCCGGATACGGTATTTACCGCCAAATGGCGATTGTGTATTTGTCCGTCCGCTACCTTCTCAGCCGTTATGCTCAGACGGCTCAAGTGCCGTGCTTGCACCGCATCATCAGCAAGCTTCGGCGCGGTTACACTTTGCTCCGAAAGCTTGGAAACGGTAACGGCATGATCAACCAGCTTGATCGTCGATACCGATTGATCCATCAGCTTAGAAGCCGTTACGGCTTGATCAACGAGATGTCCGCTTTCGATTTGGCGCGGTGAAATGTGCTGCCCCAGAACGGCCCCCGCCTGCAGATGCGCGGTGGACACCGCTCCGTTTGCTAGACGCTCGGCGTCTACTGCGTCCGGCTGCAATTCCCTTGCTCCGACCGCGCCGACTGCCAGATGTTGGGCGCTTATTTCGCCTGGGGCCAAATGCTTTCCCAGTATGGCTCCAACGGCAACATGCTCTGCGAGCAATACGCCGGGTTTAATATGCACGGATTCGATGGACCCTGCGGCGAGCTTCTCCGTATGCACGGCGCCATCACGCAGCTTGGAGCGGGTTACTGCCCCATCGGCGAGCTTCGAATTGTTTACTGCATCATTCGAAAGATGCTCAGGACGAACGGCTCCGCTTTTAATTTTGCTAGCGGTGACAGATTGCTGTCCAAGCAATTCTTCCGTTACAAATAACCGTTTCAAATGCCGTGCTTCAATTGAGCCGTCGGCAAATTTGTCCGAGGTGATTGTACGATCGGCCAGCTTATCGGAAGTAACACTGTTATTTTGCAGCTTTTCTCCCGTAACGGAGCCATCTGCCAGCTTAGTTCCAGCGATAGCATTGTTCGCCAGATGTTCAGATATGATTACTTCTGGTGCGATTTTGCTGCCGGATACAGCTCCTTTAGCAATATGAATCGTTTCAATCGCATAATCCTGCACCGCTGCTGAATCTACGCTGCCCGCACATAGCTTTGAGGAATCAATAGAAGCTGGGGCAATTTTGTCGCCCGTAACCGAACCATCCACTAAATCGTCGGTATAAATAAACGGATTCGGCCCGCCGAGCTCCGGATTTTGCTTCTCGGCTGCCAACGCCAGCTTCTCTTCATAGCTCAGTTCGGCATTTTCTTCCATTTCTTCATCTTCACTGGCATTTGCAGCCTCAATTGGCTGTTGTACACTTGAAGGCACTTCCTCCTGCACGTCTTGCAACGACGCCTCTTGCTTCAAGGTTTGCGACGGCAATCCTCCATGCAGCCCATCCAATTGAATGCTTTGCGTTTCTGCTGCACCCTCGTCTGGCAGCTGCTGTTCTTTTTCAGTTTCCAGCAGGTCAGTGTGGAATGGTACTCTAGGCAGCCTTTCCGGTGCCGCAATCGCATTGATGCTTACCGACTTTGTCTCCCCAGCATTCGCTGGCTTAGTTTCAGCTTGCTTCTGGGCTGCTTGGGCTTGCGCCTTTTTGCTATTTAATTCATCGAGCCATTTCAATTCAGAAGCATTCGGATTATCAACGTAAAAAAGCGGCCTTTTTCTTCTTGAGCTTCCTGGTTTTCTGCTTTTCGCCATTGCCCTCTCCTTCTTCCACCTGATTTGTCTTAGGCAATATATGCACAAACCTATGGGCTCGTTACTTGATTTTCTAAGGCTGCCAAGCAGAAACATGACAGATAGCCGTTCACATTAAAGAAGACACCCCCAGCCATTACGCACAAGCTCAAAAGGACATTCCTGTTCTCTCACGTCAGCGCCCGTTTCACTTTTATACAGCAAAAGGCCTTCCGAAAACGCATAGCGCTTCGAAAGGCCTGAGCAAACGATTATAAATGGAGCTGCAACCGCCTATTTGGAACGGGACAGCAAGTAAAGGAAATAAGGAGCGCCAATAACGGCGATTACGATACCTGTCGGAATTTCCGAAGGCTGGAACGCCCAGCGAGCCAGCGTATCGGACACAATGACGAGCAATGCTCCCGCCATCGCGGAAGCCGGAACGAGAATTTGATGCGTCGGTCCGACAAGACGACGAGCCAAATGCGGACCAATTAGTCCGACAAAGGAGATACCGCCGCCAACGGCCACACATGTTGCAGCCAGACCTACCGCTGCTGCAAGCAGCTTCATCCGGTCCTTCTCAACCGGCGACCCCAGTCCCGTTGCCATCTGTTCGCCAAGATTCAAAATATTCATCGAACGCGACTTGAACATAACATAAGGGATCAATAATAAAATCCATGGCAGAGCAGCAAGTACAAACTTCCAGTTGGTTCCCCAAATGTTGCCTGCAAGCCAAATTTGAACGAATTGAAAGTCATTCGGATCAAGCGCTAGGCTGAGTACAATGACAAGCGCACTTATGCCGGCTTGAACCGCAACGCCGACGAGAATCATCCGTGTAGGCAGCAGCCCGTGATAACGTTTATAAGATAATGTATAAATGAGCAAGGCAGTTAGCGCAGCCCCGCAAAAGGCAAGCATCGGCATAAAAAATGGCGACGCCATCTGGTTATCACGGAAAAAAGAAACATACAAAATAACCATCAGCCCTGCTCCAGCATTAATACCGAGCAAGCCAGGATCGGCCAGCGGATTGCGGAACAGCCCTTGCATCACACAGCCAGAAACGGCAAATCCTGCGCCGATCAAGACGGAAATGACAATACGCGGCAAGCGGAAATCAAATAGAATCAGATCCTGCTTCGCCGTTCCATATCCGAATAACGTTTTAAACACATCAAGCGGAGTTAGCTTAATAAAACCTGTATTCATACTAATCACAAAAGCAGTAACAATAAGGACACCCATAATGGACATGACGATTATGGCTCGTCTTGTTCTGCGCTGCTCGCTTTTTGAAATTAAAGTAGCGGTGCTCATAACTACAAATTCCCCCTTTGCTTAACCGCAAGATAAAGGAAGAACGGAACACCAATAATAGCAATCAGAGCGCCAACCGGGGTCTCATAAGGGCTATTAATGGTACGCGCTACAATATCAGCTACAATGAGCAGAAGCGCACCAAGCACAGCGGAACAAGGAATAATCCAGCGGTAATCCACGCCAACCAAATAGCGGGCCACATGGGGAACAATAAGTCCGATAAAGCCGACCGCTCCGACAACGGATACCGATGCACCGGCTAAAATTAGCGTAACAATAATGCCGATCGTCTTCGTCAGCTTCGTACGCTGTCCGAGGGACGAAGCAACATCATCACCTAGACTGAGCAAAGAAATGGAGCGCGAAATCGCAATGGCTGCCAATATGCCGCCGATAATCCAAGGGGCAACAATGCCAATTTGCGACCATTTTGTACCGGCAATGCCGCCTGCGTACCAGAAAGCAATATCCTGTCCAATTTGAAAGTGAATTTGAATTCCTTCGGACAAGCTCATGAACAACGTGCTAATAGCTGCCCCCGCAAGCGTCAGCCGGACAGGCGTCAAACCGCCCTTGGCGAGCGAGCCGATACCGTAAACGATACCCGCAGCAAGCGCCGCTCCAAAGAAACAAATAATCATAATTTCCAAATGAGACATGCCACGGAAAAAAGCAAAGCACAGCGCAAGCGCAAAGCCTGCACCCGAATTAAGACCGAGCAAGCTCGGATCAGCGAGTGGATTTCGGGTCATCCCCTGCATAACGGAGCCTGATACCGCGAAGGCCGCTCCTATAAGTGCAGCTGCAAGTGCCCTTGGCATCCTCAGCTCTTGAATAATCTGGTGCTGGGTAATATCTGGATTAAAATAAAAGACGGCAGTCCAAACCGTGGATAAGCTAATTTTAGCTGCTCCGACTGAAATAGATAAAGCAAGGCCAAATAACACAGCAGCTGTGCCAACGATCAGAATGATGCTCGCTACTAGGGGCCTTGAACGCTGCCTCATCTGCTTCAATTCCTGTTTTTGCTCCTGTTTCAACGACATGATGCAGCTACCTTTCCCTTCATACCAAATAAAATGGCTTCATGATAACGATTCTCGTTTTCAAATATACCAAAGTTTGTTTGTTAATTCAATGAAAGAATAGTATCCTCTTAAAAATCCATCATCTCTGTTTTTATTGCCTCTTGATTTTTAGTTAGTGTTCACTTACAATACAAGCATGAACAAAAAATCACATGCCGATAGTAAAAAAAAGGATATTTTGCAGGCGGCGATGCTGCTGTTTGCCACGAAGGGTGTTGACGGCGTTTCCGTCAAAGAAATCGGACAGGCTGCCGGCGTAACGGACGCAGCGATTTACAAGCATTTTAAAAGCAAGGATGCCGTTGCTTTGGAAATCTTTGAGCAGGATTGTGCCAGCTATACCGCTTTAATCGATTATTATGTGCAGAAGGATGGCAGCAGCGCCAGCCGGTTTTGCCAATTAATCGACGAGGTACTGCAAATGCACGATGAGGACCAGTATGGACTGCTGCTTCTTTCCCAGCAGCATGAGCTGTTTTATACAGCGAGGATGGAAGGGCAGCTCAGGCAGCCGCTTGATGCATTAATAGATTTTATAGAGCAAGGCATCGAGCGCGGCGAGCTTCCAGAGCAAAATGCCCGCCTGTCGGCTGTCATGGCGATCGGCATTATAACCCAGCTAGCCGTATCCAGCATGCATGGCGATCTACCCGCACAGCTTGCGCCGGACGCCGAGCAAATTAAGCGGCATCTATTAGCTTTAATAGGTCATTCGTGACCTTTTCTTTTTAATCTACTGGTTAGTGTTCATTAACTAAAACTCAAGGAGTGTTTCAAAACGATGAAAAACATTTTAATTATTCAATGCAATCCCGCTGAAGAAAGCTACAGCGAGGCGCTGGCAGCCGCTTATGCTGAGGGAGCCGCTGGCGCCGAGGTCCGTACCCTTCATTTGTCCCAGCTCGAATTCAATCCCGTCCTGGTCGGAGGCTACAATAACAAAGCGCCACTAGAGCAGGATCTTCAGAACGCACAGGCGCATATCAAATGGGCTGATCATCTTGTTTTTGTATATCCAACCTGGTGGGGCGGACCTCCCGCTTTGCTCAAAGGCTTCATTGACCGCGTCTTTCTGCCCGACTTTGCTTATAAATATGTGAAAGGCAAGGATCTTCCCAAGCAGCTGCTCAAAGGAAAAACAGCCCGGATCATCGTCACGATGGACTCGCCGGGCTGGTACTATCGTTTTTTCCAAGGCATGGCTGGCCACAAAATGATGAAAATCAACATTCTGCAATTTTGCGGCGTCAAATCCGTCCGTTTTACGTCGCTGTATGAGGTCAGAAAATCATCGCTCGCCAAAAGGCAAGGCTGGCTTGCGAAGGTGAAGCAGCTCGGGGAAAAGTTAGCCTAACAGCGCCTGCCTCTCCCTGCTTATAGCAGCCTTTTGGCTATAATCTCCTATGTCCCGCTAACATATATGTGGCTCCCCGATTCCTTGAACGCCTCGGACTTTTCCTTCATTCCCGCTTCAATGGCCTCCGTCGTCTCCAGCCCATTTTGCTCGGCGTACTCTCTAATATCTTGTGTAATGCGCATGCTGCAAAATTTAGGTCCGCACATCGAGCAGAAATGCGCGGACTTAGCCGCTTCTGCTGGCAGCGTCTCATCGTGGTACGCCATGGCGCGCTCAGGATCCAGCGATAAGTGGAACTGGTCGCGCCAGCGGAACTCGAAGCGCGCTTTCGACAGCGCATCGTCCCGCAGGCGAGCGCTAGGATGGCCCTTGGCCAGGTCGGCGGCATGGGCCGCTATTTTATACGTAATAACCCCTTCCTTCACATCATCCCGATTCGGCAGACCCAGATGCTCCTTCGGCGTCACATAACAGAGCATCGCGGTTCCGAACCAGCCGATCATAGCGGCGCCAATAGCCGATGTAATATGGTCATAACCGGGAGCTATATCCGTTGTCAGCGGCCCCAGCGTGTAGAAAGGCGCTTCATCGCACACCTCCAGCTGGCGGTCCATATTTTCTTTAATCAAATGCATTGGCACATGTCCCGGTCCTTCAATCATCACTTGGACATCATGCTTCCAGGCGATTTTTGTCAGCTCGCCCAGCGTATCCAGCTCGGCAAACTGCGCTGCATCGTTGGCATCGGCTATCGAGCCTGGACGCAAGCCATCGCCTAGCGAGAACGAAACATCGTAAGCCTTCATAATTTCGCAAATGTCCTCAAAATGCGTATATAAAAAGTTCTCTTGATGATGGGCCAGGCACCATGCCGCCATAATCGACCCGCCACGCGACACGATGCCCGTCACCCGCTTGGCTGTTAGCGGAATATAGCGAAGCAATACGCCTGCATGGATCGTAAAATAATCAACCCCCTGCTCCGCCTGCTCAATGAGCGTATCGCGGAATACCTCCCAGCATAAATCCTCTGCTTTGCCATTTACCTTCTCCAGCGCCTGATAAATCGGCACCGTGCCGACCGGAACCGGGGAGTTGCGTATAATCCATTCGCGCGTTGTGTGAATATTTTTGCCTGTGGACAAATCCATAATCGTATCTGCACCCCAGCGCGTCGCCCATGTCATCTTCTCTACCTCTTCCTCAATAGAAGAAGCTACTGCTGAATTGCCAATATTCGCATTGATTTTCACATGAAATTGCCGCCCAATAATCATCGGCTCGATCTCGGGATGATTAATATTAGCTGGTAGGATTGCACGCCCAAATGCAATCTCCGAGCGGACAAATTCAGGGTCCATCCCTTCTCTTATCGCAATAAATTTCATTTCATGCGTGATGATTCCCTGGCGCGCATAATGAAGCTGGGTGACATTATGCCCTTTTCTCGCCCGCAGCGGCCGCGTCGTTATTGGAAAAAGCTCCGCTCCGCGCTCTTTCGCCTTCTCGGCCGACATAAAGCCGTTATCCTCCGGCTTTACGCTGCGCCCGTCGTACCGCTCTACATCTCCTCGCCCTTCAATCCACTCTCCCCTTACATGCGGCAGCCCTTTGTAAATATCCGCCTCATAAGCGCTATCGGTATATGGCCCACTCGCGTCATACACGCGAATCGGCGCATTCGGTATTTTTTCTCCGTTTCTGCCTGTGCTCGCTTCGAGCTCAATTTCGCGCATTGGCACCCAAATATCCAAGCTTGATCCCGACTCGTACACCTTGCTGCTGCCCGGCAGCGGATTCATAAAGATCGTCATATGCTAAAAAACCTCCCATGGCATTATGAAGATCCACCAGGAGGCCTTTAGACGTAAATTCAGTTGGAAAATGCAGCGCCCGGCGCCTGTTCCTTTGCTCCCATTCTATTAGGCAAGATAAACGCCCCACAAGCAAATACGCCAAGAGGCGCTCCGCTTGCTCGCATGCTTATTCAACCAGAGGGCAACAAAAAAACCGCTCCGGCGAAGAAGCGGCAGAATGTGCAAACATACGCGAATAATAGAGCTTCCCATGCTAAAAAAAAGCAAAACGAAGCTGCTCGCGATGAACTCACTTTCCCACTTTCCTACGCTGGCATAACCCAGATCAGGTTCAAAGGGACCAAAGCTCACTCGCTTTATCTCAGCCATGAAGGCGCCCCTAGTGGATTTCCTTGTTAGACTATACCGCTCCCATATACTGGTTGTCAATCCAAGCCGGGCAATTTCCGTTCATTCAGCACATTCATCCAGCTGCGTCCCGTATGCTGCCAAGTGAAGCTTTGCTCCACCCGCTCGCGGCTCTTCTTTCCCATGCTCGCCCTAAGCTCGGAGCTAGCGAGTAGAGCAAGCAGCTTGGCTCTCAGCTCATTCTCCAGATTTTGCTGCGAAATCAAATAACCGGTGACGCCATCCCGTACAATCTCCTTCATGCCGCCCGCCCGTGTAGCCACTACCGGAAGACCCGTAGCCATTGCTTCGACGTTCACGAGACCGAAAGCTTCACGCTGTCCCGAAGGGACGATCGCCATATCTGCGGCCAAAAACCAGCCTGGCACTTCGGTATAGGGCACATAAGGAACGAAGCGCACATGATTCGGATAAGCACGGCCGAGCTGCTGGAGCTTGCGGGAATAAGCGGTGGAGCGATGCGAGCCGTAGAAGGGGCTGCCGACGATAACAGCCAGCATATTCGGATGTTTTTTTACCAGCTCAGGCATAATATGCAGAAGATGGTGAGCGCCCTTAAGCGGAATGAGCCTGCCGAGAAAAATAACGACCTCGCGGCCCTCCAGCTTTTTCGCCTGCCGCTCCCGCTGCCGCTTCTCTCGCCCTTCTTCGGTAAATCGCGATGGAAAAAGCCCCGTTTCCACGCCGGGGTAGACAACCCTTATTTTCGCTGCCGCTTCAGGCGCCCTCGTCGCAACGACGCGGCGCAAAAACTCGCTGTTTACAATAATGCGATCAGCCGCTTGCAGGCTTCGGTGCAGACTGGCTGGCGTTATATGACCGGGACTTAGAAAAGTAGAGGAATGCAAGCTCAGCCAAATTCGGGCGGACGGCAGCTTCTTCTTCAGGGCAAGCACGTTATGCGGACGATTCTCCACCTGAATAACATGCGGCTTGTATGCAACTAAGGAACGGCCAACAGCGGCGATATAGCTGGCTTTGTTTACCGCTGGAAATCTGACGCAGGCGACGCCATGGACTAGCCCGTTGCGTTTAAGCCCCTTTGTCGTCCGCCCGTAAATGCGGGGATGAATCCGATTTTTCAGAAGTGGAACAAATTTTTCGACTACCCGTTCGACCGAGCTGCTTTTTGTGGATGGGATCGGAAATGACCCTGGCGTAACAAACGCCACTCTGGCAAGCGTCATTTCGTTCAACTGCCTCCTAGCGCATTAAAATGACAATAAGTTTGCGATAGCATACGCGCCATTTCCGCAAATTGCCACTAGCTTGCCGCTAGCTGGAGGGCCGGAGCACATTTATGGCCATTCGTGCAGGTGTATAGATAGCTAAATAAGCCCCTCCTATAATAAATACAGGATTAAGCAGCACAGCATGAATTTCCGTCATAAACACCGTGTCGCGAAGCATCGTTCTCGCTATAGCTGAAGCGATGGAAACAAACGTTACAAAAAGCAAAATAGCTGCCAGCGCATCCATAACAAGCAGCGCCTTCCGGCTGCGGAAGCCGGTCCATCCTGCTGCCAGACAGCAGGCCGCAAGTATAAGCGTGATCGAGATGGTCATGGTCACTTAAGCAATTCCCCCTTCTCAGTTTGGGTTTTCTTACATGAAGCTTGAGCTTTTTGCGCAAGAAATAAACGGGAAGGCGTGAAATAAAAGCAAGGCATGGTGAATAAGACAATATAGATGCACGAGGAGAGGATAAAAATAAGATGAATACTGCCTATCGCTGGCTAAACGCTTGTGGACTGCTAATCGTCATTGTCGCAAATGCACTCGCCGTCACCTTACCGCTTGGAGGAAAAACGACTGCCCAGCTTGCGGCGCAATATCCGATTCTGTTCATGCCCGCTGGCTATGCCTTCTCCATATGGAGCCTGATTTATTTGCTGCTTGCCGGATTTGTCATTTATTCCTTTCTGCCGTCAGGAAGGGCAAGCAGGCTGCCTGCCCAGATCGGCATCCTGTTTTTTGTTAGCTGCCTGTTTAATGCGGCTTGGATTTTTGCTTGGCAATATGAGAAGGTGTACGCCAGCGTATTTATTATGCTCGCGCTGCTGATCACGCTGATCGCCATCTACACGCGTGCCAGAACGCCCGGCTGGCAGACGGCAACGGCTGGCGAACGCTTTTTCATATTGCTGCCCTTTAGTTTGTATCTCGGCTGGATTAGCGTCGCGACCATCGTCAACATTACCTCCGCGCTGTACAAGTCAGGCTGGCAGGGCTTTGGGCTGTCCGAGACGGGATGGACGATTATTTTGCTGGCGGTCGCTGCTTTGCTCGCCTTAATCATCGGCTGGAGCTACCGCGATGCCGCTTTCGCCGCAGTCTTCGTCTGGGCGTTCATCGCCATTATCGTCAAGCAGCAGGAGCATGATGCCATCGTATTCAGCACGCTCGCTGTTACGATTGTGCTCGCTTTGTTTATTGTGTTTTTGCTGGTGTTGAAGCTGCGCAGGCTGCGCGGGTAGTGCGAGTATAAAGGGAGGGGGAGAGAAACAGTTCGCCCTAACTGTGATAACGGAGTCGGGTACGTTTTTCTGTCACTCTCCCTATGAAGGGTGACAGAAAAATAATAATCGTAATTATTTATTAGAGTATTATCAGGCAACTCTTAACCTGTTACCTCAAGATGCTTATGACGTTGTATCTGGAAAAACTCCATCGCCTTCTGTGAGTATTCTAATTAGTGCAGAGGCTGCTTGGAAATAATAGGAATTCGAGTCGAACCAGGAAGCCTTTCTAGTTCTTCAGGTTCTCCATTAAAATATCACCCTTATTTTTATAATATGCTTTCTAAATCAATTAGAATTTTTTTGAGCTTCAGCATGTACCTGTTCACACGTAACAACATATTTTTCCATATTGTTGGATTCAGATCATTCATGGTTTAGAAACAAGATATCTTTCTTATTGCATTTCACTTGTATTAGTATTTCCCTCGCTGCGTAAGCACGCCAGATTCATGCTCTTCTTGTCAGATGCTATCTTCCCAGTACCTATCTTCCCAGTACCAAGATAGGTTTGGCGGACACAGCAGCAGCTATTTCAACAGAATCATGGGTTTAGGACAGGCTGCGGACTCAGAATCCGGTAATGCGCTGCAAATGGCCATTTTGGAGGGAAGATTAAGGCGATAACGGACCTCCTGTCCGCGTACGGCCAGAAATTGTAGAAAATGCCACAATAGCGGAAGCTGTGTCCTCCAAAAATCGAGGGAACATCTCGAATCTTGTGGGCTCAGCAACAGCAGTTTCAACAATAGCAGTTTCTCAGCAAAACTCGCATGCTGCGGTTCCTTATGCTTTGAATCGGCCATTGTTGTTTCCCAACCTGTAAAGGTCGCGAATCGAACCTATTGCTTTGTGATGCGGGTTGTGGCACACTGTTTGGGACAAGCACCACCATTCGAAGCAAGAAAGGACGTGACGGTACGAGCATGCTAGATGGATTACTTCGTGCCATGACGGAATTAAGCTCACGCAAGTCGATTTCGAGGTTGACTGGGCGTTTTGCGCAATCCAGAGCGAGCCGCCGTTTTATTCCGCGCTTTGCTTCCATGTATGGAATTAAGGTGGCAGAAGCCGAGAAACCGCTAAATGAATACGCAACGCTAAATGAATTTTTTACCCGTCGATTAAAACCAGGCATGCGACAAATAGACATGAGTGCAGACAGCCTTGTAAGTCCGGTTGACGCTCTTATTACAGGCATTGGCCCAATAGAAGATGGAACAATTGTCAATGTAAAAGGGCAGGACTACACGATTGAAGAGCTGCTGAACCGTTCGCCAAGAGCGGAAAACTACCGTAACGGCCATTATTTTGTCCTGTATTTAAGCCCGACCGATTACCACCGGATACATGCTCCTGTGGATGGCACAATCGTGGAGAGCGAGCATATTCCCGGCAAGGTGTATCCGGTCAATGAATTCGGTTTAACCAAAATGCGCCGGGTGCTCAGCCGCAATGAACGGCTCATTACGTATATTAAACATGATGGCGGCGAAACGGCTGTCGTGAAAGTCGGCGCCATGAACGTCAGCAGCATCCGCTACGTTGACCCGCTGCCGCCGCATACGGTAAAGGGGGGCGATCTTGCTTATTTTGAGTTCGGATCTACAGTCGTGCTGCTGACTGAAAATAAAACCTTCACCCCGCTGCCTAACTTAAAGCTCGGCCAAAAAGTAAAAATGGGCGAGGCGCTTGGCCGCTTGCTGCCGCGTTAACCCGCTCGCTCGCCATTCGAGCGAAATTACATCTTAAACGACTAATTAAAAAAAGCTCGCTGCCCGTGCGGAGAAATCTCCGCCAGGCAGCGAGCTTTTGTTTGTTTCAGCAGCAGTTGCAGCAGTTACAGCAAAGCTGCTGTTGCCAGCACTTCAGCCGCGCTGCTGCTGAACGTCCTCCCAGCATGCCGCAATTCGCCGCATGCCCTCCTTAATATCGGCTTCGGCCAAATGCGCGAAGCCGAACAGCGCTGCCGGAGCGCGCTGCTCCTCCGGCTGCCGCCACAGCCGCTCTCCGCGGTTCCAGCTAACGCCTTCCCGCTGGCAGCGCTCAATCAGCCGCTCATAATCCGCGGCTGTCCCAAGCCACACGCCGTACTGATGCAAGCCTGCATCCGACGGCGTAAACCGGAACAAGCCCGCGAGCTGCTCCGCGGCTTGTTCCTTAAAGAGCTTGAGGCGCCGTCCGCAGCTGCGCCTCATCCGCCGCAAATGCCGAACATACTGCCCGCTCGCCATAAACACGGCGAGCGCCCGCTGCTCCGCGATTGAGCTTGGGCTTGGCTCAAGCAGAAACTTCGCCTGCCGCAGCGGTTCCCGCAGCGCATCCGGCGTAATGACATAGCCAAGCCTCAGGTCGGCATACATCGTCTTGGAGAAAGTGCCGACGTACACGACCCGCCCCTCGTGGTCGAGCGTCTTGAGCGGCTCCGCCGGGCGCCCGCCCCAGCGAAATTCGCTGTCATAATCGTCCTCGATGATGACAGCCCCATGCCGGGAAGCCCATTGCAGCAGCTCCAGCTTGCGTTCAGGCGCAAGCTGGACTCCGGTAGGATACTGGCGCGTCGGGGTCACGAACAGCAGCTTTGCATCCCAGTCCTGCGGAATAATGCCATAATCGTCGACATCCGCATCTATAATGACGCCGCCCGCAGCTGCAATTGCCCGTCTAATGCCGGGGTAGCACGGGTTTTCCACCACGACTTGATCACCAGGGTTAATCAATAGCTGGGCGAGCAGGGCAATGCCATACATCGAACCGCTCGTAATAAATAAATGCTCTACGCTCGTGATCATGCTGCGCTCGCGGCGCAGCTCGCTGGCAATCGCTTCGCGCAGCGGCAAATGTCCTTCTATCACTCCATAATCCTCATACTGGCGCTCCAGCACTCCTCTAACCTCCGCGAACATGGCCGTCTTCCATTCATCCTGCGGAAACAGCTCGACATCCGCATAGCCTACATCAAACGCAATGCAATTCTCCTCGTGTACAGGCCGCTTCGTATACCCTTTAATCTGCGGCAGCCGCTGCGCCCAAGCGGATAAGGCAAGTGTACTCGCCTTGCCTTCCACCTCAACACCCGCTTCGGAAGCTGGCGGCTTGCTATAGGAAACATAGGTGCCGCTCCCCCTTCCCGGCCGAACAAAACCTTCCGCATACAGCATATCGTACGCTGCATTCACCGAACCGCGCGACATGCCATAGCTTTCGGCCAGCCTTCTGCTGGAGGCGAGCTGCTCCCCATCCTCCAGCATTCCCGCGACAATAGCTTCGCGCAGCGCCAGAAACAGCGCATCCGCCTTGCGCCCCATCTCCTCATAATACCGCTCATAAGCCGCACGGCAGCGATCCTCCATCATTCAACCTCCTATGACTATCCTGTTGCCTACTTCTTCCGCCTATTCCCTTCACCTGCAAAAGTGGTTCAATAAAATTACTGTAAAGTGGATCTTTTTATATGTCAATATTCCGATTACACTTGCAATTAACGAGCTGAACGCTTGGCACATCCCCTACTCAAGCTATCGCTATTGTTACGAAAGGAGCAGTCCGCTATGCGCAGAAAAGAATTTGCAATCGGAAGCGAAGATGAACAAGAGATTACCGCCTTTTTGGAGGAAATGAGCTACGGCTTTCTAGGAACAGCTAGAGCGGATGGCGCCCCTTCCATTACTCCGCTGAATTACATTTATTTGAACGGAAACATTTATTTTCACGGCAGCCGTGCAGGAGATAAAATGAAACTGCTCGGGACAGATCCGCGGGTCACCTTCTGTGTAGCTAAGGAATATGCGATTATTCCTTCCCATTTTACCGATCCGCTGATGGCCTGTCCGGCCTCCGCCTTTTTCAAATCGGTCATTATTGAGGGCACCGCGTCGGTCGTCGAGGATTTGATGGAGAAGGGCGAGGCGCTGCAGGCGCTGATGGCCAAGCTCCAGCCAGAAGGCGGGCATTTGCCGATTGCCGGGGATGATCCTGCTTACAGGGGCAGGCTCAAGGGAGTTGCCGTCGTAAAAATTGAGCCGCAGCAAATCAACGCGAAGTTCAAATTCGGCCAAAATGCCGATGAGAACAATCGTGAAGCGATTACAAACGGTCTGCTTGCACGCGGACGGGAGCTCGATGCAGAGACGGTCGACCTTATGCGCCGATACTGCCCACACCATAACGAAAACGCTCATCCGGGCGACTAACTATACGCGATTCATTTGCAAATGTGACATTTGTAAATTCTCCTCTATCAAAAAAGCCGAGCGCCTCTCCCCCCTTTGTTGTCGGGAATCAAGGCCGCACCGGCTTTTTTTATGAACTTAACGAATTTCCGACGGGCTCCGTCCGGTGTATTGCTTGAATTGGCGGCTGAAGAAAAAAATATCGCGGTAGCCAAGCGCGTCCGCCACCTCCGTCACATTCATGCCCACGTGCATCAGCAGATGCTGGGCACGATCGATCCGGGTGCTGATCATAAACGTCTGGACCGACATGCCGATCAGTTCCTTGAACTTCATCGAAAAATAGCGCGGCGACAGCTGGGCGCGCATCGCGAGATCCTCGACCCGGTGGGCAATGCCGGGGTTTTGCCGGACATAGTTGGCGACCTCATGAATGGCTTCGGTCAGCTGATTGCTCACTTTTTTCTCCACTGGCGATTGTTTTGTCGCACGATCCTCCCGCAGCAGATGAATCATCAGCTGCTTCAGCACTAGGCGCGCTTCAATTTCCGCCGCGTAGGTTTTGACCAAAAACAGCCGCACGTAACGCGACAGCATATATTCAAAATCTACCGTATCAATCAGCTGGCGGTACCGTTCCGGCACCAGCTCCGGCTCTTCCGCCGTATCAAAGTGTATGTAAGTAAGGACTAGAGGCTTCTGCGGATTATGGGTTGCGCTCGTATAGTCGCCTGGACGGAACAGGAAACAGCTTCCTTTACCCACTGGGTAATGAATGCCCCCCACTTCGACTTCTCCTTCACCGCTCCACACATAAAATAAATCGAAATTAGCCATCGGTTTTTCACGGCGCTGCCATTTCCAATTCGGCTCGCAAACGATCTTCGCGAAAGGCGGCAGCAGTAAATAGGCATCGGGTGTTAAATGCAGCATAAAACCCTCCTGAAACGTAAGCTTATGCCGTCATCATACACCAGCGCGAAACTTTCGCGCAACCCCAGCTGGCAGTCGTCACATTTTCCAAAAAAATTTGAAAATGAAATGGTTCCGGCACGTTAAAAAATGATATAATAGCTCCCGATAAGTATGATCAGAAAATGAATTGATTTTTCGGAAGGATGGAATGAAGTTCATGAACCCACTTGCTCAGCAGTTGAATGAGACGCTCTCCGCAGAAAGCCCGAACGTCCATGCCATGTTGTCAGCTTTAGGAAAAGCCATTTATTTCCCGAAGGAAGGCATACTTAGCCAATCCGCAGAAGCGAAGGCGAAGGCCAAGACGTTTAATGCCACAATCGGCATTGCGATCGAGGGCGGACAGCCGATGCATCTTAAGGTCATTCAGGATACACTCACTGCTTATAATCCTAAGGATCTATATGAATATGCCCCACCTGCGGGCAAACCCGAGCTGCGCACAGCTTGGCTTGAGAAAATGCTTAAAGAAAACCCTTCACTTGAGGGCAAGCGTCTCAGCAATCCTATCGTTACGAACGCTTTAACGCATGGGCTGAGCATTGTCGCCGACCTGTTCGCAGAAGCAGGCGATACCGTTATTATTCCAAATAAAAACTGGGAAAACTACGAGCTGACCTTTGGCATCCGCCGGGGCGCAGAAATTGTGGAATACCCTTTACTTAACGATAGCAATACGTTTAACAGTGACGGCCTGCGCGAAGCGCTGCTCGCTCAGAAGGACAAAGGCAAAGCCATCGTCCTGCTTAATTTCCCGAACAACCCGACTGGCTACACGCCAGGCCTGCAAGAAAGCGAAGAAATTGTAGCCGCTGTCAAGGAAGCGGCGGATGCAGGCATTAATGTCGTCGTCGTTACCGACGATGCTTACTTCGGCTTATTTTTCGAGGATTCGGTTCACGAGTCGCTGTTCGGCAAATTTGCCGACCTGCACCCTCGCGTCCTAGCTGTCAAAATCGACGGTGCGACGAAAGAGGATTATGTCTGGGGCTTCCGCGTCGGCTTCATTACGTATGCTGCTTCCTCCGACAAAGTGCTGAATGCGCTTGAACAGAAGACGCTTGGCATTATTCGGGCGACGATTTCCAGCGGCCCGCATCCTTCGCAGACGTTTGTACTGAAAGCTCTGCAATCGCCTGATTTTGACGCTCAGAAAGCAGAGAAGTACGACATTATGAAGGGCCGTGCCAACCGAGTCAAAGCGCTGCTCGATAGCGGCCGTTATGGCGATACGCTAGCGTATTATCCGTTCAACTCCGGCTATTTCATGTGCCTCAAGCTCAGCGGCGTATCGGCTGAGGCTGTTCGTGTCCGCCTGCTTGAAGAATATGGAATCGGTACGATTGCCCTTGGCGAGACCGATCTTCGCGTCGCTTTCTCCTGCATCGAGGAAGCAGACCTGGAGTCGCTTTACGATACCATTTTTAAAGCAGTTACCGAGCTGCTGGCTTAATTATTCCAGCATTTCATTCCTTTCCCCTTGGAAAGTAGCCGTGTATAATACGGTTACGGCCAAGGGGTTTATTTTGTTATATGATAAAATGAGGGCAGCAGAAATGGAAACTACGCTTTGTAAGAGGAGCTGAATAACGATATATACGATCATGATAGTCGAGGATGATGCGAAGATCGCTGAGCTGCTGCGGGCGCATATTGAGAAATATGGCAACGCGGCAGTTGTGACGACGGATTTTGCCCGCGTCATGGAGCAGTTTGAACAAGTAAAGCCGCATATTGTACTGATGGATATTAATCTGCCGAGCTTTGACGGGTTTTATTGGTGCCGGCAAATCCGAACCGTTTCGACCTGCCCGATTATTTTTATTTCCGCCCGCAGCGGCGAAATGGATATGGTGCGCGCCATCGAAAATGGCGGCGATGATTATTTGACCAAGCCCTTCCATTATGAAGTGGTGATGGCGAAAATCCGCAGCCAGCTAAGGCGCGTATACGGCGATTATGCCCAAGCTGCCGGGGAGCGGATGGTCGAGCATGCCGGACTGATCTTGTATCCCGAGCGAATGGAGCTTCATCTTCAAGGACAATTTGTAGCTCTGACCAAAAAGGAAACCGTACTCGTGGAGACGCTGCTCCAGCGCTGCCAAAGGCTCGTGAGCCGGGAGACGATTTTGGAAAAGCTGTGGGATGATTATACGTATGTCGATGACAATGCGCTTAGCGTCAATATGTCGCGTGTGCGCAAGAAGCTGGCGGAGCTTGGCATTGAAGGAGCGCTGGAAACGGTGCGCGGCACGGGCTACCGCTTGAACGACAGCTGGGCAAATGGCGAGCAGCAGCGTGAGCGCCGATGAAGCTTTTTTTACGGGACCAGCTTTCGCTTGTGTTATTTATGCTCATACAGCTCGTCGTAGTGACCGCCGTGTTCTGGCTGGACGGCTATAGAAGCTTGACCATTGCCTCGTATGCCCTGCTGCTTGGACTTTGCGTATTTATTGCTTTTTTAGCTTATCGTTATTTGTCTCATCGCCGATTTTATGCGCTGCTCAGCAGCAGGCAAGCAGGTCTTGAGGAGTCGATCCAGCTGCTGGAGTCGGCCCCCCTCCCTGCGTCGCTTGCCGAGCTGCTGCAGCTTCAATATCGCCATTACCAGAAACAGATCATTGAAGGCGAGCGCAAGCAGCAAAATCATCTGACCTTTATGAATCAGTGGGTGCATCAGATGAAAACACCGCTCTCCGTGCTGGAGCTCATGCTGTCGGAGGATGCGGACGCGCGCAATAACAGCATGCGGGAAGAAACGGATCGCATCCGCAAAGGGCTGGATATGGTGCTGTATGTCGCCCGGCTGGAAACGTTCGAGCAGGATTTTCAGGTGGAGAAAATGCAATTGCGGGAGCTTGCCAACGAGGTGATTTTGGAAAACAGGCGGCTGTTTATTCGCAGCTTCGTATACCCGGATATGCAAATCGAGGAAAATTTGGTCGTGGAGACAGACGGCAAATGGCTGCGTTTTATTATGCAGCAGCTGATTGCCAATGCGGTCAATTATTCAGCGGGCAGCGGTGCAAAAATAACGATTAATGGTTACCGCAGCGAGCGCTCGGTCATCCTTGAAGTGATCGATTGCGGCGTCGGCATTCCTGCCTCTGATTTGAGCCGCATTTTCAACGCCTTTTTCACTGGGGAAAATGGACGGGCGTTCAAGGAATCAACGGGCATGGGCCTCTATATCGTCCGAACCGTGCTTGATAAAATGAATCATGAGATCGAGGTTGAATCAAAAACAGGGGAAGGCAGCGGCACGACAATGCGGATTATTTTCCCCTTTGCCGCTGTTCAGTCCGTTGATCATTAAGCGTACAAGCAGACTGCCCTTATGATGGCAATCTGCTTGTTTTTCGTAATTACAAGCCTTCCACGACGATCGCTTTCCCGGTAGAGTTTGCCCACCTGATTTTTTTCAACGGTTCGTACATTTTTGAATTGTAGAAGGCCTCGATGCTCGGTTTGTCAGGAAACTCCAAAATGACGAGTCTTTTCGGCTGCCAATCTCCTTCCATCGTCGTTACGCTGCTATCTTGAACGATTGGGCGGCCTCCGAAATGTGCAATGACAGCAAAAATCTGATTTTCATATTCCTTGAAATTTGCCGGGTTGGAAATATCAATATCGATTACGAGATATGCGCTCAATTCCAACAGCTCCTTTCGTTGATGAGGAAAGGCCATAATCCCCCTCCATGCGTTCAGTATACGAACTAGATAGGAGAATTGATCTCGCTCCCCTTAGAGGTACAAAAGCGGGCAGGCGTTATCTTACAAAGCTGTAAGGTAAATGAAAGCTAAGCTCATAGGAGCCGGCGCACATGAGGGGTATACTGGGTTTATTGACAAACAAGCAAGGGGAGATCAAATTGGAATTGCTATTTGCACGGAATCTGAACAAAATTTATCCCGGCAAAGTAACCTATAAAGCGCTGACGAATATTGATTTAACGATCCAGCAAGGCGAGTTCGTCGGCATTATGGGGCCATCGGGCAGCGGCAAAACGACGCTGCTGAACATGGTATCGACCATCGACAAGCCTACTTCCGGCGAGCTGCGCATTGCGGGCCAAGATCCCTATGAGCTGTCACGGGAAAAGCTTGCTTTTTTCCGCCGGCGGGAGCTTGGCTTCGTCTTTCAATCGTTTAATTTACTTGATACGCTGACGGTCAGCGAAAATATTATGCTGCCGCTCACGCTCGACGGCACAAACATCGTGGAAATGAAGCTTCGGGCCGCCTCCATTATGGAAAAGCTCGGCATTGCCGCGCTGGCGGACAAGCGGACCTATGAAATATCCGGCGGCCAGGCGCAGCGTACGGCCATTGCCCGAGCCCTTATCCACAGCCCAAAGCTGCTGCTGGCCGACGAGCCGACCGGCAACCTCGATTCCAAATCGGCGCGTGATGTGATGGAGTTGATGAGCAAGCTCAACCGCGAGGACAATGCCACCATGATGCTCGTTACACATGACGCAATGGCGGCGAGCTACTGTCACCGGGTTATTTTTATAAAAGATGGCCAGTTTTACAGTGAAGTGAATTGCGGCGACAACCGCGCGGCCTTTTATCAGAAAATTATTAATATGCTTGCTCTGCTTGGGGGGACTGAAAATGAATTTCCGACAGTTCGCGTTTAATAATGTACTGCGCCGCAAACGGACGTATGCCGCACATTTTATGAGCAGCTCGTTCGCAGTAATGATTTTTTTCATCTATTCGGTGCTGCTGTATCATCCGGATTTGCAGGGGGAAATCGCCGCTAGCAGTCCAACTGCCTCTATGCTTGGGACGATGGGGCTGAAAATTTCGCAATATTTAATCGTTATTTTTTCATTTCTGTTTTTGATGTATTCTGCTGGCGCCTTCCTGAAGGCGCGTAAACGTGAATTCGGCATTTTGATGCTGCTGGGCATGTCCGATAAGCAGTACCGCAGGTTGATTTTTGTGGAAAATATGATCATTGGCCTCATCTCCACTGTTTTTGGAATCGGCTTTGGCATTTTGTTCACCAAGCTTTTTTTGCTCATAACCGAACGACTGCTGGTGCTGCAAAAAGGACTCGAATTTCTCGTGCCCATCCAAAGCGTGATTATAACAGCAGGCGCTTTTTTCATCGTTTTTCTGCTCCTGTCCATACTCGCGTCGCGCCTAGGGCGAAAATCTCAGCTGCTTGAGCTGATTCGTTCGGATGAGAAGCCGAAGAAGGAGCCAAAAGCTTCAGTGCTGCTATCGCTGCTTGCTGCCATTCTTTTGCTTGCAGGCTACGGAATGGTCTTTTATTTTGTATTAGGCCGCGCCTTCTCGCTGGCGCTGCTCGCAGCCGCCATTGGCTGTGTCATATTGGGGACTTATTTTCTGTTTACACAGCTCAGCGTGTATGTGATTCGTGCTTTGCGCGGACGGGAAAGCTTATTGCTGCGTAAAATCAATTTGCTGACGCTCTCCGATCTCGCATACCGAATGAGAGACAATGCCAACATGTTTTTTATGGTCGCAACGGTAACGGCGGTCGCCTTGTGCGGCATGGGCACCTGCCTGGCGATCGGTGATCCGAAGCTGTCAGAAAAAGACAATCCCTACGCCTTTATTTATGAATCCTTCGGTGGCGATAGTGAATCTCTAGCCCAGAATGAAAGGCAAACGAAGCAGCATTTGGCGCTATTGGAACATAGACTATCAGAGGGCGGCTTTGCTTATACGAAAGGCGCTTCGCACATTAAATACACGGAAGATTGGCAGTCGGTCATGAGCCTGTCCGAATACAATCAGCTTGCCACGGCACTCGGCTTCTCCGCCGAGTCGCTTCATGCGCCCAGTGAAGCCTTTCTCGCCTCAGGCAAAGTCTCCCGTGCCCAGAACGTGACGGCATTTGAGCCCGTTGTGGATTTAGGCAACGTTGCGCCGGACGAAAAGCAGCGGAAGCTTACTGTGGTAAAAAGGCTGCCTTCTTTCGTATTAAACAATTACAATGATGTTTTTGTCGTATCGGATGACGATTTCCAAGCAATGATCCGCATGAAGGACGACACGAACCAGGTCACGTATTATTATGTCATTCCCAATTGGATCGACACCATCAGCGTAGCGCAGAGCGTTATGAAGGAAATACCACAGGACACGCAGGGCCATTATTATATACGGTCACTCGTGCTTGAATGGTATGAATTCAAGCAGCTTAACGGGCTTTTGCTCATTATTAGCGTGCTTGTGGGCGGCGTCTTTTTCACCTATGCCGTCAGCTTTATCTACTTTAGGCTGTATGCCGATTTGGAGCGGGATGAGAAGCAATACCAGATGATTAGCAAAATCGGCCTCAGCGGCAAGGAGCTGAACCGGCTGGTTACAAGGCAGCTGCTTCTTATGTTTTTCCTTCCCTTTGCGATTGCCCTTGTGCATGGCATCGTCGCTTTTATAAATATTGCGCTGCTGCTCGATATTTCAATGCTGAAGGCAGCACTCCTGATCTATATTAGCTTTTTCCTCCTCCAGCTAACCTATTTCCTCATGATTCGCTGGCGGTATTTGCGCCATATGCATCTCAAGCTGACGTAGGCGAGGGGGAAAGGCGCATATAGCCAAAGCTTATGAGTATATAGGAAAAGGGTCTTGGACGCTAACAGAAGCTTTATGCAAAAATAAGGCATATTGATTTTGGCAAAGGACTGATTCGTATGCTGCATTCATTTTTGCTTATCGTATATGGCGTGTTTCTGCCGATTTCGCTGCCTGTGCTTGGAGGAGCAGCCTTGAAGCGCTGGCGGGGACTTGAGACGAAGCCCTTATCGGCCATTGCCCTTTATTTGCTCAGTCCGGCTCTAATTTTGGAGACGCTGATCAGCGCCAAGCTGTCAATGGCTGATATTATTCAGACGAGCGCATTCAGCATCATTAATCTGGTCGCTCTCTGGCTCGTCGCCATTCTTGCCTCTAGGCTGCTGCGGCTTTCTCCAGCAGATCAAGCCGGCCTCACGCTTGTGTCTGTATTTACGAACTGTGTCAACTATGGACTGCCGCTCGTGCTGCTCGCCTTCGGTCAGCTCGGGCTAGCCAAAGCATCCGTCTACGTCATCTCGCAAATGATTCTTGTCAATACCGTCGGTGTTTATTTCGCTGCCCGCTCCCATTTCTCGGTGAAAAAAGCGGTCCAATCGGTATGCAAGCTTCCTGCTTTATACGCTGTTGTGCTCGCCGTCATTATCCGGTTCACCGGCATGATTATGCCTGCGGCTGTCGCAGAAGGCCTATCGATGCTGTCGAGCGCCTATGCGCCTGTCGTGCTGATTTTGCTAGGGGCACAGATGGCCGGAGCGCGCAGCAGCAACAAGCAAGCAGATTCGGTCCTGAGCAAGCCGCTCTGGACAGCTATCGCGATCCGGCTGCTGCTTTCTCCGCTCATTGCAGCACTGCTGCTCTGGCTGCTGCAAGTAAAGGGCATGCTGTTCGCCGTCCTGCTTATACTCGCCTCTATGCCGACGGCAGTCAACGCCGTCATTATGGCGGAGCAGTTCGAAGCATCGCCAAAGCTCGTTTCCCGCTGTATTTTATGGACGACGCTCGCCTCCTTTATCGTGCTGCCACTGCTGATTGTTCTTGTGCAGCCGTCTTGACCTCTTAAGCGAACAGAAAATGACCATTAAAAAACGTCCAAACCCACCTTTATTCGTGGATTTGGACGTTTTTTGCCAGCTTTGTCACCGCTATAGCGGGGCTGCCATCTATAGAGTGCAGGCAGCCAGATGCCATAGGACCATCTGGCCATTGCAGCGCCCTAATCTTCTTCCGCATCAGCAGCAAAAGCGCGGCGCAGCCTCAGCGGGCGAATCGCAAGCACATAGACGAGTGCTGCAATCGGCGCTGCAGCAGCAGCCAGCAGGCAATTGGCACGCAGCAGCATAATGCACGCAGGAAGCCACATAAGCAGGGCAATGATGAGCATCGTCCAGCGGTCCAGCCGGATGAGGCTTTCCAGCCTTTGGGCATCAGGAAGCGGATAAACATGCCGCCATACCGTATAACGATGCGTATGGCGAAGTCCGCCGAGCTGGGCCCCGACAATGAGCATAAATACCGCATAGGCACAGGCAGCCCCCCAACCGGACAACCAGACCGCTTCCGCCATCCAATAGGCAATAAGCGCGAACAGAACGAGCAGCCTTAGCAAAATGCCTCCCATTTCCATTCGCAGCATGGAAGCCGCATATAAATAATCGTAAGTAAAGCGGCGGCGATACGGAATAAAGTTCATGATCCAGGAAAGATATTTTCGGCCGGCTGTTCGCGATGGCATCGTAGGGACATCAATAAACAAACCGAAAAAGACGTAATACCTTCTTCTCGTCGCCGACTCTTCTTCGACTAGCCGTTCCCAAGGGATGACAAATCGGCTCGGAAGCTTGTACAGCAAGGCAAATAGCAGGATAAGCAAAATAATAAAGCCTCCCGCATACAACGGCGCACGGGTGAGCATTCCCGTCCAAGCAAGCGCCGTCGCTCCCCAGCGAGCTACTCGAAACAGCACCCTCATGCCGCTCCAGGCCAGCTGGCGCTCGCGCCATGCAGCGGCTGTATTGGCAAAACGAAGCACAGCCGCAGCCAATACCAGCAGCCACATATCCGCTGGAGCGGTACCCTGCCTGTATATAGGCCAATAAGCAAGCAGCAAGAAGGCGCATAAAGCGAGCATAGCGATTATGCTTCGCTTAAAGGAAAGCCCCCAATAACGGCGCATCGCCGATTCCTGCGGCATATGGAAGACGACATCTGCCGCTTGCAGAAAGGTGCGGAAGGGGCTCCAGCAAAGCACGGGCACTAGTGCGGCTATGCCAACCAGCGTGGTTGGAAAATCAGCAGGAACGTCCCGAATCAGCTTAAAATAGCTAAGCACTCCGGTAATGACAAACAACGAGAGAAACAGCGGGAAGCCGCTTTGTCCCATATAGCGAAAATACGGCAGCGTCTCCTGGCGGAAGCTTCGCGCACGTTTTTTCCACAACTGCTGCATCGCCTGTTCCTTCAGCCGATGCTGCTCTGGATTAGCTGCTTGCGATTTCGCCATCATAGCTTGTCTCCTGCAACGAGCTTATAGAACGCATCCTCCAGCGTTCCGCCGCGCATCGCCATGCCCGCCGCTTCACATACATCGGCAAGCGTTCCGCTGGCAACGATGCGCCCATGATGCATCACAATAAACTTGTCGCAATAAGCTTCGACCGTAGCCAAAATATGCGAGCTCATCAAAATAGCCGAGCCATTCTGCTTCACTTCTACAAGCCGTTCCAGCAAGGAGCGAATGCCGAGCGGGTCCAGCCCTAGAAACGGCTCGTCAATAATATATAATGGCGGCTCGGACAGCAGCGCATTCATAATCATGACCTTCTGCTTCATCCCTTTGGACAGATGGGCAGCAAAAGCTCCTTTTTTCGCATTCATTTGGAATTCGTTCAATAAATCCATTCGCTTCTTATCAAATTCCTGAACTGAAACGCCGTAGGCCATTCCAGTCAGGCGCAAATGCTCCTCAACCGTAAGCTCGTCGAACAGCACCGGCGTTTCCGGCACATACGCAAAGGCGGAGCGGTAGCGGTCCGGATCATCCTCCAGCTTGACGCCGCTAACCTTAACCTCACCCTGCTGCGGCTTCATCAAGCCGAGAATATGTTTAATCGTCGTGCTTTTGCCTGCGCCATTAAGGCCAATTAAGCCGACCATTTCGCCCGGATGCAGCTGGAACGACACATTATGCAGGACAGGACGGCGCGGGCTATATCCTCCTGTCAAATCGGCAACTTCCAATACAGGCTCTATCATTATCCATTCACCTTCATAACTATAAAATTAATATCGCTTATTCAGCATACCGAATTTCAAGGCAAAATTCAAAATTTCCCATTCGTACCGTCTCAGAATCGTTTCAGATCTTTGCTTATAATTAAAAAAAGCCCCTGCTTCCGCTAATGGCAGAAGCTAAAACGGCTTGCAGAGCGCCCATAAATAATGGTTGGACGCTCGCTTGCCTCTTCCTTCCATTGTGCTGGAAATGGGGCTTGCATTAAAAAATTATTTTTGCTTAAAGGCTTATTCCTTCGTATCGCCCGACTCGCGCTTCGCTTTCAGCCATTTCGGCGCACCTTTGTCCTTGCTCTTCTTCTGGCGCTCCTGCTTGGACAGCACCTTCGCCTTCGGTTTTGCCTGAACAGCCGCTTTCTGCGGCTCGTTAGCTGCGGCAGCGCCGCTTCCCGCTGTTCTTGCCTGCGCTGCTGAGCCTGCTGCATCCGTTCTGCGGCTGCCTGGCTGAACATCGCCTAGGCGTCTCTCACCTTGCGGCGCTTTCCCGCCGGCTCCTTGTCTGAACTCGCCACGCGGCCTCTCGCTTCGCGCAGCCTCTCCTTGCGCGTAGTCGCTGCCCGACGCCTGACGGCTCTTCGGTGCTCCCGTATAATCCGAGCGTTTGAATGAGGCTTTATCGTTCCGCGCTTCCTCAGGTGTAACCAACTTGCCTCTTAACATCGCCTTCTCTGGAAGATCAATGCCGAGCTGCTTGCGGAACTTGTCCATAATAAAATGCTCCTGCGGCGTGACAATGGAAATAACCGTTCCCGTGCGGCCCATACGGCCCGTCCGGCCGGCCCGGTGCACATAATGATCGGCATCAAGCGCAGGCTCCAGATTGATAACGAGCGGCAAGCCTTCAATATCGAGTCCCCTCGCGGCAACGTCGGTCGCAAGCAATAGCTGGCATGCGCCTTCGCGGAAGCGCGCAAGCGTAGCAGCACGACGCTGCTTGTCAGCATCGCCGTAAAGCGCCTCTACCGTAAAACCCTCATAGCTGAGCTTCGCTTCCCAGTTTGAAATCGTATCCGTCTCATTCAGAAACAGCAATGCCGATTTGGGCTTGAGCATCCGAATGATGCGACGGGCGATATCCGGCTTGTCCCGTTTGTCGCATACGAAATAATAATTCGTAATGGTCTCGGATACGCGATGCTCAGGGGCAACCTGAATGCGGTATGGCTCATTCATCCAGCGGCCTTCAAAGCGGGCCATCTGCTCGGGATAAGTTGCCGAGAAAAAAGCGATCTGACGATTTTGTCCCATTGCAAAAAGAATCGTCTCTACTTCACGCGTCGAGCTCAGCTGGAAAACTTGGTCCACTTCATCAATAACGACCTGATTGACCGCATGCAGCTTGATTTTGCGCAGCTTAAGCAGCTCGTGAATACGTCCTGGCGTACCGATGACAATTTGCGGATGCAGCTTGAGCTTCTCTACTTGACGCTTGAGCGCTGCGCCGCCAATTAGCTGCTGCACACGTAGGCCCAGCGGCTTCGCATAAAATTCAGCTACACGTACGATCTGCATAGCCAGTTCCTGCGTAGGAGCAATAACGACGCCTTGAATTTCTTTCGACGAGGCATTTAGCTTCTGGAGCAACGGCAGCAAATACGCCAGCGTCTTGCCTGTTCCTGTCTGCGAACGCGCAGAAACGTCCTGCCCTCCGAGCAGGACAGGAATGGCCTCTGCTTGCACTGCAGTAGGCTCCTGGATACCTTCTTCAACTAGCGCTTCCGCCAGCTGTTCATTCAAACCTAAATCCAACCAATTTTGCTTACTCATGTTCGAGTCCTCTCTTGTTCAAAACACTATTTTCGATCCAGCATACCGCCGAATACTCGGTCAATTAGACGTGGAAAAAGCTGATACAGCTTAATGCCAAACGCCGCCGATTTCGGCAAATTAATTTCCGCCTTCCTGCGCTCAATAAGCCGCACGATGGCTTTGACGACATAGTCGGGCTTCATCATAAAGAAGCTGACATTTTTCACATAATTGCCTGACGGATCTGCCAGCGAGAAAAAAGGCGTGTCAATCGGTCCGGGATTAACCGCCGATACGACAATCCCTTTGCCCCGCAGCTCCATCCGCAGCGAATTGGTAAAGCCGAGCACCGCATGCTTCGTTGCTGTATAGGCCGTTGACTTGGCTGAGCCGATCTTGCCTGCGAGGGAGGCAATATTTACGATATGGCCGCTGCCTTGGGAAAGCATATATGGCAGCACTGCCTTCGTGCAGCGAACGATACCCATATAATTCGTATCCATCATCTGGTCAAATGCCTCGACCGGCATCGTCTCAAAATATTCGAACTGTCCATATCCAGCATTATTAATCAAAATATCGAGACGCCCATGCTTTTGCACAACTGATTGAATGACCTGCTGCACATCTTCCATGCTCGTTACATCCATCTGAAAATAGGAGCTATTGCTGCCGATTTCTGCCACATGCGCTTTCAGCTTCTCCACATTTCGTCCGGTCAGCACCACAATGGCGCCGCGCCGCGCAAGCTGCTTTGCAGCAAGCGCTCCAATCCCGCTGGAAGCGCCGGAAATAAGCACAACTTTGCCATTTAACATCCGTCATCACCTAAAGCTAATTCTACTTGATCAGGGCATTTTAAGCAAAGAAACCTTTGCAAAACATTGCATAGGCTTGCGCTATTTTTTGATTTTGGACAATAGGCCTCTACCTCCGTACAATAATAGGGAAAGGGAGGTTAAACAAAATGAAATCCTACAAGGAATTAATGGTGCCGGAGGACGCATGGGGAGAAATTCAAAGCCTTGTAGCCGAAGCCGTCAATCCCATTACTATAGCAAGCTGCTCGATCGATGATGGCAGAAAAACGCTGGAGCACCTGCAAGTTACGAATCGCTCCTATTTGGGCGCGATTGCCTTGGAATGCGGGGGAATACTTGTCGATTATGGCTGGTTAAAAATATTAGGTGCAGGAAATGAGCGGCTTTCAGGCTCTTTAGCAACTTGGAACAGTCCCATTCAAAATATTTTAGTCGTGGCCTATGATTTAGTTGGCGGCTTCTTCGCCATTCATTCCAATTTTAAAACCGTATTTTATATGGCGCCTGATACGCTTGAATGGGAAGATACCGAATGTACTTATTCCGAGTTCATAGGCTGGGCGTTGAATGGCGATCTCCAATTATTTTACAAGACGATGCGCTGGGACAGCTGGATTGTGGACTCCCAAACGATACAAGGCGATCAGGCCTTCTCCATATTCCCCTACCTATGGACGGCCGAAGGGCAAAATATTGAGCAAGCATCCAAAAAGCCGGTAAGCGTACTCGAGCTTTATGAGCTGCATCAGGAAATGGGCAAATCATTAAATCCCCTACCCCAGCCATAAAAGCTTTTGCTTCCTATAAGATGAAAAGATAAATTCAGTTCTTATAAATGAAAAACAAAAAAACTCCCGCAGGAGTTTTTCGTCATTCCAATTACGATGCTACCAGCACCTGTATGTCCAGTTCGCCAATTCCCTCCATAATGAGCGGAACGGTTAATGCCTTCTGTGTTGTAAAGCCAGCAGCTGCAGCAGATTGAATGACCTTCGGCGGTGTAATATCTACATGGACGCCTTGATTCGATAACATTGTGCTCGCATTGCCGCTAATCATGTTGCCAAGCTCGGAAATTGCGCTTCTGCCCATTTCATCAATTTCAGAAATCGAGAAGCCGCCCATCATAGCCGAAATCATCTTCATCGCTACCGATTCGCTTAGTCCAAAAACGATGTCAGCATTCATTTGTCCGTTCAGGCCGATTTGTATCCAAATGTAATTTTCAACGAATTTAACATCTTTCAAGCCTAATTGCCCTGTCGACGGCTTTATCTGGATGACCTGCTCAATTACACTTTTTGCCGCTTCAAGAAACGGATTAATATACTCTGCCTTCATAACGGGAATACGCTCCTTTTCGACAAAGATCGCGATTTATTGTATACCTCATTATACTTTCATAAATAGGACAAGTATACTATTTTTATCATTTTTGAACCTTAAGACCTATGAGTTTATGATCATTTTCAAATGCTTTACAATCCAATTTGGAGGTTTTTTCGTGCGAAACGAATGGACCTCTATTATTTTCGGACATAAAGTACTAGATGAACGAGGTAAAAGAGCTCATCGCTTCCAAGCCGCTGCGATATAGTTTGAACATGGGCTGCCGGGGCCCGGATTTCCTCGTTTTTCATTGATTTTGGCCGTGGCTGAAGCAAACGTCTTGCTGAAAGCTATGTAATTGGTTTTACTTTGCGCTATTTTCTGGATCGTAATGGTCATATGCGTTATGCGCAGCCCATTTGGCCAGATGGCGGGCTCCCGACTCCTTCGGACAAATAACGAATAACACGTCACCCGTTGATTAATCCCATTCGGTGGTGCTCTCTCCCGCCATCCTTGGACAAACTGAATTTATATAGCTTGCGCCTGGTTTGCATGAGCTTTGCGGTAACGGATTCTAAGCAGCCGCAGCCGTTCATACAGCATATCCACCTGTTCATGCTTCATGCCCTCAGCCCCGTATACTTGCTGAAGCACGGGCTTCAAGTAACGGTCGCCCGACTGCTCGAACGTTTCCCAGACAAGCTGCTGCTCGGATTCTGGCATATGCAGAAGCTCTCGTGCAATAAGCGGCTCAACATCATAGCCTTCAGCCTCAAGCTGCTCGATTCTGTCCATCACTTCCCTGCGCGACAGCTCAAGGCCTGCGCCGAGCTGCTCCAATGTTTCCTCGCTGTTCAAACAGCTGAGAATCCGTTTTTTCTGCAGCTGCTTGTCCATCTCGTTTTTGAATTTTACTTCCTTCTGTTTGTACAGCCACCTCGTAAAATCTGCCTTGTCCAGCTGCTGCTCTACCCAGTCAAGCGGGAAGCCCGCTTCACGGGCATGATTCTCTGTAATGGCCAAAATTTCAGCCCCATACCGATTTTGCTTGCTCTCTCCCCAGCCGGGAATTTGCAGCAGCTCCTCAGCCGTATGCGGAACAAATGTGCTGAACATCCATAACATCCGGTTCGTTGCAATAAGGTAAGCCGACCTCTTCTCCCCTCCTGCTTTAGCTCTGCGCCAATCTCTTAATTGCTCAAACAAGGCTTGATCCGCATTCAGCTCGCCATAACACTGCACCATAGCTTGCAGGCTTCCCATTCCCGTATTGCGCCGGCCTTCCAGCATAGATTCAATGACGGGCGTATAGCCCTCTCCCATTCGTACTGCCACGCCATGGCGGAAGGCGAGCAGCATGTCCTCCCAGGAGATGCCTTCAAACCAGACATCAGGTGCAGTTGCCGTATGCTCGCCATCGGCCCATAGCACCGACCAAATGCCTTCATGTTCACAAATTGACAATTGCGCAGTTTGTACCCCCTCCTCCATCGAGGATTTTTCAAATGTGTTCAAAAAGAAAATTTGCATCTTCTCATCTCTCCCAGTCTGCTTCAATTTCAAATAAAAGGACATAAAAAAAAGCACCTCCCCATAGCTCAACCAGAGCAATAGAGAGGTGCTTCCTCACGTTCAAATATTCGATTAGCAGTATAGTATCATATGATTTTCAATCTGACAAGCTTTTATATACGGCGGCAACCTTATGTTTTGCATGATGCCCTGTGAACAGGGAACAATGAAAGCGCGGGAGTTGCAATTGCAAGTTGGACTAGGAAAGGATGATCTACATGGACGGTTTTACCGAAGAAGACCGCAAGCGCTCCACCGACGTCTCTACCGTAGAATCACAGCGAAATGACCTCGTTCCGGAGGAATTTCCGGAAGGGCCTTACGCAGCGGAGCGGCCAGGCCTTCCGCTTGGCAAAAGCTCGCCATGGCGCCAAGACCAGCGCCCTAACAACCGTTTCAGCTATGAAAACCGCTCGCTGCATGCCGATTTGAAACGTGAATATCCCGGAGCGGATGATGCATTTGTGCTCTCCTCCGAGGCAGAAGAAGAAGAGCAGAGCTAGAGACGGCTAATTTGTGCTCAAGCCTGTTCAATAAGTTCTACGTACAACCGGCAAGCAACGAGCAACTAAAAAAAAGCGTTCAGCGAGACTTCGTCTCGCTGAACGCTTTTTTTGGCTATTGCCGCTTCAATACAGGCCATAGTTTATTTCACACTATGCTGCCATAGTTGTGCTGTCAAGCTGTCCATTAAACTACCTGGAAGCTGTCGTTACCATTTCGGCAAGGAGCTGAATACAAGCGCATTGCTGAGCTCGCGTCCGGCTGGCGTAATTTGCTTGCCGTTCGCATACAGGCCGGAAGATGCGCCGCCGTCCAAGTTCATCGCTTGCTTAGCGCCTAAGCTGACCATAATTTGTCCCCATTGCTTCATCGTCGCAGCCGGAACCGTAACTAGCAAAATCGAACCGTCATTCATAATCGCAATGCCACTGCGAGCACCAGAGTCGGTCAAAATTTTCGGGCTGACGAAACCTTCGTTCGCTGGATCAACAGCCAGCTTGCCATCCTTCACTAGTCGTGGGCCCGCACCAATTGCGGTATGCACCTCGCTCCAGTCAATCGCTTTGCCGGAAACATCGTTATAGCTGACGGTGTAATCAACGTAGCTGCCCTTTTGGAAACGGCTCGCCAAATGCTCCTCCTCCCCTGTAAAGAAGAGGACATATCCGTCCTTCGGAATTTCGGCATTTGTATTTTTGCTGACCTTCGTGACGACACCTTTGCTCACCGTTACGGCAGAACCTGTGGTCATGCCGATTTTGCTTCCGCGCTTCGGCGTATACATGATGGCTGCCGTTCTGCCTGGAGTAGGCGTACGATTAACGAAATACACGTACCAGCTTTGCGAGGATTTCCCGGCACTGCTTACTTTGCCGCTTATCTTCACCTGCAGCGTGTCCATTAGCGCCGACCCGTCCCATTGAAAACCAATGCTCGTTCCCGTATTGCCAATATGCTCGACAACGCCATCGCTAATAATGTTGCCATAAGGCTCAGGAATGCCGCCATAGGATTCAAAATACGTGCCATTAATTGCGGCCGCTGCATTGTACAATGAAGCAATTCCAGATAGGCCCTGCGTTAACCCGACCGTTCTGCTAGGCAATCCTGCTGTTACGGGCATCCCTTTCGGAATCGCTACGGTTTGAACGTTGAAGGAGCGTCCCCCTGCGGATACGCGCTTCGAAGCCGCCACAGCCTTGTAAGAAGCCGATGCTCCGCGGATCGTTACCGGAAGCTCAAGCTTTCCCTTATAGGAAGCGGAAGTCACATGAACGCGGATTTTAGTTTTCCCTGCAGCAACAGGGATAATAACGCCATCGCTGTTCACGCGCGCTACCGCGCCGTTGCCTGATTCATACCGCAGCGCCACCGGCTCTGACAGCTTCAGCTTCGCGAGCAGCGGCAGCCTTTCATTCAGCGCAACCGTTACGGCGGATGCCGGGTATGTGATTGCAACATTTTTCACTGTCGATTGCGCTTCAGCAGCATAAGCCGCTCCGCCCAAATTGTAGGCCGTCTCTCCGCCCGCCGAGCTAAGCAGCAAAATTGCCGCTCCGCCGACCAAGGCTGTGCGCTGCATGTTTTTTTTCCATGATGACTGGTTTAATGATTTCATTGCTGTTTCTAGTCCTCCCTATTCAACCCCAAAATTAGGCTCTTATACCTATATCGGCAGAACTAGGGAACAAGTGAACCATTTGGTCCAACTTTGTCTATTTCTTAGGCAAATAGCTTCGTCAGACCGCTAAATTCTTTTGAAGAGTAGATTGCTTTCTCCATTATTTCGATTGGGCTCGATGTATGTTTCGATATTCTCCTGGAGGAATTTCTTGAATTTTTTTGAATGCTCTATAGAATGAAATGACGTTCTGATAGCCAATTTGCTCCGCAATGGATTGAATCGGTTCATCCGTCTCCGATAATAAACGTTTCGCATATTCAAGCCTGACTCTCAGAACGTAATCAATAAACTTCTCGCCTAGCTCTTCCTTAAAAAGCTGGCTTAATGAACTGGGCTGAAGTTTAAGATAGGCGCTGACCCCCGAAAGAGAAAGAACGGGATCAGCGAAATGCGTATCGATATAGCTTTTGGCTTGGAAAGCGATACTATGATGCCTTCTAGCTTGACGATCTTGAGCTGCAATCGCTTCGAATGCCGACATTGTGCCCATAAGGTCTTTCTCAAGCTCGTCCAGCGTTTCCGGCTGATTACAAAGCTCTGTGAACTTATACAGAAATTCATTCTTCCATATTTGTTGAATTCCCGGGTACAATACGTTGATTTCTTTCTCCATTTGCAACACAAAGCTTTGAACGAATGCAGACATCTCCGGTTTGTCAAATCTCATCTCTCTTAGCTGCTTGAACAGCTGTATCAGTTTTTCATTCCAATCGCATTCATTCTTTCGGAACGAATGTACAATACTCTCTATAGCCTGCAAATAGGCATAATTGTCGATACTAACTTTTCCTGAGCTCACACGATTATCAATCACCGTATTCGTTCCAATAACCGGTTTTAAAGAAACATTCTCCCTCGCATTGCGATACGATTCCGCGATTGTCTCAATGCTATCTGAATCGGCACCAATTCCTATCGTTACCGTCAACTCCAGATTGTGCCCAATCCAGGCTTGAAATTCACTCGCAAGCTCTGCTGTAGATTTCAAAACCGATGCTTCTGACTTGCATTGATGAACAACAAACGCAATACGATTCGGCTCCATCCAAGCATGCCAAACAAAAAGCTTATACTGCTGTCCTAAATCGTGAAAAGCGTTTTCTATAATAAATTTGAGTAATTGCTGATCACTTGGTTTATACTTTTCCGTGAAACGCGTATAATAATCCATTTCAACGATGATGACACCGAGGCGATCGAATAGATACGGCATGTTAAGAACAGTCATTTGGGTCTCGAACTGCTTGTCGCTCAAGGTCTGATGCCCTGCCAGCAAATCGTAGAATAGACGTTGCTGGCGAAGCAGACTATCTTCCCTATACAAGCTTTCATAGTCTGAGGACTTCTTAAGCAGCTGATCCAATGCCATTTCAATGAACGTGAATTCGTTTTTCACATGATTAACGCCGACCTCTTCACTTTTTCTAATAAAGCATTGCCCCATCTTATTGAGGATGGCTTGAATCGGTTTATATAAAAGATGTGTTACTAGAGTAAAACCAACGAGGGCCAATACGATAATAATGACCACGATTAACATCCATCTGCCGGAAAAAACAGATAGCGTTGCATAACTTCTATCAGCTGCGCTACTCGAATAGTACTCCCAGCCTGTATATTCAGAATAAACAATATTCGCGGAGTCCGCTATCTCCTTCTTCGAATTTGCAAGCTCATAATTTCTTTTAACGATTAATCCAAACGAATTGTAATCGCTTTCACTTATGCTGTTTAAATGATCCAAGATAGAGTTAACCTTCACGTTAACAACGATCGCGCCCTGCTTCTTATTCCCATGATAATAATGCTTCATGAGCGAAACAACCTTCTGCGAGTTCTCGTCGAAGCCCCATTTATCTACTAATCGCGGAACTGTCCATTTCTCAGTCGTGGATTGCGCATAATTAGCCTGAATGAAGGAGCGGTCTCCGAATGATTGGAGGGAGTATGTACCTGAATCGGAAATGATTCGCTGTTCAGCTTCATTATAGATGTATATCGAATTAGGTAATGGAAAGGATGCTTTCATCTCCGTTAATTTTTTCTGAATCTCAAAATCGTCAAAGGCTGTCTTTGGACGTTCTGAGTAAAATTTCTGCAGCCATTTATCCGATAAGAGCTCGCTGGCCATATTTCGTTCGATCAGCTTTAAGCTGGCGTCCGTGTTAGATACCATCCGTTCCAGAATGGCTTGATTAGTCTCGATATATTTATTATCCGAATCATGATGCAGCACCATAAAAAAAATAAATAGGAGGGAAGAAATGACGACAAAAAAAATAGAGGTATAGGATAATATCATACGGTAATACCAATTCATCTTCTTCACAGAAAACACTCCCATTCTGCGGACAGTCTAACATATCGTCCAATCTCCTTATCAATTATATATAATATGGAAAATAAAGAAAAGATGAGTGCCTATAGTTTATGCTTTGTAAATTATAGCTCCAACAAAAAACGCCCCATAGGCATGGGACGTATGGCAAGGCTCAATAATGGGGTTCTATCCAATTCGTCTTCATCATGGCTGCTACGCGATCCCGATTCGGCGAAACGCCATAGTAACGTTTGTAAATGGAGCCAAATTGGGAGCTGGATACATAACCTATCGAATGCGCGATTTCTTTCATTTTCATAGTCGTGCTTCGAACAAACACGCTAGCCTTTCTCATACGAATCTGCTGCAAATGCTGCATCGGGGATACCTGATACACTCTCGTATACACACTGCTCAAATAGACTGGATGGCAGCCTACTAATTTCGAAAGATCGTGAAGCGTAAGCGGCTTCTCATAATGCAGCAGCATATAGCGATAAACGAAACTTATTCGTTTGTCGACCTGTTCATATGACCTGCGGGCTGATTCCATTCCGCATACTTTTCTTACCGGATTCGACTGGATAAATAATCGAAGATACCGCTCTAATGCATGGATATCCTGTTCAGTCTGAACAGGCTTTTTCAATAGCTGCTGTGCCAGTTCCCGATCAGCCGGTTTGGTAATTGAAATCGTCCACTCCGCTTTCTCGTCTGAGGGATCACCTTCTATATTGTAGACAATCCCTTTATAGCTAATCGTAAGATCATGCTGCGGCGCGATACACAGTGGTCCGGCGGCAAGCAAAATCTCCTCTCTACCTAAAGAAATGGATCGCTGCTCCTGCATAAGCTCCATTGGATTAAGCGCCAGCAGCAGCATAATTTGATCCCCTTGGATCAGCTGCAATGGACGTTGCGACTTCCTGTTTATCGTAATCGACTGTTGAGATATTAAGGAATAGAATTGAATCTTCGACATAACCTTGTTCCTCCGTCTCTCCGCCAAATCCCGATTATTCAGGCAGCTTCAAGATTTGATTAACAATCGCGTCTAAAGAAGCAGATGCCTCATTAACGACAATTAGATCAGGTTGCGATGGTTCTTCAAAATCCATATCCATACCAACAACCTCCTGTACCTGTCCGTTCAAAGCTCCAGTATACAGCTCCTTCTGATTACGAGTAATTAACGTATCTTTGGATACACGCAAGTAGATTTCATAATAATGCGAAATATTCGCCTTGTTCCAGGCCCGACAGGAATGGAACATAGAGATCGTCGCGCATACCACATCCAACCCTTGCAAAGCCAGCATCCGGCACATCCTTGCATTACGCATGGCACTTGCATATCGGTCAGCGATAGAGTAGCCAAGATCATGGCCGAAAGCCTCTCGTAGCATATCACCGTCAAGAAAAACAACCGCATCGCTTTGTGCCTTCAACCGAGTATACACTTGTTTGCCTATTGTGGTTTTCCCTGAGCCCGCAAGTCCCGTAATCCAATAAACGCGGCCCGCTTCGTTCAACTTGTTCCCTCCTCGGCTCTATTCAAGTTATAGAGCAGCTGCATGAGAAGCTCTCTTTCTTTCATGCAAGCATCAAAATAAGGCCGCATAGCCATAGCATAGGCTTGCGCATCAGGCCGATCCGGCTTGACATAATATTGAACGACCTTGGTTCGGATTAACGTCCAATTGTTGTACAGATCAGTGAAGCCCTTATGCAATTCTTCATAAACATTGCGACCGAATATCCCTTGCTTTTGCAAATAGTCAATAAGCATTAAATTGCGTTCCTGATAAAATAACGAGTATGTCAGTCGATGAGTCACACTGGAGTTCAGAGCATTGGCAGAGAGAGTAATCTCACTAAAATGGTCGCGAAGGTATTCCAGTACACCTAATCCTCTCTTTATCGTCTTTTCCTCCGTTACGACAGTTTCGCCGTAAAGCTGTTTTTCGATGTTCGACTGGATGATTTTGTAAGGAAATTGCGGATCCAGCTGCTCCTTAATAACGCGCAGCCCCAATCCAAACAACTGATCTGCGGGAATCGAGTCGTAGGAAAGCTGAAATTCCTGGTAGCTTAATTCATGCTTAATGATATTTCCTGGTGGAATGCAGTCTTCCACCATATAGAAAGTAGATAGCTCGTCGCTATACCCATAGATCAATACGGGATGAATCAAATTCGTTTTACGGCATTCCAGGCAGAAGGGAAAATGGAAACGATTCAATCGCAGTATACAATACATGCCCTCATTCAAATAACCTTTGACGAGTTCGACTACATCGGTATCTCTATAGAGTGACAATTCTTCTTTCTGAAAATATTCATCGTATAGTTCGTCTGGCAAATTCCTTGTCATATACGGGACAAGTTCCCCATTCTCTTGTTTTTCCTTGTAAGCTGCGTCCGTTATTAATTCACGCCTCGGGATCTCTATTTCGTATTGCGATGTAATGAGAGGGACCAGGCATTCGAATGCCGAATCCCTCGTCATTAAAATGGCGATCACATTATTCCAGTAACAATCAATTCGGTTCGTGTTATAGGGTACAAAATCCAGTTTGAACACCGTAATTCCCTCCTTCCTTTTTTATAGCCTGTCTCCATACTCGTTCTCATAGAGCAGCAGGTCTGATTCGTGATCAACTTCTAACCATAGTCCGTTATAAGGAATTGCCTTAATGGCAACCCCCTGTTCGATTAATCCGGCTAGCAAAGCCGTCAAATCCATGCGCTCCACTAGGCTTTGATCCTGTATGGAGAGAAATTGCTGAATCATCCGCCACCCCTTTGGCGAAATACGGAGCAGCCCCATGAATTGCCCCTCCACCTCCTGAAGAGTAGTTGGCCTACCGCCGATTTCAAACACTCGGCTGTCGCTCCCCAGCCTGAACGTTTCGGCATCGCTTAACGGATTAGGGAATCGGGCTTCCCATAAGGGAAGCCAGTTGGTATTGTAAGGAATGACAATATCGTCATCTTCATCTGCGCCCAGCATAAGCTCAATAACATCAGACGTATAGACAATATCGGTATAGCTGACGATGCAAGGCTCGCGCTCCAGCCAATCGGAAGCACAGCACAGACTGGCAAGCATATTCGTCCGTTCCCAAGCCCTATTCTCGAAGTAGGTTGCTCCAGCCACTTGTATCCTACCCGCCATATATCCGCGGACGATCGCGATATCGCGGATGGATGCCTCGCGGAACGCTTCAAGCTGTCGATCAATTAATCGTTTGCCTAGCAGCATAGTACGGCATTTCGGCTCATGCAGGGTATGGGAGCCTAATCTGCTTCCACGTCCTGCCGCCAATAAAATAGCTTTCATCTCATGCAACCCGCTTCCTATATCGCTTGGACTGTCCAAGCTCTTGTCTTGTAAGGCACCTCAATTTCATCCATATGGCTTAGGCATAGGCTAATCTCATCCATAATTTTCTCGAACAGAATCTGCCCCGCTTGCACTTGAATATCATTTACCGAACGCCAAGCGTTTAAATAACGTTCTTTTGTCATAACAACGGTATGTGGAGCCTCCATAAATATTAAGCGATCGAACTGCCCCGTAGATAACAGCACATCCTCGACGCCGCTCATGTGGCTCTGCGAGCCTGATGAAACACGCTTTAAATTAGGGACATAGTGTCTTATTATGCTTTCAATCTGCTGTTGCAGTTCATTTCGCTCTACATCCCGCGGATTCCATAAAGCTGTAAAATGTCCCCCATCTTTCAAGATACGATGAAACTCGCTTAACGCTTGCTTTTGATCAGTCCAATGAAAGGAGGAGGCCATAAACACCCAGTTTACCGAATCATTCGCTAGGCCTGTTTCCTCCGCAAAACCTTTTTGCCAAGCAAACTGCTTATTGCAAGTATCCAGACGAATCCCTTCCTCCCGCATCGCATCGTTAGGCTCGACCGCTATACCCCTCATCCCGAGCTTGGCCAGTATTTCGGTTAGCTTCCCCGTTCCCGCACCTACGTCTGCTGCCACAAAACCCTCGCTAGCTGCTCCCGTATGCGACATCAGCGCCTGGAGAATATCCTCCGAATAACCTGGTCGGTTGACATATTGTTTGGCCAGCAAAGTAAAATCACCGTGCATCATCGTATTCATTTTCATTCTCCTCCAAATAATTGTTTTATCATGCTCATATCGTTTGGCTCGAACGGCATTTCCCGTTCTGGATGCCACATAATTCCTTTGATGCTGGCATGCTTGTGCATTACCGCCTCAATGGTCCCGTCGGCAGCCCTTGCGGTTACAACGAGCTCCTCCACAGACCTTAGGGCTCCGTAGCGGTGATAGCTGTTTTTGCTCAAGCTGCCTTCGTTCGTGTGCACAGCATGATGCACCGCCACGTGGCCGTCCATTCTCGCAAGTTCAATGCCCCAGAAATCCTGAAGCATTTGCATGCCTCTACACACGCCCAGCAAAGGCATGCCGCTGTCGCATGCATATTGAATGAGAAATCGCTCTACCTCATCCCTCTCCGCTGCCCGCCCGCCATACTTCAGAAGATCGTTGCCTCCCGTCATAATCATGCCTCTGATCGGCAGACGACGCAGCATTTCCTGAACGGTTGGCAAATGATTCGGCAGCAGAATCGGCGTATAGCCGCAGGCGGTTAAAAGGTTGATCCAGCTTTGGTCAATAGCGTCTCTTCGCTCACCATGGCTCGCTACCTCTTCGACACGCATCGTAAGGCCAATCATAATCATTGGATGATCCTCATGTTTTTTCCCGCGCAATCGATGGCAAGCATCTTGGCATTGCCGTAGTGGTTATATAAATTTTCTCCTACTCCAATTACCGCGGGAATCGACAGCTCGCCAGCACGAATAGCCATATGTGAATTGACGCCTCCGTACATCGTTACAAGGCCAGCGATTCCTTTGGAAAAAATCCAGTCATAACCGGGATCGGCACTCGGAAGGAATAAAATGCTTCCCCGCAAGCTTTCATGATCTTCATGCGAGAATGCAATCTTGCTGGTTACCTGATTCATAGTAATAAAATTCGGCTCAAGCTCCGGTTGACTGAAAAACCATACATTAGCGGGCTCGGTAATCAATGGCGGCAGCTCCAGCTGCAAGGTCGCCTCATATCGTTGTTTGCCAGCCTTAACACTATCCAGCAGCAAGCCCTGTATATCGCAATCTGACTCGTAAGCCCGTTTGATCACCTCGATATTGGCAAAGGAAGCCTCCTCCTTCGAGATACCGTATTCCTCCGCCAATTGGCCGAATAGCCGAATCGCCTCGCTCAAGCTTTTTGTAAATACAAACTTGGAATATTCCCTTCCCTCAATCGCGGTCTTAAAAAAGTCGAATAGTCCAAGCACATTGCCTTCTAACAGACCGTGCTCGGTCAGCAAAGCTTGAATCCGTTTATATTGAGCAAGCGAAAGAAAGAACGATGGCTTCTCTATTACACGGTTAAGCTCGCGCGAAGAAGAAAATTCAAAATACTGATCCGGCGCTTCGTCATAACGAGGCGAGCAGATTTCATAGGTTCCAGGCCGTAAATGTCCATACTTCGCTAGAAATTCCTCCATGTCTAGCTGAGCGTAATCTATACTGATTTGTGTACTGACCGTCTCCAGACTGCTCATATAATGATGGTAGTCGCTTTCCGACAGAATACCAATGGAGACGAGGGATCGAAGCATTTGTACCGCTACGAATCCTCCTCTTGCCAGCCCGGCGAATGGCAGCGTACCATAACGCTTGCAGTCCTCCAGCAGCCAATAAATTTTCGAAACCTTGTCGATTGAGCTGTCCAGCAATTCCGACCGCCTTGCTTCCAGCTCATTGATTTTACTCAGATCATTTTGTAATAAGCCATTTTCCGTACATACGATATGATTCGTGAGATCCTTCAGACAAAGACTAAGCTGCTTCAATTCCGGCTTTGTGAATCCATGCTCATAGAGTATCTCCAACCTGATATCCAGATCGAAGGTGAAACAAGAAAATATGATCTCAAACTCGACCTTGTCATGATTCTGGGGGTTATCAATCAAGCTTTGCATATAATAATTCAGGAGCTTCTCGCTTAATTCGGCATCCAGCTCCTTTGGCAAAAAGGAGTTAAAGCTGACTCTTACATCGATATATGGAAATCCTCCCAGATCGATGAGCAGAGGAAAGCTCCTGACATTCTTATATCCGTATCGGCTCCTCTGATAGGCCCATATGCTGTCCGTCACTAATTCTTTATACAGCGATAGTGCGAGCGGCCGAGGCCGAATGCCGATGATTTCAGCTGGATTCCAGTCTGGCATGACACCATAGACCGTTTTGTGACCATAAAGGTAAGGCTGCCTCGCTTGACCTTGCCCTACTTTGTCATAGATCCGTTTTAGTATCGCGGATTGATGGTCAAGGCTTGCCAAGTCGCAGGATAATAACAAGGGCCGAACTTGAAAAAGGTACAGCTTGCCCGACTTGTCCACTGCAAACTCAATATCCAGCCTTGGTGTTTCGAATATGTGCTCCAGTTCATCCATCAAATCAATAATTTGATCCAATGGCCTCACTGCAGGCAGTGGCGAGCCTTTGAAATAATGATAGGTTTTGAGATGATTGGTAGTGCCCGAGGTGACAGCATCGGTTGCGCCGCTGACATCATCGTAGTTGATGACGATATAATTGCCGCCATTATTAGGGTTGACGCCAAAAGCGACGCCGCTTATCGCGACATATGGAAGCATCGGCTGTATGAATACATGATGGATAGGATCCTCGTCTTGATAGGATGCAAGCACCCTGTTAACGGCCTGTATGGCTTCGCTTTCTCCATTCACATCAAGAACGGAATCATAACGCCCTGCATAGGAAGCGGCAATCCCATCCTCCCAAGCCGCACTGCTTCGTACAATGAGTGGCGCCCCCGACCATGAAAGCTGCTTAAGGCTGTTTAAAATATCCGATTGGCGATAACGCCACTCATATGCGGTAAATTGAAGCTGGGGCAGAACGATTGCACACTTGACTAGTCTCTCAAGCCTCTCCAACGTTTCTGATTTTGTACCGAATAGGATCAACCCACTCTCACCCAGCTCCCTTATCGCACTGCATGGTCCGCTTGACGCTCAGACAATAATTGGACTTGATATTCCAATCTGTCGGTGTCGCCAAGCTCATGCTCTTCTGCGAGTAATTTCATACATAGACGATGGACCATCGTACGAAGAATGGCAGAGTTCTCTACGAACTCTCCATATTGCTTCTCAAACTTAAACGGGAATGCCAAAAGCTCCATCAGGTTATCGTAGTTGTAATAGTCGTGTCCGGGATATCCCCATGCCCGGTATTTAATCCGAAGCATGCTCTCAAGCCTGAATTTGTCGAAAGAAGACAATAACTCATCATAAGATTTCGAGATGGTGCGTGTATTAAATCCGGATACAACCTCGGATGTTAATGAATTCCACCATTTCATCCCGCCAAACGTGCTGTGAAGCAAACTTTCATCCCAATCAATGCCCAGATGCTTGCATATCAGCTCAAGAGTAGCCTTTGGCTTTACATGCAAATCCTCTAGCTTCACCAAATACGTCCGGTCTGTCCAGCGTTCCGTTACAGGGACACCATGGAACAAAGCTTGCAGTTGAAAGCATAAGTTGTAGACACTCGCTTTGCCTGCATGCAATTGGTAGTTCAATGCGGAAGCAAACGCAATAACAGGATTTCGAATCATATGAAATAATTTAGCGTAGGGAAAAAGCTCAATGAACTGCTCGGTCTCCGCGACGCTCGTGCCGAAGTGAATGCCCCCTTCAATAATGACCGGAAGCTCTGAGTTAAAATCATAGGTTCTTCCCAACGCGCAGGATGCCGCTAGCTGTACGGCTTGATAGAAAAAAGTCATGTCCATCAGATCAGCCGTCTCCGTAATTTCCAGGAATGCCGTCTTAAATCGGGCTCGATCAATCGCGAAAATTTGATCTCTGCCTTCACCTAAGGCGCACATCCCGTTCTGCTTCGGTTCTTCGAGTATGCAGCCTTCGTTGAACTCGCCAGGGAACGTTTTGAATATGGCATCAACGATTTCCTGGTGGTCCATGCGCCCTTCACGCGGTTTGATCGTTGATTGCCACAGCTTGAAAATTTCCACGCCGTTCAACATCGTTAATATAATATTCGGATGGCCGTCCAGCAGACTTTTCATCAAATGCGTGCCGCTTCTCCCGTAGCAATAAACACTAACCATTTTATTTAATGAAGCCGCATAGTCTTTCTTCGTGAATGCAGCGTGCTCCATAAGGATGTGAATACGCGCAAGCTCTTTCTCAATCTTCAACAAATCTTCATTAGAGACTGAAAAACGTTTCGCTCTCCTATAGAGATCATTGGCTTCCAGCAGCCGGCCTTGCTTTTCGAACACGGATCCGAGATCCAGCAGCAGGGACACCTTTTGAGGTTCTTGGTACAGCTGCTTCTGCAACCGTTCCTCCTCACGATTCAGCGAATGGGGATTCATCCGAATCAACTTGCCAGTCGATGTTCTTGGAAGCTTCCTTGCCCAATAAAACCTTCTAGGCACTTTATAATCGGCCATGTGTTCTCGGCACCATTCCAGCAAGCTGGACTCCAGCAATGATTCTTGCCGCTCGACATGAGCTTCAATAATCTGGTTGTCCTCTGACAAACAGACAAGCACATCACGGATTTCGGGGTGGTTCTTCAGCTTAAGCTCGATCTCCTGGAGATTCACTTTAAGTCCGCCGATAATCTTGATACTGTCTGAACGCCCGGCTAAATATAAAATCTGCTCCTCGTTGATGGAACCGGTATCCGATGTGTTGAACCATCCCTTGCTCCATCTTTCGTTCACGGTGCGAGGCAGATAAGGAGATTCCAGCAATTCTGCCAGCACCTCATCGTTCTCAATTCGCAAGCTTACTCCCGGTAACGGACGACCGACGCTCTCCGGATATTTGCCGTCCCAATCCATGGTCAGAACTCCGGTCTCGCTTGTCCCGTACTGCTGACCGATCGTGACGCCATATCTCTCGTAAAAAGCTTGATACACCTCTAGAGAAAGAGCCTCCCCTGCAGAAATCGCATGCTTAAGCTCAGGGAGCGGCTCAGGCCCAGGCGCTTGTCCCAATAATTGATAGTGGAACGGAACGCCATACATCACCGTAATCCTTTCCTCCCGGAGTGTCTGAAGGATAGATAGGCTCTGGTGATTTCGTGGAAAATATAAGCAAGCTCCCGTGAATAAGGTGAGCAGTAGTCCATTAAGTAAACCGAATGTATGCGTAAGCGGAGACAAGGCCAAAACACGATCATCGCGTGATAATAAAGGTACAGCTGTCAATTTGTGCAGATCGCCAAGGATCGCTTCTGCCGTTCTGCCGATTGCTTTCGGCTTGCCCGTAGAGCCCGATGTGAACAAATGAAGCACGCATTCGGGCTCGCAGCCTTTGCTTTGCTGGAGCTTCACGATTTCGAAGGAAACTTTTTCGGCAAAGCTTGCTAGCGGATGACTCTGATCGGTTGAGCAAATATAATAGTGTGGCCCATATTCCTGCAGCAACGCCTCGGTTTCCGTCTGTTTCAAACGGCTGTCCAGCAGCATCGCCTGAGCTCCTTGTTTCCATACGGCAAATAACAAAAAAACAAAAGTCAGGGAGCTTTTGATTTGCAGCGCAACGAGATCCCCTTCCTTGACGCCTGCTTCCGCTAGCTGCAGCCGCCCACTTTCGATTTCCTCGAAAAGCTGCCCGTACGTTACGGAAGAAGAGAATTTCATTGCCAATTGAGAGGGCTCAGCTGAGTTTGAAATCAACGCCTGATAGAATGCTTGCTTATCGATTGAGTTTAATAGCATGGCAGCCTCCTCCGAATTCATAATCGTAGATAATAACCGGGGCAGCTACTTCCCTTTTTTTTAACCGATCCACTGCAATGACCAGATCCGCTAGCCCTTGATTGCCGGCAAACGGTCGTACAGGTGGCTCGGTGCTCAAGGGCTCAGTTGAGCTTTCGACCGCTTCAATATAAATAAGAAGCTCATCGCCAGATTCTGGGAGAACATCTCCCTTGGCGGATTCCAGTAAGAGCGAGATGGCATGATCGCATGATCGCAAGGCTGCCTCTGAATCAACAAGCTCCGCAAGCAATTCGTCGGAACGGCTGCTTTGCAGCTCCACACCAATGACGAGTACCTGCTCAACATCTGGTTGATCCATATAGATTTCTGCTAGATCGAGCAAGGAAACAAGTCCGTTCCCGAAGTGGGAGACCGCTGATATCATACCGGTAAAGCCAAATTGTTTAGAAGCGTAGCCAAGAATGGAATTAGGAACGGATTGATAGAACAATAAAGGATTATGGACTTTGCCTTGAAGCAAATTCTGGCTTGCCCGATCTGCAGTAGCCGTATCGCCAAATGCACTGCCAAGCAAAATAGCCAGCTTCTGATGAGAGCGAATCGTCCCCGACTCCACATGGGTTTTCAAAATTTGATACACCATAGGATTGAAGGCGGATTCGATAAAACCGGGGACGGGCTCTATTGCAATCGACCGGGCCTGTTCTTCCGCCGCTTTAAGCATATCCGCATAATCGGCCAGACCTTCGATGGAATGCCCCCATGGACCGATGCATGCAGTCGCTGTCACCTTCAGCATAAATTACCCCCTCTCAACCGATTTTTGCAGAACAATAGCCGTATTGTTGCCTCCGAAGGAGGCATTTAAATTGATGACCTTGTTCAGCTGCTTCTTCCTTGGGTAATTCGGTACATAGTCCAAGTCGCAATGGGGATCCTTCTCTTCATAACCCATCGTGGGTGGAATCGTGTTGTGCTTCATAGCCATGATGGAGAGAGCCGTCTCAACTGCTCCCGTACCTTCGAGAATATGTCCCGTCATCGTCTTCGTCGATGAGATCGGAATATCATAAGCCCTCGTGCCAAACGCCCGCTTAATCGCCGCCGTTTCTGCACGGTCATTAAGAGGAGTGCCAGTCCCATGGGCATGAATATAATCTATTTCTTCCTTCTGAATAGAAGCAGCGGCCAATGCCCGTTCAATGGCGAGCGCCATACCGCTTCCTTCCGGATGAGGCTGGCACACATGGAAGGCGTCGCAGGACAGTCCCCAGCCAAGCATTTCGGCCAGAATCGAAGCGCCGCGCTTCTCGGCATGCTCCAGGCTTTCGAGCATGAGCATAGCGCCTCCGTCTCCGAGCAGCATTCCTGATCGATTGGCCGAAAATGCCCTTACTTGGCCGTCAGCAGCAAAGGTGCGTCCCGAATTGAATTTCGCAAACATCTCCTCGGTCACAAGGGAATATCCGCCGCAAAGCGCAGTATCCGATTCCCCCCTCCGGATAAGCTCGTAAGCGACGCCAATCGCGTTGCTGGAAGCAATACAGGCATTGTTTAAACTTATTGTTTTGCCGTTGCCCTTAAGCCGATAAAGGTCAGCCAATACTTTCAAGTGGTAGGATGGCAAAAATTCCGATAGCGGTATAGCTGAATGTTGCCCCGAGGACTTCATCCTCCAGTACTGTTGAAGCGCATTGTAATCGCCTTGCAGGCCGAGTACGATGGACGAATCCGATAAATCGTGCAGGCCGGAGGAAGCAACGGCCTCCTCGGCCAAGCGTATCCCCAGTCCGAGCAAGGTGCCCTTGAAATCGGATTCCGCTGCAAAAGCAGTCCGGAAAGGCGTGCTGTCGAAGCGTGTAACCGGCCTGAAATGATGTTCTCCCGTAAGCACGCTTCTCTTAACGGCCTCTTCTCCGAAGCCGCTTGGAATCATTAATCCGATCCCTGTTATCACTACCCGATTGAACATCGCGTACTCCTTTCTCACATCGTGTTCGTATGCCTCTTGATCATTACTCCCTTCTCCTGGATAAGCCTGTAAATGGCATGGATGGAGTCGAAGCGCTCGTAGTCCCCGTCTTCTAGCTGCAAATGGATATGATTGCGATGCTCCAGCATGTCGAGAAACCAGATGAGGCACAATGAATCCATCATAATAAGCGAATCATCGTTGAGCTCATCCGGCCTTGAGACAAACAGCTGATTTTCCAGCAGCAGCCTTTTGATGGCCTCCTTACTTATCAACGGGCTCTCGTTCATACCGCATTGGCTCGCTCATGCAAAGTGCCGATCAGTTGCCCGACTGTGTACCCGCTAATTTCAATGAGCTCGCTATCGGCTATAGTCAAGCCAAGCTGCGCCTCTATTCTTGCAGCAAGCTCGATAATTTGAATAGAATCAAGCGCGAGCCCCTCATCCCCAAGCGGCATCGTCTCATCAACCTCGTCTGGATTCATCTGTATATTCATCTGTCTAATAATCATATTTATTACTTCATCAAACATTTGTTGTCTGTTCATTCTATCGTGGTCCCCTTCCTCATCCATAAATGGCTGGGTCGATTTGGTGTTCATTCGGATTATATCCGGATTAAAATATTCGATAAGATGTACCCCGCTATCCTGAAAAGGAGGAAAAGTCATCTTATATTCCTTAAATGGAACCCGGCGATGCTCTTGAAATTGAAGGCGATATGGTTTATCGAATAAATCCACCGCCTCGGCTGTGAGCCTCCAGCCGTTCTGAATCATGGTTCTAATATCCCGAGTATGGCTCGCTCTCAGCACATGGCCGATTCCTTCCCTCTCACTGATAATTCGCTCCAGCAGCACAGGGGGAACGTAGGCCGGATCAATTAAAACGATATTCTGCGACACATAACGTTGCTCCCTCTCTGTAATCAGGAACGACTCGCGCAATATCTTCCCTCCGGACACATGAGATTGGCTCGCGACAATGGGCTGCAGCCGACCCATCGTTATAATCTCAAGCATATCCGTTGTACGGCTGTTTGAGGTCACGAGCATTTGCAAAATAATCCACTCCAATCGACTCAGGTCTTCCAAATTGTATTCACCTCCTTTCTATGATTCGTTAATAGCTGAAATCGCATAATGTATCCACATTTTAAGGTTCTGTTGTAGGTGTAGGCAGTTCGTGGTATTTTTAATCAAAGATGGAAAGAACAAGATTATTAGGAGCGATCAATCATGGTACAAAGAGTAAAACGGTTTTTATCTGCGTCCGATTTTTTCGGGAACAAGTTTATACGCGTCATTCTGATATCCAGTCTGTTTCTGCAAATAGGCGTCTGGATGCGGAACTTTGCCATTCTACTGTTCGTTATGGAAATGACGAACAACGATACCGTTGCCGTGTCGATGCTCTATGTCGCCGAATTTGCTCCGATTCTCATCTTCTCTGTCATCGGCGGAACCTTTGCGGATCGTTGGAAACCCAAAAAAACGATGATTTACTGCGATTTGCTCAGTGCCCTATCGCTGCTGGCCATCTTGGCGGCCTTATTGTTAGGCTCATGGAAAGCGATATTCTTCACGACACTGCTATCCGCGGTTTTATCGCAATTCTCGCAGCCCTCCGGGATGAAGTTATTTAAGCAGCATGTACCGGAGGAGCATATTCAGACGGGCATGGCGATGTACCAAACGTTAACCAGCGTCTTTGTTGTCATAGGTCCGGTATTTGGCACTTTCGTTTATAGCGCATACGGCATCAACGTTTCGCTCGCATTAGTAGCCGTCGCATTTGTTTTGTCAGCCGT